>PMSU01000176.1 GCA_003168255.1 Actinomycetota bacterium
CCCCCGCCGAACTCCTCCAGTTGGCCAGCGTCATGCGCGGGCTCACGCTGGCGGTGCCGGTGCGACGCTCTCGCCGTCAGCGCCGCGGTCCGCGCGGGCAGGCCGATCTGCGCGCCACGTTGCGGCATGCGCGACAGACTGGCGGCCATCCGTTCGGAATAATCAAGAAGAGCCCGGCACCGCGGCCACGGAAACTCGTCGTGCTGTGCGACATCTCNNCGCGGCGGGCGGGGCGCGGGCCGAGGTGTTCAGCTTCGCTACCCGGCTGACCCGGCTGACCAAGGCGCTGGCTGAGCCGCAGCCTGGGCTGGCGCTGCAGCGTGCCGGGCAGATGGCGCCGGACTGGCTGGGTGGCACGCGCATCGGCAGCTCGCTGAAGGAGTTCAACGACGGGTTCGGCCACCGGGGGGTGGCGCGTGGCGCTGTTGTCGTCGTCGTGTCTGATGGCTGGGACACCGGTGAGCCGGGCGCGGTTCGGCGCGAGATGGAACGGCTTTCCCGGGTCGCGTTCCGCATCGTCTGGGTCAATCCGCGGGCGCAGAGCCCGGGGTACCGGCCGCTCGCCGCGGGCATGGCGGCGGCGTGGCCGTACTGCGATGCGGTGGTGAGCGCGCACCGGCTTGACGCGCTCGGCGAGCTGACGGCGGCGCTGGCCGACCCGGTGAGGCGCCGCCATCCCGGCGCTGGGCACGGCAGGCCTGCCACACGTCCAGCGTGATCGTCAGCGCGCCGCGCCGCGCCGCGCCGTGCGGTTGTCGGTGGGTGTCTGTATCGTCGGTTACATGGTCTACACGTTCCCGATGGCCCAGGCGAGCGGCGCGCTTGTCGAGCTTGTCGACCGCGCGCTGCACGGCCACGAACGTGTTGTGCTGACGGAACACGGCCAGCCTGCTGCAGTCCTCATTGCAGCCGATGAACTCGACGAACTCCAACGTACCCAGGATGCTGCCGACATCGCCCAGTGTAAAGCGATCAAGGGCCGCAATGAGACTGGCATGGGACACGACGAGTTCATGACAGCACTCAACTCCGAGGATCTAGGTCATTCCCAGGCGTGACCTACTCGGTCGTCTGGCTGCCCGGAGCCATGACGGCGTACCGGCGGATGCGTACGGCCGATCCCGCAGGTGCCAAGCGGATGGCCTTGGCCATAGGCGCGCTAGCCAGTGACCCTCGACCAAGCAACAGCAATGCGCTTGGGCGGACCGGCTTCCGCCGACTGCGTCTTGAAAACTACCGCATCCTCTATGAGATAACCGAGGAGACCGTTCTTGTGATGCACCTGGGCAGCGTGCACGGTTGATGACCGAGGCTGAGCTGGCGACGCTGACTGCCGGGTTGCCTGAGCGTTTGCCGACCGCCTCCCAGCACCCGATCTTGACGGCCTGCGATCGATGGCACGGGGCGGGGAGTGGGATGAGCTGCTGGATCTGCTCGCAACTGCGCTCTTGGAGACACGAGCACGGGTGACCGCTGACGAACGTAACCTGTTGCGCGACGCGTTCTCGGGATGGGGAATGGCCGCCGACGGCCTGGACCATCTTGATGTCGATGGCTGAGGGTGCGGTCAGCGAGCGTGGCTAGATCGCAGCCTTGATGCTGGTGGTGAAGGTCCGCCACTGGGCCGGGGTCAACAGGAGCTTTGGTCCGCTGGGGTCCCTGGAGTCGCGGACCGCGACGAGAAGGGCAGGGCCGGGCGCCACCTCGACGCATTCGCCGCCGTTGCTGCTGCTGTAGGTGCTCTTGCGCCACACGGCGGCGGCTTCCACGCACTCACCGCCATTGCCGCCGCTATAGCTGCTCTTGCGCCACGCGGCGCGGGACAGTTCCGCGTAATTCCTGGTCATCCCGCATCTCCTTTGCTCGATCAGGCCGCTGGCCGACCGGATGCTCAGATCCGCTCGCCCGTTAGCCCTGCAATCAGGTCGATGGACTGGCCGGTGCCGAGCGCCTCGGCGCGCAAATGGTCAAACACCACTCTATAACGACGAACCTCCGCCTCCTCTTCGACGAACAGGCAGCCGGTTAGGTGTTCCAGGTAAGCGATGGCCGGATCGTCGCGCTCTGCGAACTCCAGGATCGTGAACGGGCTGATTGGTTGCACATGCGCCGCGTTGGTGAACGGCACCACCTGGAGGGTGACGTTCGGCCGCTCCGCGATGTCCGCCAGGTGGCGGAGTTGCGCTCGCATCACGGCGTCGTCTCCGACCCGGGTGCGCAGCACGCCCTCGCCCAGCACGATCCACAGATCCGGCGGGTCCGGCCTGGTCAGTACGCCCTGGCGTTCCATCCGCAGGGCGACCAGGCGGTCGATCTCCTGCGCCGGGCCCGCCGTCGGCGCGGCGCGAAGGACTGACCGGGCGTAGTCCTCGGTCTGTAGCAATCCGTGAATGACCAGCGGCTGGAAGCTGCGGAACCTGACCGCCTCGGTCTCCAGTCCGATGTACGCCTCGAACCAGTCGGGGAGCAGCTTGCCGTAGGTGTGCCACCAGCCCTTTCGCCGCGCTTCCCTAGCGAGTTGGACGAGCGCGGTCGCGTCCGGACCGGCGACGCCGTAGACCTCGAGCAGCTCGCGCACGTCGCCGGGTCGGCCCGCCGGGCTTGCCGGGCCCGTCGGGTGGACCGGGCGCAGTGGTGCACGCCATCCTGACGATTCCGGGGCGGCCCGAGCACGTGGCCACGGCCCGCAGGTTCGTGACGGCGGTCCTCGGCGAAGGTCACCCGGAGGCCGACACGGCGACCCTGCTGACTTCTGAACTGGTCACGAACTCACTTCGGCACAGCGCCAGCGGCCGCGACGGAGCGAAAGTCCTGGTTGCAGCGTCCCGCGCGCCTCGTTGGCTGCGCGTGGAGGTGACCGACGACGGCGCGGCCACATTCCCCGCGTTGCGCCGTGCGGGCAGTGGCGCTGAGCAGGGACGTGGGCTTTTTGGTCTTCTGGCTGCCAGCAGCCAGAACTGCCTGCGTTCGATGACATGCGGCCGGGGAGTGGGATGAGTTGCTGGATCTGCTCGTGACCGCACTCTAGGAGACACGAGCGCGCGTGACCAGTGAAGAACAATCGCGCGATGCGCTCACCGGCTGGGGAATGCCCGCCGACGTCCTGGCCGACCTGGCTGTCTCAGGGTGAGCTGACCGCGGCGCTGGCTGACCCGGTCAGGTCACCGGCTTGCTTGCGGCTAATCGCCGGCGTGTCGTGCATCGGTTGGGCTGCGGCCTGTCGTACCTGTACGATATAGTGTTCGAAGAACTTGAACAAGCTTTGTATCGATCCCGATCCGGACGGAGGTGAACCCGTGCCTGCAGAGCGCCAGGAAGACATCTTGGACGCCGCTCTCGCCTCGCTCACCGAGCGGGACATCCCCCCGGACGAGGCGTGGGGGTGGCCGGACCCGGACAGCGGCCGCCCGGCGGAGCTGGCCTCCTTGGCGGACCGGGAGCTGGCGGAGCTGCTGGCGGTCCCGGCAGCCGCCCGCGAGCCGGTATGGCCGGCCGGGTCCTCGGCGGGAGACGAGC
>PMSU01000208.1 GCA_003168255.1 Actinomycetota bacterium
GGCGGGCTGGGTGACGGCGGGCCGGGCGGTGGCAGGCTGTCCTTCGTTCTCGGGGACGTCAGGGACTGGGAGCCGGCGGCGCCGGCCGATGTCCTCGTGGCGAATGCCGTGCTGCAGTGGGTGCCCGGCCAGTTGGAAGCGCTGGCCCGCTGGGCGGGCTTGCTCGCCGACGGCGGCTGGCTCGCGGTACAGGCCCCAGGGAACTTCGATCAGCCGGGACATGTCATCATGCGCGAGCTCGCCTCCTGCGCACGGTGGCGACCGCTGCTCGACGGGGTAGTACTGAACAGGCAAGCCGAGGATCCCGGCGACTACCTCGACCTGCTGGCCGCGGCGGGCTGCGAAGTGGACGCCTGGGAGACGACCTACCTGCACGTCCTGCACGGGGACAACCCCGTGCTCGAGTGGTACAAGGGCACCGGGCTGCGCCCGGTGATCGACGCCCTGCCGCCCGATCAGGCCGATGAGTTCGTCGCCGAGTACGGCGCGCGGGTCCGCGAGGCCTACCCGGCCAGGCCGCATGGCACGGTGCTCCCGTTCCGCCGGGTCTTCGTGGTGGGCAGGCGCGGTTAGCCCGCCTGATGGTGGCATTCGCGGTTCCCCGCGAGCGCTTTCAGTCCCTTTTGGCGCCGGTCACCCCAGCCGAGAGGCGCGGCTTAGGATCAAGCTGCGAAAGCCCGTTCCAGGCCAGGTTGACCAGGTGCGCCGCGACCTCTTCCAGCTTGGGCTTCCTCGCGTCCAGCCACCACTGGCCGGTGACCGCCACCATGCCGACAAGCATCTGCGCGTACATCGGAGCCAGCTTCGGGTCGTAGCCACGCTCGGTGAAGACGTCGCCGAGGATATATTCCACCTGGCTGGCGATGTCGCTGATCAGGCTGCCGAACGTGCCCGCACCAGAGGCCGGATGAGAATCACGGACCAGGATCCGGAACCCGTCAGCGTTGTCCTCGATGTAACGAAGCAGCGCGATGGCGGCGCCCTCGAACTTCGCCCTGTTGTGCTCGCCGCCGAGTATCTGGGTAGACAACGTCAGCAGGCGGCCGACCTCGCGGTCCACCACCACGGCGTAGAGCCCTTCCTTGCCGCCAAAGTGCTCGTACACCACCGGCTTGGAGACATCGGCCCGAGATGCGATCTCCTCGATGGAGGTGCCCTCGAAGCCGCGCTCGGCGAACAGGTGCCTGCCGATGTCGAGCAGTTGTTCCCTGCGTTCCTTGCCCGACATCCTCCGGCGGCTGGACCTGGGTGCGTGCTCGGTCACGGCACTGACCCTACGCCCAGCCGACCGGATGCGCTGGGCGCGATCAGCCAGCCGCGCTGTCGGGGATCGTCGCCGCGGGATTCCTCGTCATCGAGCCGAGCGGCCTGCCGCCCTGGCCGGCCCGTTTGGCCGACAGCCGCTGCCCGTCTGGCCAGCGCACGTCGTGGGCCCAGCCCAGCTTCTCGAAGAACCAGATGAGCCGCGCGGCGATGTCGATCTGCCCCTTGAGCACGCCGTGCCGCGCGCAGGTCGGGTCGGCGTGGTGCAGGTTGTGCCAGGACTCGCCGAAGGACGCGATGGCCAGCCAGGACACGTTCCTTGCCTTGTCCCGGGTGGCGAACTCCTCCTTGCCGAACGTGTGGCAGATCGAGTTGATCGACCAGGTGACGTGCTGTAGCAGCGCCACGCGCACAAACCCGGCCCAGAAGAGCGCAGTGAGTGCCCCGCGCAGCGACATCGACCAGAGCCCGCCCGCCAGCGCCGGCAGCAGCAGCGAGGCGGCCGCGTATGCCATGAACCAGTTCGAGACCCGGCGGATCCCCGAATCGGCGAGCAGGTCCGGACAGAACTTCTCCTGCGAGGTGCGGTTGCCCTCGAACAGCCAGCCCATGTGCGCGAAGACCAGCCCCTTGCTAAGGGCCTTCCAGTCGTTACCGAACCGCCACGGGGAGTGCGGGTCACCCTCGCGGTCGCTGTACTTGTGGTGCCGCCTGTGGTCGGCCACCCAGCTGAGGACAGGGCCCTCGAAGGCGAGGCTGCCGGCCACAGCGAGCGCTAGCCGCAGCGGGCGCTTCGCCTTGAACGACGAGTGGGTGAAGTACCGGTGGAAGCCCGCGCTGATGCCGAGCCCGGAGACCACGTAGAAGCCGAATGCCAGCACGATGTCGTGCCAGCCCAGGCCCCAGCCCCAGGCGAACGGCGCGGCGGCGAACAGCGCCAGCAGGGGCGCCGCGACGAAGACGGCGACAAGGACCCGGTGGATCGTGCTGCTGAGCTCAGGCTCGATATCTGGCCGGGTTTGTTGTCCGGTGCTCGGGGCCGTGAGCACGTCGGGGGGTGCGGCCATAGTGTCCTCGCTTGCCTGTCGGCGCTCGCTCCGGCTGAGCTCACGGGTGGTCGCGTTTGTGTACGCCTACGTAACCGTAACCTACGGAGCCGTAGGTTACGCAAGGGGTCAGCCGAAGATTTCACTTAGCAGTGGCGACAATCACATCTGGAAGTCATCCATTCGTCTCACTATCCGAGACAATGCGTCACCGTGAGTCGACTCTCGTTGCGCAGCGCCGGCTTGTGAGCGGTCCGGGTAAGGTGTGCGGTGAATCACCCTTCCCGGATCGTCTAGCCAGGCAGGACGAGTCACTTTGGATGACTTAACGAAGGTTCGAATCCTTCTCCGGGAGCACTAGCCAGGTTCGGAACTGCACCGGCGCACCCTCAGCGGGCACAGTCCTGGTCCCGCATCGCTTCACCCGCCCAGCCCGCGATCTTCTGGTACAGCGTGGCGCTGCGCGCCACGTCGATGCGAAGGCAGCCGTGGTAATCCTCGCCGACCTTCGTCCGGACGGTCTTCGGATTGTGTCGCTTAAGGGTTGGGCTCCTGAACTGCGCCGGATCGGCTCCTGTCACCTCTAGCCAGAACCGGGTGGCTGCATCGGTATCGGCGTTCTCGTGAATGTAGAGACGGTAGGACACTCTCTCCGTCTCGACACCTACGCTGTCGAGAAACCGCAAGAAGAACTTGATCAGGCCAGGATCACTGTTGATGAAGATGACGCGGTCGTCTCGTCGCCGTGGCCTGCTCTTGGTGCCCTCGCACCAGTAGGCGATGACGTCGGCGATGAGGATCTCGCGGTCGCTCAGCGGGCCGATCTCCGCTGCCGCGGCGGCGATGACCGCCTCTCGCGCTGCCTCCCTGACCGGGCGCTCGGCCGCCCAGTACCTGCGCGCTCCCTCGGCCGCTCGCTGGCGGCATTCCTCGTAGCTCAGCCGCGGCGGCCGGGGCATGTCCCTGACCCAGAGCGACACCGCGCAGCCCGTCCTTGGCATTCGGCCGCCGGGTCCAGTCGGGCGGCGGCTCGCCCTTCAGCGCCTTGTCGAGCGTCGCGTTGCTGGCGACGCCGAGGATCTCCTTGATCTGGCGACGAGACTTTCCCGCCCGGCGCAGGGCGATCGCCTGCTCTTTGACCCGGAGGAATTCCTGAGTAGAACGCATGTTCTAATGCTAGGAGGTGGTTCTGACGAAACGCCTTCGCCGGCTCGATGCGGCACGCGCGGCCGGTCCCGGCCGGCTCCTGGGGCTGAACGCCGGCTATCCGGCCGGGGAAGCAGCGACTGCGCATCCTGCCCGGCGACCGGACGGTATCCTGCGAGAGTCGGGGACGTTAACGCAGCGGCCATCCCCCCGTTAGGTGCAGGCCAGCCAACCGAGGAGCCCTCCGGAGTGAGCGAGATCTGCCCCGCAGCCGTGATCATCCTTGCCGCGGGCGAGGGCAGGCGGATGAAGTCCGGTACCCCCAAGGTCCTGCACACGCTGTGCGGCCGCAGCATGCTCGGGCACGTGCTCGGGGCTGCCGCGAGCCTGCGCCCCGGCCGCCTCATCGTCGTGGTGGGCCAGGGCAGGGCTGAGGTAACCGCGCACGTTGCCGAGCAGGCACCGGGCGCCTGCGTGGTGGTACAGCCCCGGCAGGAGGGTACGGGCAACGCGGTCCGCACCGCGCTGGAGGCCGTGGGCCAGATTCACGGCGTGGTCGTGGTGACCTATGGCGATACGCCGTTGCTGCGCAGTCAGACGCTGGCAGACCTGGTGGCTGTCCACTACGCGGCCGGGAACGCGGTAACCGCGCTCACTGCCCGGGTGCCCGATCCGACCGGTTACGGCCGGATCGTGCTCGATAGCCGAGGGGTATTCAGCGAGATCGTCGAGGAAGCGGACGCGACGCCGGAGCAGCGCGCGATCGATGAGATCAACTCCGGCGTGTACGCCTTCGACGGCGACCTGCTCGCTGACGCGGTCAAGCGGGTGGCCACCGACAACGTCAAGGGCGAGGAGTATCTCACCGACGTGGTGGCGATCCTGCACGCCGACGGTCACCGGGCTGGTTTCGTCCGTGCCGCCGATCCTGCCGAGGTCGAGGGCGTGAACGACCGCGTGCAGCTGGCCCGGGCGCGTCGGCTCTACAACGACCGGGTGCTCGAGCGCTGGATGCTTGCCGGAGTGACGATCGTGGACCCGGCGACCACCTGGATCGACGCCGACGTAACGCTGGAACGAGATGTCGAGATCGGCCCGGGCAGTCAGCTCCGCGGCCGAACGGTCATCGAGGCCGGGGCCCTGATCGGTCCCGGCTGCCTGCTGGCGGATACCACGGTCGCCGCGAATGCGGCCGTGACCCACTCCGTCTGCGTGTCAGCCCGGATCGGTGCCGGCGCAAGCGTCGGGCCATTCGCCGATCTAGGCCCTGGTTCCGAGGTGCCGGGCAGCGAGGGAGCGCAGAGCGCGTGAGCGACAACCCCGGGGCGAGCTACCGAGCAGGCGGCCCCCGGCATCCAGCGGAAAAGAGACTGCTGCTCTTTACCGGGCGGGCATATCCGGAGCTGGCCGGGGAAGTCGCAGGCTGCCTTGGCATCGAGACCACACCCACCAAGGTTTTCGACTTCGCCAACGGTGAGATCTTCTTCCGGTCCCTCGAGTCGGTCCGCGGCTGCGACGCCTTCGTGCTACAGAGCCACACATCGCCGATCAATCACTGGATCATGGAACAGCTGATCATGGTCGACGCGCTGAAGCGGGCATCGGCGAAGCGGATCACTGTGGTAGCACCGTTCTTCGGCTATGCGCGGCAGGACAAGAAGAGCCGCGGCAGGGAACCGATCTCGGCCCGGTTGATGGCGGATCTGTTCGCCACCGCGGGAGCCGACAGGCTAATGGCCGTCGATCTTCACACCGCCCAGATACAGGGATTCTTCGACGGCCCCGTCGATCACCTGTTCGCGCTGCCGATCCTCGCCGAGTACATCGAAGACAAGCTTGACCTGAAGCGGGTCACCGTGGTCGCGCCGGACGCCGGCCGGGTCCGGGTCTGTGAACGGTGGACCGACCGGCTCGGCTGCCCGCTGGCGATCATCCACAAGCGGCGCGATCCGGACGTCGCTAACCGGGTCAAGGTGCTTGAGGTGGTCGGCAACGTGGAGGGGCGCACCTGCATCCTGGTCGACGACATGGTGGACACCGGAGCGACGATCGTGAATGCCGCGGAGGCGTTGTTCGAGCAGGGCGCCGATCAGGTCATCGTGACGGCCACGCACGGGGTTCTCTCCGGTGCCGCCATCGATGGGCTGAAGAACTCCAGGATCAGCGAGGTCATCGTCACGAACACGCTGCCGATCCCGCAGGAAAAGCGGATCGACAAGCTCACCGTGCTCTCCATCGCCCCGCTGCTTGCCCGGGCGATCAACGAGGTGTTCAGCGAGGGCTCCGTCACCAGCCTCTTCGACGGACAGAGCTGACCCGCCCAGACTGCGAACGAAGTCGCCGCCCACGGGTCGTATCGGTGACCGCTGTCTCCGCCCCCGCAAGCGTGACGGAGACGGCGGCCACCAGCTCCTCTCGACCCCGGTACGCCGCGGTCATGCCGCGGCCTCAGGAAGCGCAGCTGCCGAGGCCTGGTAACGACGGTCTGCGCTCCCTCACAGGATGCGAGCGAAGCGGTCCGGATTCGCTACTAAGCATCGCGTGCAACGTGCACATCGTGATTGACTCACGATTAAGCGGCATCGCGCCCGGCGCTGGGACCGGTGCGCGGGCTGGACACGAGGGCAATCATCCGGCCACGACCTGGCGGCAGGACCCGTCGTTCCCCGGGGGTTCGGCAACGGCGTGATGGTGCCCTGAACAGGACGGTATGGTGCGCTTTCGGATCCTGGGGCCGCTTGAGTTCTGGACCGGCCAGGCCTGGGCCGGGATCGGCGCCCCGAAGTGGCGGTCGTTGCTGGCCGTTCTGCTGATCAACGCTGGGCAGGTAGTCTCGGTCGATCGGCTGATCATGGAGATCTGGGGAGACGCTCCGCCTGCTGGCGCCACCAACCTGGTGAGCATCTACGCGCTGCGGCTGCGCAGGCTGATCGGCGACGAGAGCAGCCAGCTGCTGCGGACTCGTGCACCCGGATACCAGCTCTGCCTGGAACCAGAGGATCTCGACGCCACCCGGTTCGATGCTCTTGTCCATGCGGCCAGGCAGGCGCTGGCGGAGCAGGCGCCGCAGCGCGGGGCGGACCTGCTCGCCGAGGCACTGGGCCTATGGCACGGCGGCGCTTTCATGGATGTGCCCGGGTCGCCGCTTGTGGCCGCCGAGACCGAACGCCTCGAGGATGCGCGGCTGGACGCCCTGGAGCTGCGGATCGCGGCGGACATCGGCTGCGGACGGCATGCTGAGGTCACGCCAGAGCTATCCAGGCTGATTGCCGATCACCCGCTGAGGGAGGGGCTGTGGGGCCTGCTCATGCGGGCCCTTGACGCGGCCGGCCGCCACGCGGAGGCGCTGACCGCGTACGCGCGGGCCAAGGAGGTGATCGTCGAAGAGCTCGGTGTGGATCCCGGCGAGCAGTTGCAGCAACTGTACGAGCAGATTCTCACGCAGGATGCGCTACAGCGGCGGAGCCGGGCGGCGGCCGGTCAGGCGTCGGTGGCGGCGACGGCCGATGCGGTACCGGCGGTGCCAGCGGTGCCGCGAATGCCGATTCCGCCCGCGCAGCTGCCGGCCGACATCACCGACTTCACCGGCCGCGCCAGGGACGTAGAGCGGCTGTGTGATCTACCCCCCGCATACGCGCCCGGCGATGGCGGCGGAGCGGTGATGGTCGCGCTGGTGACCGGCGCGGGCGGGCTGGGCAAGACCACCCTCGCCGTGCACGCCGCTCACTGGCTGCGCCCCCGGTTCCCCGATGGCCAGCTATACGTCAACCTGCTGGGCGCAGCCCCGCAGCCGCTGGCCCCCGGCGACGTGCTGGCCAGATTCCTTCGCGATCTTGGCGTGGACGGGGCTCAGATTCCCCTCGACGTGGACGAGCGCGCGGCACTGCTGCGGACCCGGCTGACCGGACGCCGGGTGCTCATCCTGCTGGACAACGCTAGGGATGCCGCCCAGGTCCGGCCGTTGCTGCCGGGAAGTGCATCCTGCGCCGTACTCGTCACCACCCGGAACAGGCTGCCTGACCTTGCGGCTGCCCGGCTGGTCGATCTGGACGTACTGGGCGACGAGGAGGCCCGCACGCTGTTTACCGGCATCGTCGGTGCCGAGCGGGCCAATGCCGAGGCCGACGCGACGGACGAGGTACTGGCCGCCTGCGCCGGCCTGCCGCTGGCGATCAGGATCGCCGGCGCACGGCTTGCCGCCCGCCGCGGCTGGACCGTCCGCACGCTGGCCAGCAGGCTCAGCAGCGAGCAGCGTCGGCTGGACGAGTTGCAGGCCGGTGATCTTGCCGTCCGCGCCTGCTTCGAGGTGAGCTTCGCCAGCCTGCCAGGCCCGTCAAGCACCGACGGCATCGATCCGGCCCGGGCGTTCCGGCTGCTCGGCCTCTGGCAGGGGCCGGCCATCGGGCTTCCCGCCGCCGCGGCGCTGTTTGGCCAGTCAGAGGCCAGCGCGGCGGACGCGCTTGAACTGCTCGTGGATGCCCACCTGGTGGAATCTCCTGGCCCGGACAGCTATCGCTTTCACGACCTGCTCCGGGTATATGCAGCCGAACGGTGCCAGGCCGACGAGCCGGCGCAGGCCAGGCGGGACGCCATGCGGCGGATCCTGAGCTGGTACCTGCACGCGGCCGAGGCGGCAGCCTTGCTCATCTCTCCCAATCACACCACTGTCCCCGTCGGGCAGCCGGAGCCGGGGACACATCTAATGGCGTTCGCCTCGCTGGAGGAGGCGCTGGACTGGTCCGATGCTGAGCGTGCGAGCCTGGTGGCCGCCACCCGCCAGGCGGCGGCCAGCGGCCTGCACGACATCGCCTGGCGGCTGCCGGCCGCTGCGATGAGCTTCTTCTACCGGCGCAGCCACTCGGCGGACTGGATTGGCACGCATGAGATCGGCCTGGCCAGCGCGAGGGAGCTTGGCGACCAGCTAGCCGAGGCATGGATGCTGAACAACCTCGGCATGGCCTACGGCGCGCAGAGTATGGCGGACGCTGCGAACTGCTTTGAGCAGGCGTTGACCATCTACCGCGAGATCGGCAACGAGCGGGGCGAGACGCGTGCCGCGAACAACCTCGCGCACGCGTATCTCCAGCTGCGCCGTTTCGGCGAGGCCCTCGACGCGGGCCAGCACTCGCTAGCCATACAGCGGCGTGCCGGAAACCGCTACGGCGAGGGCATCACCCTGGTCATTCTGGGCGCGGCCCTTCGCGCGCTCGGTCACCTGGCCGACTCCGTCGATCGCTTCCAGCAGGCACTCCTTATCTTCCGCGAGCTTGGTGACAAGGACGCCGAGGCCGACTCGCTGAGCGAGCTCGGCGAGTCGTATCTCGACATGGACCGGGTCGATGAGGCCCTGAATCGTCTCGGTGAATCGCTCGAAATCTGGCGTGACACCGGTGACAGATACGGCCAGGCCACCACGCTGAGGCGGATCGGCCTGGCCATGCGGCGCGCGGGACGGCCGAACCAGGCTCGCGAGTCGCTGGTTGAGGCGGAGCGCATTTTCGAGGAACTCACCGATCACGCCCAGGCTGCGGAGATCCACGCGGAACTAGTCGAACTCGCCGAGACGGTGCGATAGCAGCCGCCCGTGCCCACGATTGCGGTTATTTGATTCATCGCATGTCCTGACATGTCTATCCTCGCCCCGCTATGATACGGGCGGCCTGGAAATCGATCAGCGCTGGTCTCGGGGAGACGGACCGGCCTGGACGGAGGGCAATCGCATGGGGGAATCCAGGGTGGCGCGCCAGCAACCTGAGCCCGAAGAGCAATTCATCGAGGCGGACGCCGAGGTTGACAGCGAGGATGCGGAGGAATCCGGGCCTAGCGGGCCGGTGTCTCCAGGCGAGCCAGGCAACCCGCCTATCGAGTCGACGCCGGAGGTCAAGTGGCACGAGGGTCCACGTGGCAGCTAGTCGGCAGCGGCGAGCCGCTGGATGCCATGCCGGCAGCGGCTGAATCCACTACACGGCCGGTGCGGTCCTCTAGAACCGTTACACGGTAGGTCTGGTCCTCGGCTAGACTGCGGACGCTGTATGTGCGTCCCCGGTTCGCGCCGATCGTCTGAGTCGGTAGCCGAGGCGGACGCGACAACCGTTCTGCATAAGGAGTTCCCGCCGTGCCTGAGGTTCCTATCGCCGCGGAGCCGCGTACCGAGTTCGGCAAGGGCTATGCCCGCCGCACCCGTGTCGCGGGCAAGGTGCCTGCGATCCTCTACGGTCATGGCACCGGTACCCGGCATCTCACGCTGCCCGGTCACGCCCTGATGATGGCGCTGAAGACGCAGAACGCGCTCATCCGGCTTGAAGGGCTGCCCGGCGGGCATGAGCTGGCACTGCCCAAGGCCATTCAGCGGAACCCGATCAGGGGCGACATAGAGCACGTCGACTTCATCCTGGTCAGGCAGGGCGAGAAGGTGACCGTGGACGTCGCGGTGCGCGTCACCGGTGAGGTGTTCCCCGGCGGAATGCTCGACCAGCAGCTCGTCCAGGTTCTGGTGGAGGCCGAGGCCACCAACATTCCCCAGTCGTTCGAGGTCGACGTGACCGGCATGGAGATCGGCACGGCTGTGCACTCCTCGGATCTTGACCTGCCGCCTGGCGTGACGCTCGCCGCCGACCCCGAGGCGCTCGTGCTGCACGTGATCGCTGCGCCGACGGCCGAGCAGATGGAGGCGGAGCTCGGGATCCCAGAGACCGAGGTGCCCGCCGAAGTGCCGCCAGAGGCTGTGGCCGAGGGCGATGCCGGTGCCGGGCCCGCCGACGACGGGCAATCCGGCTGATCCGTCTCCACCGGCACGCGAGCCGCGTGCGGTGCGGTATGGCGGATGATCGCTGGCTCATCGTAGGACTCGGCAATCCGGGCCCGGAATATGCGGGTAACCGGCACAATGCCGGGCGCATGGTCGTTGAGCTGCTCGCAGGTCGGATGGGCGTCCGGTTCAAGCGGCATAGATCCCGCGCCGACATTGCGGAAGGGACGCTCGTCGGCTTGCCCGTGACGCTTGGTATACCCCGGTCATACATGAATCTCTCCGGCGGCCCAGTGGCCGCGCTGCGTGACTTTTACAAGATTCCGCCGAGCCGGATCGTTGTGATCCACGATGAGCTCGACGTGCCGTTCGGTGAAATCCGACTCAAGGTCGGCGGCGGCGCCGGCGGGCACAACGGGCTGCGCTCGGTGAGCGCCGCGCTTGGCTCCCCGGACTACTTCAGGGTCAGGTTCGGGATCGGCCGGCCGCCGGGTCAGATGGACCCCGCCGCGTTCGTGCTACGCGACTTCACCACCGCGCAGCGCAAAGAGCTTCCGCTGCTGGTCGTGCGGGGTGCGGATGCTGCGGAGGCACTACTGCGCGACGGGCTCGGGGTCGCGCAGAACGCATTTCACACACCGGCTGGATAGCCCGGTGATCCCGTCAGGATCCTGCCGCGGATAGTCCGGCTGCCCGCCGCCGTGGCCCAGCGCAGTCCCGCCGCTACAGTCCGTCGCCGTGGCCCGCTGACCGCAACTTCCTTCCGCGCGGTCACTCCCTGGTGTCGCACGGTGAGGTGCCTGCCGGGTTGTTCAGATATCACAAATCCAGGGTCTTCCGACCTGTCATCACATGAGTGCTTCGGGGCCGACTGGTAAGGTTTGTCCGGAGTGCTAGTTTCGCTGCTGTAGCACTGCAATCGAAGCGTCGGCCAGCTCTCGCGCGTGTGTCACCACTTAATTCCCTATTATTCTGGTCGGGTTACCGTATTTATATGGAAACGGGAAAGTCATACTTTTTTTACTATTCATGACAACCGCCAGCTATTGTTGGGCGTCAGACCCGTAGGAGCAAAACCGGGACTTCTGCACCTTCTGTCGGGCAGACCCTGGATGCTCCCTCCCTAATGGGATCACCGGCGGCCTGGGTCGGATGGAGGGGTAACTGACGTGCGAGAGCGCATAGCCGTGAGGCCTGGCGGCAGCCTCGGCATAGCCGTGGGCGAGCGTGCAACACCGAGTGTCATGACCTGGACAGGGCGTTACCTTCGTCAAGCAATGTTCATCGACGGCGGAGCCGCGCTTCTGGCGGGTCTCCTCGCGCTCCGCAGTCGTCTGGACAGCCGCGGCCATGTTCCGCCGGCCTACGTGGTCCTCACTATCATGCTGCCGATCGCCTGGATCGCCTGCGTGGCGCTGGCCAGGGGATACGAGGGGCGGCTGATCGGGGCTGGCGCCGATGAGTTCCGCCGCATCATCAATGCCGGGATCGCCCTGACCGCTGCTGTCGCGATCGTCTCCTACGCCACGAGCGCGCAGCTGGCCCGCGGCTACGTTGTTATCGCCATGCCGTGCGTGGTCGCCCTGGACTTGGTCGCGAGGTACTGGCTCCGCAAGCGCCTGCACAAGGTTCGCGCCCAGGGCGGGTGCATGCGGCGGGCGGTCGCGGTCGGGCACCCTAAAGACGTGGAAAGCCTGATCAACGAGCTGCGCAGGGAGCCCTACCACGGCCTGTCCGTCGTGGCTGTGTGCTTGGCAGGTAACGGCGAGTCCGACACCAACCTCCAGGGTGTGCCGGTACACGGCGGGCTCGAGGATGTGATGCCCGCGGTGCGGCAGTCCGACGCTGACACCGTGGCCGTCCTCGCCTGCTCCGAGATGAACGGGGTAGAGCTGCGCAAGCTCGCCTGGGAACTCGAGAAGACCGACACTGACCTGTGCCTGGCGCCGGCGCTGCTCGACGTGGCGGGGCCGCGCACCAGCATCCGCTCCGCCGCGGGGCTGCCGCTGCTGTACATGGACCATCCCGACCTGACCGGTGCCCGGCAGGCCGTCAAGAGCCTGTTCGACCGGCTGGCCGCCGCGTCTGCCCTCCTTCTCCTCGCGCCGCTGTTCATCGCGGTCGCGATCGCGGTCAAGCTCGGCGACAGTGGGCCAATCCTGTTCCGCCAGGTCAGGGTGGGTCTGAACGGTCGCCCGTTCCACGTCTGCAAGTTCCGCACGATGGTGGCGGACGCCGAGAAGCAGAGGGCTCTGCTGGAAGCGCGCAACGAGGGCAACGGTCTGCTGTTCAAGATCAAGGGGGACCCGAGGATCACCAAGGTCGGGTTCTTGCTGCGCCGCTTCTCCCTTGACGAGCTGCCGCAGCTGATCAACGTGCTGCTTGGCCAGATGTCTCTGGTAGGGCCTCGCCCCGCGCTCCCGGAAGAGGCGGCCAAGTACGGTGAGTACATGCGGCGCAGGCTTGCCGTGCGGCCAGGGATCACCGGCCTGTGGCAGGTCAGCGGCAGGTCGGACCTGCCCTGGGAAGAGGCAGTCAGGCTGGACCTGCGTTACGTGGAGAACTGGTCCTTCGCCCTCGACCTCCAGATCCTCTGGAAGACCTGGTCTGCCGTAACCCACGGCCACGGTGCGTACTGATACGGTGCGGAGCGGCGCGCAGATGAATGGAGCACCGCTGGATGGAGCACCGCGAATGACAGCCGACGATCATCGTCTTGCCCATGACCTAGCCGTTCAGGCGGGCCATCGCCTGCTCGAGCTGCGGGCGGACGGTGGTGATCCGGCAAGCCTTCGGGCGGACGGTGACCGCCTCGCGCACGAGTACCTCATGGGTGAGTTCGCCCGGCTGCGCCCCGACGATGCGGTCCTGTCCGAAGAGGGCAAGGACGACTCGGCAAGACTTTCGGCGACCCGTGCCTGGATCGTTGACCCACTGGACGGAACCAGGGAGTTCGGCGAGGCCGGACGCACGGACTGGGCGGTCCACGTGGCACTCTGGGAGCAGGGTGAGCTGACGGCTGGCGCGGTGGCGTTGCCCGCGCAGCAGCAGACACTCAGTACCATGGATCAGGTGACGGCGCCGACCGCTGACTCGCAGCCAGTTGACGGTGCCCGGTTGCGCATCGTGATTAGCCGCAGTAGGCCGCCGGCGTTCATCGAGCGGCTCGCCGAGCTAACCGACGCGGAGCTCGTCCCGCTTGGCTCGGCCGGCGCCAAGGTCGCCACCGTGGTGCGCGGCGAGGTCGACGCCTACGTGCACGCTGGCGGGCAGTATGAATGGGACTCGGCAGCGCCGGTGGCCGTGGCCCGCAGCCGCGGACTGCACGCGTCCCGTATCGACGGTAGCAAGCTCGCGTACAATCAGGCGCATCCCTGGATGCCGGACATTCTGGTGTGCAGGTCCGAGCTGGCCGGGATGCTGCTTGACGCGATCGACTCGGCGGGCCGGTAGGAATTCACTGCATTCCTGCCCCCAGGTGAACCGATGAAGCCGTGGCGTGCCACGGCTGTAGATGCCCGATGAGAAAGATACTGGCAATCCATGGATGGTCATGATGCGCGCTGACTACCTCCTCTCGCAGCTCGACGTGCTCGAGGCTGAATCAATACATGTGATGCGGGAGGTCGCGTCTGAGTTCGAGCGGCCCGTCCTGCTGTTTTCCGGCGGCAAGGACTCGATCGTCATGCTTGCCCTGGCGGAGCGGGCGTTCGCCCCCGCGCGCATCCCGTTTCCGGTCATGCACATCGACACCGGTCACAATTTCGACGACGTCATCGACTTCAGGGATCGTCGGCTGGCGGAGGCAGGTGCCAGGCTGATCGTCGCCTCTGTCCAGGAGTCCATCGACTCGGGCCGGGTGGCTGAGGAGACCGGCCGCTGGGCCAGCAGGAACCGGCTGCAGACGACCACCCTTCTCGACGCCATCACCGGTCACCGCTTCGATGCGGTGTTTGGCGGCGGCAGGCGGGATGAGGAGAAGGCGCGGGCCAAGGAGCGAGTCTTCTCGTTCCGCGACGAATTCGGCCAGTGGGATCCCAAGAATCAGCGGCCGGAGTTGTGGAATCTCTATAACACCAGGATTAACCGGGACGAGCACCTCCGGGTGTTCCCGATTTCCAACTGGACCGAGCTTGACGTCTGGGATTACATAGCCAGGGAAAAGCTTGAGATCCCGTCTATCTACTTTGCGCATACGCGCCCGGTCTTCGAGCGCGATGGCATCCTGCTCGCGGACGGGCCGTTCATGTCCAGGGGCAACGACGAGCCGGTCTTCGAGGCGAGTGTCCGCTACCGCACGGTGGGCGACATGACCTGCACCGGTGCCGTCGAATCCACTGCGTCCACCGTGGCCGAGGTCATCGCCGAGGTCTCGGTTACCAGGGTCACCGAGCGAGGGCAGACTCGCGCCGACGACCGCGCGAGCGAAGCAGCCATGGAGGACCGCAAGCGGGAAGGCTATTTCTGACGCCTGCGATCATCTGGCCGACCTGATCATCCTGCTGGATGGCCTAGCCGGACATCGTGCGCGTGGGACTGGCCGGGCGAGAGCCTGAGCGTGCTGGCGACCGGCGGGTAGCCGCTTGCGATCACCGTGTACTCGCCTGCCGCGAGGTTGTCGAAGCAGTACGTTCCGTCCACCCCTGTCGTGGCCACCGCCGTCACGTTGCCAGCGGCGTCAAGCACGGTAACCCGGGCATCAGGCACCGGCGCGTCCGTCGGCGTGCGGGCGGCGCCCTCCAGCCGGCCGCCGAAGGTCAGCTCCGCATCCTGTGTTGCCTGGCCGCCCTCGGCGATGATCACCGGAAGTGCGGCCGGCTGGCAGGACGGTGCGCTCACCGCGAGCGTGTACCGTCCCGCCGCCAGGTCAACGAGAAGGTACCGGCCCGCCTCATCGGTATTGCCTACCGCCACGATTTCGCCCCTGGCGTCGGCCAGGCTCGCGGTCGCGCCCGGTACGGCCGCGCCTGTGCCGCCCGCGCGTACCTTCCCGGTCAGGCTGCTGGCTCCGGTGAGCACCATGTCGAGGTCGGCCGGCTGGCCGCCGACCATGACGGTGGATGCGTGCGGCTGATGCGACACGGCCGTAGCGACGAGCGTGTAGCTGCCGATGCCCGGCGTCCGCACCAGGTACGAGCCGTCTGGCTCGCTGCGGCCGCGGCCGGCCTGGTGCCCGCTGCGGTCGATCAGAGTGACCGTCGCGCCGCGGACGGCAGTGCCATCGGCGCGCCTGACGTAGCCGCGGACGGGCGGCCCGCTGATGACAGGAGAATCCATCCCGGTGCCGAACGCGGCCTGCGCTGGACCAGTGCGTGACGCCTGACCAGGAACGTGCGGCCCGGCCAGGGCGAAGCCGTTCCCGGGCCAGGGCGGGCCGGCCGGCTGAGGGCCTGGCTGGGCGCTCCGTGCCATGGCAGCAGCCACCAGTGGCTGCCGGGTCGCCGGGTTCACCGGGCTGGGCGGGTTCGCCGGGTTCACTGGGCTCGCCAGGTTCGCCGGGTTCGCCAGGCCCATGGCCGCCGGTTCCGGCCTGAAGGACGCCATGACCGCGGCGTCGGCGAGTGCCTGCGTGTCCGTCACAGGCTGGACTCCCGCCCCGGCTATGTCGAGTCCGGTGGTGGTGCGGAGCCGTTTTTCGGCCAGGAAGAAGGACAGCACGAAGCCGGCTCCGATGACAGGCACCAGATACAGGAAGATGGGCGGCAGCGCCTCGGCATACGCGGTGACGAACGCATGTGCGAGGGTCGACGGCATCCGGCTGAGCGCCTGCGGCGTGAGAACTGCGACGCTTGGCACCTTGGTGTGCGCGGCGGCCGGGGCAAGGCGGCTGAGCTTGCTTTCCAGCCTGCTGGCGAACACCGAGCCGACGATTCCGCTGCCCAGGCAGCCGCCGAGCTGGCGGAAGTAGGTGGTCGCGGCGGTTGCCGTGCCCAGGTCCCGTGGCGCCGCGTCGTTCTGCACGGCGAGCACCAGAATCTGCAGGACCAGGCCGATTCCAACGCCGAGGACGGCCATGTAGATGCCGTTGTCGACCCGGCTTGAGGTCTGGCTCATCAGGGACAGCAGGCTCATTCCCGCCGTGGCTATCGCGGTTCCCGCGATCGGGAAGAGCCGGTAGCGGCCGGTGGCGGTGACGAGGCGGCCCGAGCCGATCGAGGCCACCAGAAGGCCCGCGACGAACGGCAGCATTAGCAGCCCGGACGTTGCCGCGCTCACGTGGTCCACCATCTGCAGGAAGGTCGGAATGTAGGCGACAGCGCCAAACAGCGCGACGCCGACGACGACGCCGATCAGGCCGGCGATGTTGAAGATGCTGCTGCGAAAGAGCCGTAGTGGCATGACAGGCTCCGCCGCATAGCGTTCGGCGACGACGAACAGCGCGGCCGTCGCGACACAAGCCGCGCCGAGCCCGATGATCACCGGCGAATGCCAGGGGTACTGGGTGCCGCCCCAGGTGGTGAACAGCACGATGCAGGCCGAGGCGGCGGCCAGCAGCGCCATGCCGAGGACATCGAGGCTGCGCCCGCCCGGCTGCTGCTTCGGCAACCGGAGGGCAAAGATCACGATGGGCAGGGCGACGATCCCGATCGGGATGTTGACATAGAACACCCAGCGCCAGCTCACGTCGTCGGTGAGGTAGCCGCCGAGCAGCGGTCCGGCCACGGTGGCAACGCCGAACACGGCGCCGATGTAGCCCATGTACTTGCCGCGCTCTCGCGGCGAGACGATGTCACCGATGATCGCCTGAGCGCCGATCATGAGTCCGCCGCCGCCCACCCCCTGCAGCGCGCGGAACGCGATCAGCTCGGTCATGTTCTGCGACAGCCCGGATAGTGCCGAGCCGACGAGGAACACGACGATGGCGAATGCGAACAGCCCCTTGCGGCCGAACAGGTCGCCGAGCTTGCCGTAGACGGGCAGGCCGATGGTGAAGGCCAGCAAGTAGGCGGTGATCACCCACGACATGTGGTTCACGCCATGCAGATCCCCCACGATGGTCGGCAGAGCGGTAGAGACGATCATTTGGTCCAGCGCGGCGAGCAGGACCGCGAGCATCAGCGCGGCGAAGACAATGGCGATGTGCTTGCCCGTCCCGTCGCCGCCGCGCGTGGTCCCGGCGAGCCCGTCGCCGCCCTGCGCAGTTCCCTTCGCCCCCCGCTGCGTCATCGCCGCCGCGTTGTGTTCCTGAGCTGCCTCGGTCAACCCATTCCCCTGTCATGTCCCGGCATCACATGTCACGGACGATGTTTGCACACACTGAAAATTTGCGCAACGTGAATGATTTGTCCGCCGCAGGGCGCGGACGCGGCTTCCGTCCGCGCTTGTCATGAAGGATGGCGACAGGAACGGACCGAGCACGTACAGTAGACGCAGCGCCTCGTGCCGCCTAGCGGGATGAGGCTGGTCACGGGTCCGTCGGTGCGGCGCGGTTTTCGTAACCCACCGCCACGGTCGTAGCGTGATCGGCCAGTAGCGTGTTGATGTAGACAAGCGTGTCGATGTAGCCAGTCGCGACGATCGGGGTTCTACGCCAGATGGACATTTTGCGGTTCGCCACTGCCGGATCGGTAGACGACGGCAAGAGCACGCTGATCGGCCGGCTGCTCTACGACTCGAAGGCGATCTTCGAGGACCAGCTGGCCTCAGTCGAGAAAACCAGCCGCGATCGCGGTGAGAACTACACCAACCTTGCCCTGCTGACCGACGGGCTACGCGCAGAGCGTGAGCAGGGCATCACAATCGACGTTGCGTACCGTTACTTCGCCACGCCGAAGCGGAAGTTCATCATCGCGGATACCCCCGGGCACATCCAGTACACGCGGAACATGGTGACCGGCGCGTCAACCGCCGACCTGGCCGTGGTTTTGGTGGACGCGCGTCACGGGCTGACCGAGCAGAGCAGGCGGCACGCCTTTCTTGCCACGCTGCTGCGGGTCCCGCACCTTGTGCTTGCGGTGAACAAGATGGACCTCGTTGACTACGACGCGGCGGCGTTCGAGCGGATCGCCGAGGAGTTCAGCGTATTCGCCACCAAGCTGGAGATCGGCGACCTGACGTTCATCCCGATCTCGGCACTGCATGGTGACAACGTCGTACAGCGCTCGCCGAACATGCCGTGGCACGACGGACCGTCCCTGCTGCACCACCTCGAGCACGTGCACATCGCGTCCGACCGGAATCTGATCGACGTCAGGTTCCCCGTCCAGTACGTGATCCGCCCGCACGAGGCTACCGACCCGGCTCTGCACGATTACCGGGGATACGCCGGCCAGGTGGCGGGCGGGGTGCTCAAGCAGGGCGATGAGGTGATGCACCTCCCGTCCGGGCTCACTACGACAGTCGAGCGCATCGACACCTCGAACGGACCGATTGAGGAGGCGTTCCCGCCCATGTCGGTCACCCTGGTGCTGGCTGACGACCTTGACATCTCGCGCGGGGACCTCATCTGCCGGCCGCACAATCAGCCCTCGTCCTCCCAGGACATCGAGGCGATGGTGTGCTGGATGACCGAAGCGCGACAGCTGACCCGAGGTAGCCGGCTGGTGGTCAAGCACACCACGCGGACGGTCAAAGCGATTGTGCGTGATCTCCAGTACCGGCTGGACGTGAATACCCTGCACAGGGACGAGACGGCAGACGGGCTCAGGCTGAACGACATCGGCCGGGTGAGCCTGCGGACGACCCAGCCCCTCTTCCACGACCCGTACGGGCGCAACAGGCAGATGGGCGGGCTCATCCTGATCGACGAGGCAACCAATGCCACCGTCGGGGCGGGCATGATCACCGAAGCTCACTGACCACTCGGCCGCATGGTTACGAATGGGACAAGCTCCGGCGGCATACCGGCCAAGTCTTCGTAAATTCCGCAGCCCGGTACGCTGCCCCCGTAGAAACACAAGATTAGGTCTTCGTCCATGCAATCCCCGGGCCTTGCTGAGGCGTCCTACACTTAGCCGCCTATAGCTTGCATGGCAATGAAACCGAGACACTACGTGGTTGCCTGCTGGTGCTGTGGTGGGCCACCACTCAAGCAAATCTGCATGGAGGCGTAATGCGTCATCCGAGTCACTGGCGACTCCGCGGCGGGATCGGCGCGCTCGCGGGCGCACTGGTGCTCAGCGCGTCCGGGTTCGCAACTCCCGCATTCGCGGTACAGCCCAGTCAGACCGGCCCGGTGTCGACGACCCCGGCCACCGGCACCCCCGCACTGACGGCGGGGCCACTGGAATTTATCCGTGAGCTGAAACAGTGCGGCGACACGGTGTACGCCGTGGGGACCTTCACCTCGATCACCCAGGACGGCAGCGTCTACACGCGAGACAATGTCTTCAGCTTCGACGCCACCGCGCCGTACACGATGACGGCGTGGGACCCGGACGTGAACGGCACGGTTAGCACCATCGCCTTCGACGGCGGCAACTGCGCCGAGGCCTACATCGGCGGGAGCTTCACGTCGGTAGATGGCACTTCGGTTGAGAACCTCGCCGAGCTCAGCACCACGACCGGGGCGGTGAACCCGGCCTTCGCGCATACCGCCAACGCGCAGGTCTACACCATGGCCGTGACCGGCTCGCACCTGCTGACCGGGGGAGCTTTCACCTCGATCAATGGCACTCCGCGGTTCTACTACGCCAGCCTCAACATCACGACAGGCAAGGACGACGGCTACCTTCACCTGGACATCGGCGGTACCTACGAGTACAGCGGGGTGCAACACAACACCACCCACGTCTACAACCAGCAGATAAGCCACGGTGGTGCCAGGGTGCTGGTCGAGGGCGTTTTCACCTCGGTAGGGGGCAAGCCACGGCAGCAGATCTTCCAGATGTTCCTGGGATCCCCAACTGCCACGGTGACCGATTGGACGTCGCCAGAATTCAGCACGCACTGCGTCACCACTGAGCCGTTCTACATCTATAGCGCGGCATGGTCGCCCACCGACAACACCGTCTACACAGTCTCGACGGGCACGCACCCCTATCTCTGGCCCAACACCTACCCGCTCTACGGGGACTGCGACGCGGCTGTTGCCTACTCCGCCAACGAGGAGTCGGTGAACCCCGAGTGGACCAACTACACGGGGTGCGACTCGCTGTACTCCGTGGTCGCGGACGATAGCGCCGTCTACGTCGGCGGGCATCCGCGCTGGTCGGAAAACCCGAACGGCTGCAACGACGAAGGTCCCGGCGCGATACCCGATCCGGGCATGCAGGGCCTCAGCCCGAGCAATGGATCGACGTTGCTCAACTCGGACGGCACTGCGCTCTACACCATGGCCCGGGCCAACGCGTACGACATGATGATCACCAGCATCGGCCTGTGGATCGCCAGCACCAACCGCTTCGGCGCCGACACATGCAACGGCGTCAGTGGTCTTGCCGGGATCTGTTTCCTTCCCTATTCCTCGTAGCGCGGATACTGGGGCCGGCCGGGAATCATGTCCCGGCCGGCCCCAGTTCGCTGCACAGGCGAGCCGGCCGCAGCACGAGCATGAGCCGCAGACGCGGATCCGGGGGATTCCGTGGATCGGGGGCAATTCGGGGCAAGGTTACGTAAACCGGAGTGCTGGTCTCAGCGTCCTATAAAGTGAACAGGCCCCGCTGCCTGCAGCGCTTTGTCACGCGCACGGACAGCCCCCGTTCCTATTTCAGTCCTACTTCAGCATGGGGGAAATCATGCGCCCACTTGGCCGTTGGAAGTTCCGGAGTGGGGCCGTGGCGGTGATTGGCGCCCTCGTGGTCAGCGTTGCCGGTTACACGGCACCCGCAGGGGCCGCTTCAGCCGCACGCACGCCCCAGCAGGTCGGCCCAGTCTCGCCGACGGCGGCCTTGGGCACGCCGGAGCTGACGAAGACAGGCAGTTCCCAGGATTCGATCCGGCAGATGGTGCAGTGCGGGGACACCATGTACGCGGTGGGCCACTTTCCCTCGATCACCCAGGGCGGCGTGGCATATCCGCGGACCAATGTCTTCAGCTTCAGCGCCATCGCACCGTACACGATCACCTCGTGGAGCCCGGATGTTAACGGCGACGTTAACTCGATCGCCTTCAACGGGACCGACTGCGCGGATGCTTACATCGGCGGAGACTTCACCAACGTAAGCGGCACGGCGGTCGAGAACATCGCAGAGATCGATACCACGACCGGCGCGGTGGACCCGACTTTCGGAACCGACGCCACCAACCAGGTCGAGACGCTGCTCGCGGTGGGCGGGCACCTGCTGGTCGGCGGATACTTCGGCCGTATCAACGGAACCAAAGACCCGTTCATGGCGAGCGTGAGCCCCGTCACCGGTGACGACGATGGCTTCCTGCACCTGAACATCTCCGGCACCTACAGCTACTGCACGCCCGGCGGTGGTCCGTGCACGTCTTCGGGGAACCGCTCCATGGTCTACAACCAGCAGCTCAGTCACGGCGGGACGCTCGACCTGGTCGAAGGCCGATTCACCTCGGTGGGCGGCCAGCAGCGGGAGCAGATCTTCATGCTGAACCTGGCAACCGATCCTGCCACGGTGACCGGGTGGACCTCGCCCGAGTTCGACGGCAGCAACCCGAGCTATCCCTACCAGTGCTACGTCAGCGAGGCGTTCTACGTCCGGTCCGCGGCCTGGTCGCCCGATGATTCAACGGTCTATCTCGCGACCACCGGCTACCACCCGAACGGCCTGCCGACGGGTAACTCCCCGCGCAGCGGGGATTGCGACGCGGCTATCGCCTTCCCGGCGACGCAGACATCGGTACTTCACACGTGGATCACCTACACCGGGTGTGACTCGTATTACAGCGTGTCCGCAGACGACGGCGCCGTCTACGTTGCCGGGCACCCGCGCTGGACGGAGAACCCGAATGGCTGCGACTTCCAGGGTCCCGGCGCGGTACCCGATAAGGGCCTACAGGGTCTTAACCCGAGCACTGGAGAAGTAGAGATGAACTCGGCCGACACGGGGCCGCTCTATACCATGACCCGGGCCAACGCGGACAACATGCTGATCACGGACGCGGGACTGTGGATCTCCAGCACCAACCGCTACACCGTCAACGACTGCGGCAACGCCACAGGAAAGACCGCCGGCGGTCACGCAGGAATCTGTTTCCTCCCCTACACGTCATAGCCCGCGGGGCAGGCCCGCCCGGAAACACTGATCGTTATCGGGCGGGCCATCGCCGTAGGCGAAGAAATCCGTGCAGCGTTGTGCTGTCTACAGGGGGGAATAATGCGTTCTCCCAGTCGGCGAAGATAAGAAGTCGGGCCGGGAGATCGTGGCTGTGTTCGCGGTCAGCGGCGCGGCTTTTGCGACGCCATGGCGTCTTGATTGTTGCTATGATCACTTTCGCGTAGCCGACGCCGGGTGGCCGGCTGTATGCATAGACCGCGGCAAGCAGGATCAGGGGAAGACTCGACCATGGATCACGGACGCTGATGCGGGCCACGGGATGTAACTCCCGCTGCGGCCAGCGGGCTCGGCTCTGGCGGCTGCTCGAATCGGAAGGTCTGCTATGAGCGCTACGGGGGAGTCGGCCGGGCAGGCACGAGACACCCAAGAAGCCCGCATCGTCGGCGAGACGGCCGGCGAGAGTGCGAATGGGGTCGCGGCTACCAGCCAGCCTCGGCCGGCTGAGCTGCCGGTACCTGGCAAGGAGCTCGGGGATCGGTACCGGGCGCAGAAGCGGGACTTCCTCGGTCTCGGCCTGTCCTGCATGCCAGACGATGCATTCGTGGACGCCGTGCGCCAGGCGGTGCAGACCCGATCGCGGCTGACCGTATCGTTCATCAATCCTGACTACGCACTGAAGGCGCACCGCACGCCCGGGCTGCCTGAGAAGATTAACCGGTTCGACGTCGTGCTGCCGGACGGATGGGGCGTTGTCCTGGGCGCGCGCTGGCTCGGTTTTCCGGTCGCCGACCGGCAGGGAAACAACGATATCTGCCCGAAAGTGTTCGCGCTGTCGGCCGAGCACGGATTGTCGAACTTCCTGCTCGGGTACCGGGAAGGGACCGCTGAGGGGGCCGCGGCCACGGTGACGGCAGCATTCCCGGGCCTGCCGATCGCCGGCACGCTGCACGGTCACTGGGATGTGAAACGCGGACATCCCGGGCGTTATGACGAGGCTGATATCGACAGCATGATCGATGCGATTAATGCGTCGAACGCCGATATCCTGCACGTCTCCCTGCCAACCCCCTTGCAGCAGACGTGGGTATGGCAAGTCTCCGATCGGCTGAATGTGCCGGTGATCATCACCGGCGGCGCCTATCTCGACCAGGTGGCGGAGCGCCTGTACTGGTATCCGGGATGGATCGTCAAGATGCGGCTCTGCTGGGCCTACCGGCTGGTCCGTGAGCCGCGCCGCCTGTGGAAACGCTACTCGCTGGATCTCATGGCGTACGGCGGCATGGTCCTCAAGGAGAAGCTGACCAGGCGGTTTAGCCGCTCGCGCTAGCGACGCGGACTCTACCGGCGCCAGCTTGGCTCACAGCCCAGCCAGGCGGTCAGGCGTTCGTCATGCGGGCGGTAGTGCTCCTCCAGCGCGGCCCGCACCGGCTCAGACATCGGTGAGCGGGGGCGCGCGTTCTGGGGAGTGAAGGCGGGGCTGTGGGCAGGCAGGCCGAGGAAGTTAAGGACCTGATCGTAAGCCGGTCCCGGGTTGGCGAAGAAGTCGTCGCTGTCGACGACGTGCATCCGCTCGCGGCCGAAGACCTGTTCCAGGTGCTCAATCTGGTCGGCGTAGTGGCCGCGGATGCGGTAGGAGTGATGGCGGTGGCTGTAGCTGACGTAGGAGGGGTCGGCGATGATGCGCTCGGCTTCCCCTTCCAGCCGGGAATCCTCGAGTTCCAGCGCCCGTTCGAACGACTCCGTTTCCAGCCCGTGGCCCACGTGGTTGGCGTGCGCTGAATAGGCCCGTTCTACTGGGTCACGCAGCATCACGAGCAGCTTGACGCCGGGCAGGTCGTGGTTGATCCGCTCGGGGGCCAGCGGGTGGAACATGTAGTAGGGGCTCGCCTCGAAGGCCACCGGCGCCACCCCGGCGCCGCGCGCGGTCAGCCGCGCCGATACCAGGAGCGGGAACTGCGCCTGGTACCAGGGGAGCCCGCGCTCGTAGGCCACATCGAAGAAGTGCACTTCCTGTTTGCGCAGCGTCGTGCTGAACACGATCGGGTGCTGCTTGAGCACATGAAACATGGACGTGGTGCCGCACCGCTCGGCGCCGACGATCAGGAAGCCGGGCAGCATCCGCGCCCGGTAGGTCGGCCGGCCGGCCATCACCAGGGTGCGGTACACGGTCCGTCGGGTCAGCCGGTGCCACTCTGCCCTGGCCGACGGCGCGAGGCGGCCGTTTCCGCTCCATGCCCGGCTCCCGTCGGACCTGATCCCGGCCGGGGACTCCTCGCCCGGGCTCACGGCATCATCACCCCCAGTGGTGACGGTGCTGGCGGGGTCGGCACTCTCCACGGCTCGTCTCCCTTCGCCGCGCAGTAACTGCGGGCTGCAGCGCTGCGGTGATTCAGAGCGGTCTTAATTAGATGACGCTAGGGTTCAACGGTGCCAGCTTGGCTCGTGTCCGAGCCAGGCGGCGAGGCGTTCGTCGTGCGGGCGGAAGTGCTCTTCGAGCTCGGACCGCACGGTGTCAGACAGCGGCGAGCGGGAGCGGGTACTCGGGCGTTCGAAGGTCGGGGTGTGGGCGGGCAGGCCAAGGAAGTCGAGGACCTGATCGTAGACGGGTTCGGGGTTGGCGAAAAAGTCGCCGCTGTCGATGACGTGAATCCGCTCACGGCCAAAGATCTGCTCTAGGTGCTCAAGCTGGTCGGCGTAATGCCCGCGGCCGCGGTAGGCAAAGTGCCGGTGGTTGAAGCTGACGTAAGACGGTTCCGCCGCGAGACGTTCGGCCTCCCCTGCCAGCCGGGAATCCTCAAGTTCCAGCGCCCGCTCGAACGGCTCTGTCTCGTAGCCGCGGCCCACCCGGAGGACATGCGAGGAGTAGGCCCGTGCCACCGGGTCGCGCAGCATCGCGATGAGCTTGACGCCGGGCAGGTCGCGGTTGATCCGCTCAGGGGCCAGCGGGTGGAACATGTAGTAGGGCGACGCCTCGAAGGCCACCGGCGCCACCCCCGCGCCGCGGGCGGTCAGGCTCGCTAGCGCCTTGAGCGGGAAGTGGCACTGATACCACGCGAGCCCGTGATCGTATTGGAAGTCGAAGTAGTGCACTTCCTTCCTGGGCAGAATCGCGCTGAACACGGCCGGGTGCTGCCTGAGCACTTCGAACATGGAACTGGTGCCGCACCGCTCGGCGCCGACGATCAGGAAGCCGGGCAGCATTCGCGCCCGGTGTATCGGGCGGCCGGCCGTCACCAGGCCCCAGTG
The DNA here is from genome assembly GCA_003168255.1 of Actinomycetota bacterium. GTDB lineage: Bacteria > Actinomycetota > Actinomycetes > Streptosporangiales > Streptosporangiaceae > PALSA-505. The sequence continues at coordinate 25,569 of PMSU01000208.1, forward strand.
CGCAGTCCGCCTGGCGAGCTGTTCCCAGCCTGGCTGGCTTGGCCGTACGAGCAGCCCGTCTACGTTCCGGGCCGGGCCGTTAGGCCGGGTCCCGGTTACGGTCTCGCCCTGGCTTACGGCATCATCACCGCCAGAATCCACGGCGCTGACAGGATCGGCGCGCTCCATCCTTCACCTCATTCCAGGTCATGGATTCTTGTAATAACTAAACGATATGTGTTGATATTCGGATAGCCGAACGGCTGCTGCCATGAATACCGCAGTGGCAAACGTGAAGTCCACGGCGGAGCCGTTGCGGTGCGTATAACAGGGCTTACGGTCAGGTACTGGCCGAGCTGGCTAGCGGCGCCAGCTCGGCTTGCTGCCAAGCCAAGCCGCCAGCCGCTCGTCATGCGGGCGGAAATGCTCCTCAAGCTCGGCCCGCAGCTTCTCCGGCATCGGCGAGCGGGGCCGGGCATTGCGGGGGGTGAAGACGGGACGGTCGTGGTTTGGCAGGCCGAGGAACTCAAGTACCCGGTCGTAGTCCGGTCCTGGGTCGGTGAAGAAGTCGCCGCTGTCGACGACGTGGATCCGCTCGCGGCCGAAGATCCGCTCCAGGCGGTCGAGCTGCTCCGCGTACTGTCCGCGGGCGCGGTAGGAGTAGAGCCAGTGTCTGCGGCTGGTGTAGGTCGGGTCGGCGACAAGACGCTCAGCCTCGCCGTCCAGCCGGGCATCCTCGAGCTCCAGGGCCCGCTCGAACGGCTCGGTTTCCAGACCGAGGCCCACCTGGTGGGCGTGCTGGGAGTAGGCCCGCTCCACCGGATCGCGGACAAGGACAATTAGTTTCACGCCGGGCAGCGCGCGATCGATCCGCTCCGGGACAAGCGGGTGGAACATGTAGTAGGGACTCGCCTCGAAGGCCACCGGGGCCCCGGCGCCACGGGCGGCCAGGCGGGCGCGGGCACGGAGCGGGAACTGGGATTGGTACCACGCGAGCCCGTGATCGTATTCGTTATCGAAGAAGTGGAGTTCCTTCCTCTTTAGCATGCCGCCGAAAACGGCCGGGTGCTGGCTGAGCACGTCGAACAGGGACGTGGTACCGCACCGTTGTGCGCCGACGATCAAGAAGCTGGGCAGCATCCGCGCCCGGTGCGCCGGCCAGCCGGCCATCACCAGGCCCCAGCGTGCGGTCCGCCGGGCCCGGCGCTGCCACCCTACCCGGGCTGCCCTTGCCGGGCGGCCCTCTGTGGTCCAGGCCCGGTCATCTGAGCGTTGCCCGGCCGGAGCCTCCTCGTCCAGGCTCACGGCATCATCACCCCTCGAGGTGGCGATGCTGACGGGATCGGTACTTTCCACATCTCATCTCCCTTCACCGTGACTAAACCCGTCCCGGGCGCAGTGCCTTGCACTGCCGGTCCCTATGCCATTTCACGGCGGAATAGCCGTGCCGCACGAAGCATGTGCTGGGGCTGTACGCCCGTCACGATATGCACCAAGGCGATATACGGGTAGGGCGACGCCGGCCACCTCATGAAAGCCCGCAGCGTATAGCGAATGGCCGGTCCCCGCTCGCCGAGCGACGACCGTGCGAAGGCGATTTGACCGAGCAGGCGAGCATGACCGCGACGTGACGCGGCGAAGTCCGGATGCTTGGCCAGCAGGTACTCCAGTCCTGCCGCAACCTTCTCCGAGCCGCCCTGGTACCAAGACGTACCAGTGCGGCGGATGTCCGCCAGCGGCTGCGTGACCAGGCCGATCGCACCCACCTTCGCGAGGCGCAGCACCCAGTCGTAGTCCTCGCCGTAGCCGAAGGGGAGTTCCTCGTCGTAGCGCCCGGCCTTGGCGAACGCATCCCGCCGCATCACCAGCGTGGAGGAGTGCAGCTCCTTCACCCGGTTGCGCAGCAGCAGCTGATAGCTGATCCGCTCTGCCCGCCCCGGCCAGTCGAGAATCTTGTTATCCGGCAGGAGCAGCCTCGTACCCGAGCCGATCGCGAGCAGATCCGGCTCGTCGAGCAGTCGCGCGAGCTGGAGCTGTAGCTTTTCTGGGTGCCACAGGTCATCGTCGTCGCAGGTCGCGATGTAGTCACCGTGCGTCACGCTAAGACCGTAATTGCGGGCACCAGCCAAGCCCGGGGTACCGGTATTGGCGATCACGCGGATGTGGCATCGCGGGGTGCTCAGCTTCGTCAGATCCTCATCAGGGGATTCCTGATCATGCACGACGATGCACTCGATGTCCCCTGGATAAGTCTGGGCAGCCACCGTAGCGATCGTCTCGCGGACCAGTTCCGGTCGGTTCCGGGTAGTAATGATCACCGATACTTCTGGCCACCGCTCGCGCTCTGGCATGTCTGCTGTGCTCAGCGGAGCCCTGCTCGCAGCGGCTGGCCGACCGCGCGGGCGCCAGCCGTAACGCAGCAGGAAGGGCAGGCCGATAGCCGTGACGGTGATGCGGTCACGCCGGGACATCTGGTCGCGCCACGTCTCGTCGGTGCGCAGGACGATCTCGCCGTCGCGGAATCGTGATGGGTTCCCTGACAGCCCGTGGCTCTTGCCGAGCACTATCCGCTGATGGTCGATGTGCGTCAGTTGCGACGGGACGGGCGACAGGCCGAGCTGGGCCAGCGCGACCTCGACGGTGCGCTGCGGCTCACGCACGAAATCCTCATACTGCACGCGCGTAACGCGAATGCCACTGCGGCGCAGCAACTCGATCTGGCCCTGGCAGGCCACCCATCGTGCGGCACCGCCGGCCGGCGCGTTACGCCACATGAGATCGGTCTCATTCAGAGTATGCGGACGGGCCACGGCCTTGCTGAGCGAGTGTGAGACACCCCGCACGTCCCGGACCAGGTGTATTACCCGCACGTCGATTCCGGCGCGAGCAAGCGCGAGCGCCTGAACCGGCCACTTGCTCGCATCCACGACGTACTCGGCGCCAGCCTCAGCAGCGATGGCGCTGTAAAGCTTCGTGTGGTACGCCCCGTAGGCGGCAACATCCGCGCGGAAGCCGCGGCCAGCCATCCGCATCGCGAGCAGTTGCGGCATGTGGCGCTGCCGTGCGATCCCACCTTGCAGCCGGCCGACGGCGGACATGTATCCGGTGTCCCATCCGCCGAAGGCACGATCTCCTACGCCGGTCCAGAAGGGGCAGCTGGCGAACGCCAAGCCGCAGCCGCACCGCTCGCCCTCAGTAGCCCGGCGGAACAGGTCGATCAGCTCGCCCACGTTGACGAAGCCGGGTATCGCGCCAAGGACCCGTTCCAGCATGGTACTGCCGGAGCGCCCGGAGCCCGCGAGGTAGATGACCGGCGGGCCGAGGCCGGGCGACTGCGTCGAACGGGTCCCCGCCCCGCCATCCGGCATGGCGTCAGCCATCCCGGCCCGAGACGGTACGGCCCCGACTGCGGCCGCTTGGGGGAGCCGCGGGCGGCTGCGGTTCATGCGCGAACCTTCCGGGTTGCTGCGGTTGCCAACGGGACTGGGGCGGGGTGCCCGGTTCGCCGCCTCGGCTGAAGTATCAACAGAGCCGCCGATGCCAATGACGACGGCAGCACGGTCAGGACCCTAGCCACTGCTGGGCCCCCTTCCGGCCGCTGGCACTCTGCGCTCTGTCTACCTGCATTATCGCAGGAGTTCTGAGCAGCCTCGCAGGAATTCTGGTTGAAATGATCAGCTGACTTGAGATCGACCGTCCGGCGGACCGCATCGGACAGCCGGGCTGGGTGAGCGCACCGGCCGCCATCCAGGCCCCCGGCGGCGCCGGCCGGCCGTTCAACGGCCCTGAGCCGGCCGGCCGGCCGGCTTTTTCGACCGGCGGCGGGGCAAAGCCGGCAGCCGCATGACGCGGCGGAACCGCCACATCCCTACCGCCTGTACCACGCATCCGACAGCCACCCCGGCCGCCAGAGAGACCGGGCCGCCGCCGAGCGCGGTCCGCAGCGCGAGGGGGATGGCGCCGAAGCTCAGGGCCGACAGGGCGGAGGCGATGATGACCCCCCGCCCGAACGGATGCAGCCCGAGCACCGCCGCCAGCTGGCCGAGCGGCATGAGGTTGCCGACGGCGATGGCGACGGCCCATCCGATCGCAGCGCCCTCGATGCCGTACTTGGGGATCAGCACCAGGTCGACGCCGACGTTCACGCCCACGGTCAGCAGCCCGTTGGCGAGGCTCCAGCTGCTGCGGCCCGAGGTGATCAGCACCATGTCGACCTGGCCGCAAATGGTGGACAGGAGCATGGAGAAGCCCAGGATGACCATCACGATGTCACCAGCGCTGTACGACTTGCCGAAGACCGACAGCACTACCGGCCCATAGGCTATGGACAGCAGGAACACCGGCCACAGCAGCAGGACGAGCCACCCGGTGGTGACCTGGTAGATATCGTTCGCCCCGCGGCGATCACCGAGCGTGAACAGTTCGGTGAATCGCGCCTGCGATGCCCTGCTAATCGCCACGCCGCCCAGCTGCCCGATGACCAGGAACCGGGTCGCAGCCGTATACACGGCTGCCTCACTTGGCCCTTTTATGGCCGCAACGAGCACGATGTCGATTTGCTGGAGAATGTTCTGGGCGATATTCGCAACAGCGCGCGGGGTCGTGAACGACCAGAAACCGCGCGGGAGAGCTTTGGCCTGCTGCCTGCGGGCCGTCCTGTATCCGGCCGACCCGGAATCCCTTGCCCGCTGATGGTCGACGACCGGCGGAACCAGCGTGGCGAGTGCCAGCAGGGCGGCGACCTCTGGCGGGACGTCGGGCAAGGCCACAGGGGGGTGTGAGTGACGGCGGCTGATGCGCCGTCCCCAGAGCCAGGAGAGGACGGCCGCCGGTATGTAGGAGACGGCCCAGAGGGGTGCGAGCAGCGCCACGCTTCCCGCGGCCGCCGCCAACAGCACCCCCAGCAGCCTGCCGACCGGAATTCCGATCTGCCCGATCACGGCCGTGGGCCGCATGTCACCGTAACCCCGGCTGGCGCCCAGATACGCGTTGAGCAGTCCCGCGAACGGCAGCATGAGCGCAAGCCCGCGCAGCGCATCTGCCACGTTGGCGGGTGCGACCCCGGCGCTCTGCGCGTGACCTCTGAGCTCCAGATGCGCCAGCGGGCCGGCGAGCAGCAGCAGGAGTGCCGTCGCCGCTACGGACGCCACGACCACGGGGATGATCGCGGTCCGCATGAGGGCCGGGATCTTGCGTTCCTCGCCGAGTGAACGGAGCCGGGCGATGAAGTAAGTAAGGCCGACGTTGGTACCGAGCCCGGCGATCGCCCCGACGATGGCGAACGCCGAGATCGAGGTGAAGAACGCGCCCGCCTCCGCCTTGCTGAAGTGCCTGGTAACCAGGATCGTGATGCCCGTCGTCGCGACCGCGGAGACCAGCGCGGACACCAGGTTCAGCGTGCTACCCCGCCGCACGTCCGCTACCCGGCTGTCACGCCCGCCGCCGCGTCCGCTTCCATTGCCGGAGCGGGTGCCGGTGCCGCCACGGGGCACCGGCGCTGGGCGATCACCGGCCGCGCCTGGCAGGGCGCGTGACCGGGACCTCGCCAGATGGCTGCCTCGTCTCACCCGAGCCACCCCCTCGCCAGCAGGCAGCTCCCTGTCTGCGCGGGCCGCGGGTCGTGCGGGACGGACACGGTGCCGCTCAACAACCGAACGCGGACGCGTTCGGTTGGTCAGCGACTGCGTCCTGGCGGTTCAGAGGCTTTTCCTCATGCGGTGGTGTCATGCGGGCACGCCAGCAGCGATGCCCCGGCCGTTGCCTCCCCGGCCAGCTGGGCCGTCCGTCTCGGCTGCTGCTGCCAGCTCATCCTGCCGATACATGTCGTTTCGCCAGAGCATCGCATAGGCGAGAATGGTGAAGGAGAGCGTGATTCCTATCGTCAGGTAGACGAACATGAACACGAATCCCAGCAGCAGCACGAGCACGCCGGCCAGGCCGTAGGGCGTCTTGTCGCGCCGGAACCGCCAGACCCCGTAGCCAAAGAAGCCGAGATAGCAGATCGTGCCGGGGATGCCATTGGCGAACAGGAGCAGCCATAGCTGTCCGTGGCTGCCGACGTCATTGTCGCCGCAGTCCGAGCAGTTGGCCGTCCGCCCCACTGCGATGGATTGCGAGCTACCCTGCTCGTGCCTGGTGTCACCGAAGCCAAGGAACGGGGAGGCCAGGGCACCCTGGATCGCGATGGCCGCCCCGTCTGCGCGTCCCGCGTTGCTGGTGGCGTGCCCGATGCGCGCGCTGATAAGGCTGCCCAGCGGGGTGGCAACAATCACCAAGGCGAACACGATAAGCCCGCCGACGAACATGACGAGCCTGGACATATTGGCCTGGGTCGTCAAACGCGCCATCATGTAGCAGGCGGCGAGGGCCAGGCCGATCCACAGGCCCCGGTCAAACGACAACACGATCGGTATAAGCGCGGCGGCCAGTACGACCAGCATGATCCGGCGCTGCCAGCGTGTGCCGTACACTCGCCAGCCCACGATCAGCCAGGGCAGCAGGACGGCGAGGTTGTCCCCCCACCCGTTGGAGTAGGTGAACGGCGCCGCGGGGCGGCCAAAGCCTTCGAAGGTCTGGTGCTGGGTCACCGAGGGATGCAGCATCGAGGCGATCGTGGTGTCGCTGGCCTGGATGCTCGCTGGCACAAACGCCGCGAGTGGCGAGGTGAAGTGGAAGCTGGGAAGGAGCACTCCCAGGAGGCCGCCGGCGACCGTGTAGATCACGACCAGGCCGAGCAGGAAGGCAAGGCGCCGGCGGGGAAGCTCGCGCTCGGTCAGGTTCCCCGCGAACAGGAGGATGACGGTGACCGCGACGTAGGACAGCGCCCGCAGACCCCAGGAGACGAGCCGGTGGGAGACGGGGCCGGCCTCAGTGCCGGGAGCTGTCAGGGACAGCGTCGCGATCCCGGCAAACATCACCAGAAGGAAGAGCAGCCACAGCCCGAATGCCGGCGGGACCCGGATGGCGCGGCTGCGGGTCGCCCGCCACAGGTACAGCCGCCTGGCCATCGGGATAGCCGCGAGCACGGTCATATAGGTCCCGATGCCCAGCATCCACCACAGCGGCCAGCCGGCCAGCAGGGCCACGATCGGCCATGCGGGATCGCGGGCGAACCAGCTGCCACGCGGCCGGGGCAGGCCGCTCGCCGCGGTGTCCGGGAGCGGCGCGCCCGGTTGGTGGACCCGGCCATTCTGGCCGGGTCGCTGCAGCGCGGTCGTCACGGCCTGTTCCTCGTTCCTGCCGAGCCTTGGTGCTGTGCCGCGGCTGTGAGTGTGCTGGCTGCCGTCATTGGTGTGCTCCGGTGGTGGTGACCTGGGTGCCGGCTGGGGCGAGGATGATCCAGGTGGGGCCGGGCTGGAGGGTCATCGGGGTTCCGCTGGAGTCGAAGTAGTTGGTGACTTGGGTGGTGTGTGGTTTGGACCAGGTGCCGGCGGCGGCGGTGCCGCCGTTGCCGGTGCTGGTGGCGCCGGAGAGTATTTCTGCCCGGCCGGTGCCGGTGATGCCGGCGGTCGATACGTAGACGCCGCGGCGGGGGTGGACGTTGACGGTGGTGTAGGGGACTGTCTGGATGATCAGGTTCGCGACCTGTGCTGCCGGGCCGCCGCTGGTCAGGGTCCACCGGTCGGTGTGCTGGTCGAAGGTCCAGTCCTGGGTGCCGAGGCCGGGGATGGTGATGGCTGCCGAGGCGGGCCTGGACTGGCCGCTGCCGGCCAGGGTGCCGGCTGAGCCGGGGTCGCGGTACTGGAAGAGCGGCTGGGGTGCGGTGTCGCCGGTGACCGATCCGGTGATGGCCTGCGGTGTTGTGGTCAGTCCTTCGGGGGTGGAGGCGTAGAGCGCGGGGTAGCGGCTGTAACCGGCGTCGGTGATCTTCGTCTGGTCCAGGAGCTTGATGAAGAATGCTGCCACCGCCCCGTCGTAGCCGATCAGCGGGTGCAGCACGGCCAGGGCTTCGCGGTCGGTGGGCTGGGTGGTGGTGATCGGGCCGACGGTGGTCGCGGGCCTGGACTGGTATACGGCGATGTAGCGCACCGGGTCGGTGATTTCCTCGAATACCACGTCGGCGGAGGTGAGTCCCTGCGGGTCGTCTCCGGAGACGACCAGCGCGACGGCTGGTTTCGCCGCGTCGGCGGTGCTGGCGGCCGGCAGCCCGGTCAGCGGCGCGAGCGGCCGGCTGGAGTTGACGGCGGCGCTTGCCGAGGTGCTGGGGGCGGCCGTGGAGGACGTCGCTCCCGGCTTGACCGGGTTGGGCGGGGCCTGGCCGCATCCGGTGAGGGCGAGCCCGGCCGCGACCGCGAGGCCTGCCGCGGCACGGCGGCCCCGCGGTGATGTCTGTCCTGCTGGCATGCCTCAGCGCCCGGGGACTCTGTCGGCCGGGTCGCCGTGCCCTTCGCGTGAGCGGGCCGGGCGGTCCGGCCCGCTGGCTGTCCCGTTCGGCGTGCCGGACAGCTCGCCGTGCGCGCGTCCGGCTACCGCTCCGTCACGGTTCTCGGCCTGCCCGGCTCCCAGCCGCGGCTGGCCCGGCTGGGACGGGCGGATGCTGAACCGGGGGCCGAGCGGCGGCAGGACGGCGGCACCCAGGATGGGTGTCCGCATCCGGTGCAGCCGCCGGATGCAGGTGCTGGCCTCGGTCCGGCTGGTGCGGTTGGTCTCGACGGTCAGCAGCGCGGCGTCGGCGAACTCGGCCAGGGCGAACGTGTCGGCGCCGTCGTCGGTGGCCTGCGCCTCGATGATGACGAACCGCGCGTCCCGGCGCAGCTGCGAGGTCAGCGCCTTGGCGGTGTCATGCTGAAGGTGGTACTCGGCGAGCGAGGTGTCGGCTCCGGGCGGGATCACCCACAGCCCGGGCACCCCGGCCGGCCCGCGGGCGACCTCTCCCACGGTGGCCCGGCCCGCGACCACTTCGGCCAGCCCGCGGCTGTCGGCCAGCCCGAACAGCTCCGGTGCCACGCTGTCGTGCAGGTCGGCGCAGACAAGGACCGCCTCGGAATGGGTCCGGGCCAGGGTCGCCGCCAGGTTGGCCGCGATCACGCTTGCCTCCGGGCCCGGCGTGGCGCCGGCGACCAGCAGGATGTGGCTTCCCTCGCCGAGCGAGGCGGCCACGGTGTGCGCCAGCTCGGTGAACGCCTTCCCGGTCCTGGACCGGGGGGAGGCCAGCGAAACCTGGCGGCCGAATGACTTGCGGGACAGGCTGAGCATGACCGGGATGTCGAGCAGCCGCTCCACGTCCTGGGCGCTGTGCAGCCGCTTGTCGCGGCGGTCCCAGATGAACGCGGCGATCAGGCCGATGAGCAGCCCGGCGATAAGCCCGCTGGGCAGCACGAGAGTCTTATCCGGGCTGCTCGGCTTGCCCGGCGGGGTGGCGGTGGTGATGACGTGCCCGCCGGCGGTGTTGGTGGCCTCGCCGGTCAGCGTGGTGATCTGGCCGATGTAGGAATTGATCAGGGTCTTGTCGTTGGCCACGACGGCTTCGTCGCTGAGCCGCGTCGGGGAGTTCGCCGACTGGGCGCTGATCTCGGTGTTCAGCGTGGTCACGCTCTTTTGCAGCGCGGTCACCTTGCCCTGCAGGGTTTTCAGCTGGCTGGCCAGCGAGGCGGCGGCGGTGGTGCTGCGGTTCTGCAGGTAAGCGGCGGCGAAATCGTTCGCGCAGACAGCCGCCGACGCGGCCGTCGGGGTGGTGCAGGCGATGAGCAGGTCCTGCGAGTTCGCCGGCACCGTGACGCTGACTTCCTTGCTCAGCTGGTAGGCAGTCAGCGGGCTCTTCATCGCCTTCCCGGCGATCGTCGCGACCGCGCCCGAGGTGACGTTCTGCGCCTCGGTGTCAAGATCAACCGCGCCGCTGGTACGGCTGCCCTGCACCTGGCTGCCCGTCTCGCCCCCGGTGGGAGCGACGAACACCTCCGCCGTCGCGGTATAGGCCTTCGCCGCGACCGAGAGATAGCCCACCGCGCCGACCAGGCCGATCAGCGCCAGCGCAAGCACGATCCACCAGCGGCGGCGTAGCACGCCGGTGTAATCCACCGTCTCGGGAACATCCGGCCGCTGGCTGGAATTCATCCTGCGCTGCTCCTTGCTCTATCGCTGCTCGCCTGCACCGGCCAGCCGTCACTGCGACCTGTCATGGGCGTAGTCTCCCCCCCATGCATAGTCGACGCTCGAACAGCCTCGCTGGATGACATCTCATCCTTTGC
>PMSU01000165.1 GCA_003168255.1 Actinomycetota bacterium
CCGTCCGGGCCGGCCGTGATCCCGTACGGTCCGCTGATGCCCTTGCCGGAGTACGTGGTTATCTCCCCGGCGGTGGTGATGCGGCCGATCGAGTTAGTGCCCTGGTTGGTGAACCACAAGGCGCCGTCTGGCCCAGCCGTGATCCCCTCCGGGCGGCTGACGGGATTGGGGTACGTGGTGGCCACCACGCTGGCCCGGGCGTGCGCGGCGACCGCGGCGCTGACAGGCTGGAGTGACGCCACCGAGCCGACCACGACAGCCAGCCACAGGTACCGAACCGGCCAGTGCCTCGTGCTCCGCATCGGATGCCGCTCCTTCACTCGAATGGACGGACGTCGCAGGGGTCAGCAGAGCGGACTATGACGATTCCACCCGACCCCCGCGATCCAGCTCAGCGCCATCAGCGCACGCGGGGCAGTGATCAGCGAGCAAACGCGACCAAACAGGCATCATATGCCCACCCTGCCCCACAAGCGGGGTAGCTGCACGGCAAAAGCGGGCACCGCGGACCGCTCCAGGCGGAGGTTCGCCGGCCATCGGGTCTCTGCCGATCTTGGTTGTCAGCTCCTTGATCGGGCCGACTGGATCGATGGGACAAGACTGGTTTGAGCATGAGGCAGGATGCTAATGAACGAAGGGGGCGGTTCCTTCGTCAGAAAGATACATTACCGGTGAATATCCATGAAAACCGGGACAGCGGCGATGCGGCATATCGCGCGAGCCTGTCCAGACGCGGGTTACTGGTCGCGGCGAGCGCTGCCGCCTCGACGGCAGCACTTACCACGATCCTTGGCGCCGGGTCGGCGGCGGCGGGGAGCACCGAGGTATCGGCGGCGCAGGATCGCGTCCATCTCTCGTCGATAGCACCGCAGGCGGGGATCCGGCCGATGGGGGCGACGGTCAGCGTGCAGGTGTTCCCGAAAGGAACCAATCCCGTAAAGGCCGCCAATCTGTTCGACGGTTATGTCGGTCGGCCCATGGGGCTCACTAGCCAGAAGATCTACTTCGAGCCCGGTGAGTTCCCGGCAAACAAGTGGGACAATAGTGTCGGCGATCTCGCCAATGCAGGCGTCGAGCTCATTCTGTGCTTCAAGCCATCGCCGCATTACCCGTACGGCGACTTGAGCTCGCTGGCGGAGACGTTAAAGATGTACCGGGCCGCCGGCGTAACCGGCGGAGTGGTGCTGTGGCAGGAGCCAGAACTGGCGGCGAATGACCTATCGCCAAGTGACTTCTTCAAAATGTGGAACGCTTACGGACCCACCGTTCGGAAATATTATCCGTTGATCTTCAATGTCGGGGCGGAGAAGGGTGAACCAATACAGGACAGCTACTATCCGGGAAACGTATCCGGGAATACCCGCGCCGACGCCATCCTAGTTGACTTCTACTGTGAGACCTATGTCAGAAGACACGTAACGCTGGCGACCCTGGAGAAACGAGCTGACCGGGCGAATCCGCCGATACCTATAGGGATAGGCGAACTCGGGGTCACCACATGTAAAAACGTACCCACGAAAGCGGAATTCGCATCATTCGTTAAGTACCTAGAGACGGTGTTCACGAATCGGATTTCCGCTGGCCGGAAAAACAGTTACATCATGTACTGGAATGGGAATAAGCCGCACCAGTCTGGGGTAAATTCGATTAGCGGGCCTGATGACTGGAAGATAACGTACCTAGATAACATGTATAACGCATTGGCGGCGGCGTCTAAGAAGGCGTATCGGCTCCGTGGCCATGATCTCGGCCCCGCCCGAGCGTGACGAACACCGGCTGACGACGGGCCTTGCCGCTCTTGGAATGCCCCGGTCCTGGATGCGGCGCGGCACCAGGTGCGGCCCGCAGCGCCGTCTCGCCGTGCCCGTAGACGCATTCGGGGTCGGGTCCGTCGAGCGGCAGCCCGGTGAAGAACTTGCTCGCCATGCATCCGCCGCGGCAGGCGTCGTAGCTGCCGCACGAGGAGCAGGCGCCGGCGCTGGCGGGGGAGCGGAGCTCGGTGAACAGCGCGGAGTCCCGCCATACCGCCGCGAAGCCGCCGCTATCGCGGACTGAGCCGGCCCGGAACTCCTCATGCAGCACGAACGGGCAGGCGTACACATCGCCGACCGGGTCGATCAAGCACACCACCCGGCCCGCGCCGCAGAGATTCAGGCCGGGCAGCGGCTCGCCGAGCGCGGACAGGTGGAAGAAGGAGTCGCCGGTGAGCACGCCCGGCCGCTCCCGCAGCCAGGAGTACAGGGTGCGCTGCTGGTCCTGCGTCGGATGCAGCTGTGCCCAGCTGTCCGCGCCGCGTCCGGACGGGCGCAGCCGGGTCAGCCGCAGCTGCGCCCCGTAGGCGGCGGCCAGCGCCTCGAGATCGTCAAGCTGGCCGATGTTGTGCCGGGTGATCACGACGGAGATCTTGAACGGCCCGAACTCCGCCTCCGCCAGGTTGTCCATCGCCCGCCGGGCGGCATCGTAGGAACCGGCGCCGCGGACCTCGTCGCTGGTCACAGCGTCGGCGCCGTCCACGCTGACCTGGACATCCAGGTAATCCATCCCAGCCAGCCGGCTGGCTGCGGCCGGCGTCAGCATCGTCCCGTTGGTGGAGAACTTCACCCCCACATCGCGCTGCGTCGCGTAGCTGATCAGCTCGAAGAAGTCCGGCCGGATCATCGGCTCGCCGCCGCCGATGTTGACGTAGAACACCTGGAGATCATGCATCTCGTCGATGACGCGGCGGGCCTCATCGGTGCTGAGCTCGCGCGGGTCGCGCCGGCCCGACGAGCTCAGGCAGTGCACGCAGGCCAGGTTGCAGCCATAAGTCAGTTCCCAGGTCAGGCATATCGGAGCCGCCAGGCCGCGGGAAAGCCGGTTAGTCAGTGCGGTTGACATGCAAGACCTTCCTTCCGAACGGACACGGCCTAGCTCTCAGGAAAGCGGACGCGAATCACCTCGGCAGCCAGCAGCCGGGGCAACGCTGCCGAACATGCCTGTGCCTGAGCGGCGGGCACCCGTGCGGCCAGCGCTTCGGTTGCGGTCGGGAAATCGGCCAGCGCCTCGACCACGTCCACCAGCGCCGGGGATTTCAGGAACACCAGGCGGCGGTTGCCGTAGTGATAAGCCAGGCCGCCGAACTCCTCGTGCCTGATGGCCACCCTCGGGTGCTTCTCGTAAGCCAGGTCGGGCCGGAATGCCGCGACCCCTGCCTGCTCGGCGGGCATTGCTCAGTACACGCCGCACATGCCGTCGATCGAGATCTCCTCGATCAGCAGCTCTTCCGCGATGCCAGCCTCGGCCGGGCGGGCCGCTTCCTCGACATCAGCCCCGGCCGGGCGGGCCGCAGTGGGCTCATTGCCTCGTGTCATCACCGATCGCCTCCTCGTACCCGGCATAGGGTTTCATATCGTGACACTGAGTGCCATCCCTGGACAGCCGCTGCCGGGCGTGATCGTCTCCAGCGTCGGCGCGCCGACGGCATAGTGCTGGACTCGCGAGACGCCCGCGAGCTGGGCGAGGTCGGCTTCCTCGCCGACCTCGCCCAGCCCCCGCAGTTCCTGCCGTGAAGATCGTCTAGTTCGGGCAGATCACGTCGGACTTCGCGTTGCAGCAGATATCAGGGGCGTGCCTCTTCGCAATGCAAGGAGGGGGAGAGGTGGGGATTGTGATCATGATGCTGGCACTGTACGAGCCGGTGTTGTCTGACCAGATGTCGTCGTTGTACGCCAGGTAGAGATCGCCGGTCGCGCTCGCGCGGAAAGTGATTCCGTCCGCGTTGAACCACGATCCGGAGCCGATCTTGCCGATCAGCAGGCCGATATCGCCGGGCAGGAGGGCGTTAGGGTCGTCTTTCGGCCCGCAGTTGTAGCTGCCCAGGAAGCGGCTGCCATTGGGCTCGGTGGTCGGGTAGCCCGCGCAGGGAGCCGCTCCCTCATAACCGTAGCCAGCGGTGCCGGTGGCCGTGATGGTGACGGTGTCTCCTACGGTCACGTAGATGCCGGTGCTGATGCCGTCTGCCGCCGATGCTGGCACCGAAACTGTAGACGACGCCTGGGCGGAAACGAAGATGAGCGCGCACGGCAACGCTGCCGCCGCGCCGATGAGCGCAAGCCTGCTGGCGATTCTCATGACATCTCCCTCTGGGATAGCCCGACGATGTTGCCGTTGCCGTTCCCTTCCAGGGAACGGAACGGTGCCGTGGCGGGGGGGGTTGGGCATTTGCCTGCCAGGCAGTTGGAGCTTTACCTGCGGCGTTAACATGCTCTTAGCATTCGATCACTACTGGATGGCCGGGCCTTTTAGCGCAGGTGGTGAGGCGTCCTATGGCGGCGGGGATGGAGTTCTGCCTGCTGGGGCCGCTGGTAGTGCGCTGCGGCGGGGTGGTGGTGCCGGTCGCGCCGGGAAAACAGCGCGCGGTGCTTGCGGTGCTGTTGCTGAACGCCGGCCGGGTGGTGGGGCTGGATGAGCTGGCCGAGACGCTCTGGGGGGCCGGGCCGCCGCCGTCAGCGCGGGTGAGCGTGCAGAATCACGTGATGAGGCTGCGGAAGGGGCTGGCGGTGGCCGGCCAGGCCCGAATCAGTACGCAGCCGGGCAGGTACCTGATCCGGGTGGATGCCGGGGAGCTCGATGTGTCCCGGTTCGAGGCAATGCTGGGTGCCGCGCGGGTGGCCGCCAGGGACGGCTCGTGGCAGGTCGCGGCGGCCCGGGCGGGTGCGGCGCTGGCGCTGTGGCGGGGGGAGCCGCTGGCGGACGCAGGGTCGGAGGTGCTGGCGCTGCGGGAGGTGCCGCGGCTGGCGGAGATGCGGTTGCAGGCGCTGGAAGCGCGGATCGAGGCCGACCTACAGCTCGCCCATCACGCTGAGGTGATCGGTGAGCTGCGGCAGCTAGCCGGGGTGCATCCGCTGCGGGAGCACCTGCACGCCCTGCTGATGCTGGCCCTGTACCGTGACGGCCGCCGGGCCGAAGCGCTGGCCGCCTACCAGGATGCCCGCAGGGTGCTAGTAGAGGAGCTCGGCACCGAGCCGGGAACCGGGCTGCGCGAGCTCCAGCAGCGGATACTCACCGCCGATCCCGGGCTGGCCGCAGCGGAGCGCGGGCGGTTGGCGGCGGGCAGCCGCGAACCGGTCGTGCCACATCAGCTGCCGGGCACGGTGCGGCATTTCACCGGCCGGGCTGGCGAGCTGACGGCGCTGACCGGGCTGCCAGGTACCGCAGCCTGCTGGCCGGGCGGCGGATGCTGGTGGTGCTAGATAACGCCAGCGAGGTGGAGCAGGTCAGGCCGCTGCTGCCCGTCACCCCGGCCTGCGTGGCGGTGGTAACCAGCCGTGATTCGCTGGCTGGGCTGGTGGCCAGGGACGGCGCCGTTCGGCTGGATCTAGATGTGCTGCCCCACGCGGATGCGGTCGGTTTGCTGGCGGCGCTGATCGGCGACCGGGTGGCCGCCGACCTCAGCGCGGCCGCGATACTTGCCGCCCAGTGTGCCCGGCTGCCGCTGGCGCTACGAGTGGCGGCCGAGCTCGCCGCCGCCAGGCCCACCGCCGCTCTGGCCGACCTGACCGGGGAGCTGGCTGATCAGCAGCGGCGGCTGGAACTCCTTGATGCCGGCGGAGACCCCCGCACCGCGGTGCGGGGCGTGTTCTCCTGGTCCTGCCGGCACCTGGATCCCGATGCCGCCCGCGCGTTCCGGCTGGTGGGCCTGCACCCTGGCCCCGACCTTGACCGCTACGCCGCCGCCGCGCTCACTCGCACCAGCGTTGAACAGGCCCGCCGGCTGCTTGAGCTGCTGGCCCGGGCGCACCTGATCCAGGCCGCCGGGCCGGGCCGGTATGGCATGCATGACCTGCTGCGCGTCTACGCGGCCGAGCAGGCCGCCGCTCACGACGGACAAGACGAGCAGCGGGCGGCGCTGACCTGTCTATTTGACCACTACCTGCACACCGCCGCCGCCGCGATGGACACCCTGTACCCGGCCGAGTCTTACCTCCGGCCCCGCATTCCCCGGCTGGCTACCCCGCCCCGCCGGTGACCGGCCCTGCCGCGGCGCGGGCCTGGCTGGACGGCGAGCGAACCAGCCTGGTCGCGGTCGCGGTGTACGCCGCCGCCCACGGCTGGCCCGGCCACACCACCCGGCTGGCCGCCATCCTGTTCCGCTACCTCGATGCCGGCGGCCACTACCCCGAGGCCATCACTATCCACACCTGCGCCCGGCACGCCGCCCGCCACGCGGGCGACCGCGCCGCCGAAGCGGAAGCGCTGACCAACCTCGGCGTCGTCCACTGGCGGCAGGGCCGCTACCAGCAGGCCGCAGGCCACTACCGCCGCGCCCTGGCCCTGTACCGCGACACCGGCGACCAGACCGGTGCGGCCCGCGCGCTGAACAACCTCGGCATCGCCGACTTTCGGCAGGGTCGCTACCAGCAGGCCACCGGTCACTTCCAGCAGTCCCTGACCCTGTTCCGCGAGACCGGCAACCGAGCCGGTGAAGCCGAGACGCTCAACGGCATCGGCGAAGTCTTCCTCGCCACCGGCCAGCCCGATGACGCCCGCGCCCAGCACCACCGCGCTCGATCTGGCCAGACAGATCGGCGACAAGTACGAGCAGGCCCGCGCCTACAACGGCCTCGGCCGCTCCCACCACGCCAGCTGCGACCCCGACCAGGCCCGCCACCAGTGGCATCAAGCTCTCGCCCTCTACACCGACCTCGACGCACCCGAGGCCGATCAGGTCCGCGTGAGCCTCCAGAACCTCGGTCCGGTCACGTAACGGCGACCGCCTGCGGGTGGACGCTTCGCTTGCCCAGGTCCAGGAAGCTGGGCGGTTCCTCAATCGCCTGCTGCATCGTGCCGCGGACCAGGGGGCGTTGCCGCTGAGCCGAAAATTGTCGGTACCGTGTCCTAGCATCGAACTAGTCATCGATAAGTAGCCGCCAAGCGTGGCCGGCAATCGGACCTGGGAGGTGACCGGATGCTTGATTCAGCAGGCCAGCCTGCTAGCGCTGTTGAGGCGATCGCGGCGGTCACGGCCGGGCTTGGGTTCCTGGCCCGGGCCGATGCCGCGTCGATGGGTTCGGCCGCGCAGGCGGAGTGCCTGAAGGCGCTGGAGGCCGCGGAGGCAGTACATACCGCTGCCCGGGTGAATGTGCTGGCGGCGTTCAGCGCCGGGGTG
>PMSU01000039.1 GCA_003168255.1 Actinomycetota bacterium
CGCCATCACCACGCTCCGCCGGTGCGTGCCTGGCGGCCGGCTTCGTCGCCGCGGCAGCCGGAACCGCCGCCGCCAGGCCACCGAAAGCACCCGCCGCCAGCCCCGCCGCGCCGACACCCGCAGCCCCCAGAAGCGAACGCCGCGACACCCGCGGCTGACCCGGGCCCTCCACGGCAGCAGGGCGCTCTAGGCGCCCCTTCGATTGATCGTTACCAGGCATGGTTGTCCTCTCCCAGGGCGGGAATCCGCCGATTGCTGTGGCACGAGGCATGGCAGATCCCGCGGCACCTTTCGTGGTCCGCGCTGGATCTCATGGATGGCTCTGCTAGCCTCGCCGCGCGCGCACGAAGAGCCGGGGATTTCGATGGACCCCGTCCCATGGCCTGGCATACCGGCCTGCGCGCGCCTAACACGCGCTCTATTCGCCGCCTGGCAGAGGGCGGTTCGGCAAAATCATGAAATTTGGCGATTTCTTTACCTTTGAGGTGCCACTACGCCCCAGCCCGCCCCTCGCCCCTCGGCCCCGCCCCATGCGGGCCGGACCCCGCCCCGCCCCATGCGGGCCGGAATGCATCATGGGGAAGGATCGTGGCCGTCACAGCGACCACGATCCTTCCCCATCGCAGGCTGATCGTCCGGGTGATCGTCCGGGTGATCGTCCGGGTGATCGTCCGGGTGATCGGCTAGGCCGATCCCGGAGCCGCCGATAGCCGATAGTGGCAAGGTCGGTGAACTCACCAGATCGGGCCGGGATCGACTCTGCTGGCTGCGGTGATGCCTTGCAGATACCTCCTGGTGATCGGACCGGCACGGATTCGATCCTCGAACTATGCTGCTGCTGTCCGGCAAGACGACGGCACGAAAGACATCCGATGTAAGAGCCGCAGAAGGCGCTCATGCGAATCGCCCTGTTCGTCACCTGCCTCACTGACACGCTCTACCCGGAGGCGGGCAAGTCGGTAGTGCGCGTTCTTGACCGCCTTGGCCACCAGGTGGTCTTCCCGATGGAACAGACCTGCTGCGGGCAGCTGCACTTCAACACCGGATACCGCGCCCAGAGCCTCCCCCTGGTGCGCGGGTTCGCCGAGGCGTTCGGCGGATTCGACGCGATCGTGACCCCGTCGGCCTCCTGCGCGGCGATGGTCCGTGAGTACCATCCCCAGCTCGCCGAGGAGTCAGGCGACCGTGGCCTCGCTCGCGCGGTGGCCGAGATCACCCCCCGCGTCCACGAGCTGTCGATGCTGCTCACCGACGTGCTCGGGGTGACCGACGTCGGCGCCAGCTTCCCGCACCGGGTCACCTACCACCCGAGCTGCCACTCGCTGCGCATGCTGCGGATCGGCGATGCCCCGCTCCGGCTGCTGCGCTCGGTACGCGGACTGGACCTCTCCGAACTCCCGGCAGCGGACGTCTGCTGCGGATTCGGCGGCACCTTCAGCGTGAAAAATCCCGGCGTTTCCGCGGCGATGTGCGCGGACAAGTGCGCCGCCGTGCTCAGCACCGGAGCCGACGTGCTGTGCGCCGCGGACAGCTCCTGCCTGATGCACATCGGCGGCGCGCTGGCCCGGCAGCGGGCCGGCGTGACCACCATGCACCTGGCCGAGATCCTGGCGAGCACCCGATGAGCATGCCGACGTATCTCGGCATGCCTGCCTTCCCCGAGGCGGCGGCGGAAGCGCTCGCCAACCCCCAGTTGCGGCGCAATCTCGCCCACGCCACCGGCACCATCCGCACCAAGCGCGCCGCCGCCGTGGCCGAGCTAACCGACTGGGACGAGCTGCGGGCCGCGGCCAAGGCGATCAAGGACCATACCCTGGCCAACCTCGACCACTACCTGCTCCAGCTTGAGGAGAAGGTCACCGCCGCGGGCGGCCAGGTGCACTGGGCCGACGGTGCGGCCGAGGCGAACGCCATCGTCGCCTCGCTCACCCGGGCGGCGGGCACGGACACGGTGGTGAAGGTGAAGTCGATGGCCACCCAGGAGACCGGGCTGAACGAGGCGCTCGCCGCCGAGGGCATCACCGCCATCGAGACCGACCTCGCCGAGCTGATCGTCCAGCTGGGCAGGGACAGGCCCAGCCACATCCTGGTCCCGGCCATCCACCGCAACCGGGCAGAGATCAGGGAGATCTTCCGCCGCGAGATGCCGGACGCGCCGGCCGGCCTGACCGACGACCCGGCCGAGCTCGCGGCCGCCGCGCGCAGCCACCTGCGCCGCGCTTTCCTGTCCGCCACGGTGGGCGTCTCGGGCGCGAACTTCGCGATCGCCGAGACCGGCTCGCTGGTCGTGCTCGAGTCCGAGGGCAACGGCCGGATGTGCCTGACGCTGCCCGAGACGCTCATCTCCGTCGTCGGCATCGAGAAGCTGCTGCCGTCCTGGCGTGACCTCGAGGTGTTCCTCGCGCTGCTGCCGCGCTCGTCCACCGCCGAGCGGATGAACCCCTACATCTCGACCTGGACCGGGGTGAGGCCCGGCGACGGCCCGCGCGCGTTCCACCTGGTGCTGCTGGACAACGGGCGCACAACGGCGCTGGCCGACAAGATCGGCCGTCAGGCGCTGCGCTGCATCAAGTGCTCGGCTTGCCTGAACGTGTGCCCGGTCTATGAGCGGGTCGGCGGCCACGCCTACGGCTCGCCCTATCCAGGCCCGATCGGTGCGATCCTCACCCCGCAGCTGCGCGGCATGTCCTCGGCGGCGGACCAGGCGCTGCCGTACGCGTCCACCCTGTGCGGCGCGTGCTACGACGTATGCCCGGTGGCGATCAATATTCCCGAGGCCCTGGTCCACCTGCGCAGCCTGGCCGTCGACTCGCGTCGGCATGCGCGTTTTCAAACCGATTTTCCGGCCGAACGGCTGGCGCTTGGAGCGGTCGCATGGACGCTTCGAGGTCGGCGGCGGCTGGCCTTCGCGCAACGCGCCGCATCGGCCAGCAGGAAGCTGTTCGGCGCGTCCGGGTCCGCTGCCTGGACGAGGCGGCTGCCGCTGCTGGGCGGCTGGACGCGGACCCGGAACCTGCCCGTCCCGCCACCCGAATCATTCCGTGCCTGGTGGGCGCGGACCCGGCAGGACGACGCCTCCCCCGACTCACCACCCGAGATCGCCCCCGGTCTTCCCTCACCCGGGACCGCCCCCCGCCAGACGGGTTCGGGGACTGCCGATGAGTGACTGGGCACGGCCTGGGTCGCCCGGCGCGGCCGTCTCCAGGGAGCGTGTCCTCGGCCGGGTCCGTGCCGCCATCGGCCGTGCACAGGGCGCCGAGCGTGATGTTGCCGCCGAGTACGCCGCCCTGCCGCGCGGCTACCTGCGCGCGCACCACGATCCAGCAGAGCACGACATCGTCGCCCTCTTCGCCGAGCGCGCCGCGGACTACCGCGCCGTGGTGGAGAGTGTCACCACGGCTGCGCTGCCCGCGGCGATCGCCCGGGTGATCGCCGATCGGGCCCGCGCTGGGGGGACCGGCGCCTGGTTCGCCGTCCCGGCCGGGCTGCCGCCCGGGTGGCTCTCCCGGGTCGCCGACGGCACTCCTGGTGTCCGGCTAGCGGGCGACGACCCGCCGCTATCCGCGCTGGAGCTGGATTCCTGCGCCGGCGTCGTCACCGGATGCGCGCTGGCAATCGCCGAGACCGGCACGATCGTGCTTGATCACGGACCCGGGCAGGGCAGGCGCGCGCTCACCCTGGTGCCGGACTTCCATCTCGTGGTCGTCCGGCACGACCAGGTAGCGGCCGACCTGCCGGACGCCCTCGCCGGGCTGGACCCGGCACTGCCGCAGACGCTGATCTCCGGCCCTTCGGCCACCAGCGACATCGAGCTCGTCCGGGTGGAAGGTGTGCACGGTCCCCGCACCCTGCACGTGCTCATCGCGACCGCTGACTGCCAGGGATAGCGCTGCCGGCGGGCGCGTCACCGGTCGGGGGTTCCACGCTTCGGGATCAGGACCGCCCTGGGCGCGGGCGCTTCTGTCGCGCTGGTCGACGCTGGGACGCCCGCTACCTAGGGACGGTCCGCCGGGGCGCTCGCATCGTCCGCCAGGACCTGCACCTGGTTGCGGCCGTGGGCCTTGGCGCGGTACATGGCCGCGTCGGCGGCGGCGATCAGATCATTGAGGTCCCGCCGTGATGTCGCCAGGGTGGCCACGCCGATGGATACGGTGACGCGCAGGGGTGGCTGGACGCTACCGGCGCCGCCGGTGGCGACGGTTATCTGGGCGAGTTTGACGCGGAGCCGTTCGGCTATCTGCTCTGCGGTTTGGGCGTCGGTATGCGGGAGCAGGATCGCGAACTCCTCACCGCCGAACCGGCCGGTGATGTCGTAGTCGCGCAGCAGTGCCCGCAGGGTGGCGGACAGCGCGGCAAGCACCGCGTCGCCTGCCAGGTGCCCGTAAGTGTCGTTGACCTGTTTGAAATGGTCGATATCGAGCATGGCCAAGGCGAGCGGGGTCCGGGTGCGGGCGGCACGGGTGATCTCGACGCGGGCTTCTCGCTGCCAGGCCACGGCGTTGAGCAGGCCGGTCTTGGCGTCGATGCGGGCGGCGTCCACGAGCTGGGCGTGCCTGAGCGAGCGCTGTAGCGAGGTGACGAGGGGGAGCGCGAGCAGCACGAGGAGCCAGGAGCGGGTGGCCGTCAGCAGAATGGTCAGCAGCACGCCGGCGGTCAGCTCGGTGAGGTCGTTGTAGAGCTGATCGCCGTCCAGCATCTGAGTGCGCAGGCGCGCCGTGGGATCTGAGCCCTTGACCGCGAGCATGATCAGCGGCCTGTTGATGGCCAGCCGTAGCACCGCGCATCCGGCGACGGCCAGTGTTCGCAGCAGCCAGCCGCTGGCCGGGTCGGCGGCTACGGCCGGCAGGTGCGGCGCAATGGCGTGGAAGGCCACGGACGCGGCGCCATAGGAGAGCCCGTGCACGGCGGCGTTGTACACGCGCCGGTGCACGACGTACCGGCGGATCCGCCATTGGAGCAGCGCGCCGTTGAGAATCTGGAGCGCGAGGCAGTAGAAGGGCGGCAGCATGATCGCTATCGGCAGCATCCAGATGCCGTTGGCGTCGCGGCGGAAGCCGGCGGGCTCACCGGCGCGGCGGGTCAATTCGATCGCGACGACCCCGAAGCCGAGCAGGATGGCGAACAGGACGACATCGTGTACCCGGAACCGCGTCGTCACGCCTGCTACTTCTAGCGCGACGGCATAGGCGGCGCTGATGGTGATGAGGACGCAGCTCAGCCAGCCTGGAAGCTCCCACAGTGGCCAGTCGCGGACGCTACGCCGCCAGCCGCGGGCCCTGCGGATCAGCGCATCGTCCAAGCGAGCCTCCAGGACTGTGCCATGTGCCGACAGCCGCCTGCCTACCGGCTTGCCGGAGCTAGCGGGGTGTGACTGTTTTGATCCATATTGTCACGAGTAACGGGAGAAGGTTCAATACGTGGCCACTTAAGCGTCGATACGCAGACTGGCTGCGAAGGGTGGGAACATAACTGGCATCAAGGCAGAAATGGCCCAGCCAGTTGACCCGCTTGGGTCTGTGCCGCAAGCAGGGAAGGGAGGCTCGAGATGCGAAACGACAGTTGGTAAATCACCTGGAACGGATGTTCCCGATCGCGATCGCGACGGCGGCGGCCGTGCCGGCGGCGCCAGCCACCGCGATCACCATCGCCGGAGCGAAATGCCCGGCGGCGGCCCCGGCGAGGAGCATCGCCGCTCCCTGGCCGAGGTTCATCCCGCCGAGGGCTAGGCCGAACGCCTGGCCCCGGCGCTCCGGTGGCGCGGCCGTTACGAATGCCGCGCTGGCTGGTGCCTGGAAGCACGCCAGCACGCCGGAAGCGGTGAGGATCGCAAGCGAGAGGATCAGGCCTGGACGGACAGCGAGCAGTATCAGGACAGCCGAGGCCGCTATGGCCAGCGGTTCCATCAAACGCATCCGGCGGGCCGGTGCGACCCATCGGCTAAAGGCAATCCGGCCCGCGGTCGCGCCTAGTGCCTGGGCGGTGAGGATCAGCCCGACGGTCACCGCACCCCCGCCAAGCGCTCCGGCCAGCGGCGTCGCGACGCCATCCGGCACGTTGTAGAACGCTGACAGCCAGCCAAGCAGCATCGGCGTTCGCAAAGCGGGGTTGGAGAACACCAGCCGGGTGGCGGCTGTCAGATCAGCAAGCGGCGCGTCCCTGCGCTCGGTCCCCGCGCCAGGCGCCGGGCGCGCCCGGACACCGCGCCGCACCAGCAGGGCGGACGCGGCGAAGGTGGCGGCATCCGCCAGCAGTGATGTGCGGGTACCGAGAAAGCCAGCCACCACGCCGCCTGCCGCGAATCCCCCGACCTGAGCCAGTTGGTAGGTCGTCATGGAGACCGCCTGGCCCAGCGCGAACCTGTCGCCGGCCAGGATGTCCGGCAGCATCGCGGTGCGCGCGGACTGAAACGGGGCGCCAAGCAATGTCACCGCGGCAAGCAGCACGATCAGTGCGGCCATCGGCATCCCGGGCGCCGCCATCGCTAGCACCAGGACGGCCCGGGCGAGATCGCAGGCGATCATCACGGCCCGCCGCGGCAGCCGGTCGGCGGTCCCGGACAGCAGCACGCCGCCGAAGAATGCCGGGACGATGCTGGCCACGTAGGTCACGGCCGCCAGCAGGGCCGAATGGGTCCGGTCATACACGAGCACGGTCAGCGCCACGCGGGCCAGTTGATCGCCTGTTACGGACGCTACCTGCGCCACCCACAGCGTGCGGAATTCCGGGGCAGCGAACACGTCCCGGAAGGTTGCCCGCTCCGCCGCCTCATCCAAGAGCGCACCCCCTGTGCCGGCACGTATCGGCGGAAGTCAGGTTGTAGCCGTCATCGTCAATCGTTATCACCGGCAAAAGCAACAAAATGCAATCATATGATCACAGATATGTGGCAGGACGCGCGGTGTGGCGTCAGGCGCTGGCGCACTCAGGGCACTGGCCGAAGAGCTCCACGGTGTGGTCGACGTTGGTGAAGCCCGCCTCGGTGGCCACCCGCTCGGCCCACCGTTCCACAGCGCCGCCCTCCACCTCCACGCTCCGCCCGCAGGACTTGCAGGTCAGGTGGTGGTGGTGGGCTTTGCTGCGGCAGCGGCGGTAGAGAATCTCGCCGCCGGCGTCGCGGATGGTATCCACCCGGCCGTCCTGGCTGAGCACTTGCAGGTGACGGTAGACGGTGGTGAGGCCGATGCGCTCGCCGTGGCGGCGCAGCTCGGCATGTATCTGCTGGGCACTACAGAAGCCGGACAGGCCATCCAGGGCCGCGGACAGCACCTCCGCCTGGCGGGTCCCGCGGACTCGCGTTCCGCCTGAAAGCGACTTGGCGGGGAGGGGCGTCGTCACATTCCGCACAGTAGCAGGGGCCTGCTGGTGCTCCATCGTCTCGCATTCCTTCCCAGCGATCGCGCGGGGTTCCGCGCGATCGGCGGCTACCGAGCAAGGGCGGTGCTCGTTGCGCCGTGCCCGACCCGGGTTCTGCGCCAGGCTGCCCAGCCACGCCCGGCTCCGTAGCAGAACGCGCCGATCATCCCGACGAAGAACCCGACCGGCCAGTTCGACGCGTAGGAAGCGGCGATGGCGGCCCATACCGTTCCCATGGCGATGACGACCGACAGCGCCATGGCCAGGTACGGGTCGTCGGTGACCGACCTGGCCGCGGCAGGCGGCCCAATCATCAGGCTGAAGATCAGCAGTGCGCCGACGACGGGCAGCGCCATGCTCGTCGCCAGTGCGATGACCACCAGGAAGTACATCTCGATCCGGTAGCTGCGCACCCCGCGTGCCTCGCCAAGCTCCGGCATCACCGACGCGAGCATGAGCGGGCGGAACATCACCATGATCGCGACGACGCACACCGCGCCGAGGGCGGCCACCGGCGCCACCTCGTTCACGCTGATGCCGAGCACCTCGCCGAAGAGCAGCGAATAGATCTCAGGCGCGTACTCGACGCTGAAGCTGAGGAACAGGGCGCCCAGCCCGAGCATCAGCACGAGGGTGAGGGCCGTTGCCACGTCGTGACGGCCGCGGCGGCCGAGCCAGCCGATGCCGAGAGCACCGGCGAGGGAGAAGACACCGAGCCCGACGAGAGTATTGACCCCGATCAGGCTTGCCCCCGCCGCGCCGGCGAACGCGCCAGTCGGCAGCGCGTCGGCGACGAACGCCGAGCCCCGAAGTACGACGAAGAACCCCACGACACCAGCGACGACCGCAACTATTGTCGCCACCGTCCATGTGTTCACCATGAAGCCAGAGAACATGTCGGGTCGCCTACCCGCCCTGTCCCGGTGCGGGCGCGGGCGCGTGCCGCTCGCTGCGCGTCCGCCGCGAGCTGGCCAGCTGCGCGGCCAGATAGAACAGGAAGACCAGCGTGACCACGAAGAAGCTCACCGGCCAGCCATGCTTCGCGGGGGGCCAGTAGAAGCTGTCGTAGGCGAGCAGAATGCCCAGCCACGTCGCGCCCAGGCCGATAAGTGCTGACCAGGCGATCGCCAGGCCGGGCTTGCTCGTCAGCCGAAGCGCGGTCGCCGCGGGCCCGACCAGCAGCGCTGTGCTGAGAATCGTGCCGATGGTCAGGGCCGACAGCGAAACGGAGACGGCGATCGCGACCAGGCACAATACGCCGGTAAGCCGCACCGGAATCCCGCGGGCGAAGGCTAGGTCGGCGCTTACCGAGCTCAGCAGCAGCGGGCGGTAGAGCACCGCTGCGATGCCGAGAGCCACCAGGCTGAACGCCACGATGACCGGGATTATCGAGGTACTGATGATGAACATGGACCCGAAAAGGATCGTGATCGTCGCACCTGTCGTGCTCGTATGCGTCGTATCCCAGTAGAGGAACAGGGCCGCTAGGCCCAGCCCGGCGCCACGCACGATGCCGGTGGCCAGGTCCCGTCCTCGTGGCCGCCGGATCCCGATCATGTCCATGATTCCTGCGGCCAGGACGCTAGTGCCGGCGAACCCCCAGATCGGGCTTATCCCGATGAGGAAGGAACCCGACCCGCCGGTCACGCTGATGTCCGCGAACGCGTGCCCGGCATAGGACTGGCCCCGCATCACCGTGAAGACTCCGAGGATCCCGGAGACGATCGCCGCCACGCCGCCGGCGACCACCGCCACATGGACCGGCGCGCTGGCGAAGAAGCCTGGCTCGAAGACAAACCTGAGGAGGTGGCTCACGATCTACCATGCCCTGGCGACCGGGGCGGCATCGTCGTGGCTGACCGGCGCGCCGGGCTCGTCGGCCCGTCCGGCAACAACCAGGAGCCGATCGTGTACCCGGATCACGTCGACATGGTGACCGTACAGTTCGCTGAGGACCTCCGTCCGCACCACCTCGCTGGCTGTGCCGCTGGCGGCGCGGCCAGCGGCCAGGTAGACGACGCGGTCCATCACGGGCAGCAGCGGGTTTATCTCGTGTGCCGAGAGCAGCACGGCGACCTGCTGCTCCTTGGCTATACGGGCGAGCAGGCTGACGACCTCTTGCTCGCTCCGGATGTCGAGGTTGGCAAGCGGCTCGTCCAGGAGCAGCAGCTTGGGCCCGCTGATGAGGGCGTGCGCGATCAGCACGCGCTGCTGCTCCCCGCCGGACAGATTCCCTACCCTGGCGTCACCGAATTTTTCCGCACCGACGGCCCGGAGCATCTCCTCGACCAGGCGCCTGCGGCTGCGCGACGGGAGCGGGATGCCGAACCGGTGTCCGTCCAGGCCCAGCCCCACCAGGTCCCGCGCCCGCAGCGGCATGTCCGGATCAAGCTGTATCTTCTGCGGGACGTAGCCGACGCCCCCGCTGCGCCTGGCCCGGGGTTCGCCGCCGATGCGCACGTCGCCTGCCGTGGGCGCGGTCAGCCCGAGGATGACCCGCAGAAGCGTCGTCTTACCTGCGCCGTTCGAGCCGATGAGGCCGGCGAACTGGCCGCGGCGCAGGCTGAACCGCACGTCGTGCAGGATTTCCCGCCCGGATAGCCACACGCTGATCCCGTCGACCGCGAGAACCTCGTCGCTGCTGACATACGGCTGCCGCTCTGTCATGGTCACAGTTTCTGTGTCGAGGTCTTGTCGGCCACGGCCGCCTGTAGTGCGTGAATCTCGGCGAGCATCCACGACTGGTAGTCGTATCCCGGCGTCGGCATGGTCTCGTACACCCCCACGACAGGAATGCCGTACTGGTGGGCTTCGGTCAAGAATGACTGGGTGAGCGAGTCGGTCACCTGCTGGTTATAAAGGAAGGCCTTCACCTGGTGATTCTGGAAGAAGCCGCTTTCGAGCGAGATGTCCTGCGGCGCCGGATCAACGCCGTTCATGATGTCCGCCTGGAACCTGAAGGGAGTGAGAATCCTGGCTCCGGCGGCTTGCAGCATGTAGTCGCCGACCGGCTCGGTGACGGCGACGGGAGTGCCGGGGAACGTGGCCTTGAAGTGCGCGAGCGCCTGATACCAGGGATCCAGCGAGTGGTCGAAGACACGGAGGTTCGCCTGGAAGTATGCGGAGTGCGCGGGCTGTAGAGCGGACAGATCCTTCGCAACCGCCTTCGCCACGGCCGGCATCGTCGCCGGGTCGTACCAGAGGTGCGGGTTGGCCGTCGTGTCCGGCAGCCGCAGGAGTGCCTGCACGTCGATCACCTTGCGCACGGAACTCGGTGCCGCGGCCTCGATCTTGTTCATGAACGCGTCGTAGCCGAGGCCGTTCTGCACGACCACCTGAGCGGTGCTTACTAGCTGGGCGATACTGGGGCTCGCGTCGAAAGAGTGCGGATCCGTATTCGGGTTGCTCTCGATGGCGGTGACATGAATGTATTTCCCGCCGATCTGGCCCATGACATTGGCGTACTGGTTCTCCGCGCCGACCGCGGCGATGGTGCCGCTGGGATCGGCCGCGGTAGTTGAGGAGCACGCCGCGCCAGCCAGTACCACGGCGATGCTCAGCGCTGCGGCCGTGGCCTTCGTGCGAAGTGGCATGGAGTGACTTCCAGTGTGGACCGGGCTCTAGGCAGGTGTACGGGTGCTAGATGAAAACGATAACCATTATGGGTAGTGTCGTCAAACCGGGGCTGCCGCCAGGCGCGGCCGGTAGGCAGCCGATCCGGTCTGTACCCTGAAGGCTTGCTGAGTGCTGGCCATGGAATCGCTCAGACCCCGTTCGCCCGGTGTATTTCGGGTCTGGTCAGGCTCTACGATGGTCGCGGATGGCCGCCCGGTGGGCTATCCCGCCGCTTCTTGCCCGCCTGCTCAGCCACACGGCACGCAGCGGGGATGCCGGCGGTGCGAGTCAGCGATCGAATCAGCTTAGGAAGCCAGGGCAGGCAGGCCATGGGCAAGGCAAGCAGGAGCAAGAAGGCGGGATCGGCCCGCGACAGGATCGCGGCGCAGCGCGCGGCCGCCAGGCGCGCCGAGATCCGCAACCGGGTGTTCCTGGCATCGGGCGCGGTCGTCGTCGTGATTGCCATCGTGGTGGCCTTCGTAGTGGTGAAGCTGAACCCCAAGCCGGCGAAGCCATCGGCAAACGGGCCGACCGGGACGGCACTCACCAAGGTGGTGGATGATGTCACCAGCGTTCCCGTCTCGACGCTGGACAAGGTCGGTGCGGGATCCGTGACGGGGGGGCTCAGCCCAGTAACTGGATCCCTCCTGACCGCGCAGGGAAAGCCTGAGATCCTCTATATCGGTGCTGAGTACTGCCCCTACTGTGCGGCTCAGCGGTGGGCGATGATCGTCGCGCTGAGCCGGTTCGGTACGTTCACCGGGTTGAGTACCGTCCACTCGGCCACGCGCGACTCCTATTCGAACACGCCGACCTTCACCTTCTATAAGTCCCACTACACGAGCAAGTACATCACCTTCACGCCGGTCGAGGAGACGACCAACGTCCCAGATGGGCCGGTTAACTACGTCCCGCTTCAGCAGCCAACCGCGCAGCAGGAAGCTTTGGCGGTCAAGTACTCGGGCAAGAGCATCCCCTTCATCGATTTCGGAAATAAGTACACCGAAGTCGGCGCCATGACTGGCTATGGGCCGCAGGACTTGACGGGCAAGACCTGGAGTCAGATCGCAGCCGTGCTGTCCGACCCCACGAACCCCATTGCCGAGGGTGTTGATGGCGCTGCTAACTACCTCACCGCGGCGATCTGCAAGATGACCAACAACCAGCCGGCCAGTGCGTGTACCCCGGCGGTCAAGGCCCTGGAGGCGAAGCTCTGATGGCCAACTCAAAGCAGGCTCGGGCCGGTAACCGGTCGGGCCGCGGCAGCGCCGCGAAGGCTAAAGATGGCGGCAGCGCCGCCAACGCGGGCGGTGCCGTCCGTCGCGGGCCGAATCGCGGCGGCTCGGGCGGTAACGGAGGCTCAACCGGCCAGCGGTCGGCCGCCAAGCCTGCCCAGAGCAGGCCGGCCGCCAAGCCCGCCCAGACCAGGAAGGCCAGGGACCGGGCGCGGGCAAAGGAACTCGCCCAGGAGAAAGCCACCGCCGAGCCCGCGGCGGTAGGGCCGCCGCTCTGGCTGCAGCTCGCCACGCTGGCTCTGGCGGTTGGCGGCCTCGGCGTGTCCATCTACCTGACTATCGCGCACTTTACGACTACGGCGATCCTGGCCTGCTCGTCAAATAGCGTTGTCAACTGTGATGCGGTGACGACGAGCCCGCAGTCCTTGCTATTCGGCTTGCACCAACTTCCTGTTGCGGTGCTCGGCCTGGCCTTCTACCTGTTCATGGTCGCGGTCACCACGCCGATGGCCTGGCGGTCACCCAGGCGCGAGATCGCCCTGGCCCGGCTGGGCTCCGTCATCGTCGGCGTCGGGTTCATCCTGTACCTGATCTACGCCGAGCTTTTCCAGGTGCGCTTCATCTGCCTGTGGTGCACCAGCGTGCACGTGATCACGTTCCTGCTCTTCGTGTTGGTCGCGCTCGCTGCAGCGGTCTGGGGCAGCAGCCAAGAAACCAACAGCCGACGAAAAGGCCGGTATTGATTTCTAGCAGAGATTCACTAACCCCGTTCATTTTTTGGTCGGGCAAGCACTAGTGTTAGTGGTCACTTGAATGTTTCCCGGGTTTTGATCGCGGCCTTTGAGTGGGTCATCCGAACCGTATACACGGAAGCAATCGCCCCATCCGCCGCTATCGGGGTACTGGTGAAGCTAGATGCGATAATGTGTGTTATCTGACAGGTTGATAAATGGTCCAAGCCCAGCCGTAGAAGTCGTGCTGGGAAGGCAAAGAGTAACGATCGTGTTTGGCCCAGACATGATTGCAAGAGCAGGTTTGGAGCACGTTTCCTTTGCGTGTCCCGAGGTTGGTGTCACGACTGACTGCTCCGATCCTGGCGGTAGCCGGGCACTCGTGGCCCGGCGCTTAGGCCGTCGGCCGCGGTACCCGGTTATTCGGGCTTGCCGTCGTTCCCGCTGGGTTCCGCCGCGTTGATCCGGGCAAGGAACGCGTTGTACGCGGCCAGGTGCTCGTCATCGTCGATGGTGCCTTCATTGTCCTTGGACGTGGCGGGCGCGGTTGCCATCGCTTCCCGCTCTGCGCCGGGCCCGGTCAGGCCCGCGAAGCTCGCCCGGCGGGCGGCTTCCAGCCAGCCGCGACCGCTGGCCGCCGCCCCGCCATCCCGGCTCCAGGCGAGGAACACCACCATCATGAACGCGAGCATGATCCCGTCGCCGCCGACCCACATCACCGCTCCGCCCGAGTGCAGGTCGCTGATCGCGTTCGGCGCCCAGGACGGGCGCGGGCCCATGCCCGCCATCGGGGTGTTGGAGTAGTTCAGCGCCAGGCCGGTGAATGTATCCACCGGCATGGTCAGGAACAGGACAAAGAGCCGCACCGGGTAGGAGACCCGCCACCGGATTGGCTCCCGGCCAAGCAGCGGCAGGAAGAACAGGTAGCCGACCACCAGGTAGAGCACGTGCTCGCCGTCATGCCATGCCGGGTTGGTCATCACCAGGGTCATCAGCCCGGTCAGGTGGGTCCCGATGATCGTTGCCGCATAGGCCACGACCGTGAACGGCGGCCAGGTCAGCCAGGTGGCAACGCGCGAGCGCACCGCGCGCTTGGCCCAGGTGTGCAGCGGATTGCGGCTCGCATGCAGGAGGAGTGTGACCGGCGCTCCGGCGACCAGCATCGCTGGCGCGATCATGATCAGCATCAGGTGCTGGATCATGTGATCCCAGAACAACACGTCGTCGTAGGCGCCGATGCCGCTTTCGGTGGCCAGCACGATGACCGCCAGCCCGCCCAGGAACATCCCGGTCCGCCACCACGGCCACGGCCGGGCCGGATGGCGCCGCGCCACCCGCCAGGCGCCCTCCAGGTACAGAACGGCCAGGGCAACGGCGAGCACCGTCACCACCGGCGCGAACTCCCAGCGGCCGAGTACCTGCTGCCAGCCGAACGGGGGGAGCATCTGACCTCCCACGCGGCGAGACTACCCGCCTGGCGTTCCGCCGCCAGCAGCAGGGACGCGGATTCCCCGGCAGCTCCCGGGTTATCCGGTGACACCAGTGTCTCCTCGACGGAACGTAGCAAGGGCTGTACGTTCGGTATATGTGCGATCTGAGCCGCGAAGAGCAAGGCACACTTGTCGCCCTGCTGGGCGACCTTCAGGCCGCTGAGGCCCGGCTGGCCGCGACCTACCCTGATGTGTTCACCCGCGCGTGGGCTGACCACGAGGCCATGCTCGCCAGCCTGGAAGAGCTGACCAGCGCTGCGGGCAAGATGCGGGAGTGGGTCGCCGCCAAGCACCACGCCGCCAGCCCCGCCTAGCCCCTGCCGGACCGCTACTGCCGTACCGCTACTGCGCCGGCCGCCTGACTGTGGCGCGCCGGTGGCAGCGACTTAGCGACCGT
This sequence comes from Actinomycetota bacterium, assembly GCA_003168255.1. Lineage (GTDB taxonomy): Bacteria > Actinomycetota > Actinomycetes > Streptosporangiales > Streptosporangiaceae > PALSA-505. The sequence continues at coordinate 14,822 of PMSU01000039.1, forward strand.
CCAACCCGCCTCGGCGGCACCTCCGGGTTAGACGGGGGCTCGGGTACGCGGCATCGAGGTGCGGCGTAGCCTTGTCGTCGTCTCGCGCCCGTAGCGCGAAACGACGAGAGTGCCGGCCCGCCGCGGAGCCATTCACGCTGCCCGCTCGGCCGGTTGGACATGATCGCGACTGTCCGGATCTGTCCGGACCATCAATCAGGGATCACCATGCCTGGGATGACATCCGGTATCGGTACCAGCAACCAGCTGGTTGCCGAAGCATTCAGATCTGCGCTGCGTCATCAGCTGTTCATCGTTGCCGGGATCTTCTTGCTGCTCTGGCTGGCCAGGCTCATCGCGGTCAGCTGGTGGCCTGCACAGGGCAGGTCAGGCACCGGGCAGCGAACCGGCGACACGAGCATTGCCGGAGATCCCGAGGTTCCCGGGCGCCTGCTGCTCATGACCGAGCCTCCCGGGCGCCGGCTGCTGAGGATCAGCTTCGGCATTATCTGGATCTTCGATGGGATCTTGCAGGCGCAGCCCGCGATGCCGCTTGGCCTGCCCTCGCAAGTCATCGAGCCCTCCGCGACAAGTTCGCCCGCATGGGTGCGGCACCTGGTGAACTGGGGCGGCACTTCATGGACCTTCCACCCGGTCCAGATGTCGGCGGCCGCGGTCTGGATCCAGGTCGGGATCGGCCTGTGGCTGATTTTCGCGAGGAACGGCCGCTGGTCCCGCCTCGGTGCGCTGGCCTGCGTCGGCTGGGGGCTGGTGGTCTGGGTATTCGGCGAAGCCTTCGGCGGCATCTTCGCCCCGGGCCTGACCTGGCTGTTCGGAGCGCCAGGCGGGGTGCTGTTCTATTGCGCCGCAGGGGCCCTCATCGCACTGCCGGCGAGCGCATGGCGCACCCCCAGGCTCGGCAGGCTCATCCTCGCGGGCATGGGCGTGTTCTTCATCGGCATGGCGGTGCTACAGGCATGGCCGGGGCGCGGCTTCTGGCAGGGCACCTTGCACGGCCAGCCGGGCACCCTCACCGGCATGATCCAGGGCATGAGCCAGACACCGCAGCCGCACTACCTGGCCCAGGTGGTCTCTGACTTCGGGAACTTCGTTGCCGCGCACGGGTTTGCAGTCAACCTGTTCAGCGTCATCGCGCTCGCCGTGATCGGCGCGGCCTTCCTCAGCGGGCAGCCAAGAATTGTCCGCATCGGGGTCGGCGCCGGGATCGTGGTCTGCCTCGCCGACTGGGTGCTGATCGAGGATCTCGGCTTCTTTGGCGGCCTGGGCACCGATCCGAACAGCATGATCCCGATGGCGCTGCTGTTCATCGCCGGCTATCTCGCCATGACCGGCGTCCCCGCCGCGCAAGAGGCCGCGGTGCAGCCGGAATCTCAGCGGGAGCGAGGCCAGCGCAGGACCGCCGAGGAAGCGCTGGCGCAGCCGGCCCTCGCGGCC
>PMSU01000104.1 GCA_003168255.1 Actinomycetota bacterium
CTCGTGCGGCCTGAACCTGGCGCGGTCCGCAACCGAGGTGCCTGGCAGCGGTATCGCGTATCCCACGACCGCTTCCGCCTCGGCGATCGTGGTCTTGCGGCCGTTGAGTACCATCCGGTCCCTGGCCCGCAGGGCTGGCGCACGTCGGCGCGGCTTGCGGGTAGCTCCGGAGTCGGCCATGCAAAGACGGTAGCCCGGCGTGGTGCAGCAGCAAAGTGCAGCAACTGAACCGTCCCATAGGGACCGCATATGGCGGCCGTAGATCGCTGATGTCCGTTCCGCGTCAGGGCTCCGGGTGGGCCGCGTGCTGCTCTGGGGTCGAATGATGATGCTGAACGATGGGAAGCAGAGTTGTCCGGTTTGGCTTTTCGTTTTCCATGATCTCGCGGTCGCCGCGTCCAGGGTGCAGTCATCCGTGCCGTCGCGCGCGATCAGCGCTGCCGAATCTTAGACCCGGTGACCGCTCACCGGGTTTCGCACCTGCAAGCATGCCGGGCAACCCCGCCGGCATGCGCATGGCCGCAATGCGATGCGGTCGCTGCGGCACTTTGGAGCTAGCTCAGGCGGGGTGGCCGGGCCGGAGCAGGATCTTGATCTCCTGCGTGGTGCCTGCGCTGAGGTCTGCCAGCCGTGCGGGCGCCTCCTCGAGGCTGGTGATCGACGTGATGATCTGGCGGCAGGGAATGCGTCCGGCGGCGATGTGGCCCAGGGCCTCGGTGAAGTCGTCCTCGTCGTAGCACAGGGACCCGCGGACGGTCAGTTCCTTGACTGCCAGCTGGGCTAGGTCGATTGGGGCCGGGTCGTCGGGGAGTCCCACGACCGTGAGTCGCCCGGCGGGCGCAAGCAATGCGACCGCCAGCGGGGCACCGCTGGGATGCCCGGTCGTGTCGATCACCACCGCCGGCGGCTCATCTGCGAGCAGCGGCGCAATCCTGGCGGCCGCCTCGTCCGGGGACACCGCCGCAACGCCGAGCCGTCCGGCTGCGGCCCGGCGGGCCCCGGTCGGCTCGACGACGGCGACCCGCCCGAATCCTCGCGCCCGCAGAACGGCCGTCGTCAGCATGCCCAGCGGGCCGGCGCCGAGCACGCAGACGGGCTCGTGCGGCGTGGCGCCGGAGATCCTGATCGCCCGGATGGCGACCGCGAGCGGCTCGGTCAGCGCGCCGTCCGCGTCGCTCACCGTCGCGGGCAGAGGCCGCAGCATGCCTGCCGGGACTGCGACCGATTCGGCGTACCCTCCCTGACGCCCGATGCCCGGGCCCTGGTCGATGCCGCTGCCGCACAGGTTGGGATGACCGGTGCGGCACGCATCGCATTCGCCGCAGGCGATCATCGGGAACACCACCACCCGATCACCGACGGCCCACCCCTCGGCCTGCGGGCCCAGCTCGGCGATCACTGCGGTGAACTCGTGCCCGAGCACGTGCCCGGGCGGGAGCATCCCGGCCGGCATGCCCAGCATGTGCAGGTCCGAGCCGCAGATGCCGCAATAGCTGACATCCAGCAGCACCTCACCCGCGGCCGGGGCCGGACGGTCGATGTCCACCACGGCCGCGGTGTGGTCGCCGGTGATCGCGACGGCCCTCACCGGCTCTGCCCGCCACGCCGGAACCTGTGCGCTGTAGCGCCGAACGGATCACCCTTGGCATGGGCGAACACCTTGACCGGCGTGACCGAGAACACCATCGCCTCACCGCTGCCATCGGCGTCGCGGAAACAGCCATCGCGAGCGGTGAACTGCCACCGCCCGTCCCACTTGGCGGCGAACGCCCGGGCGACGCGGCTGAGCACGGTGTCGTCGGTCACCCGCACCGCATCACCCTCCACCACGACATCCAGCCCCTGGTCCCACCGGTTGCAGCCGGTGGTCAGCACCACATGCGGGTTGGCGCGCAGGTTGGCGAACTTCTGCTCACCGGCGCCCGTGGAAAACCAGATGGCCCCCTCGGCCCACGCCGCGACGACCGGGGTGACATGCGGTCGGCCATCGGCCCGGACAGTGGAAATCCAGAACAACTCGGCCGCGTCGAGGACCCTCTCGGTCTCCTCCCACTCCACAGCGACCGCCGCAGGATCGCTGTATTGCTCGTCGAACGTGGTGACTGGCGCAGGCATCGGCATCTCTCCAATCGCGGCAGTGCCGCTCGGCTGGTTGCGGCGCAACCCCCGGCAGCCCTCGACAGATAAGACTGGCCATCAGCGCAAAAATAATCGCCCCGGCCCCACCCTGACCGCCGGCCCGCCGGATAGCGGGCGCCGCAGCGCGGGCAGCCGGACTGGGGACGTGCCGGACGGCGGACCAGGGCGGCGGCGGATCACGCAGTTCCAGCAGCCCCCAGCCAGGTGACCGGGGCGACGCGGCCGTTGCCGTACCGACAAAAGATCACACGAAAGCTACACAACCACTCGAAGCACCCTCGAAGACTTCACCTGGAACTCGAAGAGTTCAGCCGAACGGGTGTTGAGCGCGGAAATATTGACAGCGGAACGCGGAGTTAGCGTCAGTCGTCAGTCGTCAGTCGTCAGTCGTCAGTCGTCGGCCGTGGTTGAGGGGAAGGGCGCGAGCCCCCCGTCCAGCTCGTCTGCGTAGTGGTCCAGTACTTCGTCCATCACGCGCTCGTCATAGCCTCCGTGCCATGTGACGTTGAACTTCACCGCCTGGACATCCGCGGCTGTGATCGCCTGGGCAGGCCGGGCGTGCCCGCTGAGTGTTGCCTCGATCCGCGCGATGAATTCATCCACCTCGGCGGCGCGGTAGCCCGGCCCCAGCTTGTGGCGGGGGAAACTACCTGCGATGTGCCCCGCCATGCCGATGGCCGGCCCAGCGAATGCCCGCGCCTCAAAGGCCTCCGTTAGCTTGTCACCCAGCCCTTTACCCCGCCACCTGCGGTAGGCGAAGCTGCAGCCGGAGAGAGCCAGGAAGCCGAGGAAGTTCCCGATCCCGAAGTAAATCCAATACAGCGGGGTATTCGGCCTGGTCCAGATGTCAAACACCAGGCCACCGATGATGAACTGGCCGGCTCTATAGGCCGTGTGCGCCATCGGGCGGCGGGCGTTGCCGCCAGCCAGGGCAGTTCCCCAGATGGTGCCGGCCGCGTACCGCAGCATGCGGACGGCGCGATGCGCGGCCAGCCTGGTATCGGGATCCCGGAGAATCGCGGGCAGTTCGGCCGCCCATTCCCGGTACCGCTCGTCCCGTGTCTCGATCGGCAAGCGCCGGCATGCGCGGGCGATCAGGTACTCGCCGATGCGCAGCAGCCGGCGTTCCGCCCTCACCCCAGGCTCCCCGGCACCGGGCGGCCTGGGCGGCCCGGTGCGCGCGGGCGGTCGGCCCAGACCTGCGCGATTTCCAGCCGGGCCACCCGGATCCCCTCGCCGGTGAGCCGGTAGTACTTCCTGGGCCGCTGGCCGTCCTGCTGCGGGGTCTCCCACGCGGAGGTAACCAGCCTCTCGTCTTCCAGCCTGCTCAGCATCGGGTACAGGGTGCCGCTTTTCAGCCCGGCCGCCTTCATCAGGTCATAGCCGTAACGCGGGACCGTGGGGTCATCGAGGAACGCCAGCAGCACCCGCTCCAGCGGCACCGTCATCTTCACAACACACACGCTACATATATAGGCTACATATGTCGACCGTTGGGTTTTTGCCTGCACGCTCCAGATCCAGCACCCCGGCCTCAGTCCTGGCCTGCGTCCGGACAGGCGTGCGCTGGAGGTTCCTGCTGCGGCAGCTTCCAGCGCACGCCAGCGATTAGCCGGGGTCGTGGTGCTGGTTACCGGGCTGGCGGGCGGCGCCGGGCGGCGGGGTCGGTGGCGGCGACGTGCCGGGCGACCGCACCGGGCCCGGGACGGGCGTAGCGCTCGCCGTCGTGGCCTTCGGCCAGCGTCCCCGCTACGCCAGCTACCGCGAAACCTGCCCGCACACCGAGCACACCCTCAAGCAGGCCGGGCTGATCCGCAGCTACCTCGGCCCCCATCACGCTCAACCAGCCCCCGACGTCGCTGATGCCAGTTCCGCCCGAGGGCCGCGAGTGGACGGCGTGCCGATGAGGGGGTCGAAGGTATGCGCGGGGCGGCGGGGAGCAGGATCATCCGGCTCAACTCTTCGTTTTCTTGGCCGGTGCACTGAGTCTGCCCGGCGGGCGCTATCGCGCGTCGCCGTGGTTGCGCCACGACCACCTGACCGCCTGAGCGTCAAGCCACTGCCCTAGACCGGTGAGGAGCCGCTGGTGCAGGACAACGGGGCCGCCGTGATCGTCGCGGTAGCCATCGTCGGTGTCGAAGACGGCCTCGATCCAGCAGGTAGGAGCGTGCCGGTAGCGGCAGTCCGGGGGCGCAGTGCCTCATGTGTGGGTCTGCGGCGGTGCGCAGCGGCGGCCCGTCGCAGCCCAGGGACCCGGCAAAGTCGTATTCATGCAGCTTGAAGTAGCTTGAGCGTCCGCTGGGGGTCGCGGGCGTGGTGGCGGTTGGCGGCGGCGATGTTCGTGTGGCCGTCCAGGCGCAGGATGCTGATGGCCAGATTTCGCAGCGATGCCATCACACGGGGTGCGTTTCCCGTCCCTGGAGAACGGACCCAGTGAAGGCGGTTTTCGATGTGCCAGTGGCGGCGGACCCAGGCGGCCAGGGTCTGCGGGCTCGCGCTGCGGTCGCTGGTAATCAGGTAGACGACCTCGACGGTCTTCTTGCCCTTCGTCGTGACGGTGCGGCGCAGTTGCGCGACCTGGGCGGCGCCGTCGAACTCGATCCAGGCAGGAGCGAGCGCGACCTTGATCGTGCGGCGGGCACGGCGGCCGTGATCGGTGCTGATGGAGGAGATGGCGGGGATGCTGGCCCAGGGCAGCTTCTTGAGCTGCGCGTACAAGGTGGGCATGTTGGCCTTGACGGTCATCACGTAGTCGGCGCCCCGGCCGAGGATGAGCTGCGCGGTGTCACGCTGGGTGTGCATTGCGTCGATCGTCAAGACGACGCCGGCCAGGTCGGCGAACGCTTTCAGGAGCTCGCGCACCGCGGGAATCTCGTTGCTCTTCTCGTCCACGGCGACCTGGCCGAGGACCGCGCTGATGCCGTGCGCCAGGGCTGCGACCAGGTGCGGGGCCTTCCCGTTCTTGCTCTTCGCGCCCCGCACGGTCTTGCCGTCGATGGCGATTACCAGCCGGCCGCCGGCCTGCGCGGCCCTGGTCCACAGCCACGCGCCGAGAGCCCGGTCGAGCACGTCGGCGCTGACCAGCGCGAATGCGCGGCGGAAGGTGGACTCCTCCGCTGGGCCCCGGCCGGCGCCCAGCACCGCCAGGACCTCCAGGCCCGCGTCGGCGGCCCACTGGCCGATCGCGGCGAACGACTTCGAGCCCGCGATCACCGCCGCGATTCCGACGGCGAGGAGGCCAGCTAGCGGATGACGGCGCCCGCGCCGCTTGCGCGGGTCCGGGACCTGGGCGAGGAGATCGAGCAGATACTGGCTGCGGGCAGCGGGGATAGGCGAAGATGTCATCGGCGGGTCGGGGTCTCTCGCGGCAGAAGATGGTGAGTGTAGGAACTTCCATCGTTCCGCCCGGGCCCTGCCCGCCGCCCGCAGACACGCTGGGCACCTCACCTGCCGCTACAACGGCGCAGGCCAAAGCCTCATCGCAGGACTTTGCCGTGTCCCTGCGTCGCAGCCGTACTCCACCCATGTCCAGGCGCGTCGTCCGGCCATGTCGTCGAATACTTAGTTGTCGACGCTAGGGATTGCTTCATCGGCTACGAGACCGGAGGCGCGGCCTTTAGCCGATTACCAGCACTAGCCTGCCTCGAACGTGCCCGTACTCACTGACGCGGTGCGCTTCCGAGATTTCGTCGAGTGGGTAGGTTGGCTCGACGGGAAGCCCAAAGCGGCCGTCTTCGATGAGCGCTCCTATTTCAGCAAGCGCATGAAAGGCGTGGCCTTGGAAGCCGTTACTGAAGCGCACCGCGTGCTGTTTCGCTCCGTCGATGTCGGCGAGTGTCACCACGTTCTGCGGGCCGCCGACGAGATCGATCAACTCGGGTAGCACGTCACTTCCGGCGACGTCGAGCGCGGCGTCGACGCCGTCGGGTGCGAGGGTGCGGACTCGTTCGGCCATGCCTTCGCCGTACGTCACGGGCGCAGCGCCGAGGAGTCGAAGGTAGCCGTGGTTGGCGGTACTGGCGGTGCCGACCACGCGCGCCGCGGGCGACGGCGAGCTGAACGGCGGTGCTGCCAATCCCACCTGCGGCGCCGTTGATGAGCAGGCTGATTCCAGGGCCAACGCTGAGTTCGTCCAGGCTGCGCGTGGCCGTTTCGAGCGCGACGGGGAGGCCGGCGGCGTCGACGAAACCGAGGGACGGCGGGATCGGCGCCCGAAGGTCAGCAACGCCAGTTCGGCTGCTCCGGCGCCATCGTCGGAGACACCGCATACCCGGTCGCCGACAGCGACATCTGTAACACCTTCTCCGACTTCGTCGACAACGCCCGCCACGTCGCGGCCCGTCGTCTGCGGCAGCCCCGCGCCGAAGTCCAGCAGGCCCTTGCGCAGCTTCCACTCGGTCGCATTGATGCCAGCCGCGTGCACGACGATCCGGATCTGTCCGGGACTTGGATGCGGGTCGGGAAGGTCCACGATCTCGGGCGGTCGGCATGCTCCATTCGCTATCTCGAAGCCAAGCGCACGGTCAGGTCATGATCGGCATCGCGAAGAAGCTGGAGCGCGGCCGAAGCGGCGCTACTGGCATCGGTAGTTCTTAATGCGCGGTGATCGGCGCTGTATCTGTGTTGACCGGCGCCGCAATCGGGTTGATCCCGGCCAGGTCCGACCGCTTGACCCTGATGGCGACCACGGTGATGATCAGCGCGAGAAGCGCGATCGCGGCCGAGATCTGGTATCCCTTGGCAAAGCCGACTGACAGGGCGTGGTCGGTCACCGCCTTCTGCAATGCGGCGGCCTTGGCCGCAGACAGGTGCACCGCAGCGTGGTGCTTCGCGGCCGCGGCCGCCTGCGACCTGACGTTGTTCGCCACCGCGCTCCACGCCACCGTGCCGAGGACCGCCAGGCCGATCGAGCCGCCGACTTGCTGGCCCGTGTTCAGCAGCGACGAGGCTACGCCCGCGTCGTTGTCGCCCACCTTTGCCAGCGCGACCAGCGACAGCGGCACGAAGATCAGCCCCAGCCCGAGCGCGGTGACCATCATCGGCCCCATCAGCCCGGAGAGGTAGTGGCTCTGCTCGTTGAGCCTGGACAGCCAGAACAGCCTGCCGGTGGCGATGACGCTCCCCGCCAGCATCAGCGGCCGGGCACCGATCCTGGCTACCAGCTGCGAGGCGATCCCGGACGCGACCATGATCGTGAGGACCATCGGCAGGTAGGCGATGCCGGTCCGCAGCGGGCTGTATCCCCACACTTCCTGGACGAAGGCGGTGAGGAAGAAGAACAAGCCGAACAGCGCGGTGCCCACGCACAGGCTGATTAGGTAGGCGCCGGTCCGGTCGCGGCTGCGCAGCACCCGCATCGGCACCAGCGCGTGCGTGCTCCGCACCTCGATGATCCCGAATGCCACGAGCATGTTTGCTGTGCTTCAGTAGCCGAGGGTGCGTGCCGCGCTCCGGCTAGTGAGCGGGGTATTCCGCTGGTGCGCGTGATGACTGGCCAGCATGGCCGTTGCGCCAGCTTATTCAGGAGAGGCGGCGGTTGGGCCGCCGGAAACAGTACCCGGTCAGGGTCAGCGCCAAGGCGAGGTAGATCGCGGTTTCGGTCCACTGGAAGCGCCAGTAGCGGCTGGCGGGCTGGTAGATGAGGGCCTCCCGGATGCCGTGGCTGGCCAGACAGTCAGGGAAAGCGGGGCCAGTCTCCAGAGCACTGTTGCTCCCATGCCCACCCGTGCTCGCGCCGCTGTTTTGTATCGACAGCGCGATGCAGGCGGCAGGGGTGGTGCTGGTTGGCTGCCCGGTGGCGTTGACGGGTCCGCTGGACAGCAGTCAGGCGCCGGGCTGGCCGGGGACGTTCAGCGCGGTGAGCGTAAAGGTGCTGCCGCCCGGGCCGGGCATGGCACCGTTCACTGAGGCGACCGGGACGACCTTGTGGTCGGCCGCGGCGAGGTTCGGGCGGACCCATAGCGGCATGGCGACCTGGAGGGCGGCGAAGATGGCCAGGGTGACGGCCATGGCCGGGATGGTGCGCCGGATCAGCGCCCCGGCGGTGATCCCGAGGGTGAAGGCGAATACGGCGTAGCCGAGCGGGGCGGCGCCGTGGGTGTCGAAGACCAGCTGGGTGAACCGGCCCCCGGCGAGGCCGCCTGCGGACGCGCCGTCGCCGACGGCCCGGCCGATCGGCGCCGCCCACCAGGACTGCATCAGGCAGAGCGCCTCGGTGACGGCGATGGCGGCCAGGCCGCCGATGGTGAGCTTGACCGCCAGCCACCGGGTCCGGGTGATGGACTGGTTCCAGGCGAGGGCGGAGGTCCCGGTCTCCAGCTCGCGGGCGATCAGCGGCGCGCCCCAGAACAGGCCGATGACGGCGGGTGCGAGGAGGATGATCCCGATGCTGAGCAGGTATAGCGGCAGGTAGATGCTGCGGACCAGCCCCCCGGTGAAGTAGACGGCCAGGTTCGCGCAGCTGCCGCCGTGGCAGCTGCTGAGCCCGTCGGCGGCATACATTCTGGCCAGGTGCGGCCCGGTGGCCGCGAGCACGACCGCATACGCCGCCATCGTGGCGAGCGCGGTGACGGCCTGGGTGCGGAACTGGAGCCAGGTGAGCCTGATCATGACGCCACTCCCAGATGCGGCCTGCGGGACGGGATATCGTTCGCCGGGTTCATGTAGGCGAGGACCAGTTCCTCCAGGCTGACCGGCTTAACGGTCCAGGCCGGGTCGCGGACGGGCCCGCCGGTGCGGATCAGGAGGGTGCTCTGCTTGTCGGTGTGGCTTTCCTCGATGACGTCCTGGCCCGCGGGGAGGGTGCCGGGGTCGCGGCGGGGTCCGGACAGCCGGTGATGGGAGGCGAGCAGCACGCTCACCTACCCGGCGATGCGGACCTGGGAGGCGACAAGCACGATGAGGTAGTCGCAGACCCGTTCCAGGTCGGCGACGAGATGGGAGGACAGCACCACGCTGGTGGCGTGCTCGGCGACCGCCTCCATCAGGCCGCGGAGGAACTCCCGGCGGGCGAGCGGGTCCAGGCTGGCGAGCGGCTCGTCGAGGAGGAGGAGCTCGGGCCGCTTGGCGAGTGCCAGGGTGAGCGCGAGCTGCGCGCCGGGCTGGCGGCGGGAGGCTCGCCGAGGACGCTGATCGTGCCGCGGGTGGGCGTGAGCTGCCCGGTGGCCAGCCGCAGCAAGGTGGTCTTGCCCGCGCCGTTGGGGCCGACGAGCCCGACGACGTGGCCCTCGGGGATGGCGAGGGTGCAGTCGCGCAGCGCCCAGGTCCGCCGGTACTGCTTGCCGAGCCCGCTGGCCTTGATGGCGGCGGTCATCATGCCGCCCCTTCGGCGAAGCAGCTGCGGAACGCGGTGCGGTAGATCGCCTCGATGTCATCGGGGCACAGGCCGGCCGACTGTGCTGAGCGCAGCCAGTCGGTCATCGCGGTAAGGAACCGTGCCTGCGTGGCCGGGTCGGTCTCGGACGGCGAGCGGGTGATGAACGTGCCGAGCCCCGGGCGGGCGCGCGCCAGTCCCTCTCGCTCCAGCTCGCGGTAGGCCTTGTGCACGGTGTTCGGGTTGATGGCCAGCTTGGCGACCACCTGCTGCGCGGTCGGCAAGTGGTCGCCCGGCTCGAGCATCCCCATCCGCAGGGCCTGGTGAACCTGCTGCACGAGCTGCAGGTAGGTTGCAACGCCTGATGTCTCGTCGAGCTGGAACTCGATCATTTAATCTCTCATTCCGCTAAGCCCTTAGTGGACCCGGCGCGGCGGCTGGCGAGGTCCCTCAGCGGGCAAACCAGCCACGGCGGCCATTGTCCGGCCGCCACGCATCTCGGTAACCAGCCGTTACTGTACCGATACAAGATCACACGAAAAGTACACGTCCGATCGAAGCCCACTCGAAAACTTCACCCGGAACATGTTGAGCGCGAGGATATTGACAGTGGCCGCGCGGAATTGATGTCAGTGGTTTAGGTGAGTGGCGGCAGGCGTCAGGGCCTTGTAGCGCACAGTCGCAGCAACTTATTGTCGGTCGGGACGGCAGTGCCCAGCGAGAGCTGGGCCGCAAGGGAAAGGGGCGGGCATGAGCATCTCAGCGTTAGTCCGGCTGCTGGCTGGCCGGCGGGCGATTGTGGTGGCGGCGATCGCGGCGGGCGCGCTGGTCACGGGACTGGCCGGGAGCGGCAGCCTGGCTTCGGCTGGCACCGTGCGGCCAGTGGTCAAGACGCTGACCGTGACCACGGCCTCGCTCCCGGCGGCGACCGCGGGCGTGCCGTACTCGGCCAAGCTCACCGCTAGCGGCGGTGTGCGGCCCTACACCTGGTCGGTCGGCAGCGGGGCACTGCCCGCCGGGCTCACCCTGCACCCGGCCACAGGCGCGATCTCCGGCACCCCGAAGGGCGGCGGCACGACCGGCTTCACCGTGCAGGTGGCCGACTCCGAGGCGCCCGCGGCGACCGCGACCGCCGGCCTGTCCATCACGGCAGGCGTGGCGCCGCTGGCAGTGACCACGATCAGCAACCTGCCCACGGCCCTGCTGGGCGTGCCGTACGCGGTGCAGCTGAACGCCGACGGTGGCGCCCGGCCGTACGCCTGGTCGGTCACCGGGACGCTGCCCGCCGGGCTCACGATAAGCCATGGCGGCCTCATCTCGGGCACCCCATCCGCGACCGGCACAGCCTCCTTCTTCGTGCAGGTGACCGATTCGGAGAGCCCGGCGGCTTCGTCCGGCGCTGGCGAGACCCTCACCGTGACCACGCCGCTGAGCGTGGCCACCACGTCGCTTCCCGGCGCCACCGTGGGCCAGCCGTACTCGGCCACCCTGACCGCGTCGGGTGGCGTGCCGCCCTACATCTGGCAGGCCGGCGACTTGCCGCCGGGATTGATCCTGAACCTGACCACGGGCGAGATCGCGGGCACGCCGACCACGGCCGGCACGTTCTCCTTCACCGCGCTGGTACGGGACCAGTCGGTCCCGGCAGCCACAGCCAGCGCCGGCCTGTCGATCACCGTTAATCCGGGCGGCTAGCGGGGGCGCGCTCCTGGCAGGATCGCAGCACGTTCGCGATGACCGTGTTGAGCGCCGAAATGTTGTCAGTGGTCGGCGCAGGAAAGATGTCAGTGCCAGCTACGGCACGGTGCGGACATCCGCCCGTGCCCTGCTGGGGTCGGTCATTCCCTCCTGGCGGTCGCCGGGATGACCGGCGCCGGGTGCCCGTCCATGGCTGCGGTGGCAACCTTGCAAGCCTCGTCGTAGCTGAGTTCGCCGCGGACGGGCAACTCGGCGGCTAGGGCGTCGTCGCTGTCACCGCCGAGCAGCAGCCTGGCTATCTGGCTGCCCCGCATCGTCAGCCCGCGCCGCTGATAGTGGGTGACCAGCGCCATCCGGGTGAACCCACAGCGGGCGGCCTCCTGCTCGGCGAGCTCATCAGGGCACGGCCGAGCCCGCGGCCCTGGGCGCCGGGATGCACCGCGATGTTCTCGATGAGCAGGTGACAGTCGCGGGGATACAGGGTGAGCACAGCCGTGACGGGGGAGCCGGTGACCCAGGTCGTGCCCTCCTCGATGGAGGGCCCGTAGTCGCGCAGCATGGGGCCGGGCGGCCTGTCCATCCGGGTCAGGTATTTGGCGTACGCGGCGTCGATGATCACCTTGATCGCGGGCAGGTCGGCGGCGGTCGCGCGACGGAGGCTGGGCGGCCCGGACGCGCTGTCAGGTGGCGCTGGCACGACCCGACTCTACAGAGACGGTCACAGTCCCGGCCGGCTGCCATAGCGCCGCTCTCGCAGTGCGTGCGGATGACCTCGTGGCCGTGCCAGTACGAGACGTACGTCGCGATTCTCGCGACGGCCAGCACGGCGACCGCGGTCGAGATCCGGATCGCCCGGTCAGCGGAAGCGGCGTTCGTCACGCCGGTGATCACCGCGCAGACGATCTGGTCTAAACGTCAAGCTGCAGGCTGGCTCCGGGTGTTCTGGTATATCCAGTGGCCGACAAAGAACGCCGCTGCCGCCCCCGCCAGCGGCAGCAGTCCCCACCAGCTGGCGTAAGCGAGCATAACGAGGCCCAGGCCGGCCAGGACGACGCCAGCGGCACATCGCGTTCTGGGCACGGACCGGCACGATCCGGCTGCGGCCGTGGAAACGGGTTCCGCTCACGGCCGGTGACCGCCGGACGCCCGTGGACGTCGCGCTCTACCTAGCGCTGATCGTCAGCGTGATCGTCCCCCTGGTGGCCCCCGGCGTGCACAGCGGCTCGCTGTCGGCCGCGGTGCCCGGCAACACCTCCGGCGTGGTCAGCTCCCTGCTCATCGTCCCGGCGATCGTGCTGCTCGTGCTCAACGGGCTGCGGGACAAAATCATCTTCCTGGCCGCGCGCGGCGAGCAGTACCTGCCGGCCCTGGTGCTCTTCACCGTGCTGCCGTTCACCGACATGATCATCGCGCTCAAGCTGCTGATCGTCACGGTCTGGGTCGGCGCCGGATTCTCCAAGCTCGGCAGGCATTTCGTGAACGTGGTGCCGCCCATGGTCAGCAACAGCCCGGCCGTGCCGTTCCGGTGGATCAAGCGGGCGCACTACCGCGACTTCCCGCGCGACATCCGCCCGTCCCGGCTCGCCCACGTGATGGCGCACGGCGGCGGCACGCTGGTCGAGATCGTCGCGCCGCTGGTGCTGCTGCTGTCCCCGTGGAAGCCGGTGACGCTGGCCGCGGTCGCGGTGATGGTGATCTTCCACCTGTTCATCACCTCGACATTCCCGCTGGCCGTGCCGCTGGAGTGGAACGTCCTGTTCGGCTACGCCACCGTGTTCCTGTTCGCCGGCTACCCGTCCTGGCACGGCTACGCGATCACGGACATGTCCTCGCCGTGGCTGCTGCTCGCGATCGTGGCCGCGCTGCTGTTCTTCCCCGTGCTCGGCAACCTGCGCCCGGATCTGGTGTCCTTCCTGCCCTCGATGCGCCAGTACGCAGGGAACTGGGCGTCCGCGCTATGGGCATTCGCGCCGGGCGCCGAGGAGAAGCTCAACGCGGTCAAGCGGCCCACGGCCAACCAGGTCGACCAGCTCGTCGCGTTCGGCTACGACCGCAAGTGGGCCGACGTGACCATGCAGCTGACGATCGCGTGGCGGACCATGCACAGCCAGGGCCGCGGCCTGTTCTCGCTGCTGCTGCGGCACCTGCCCGACATCGACACCCGGANNGTCTGGGTGGAGTCCCAGCCGGTGCACCGCGGCGACCAGGCGTACAAGGTGATCGACGCGGCGCTCGGCGTCATCGAGCGCGGCACGTGGCAGGTCGCCGACGCGGTCGCCGAGCAGCCGTGGCTGCCCAACGGGCCGATCCCGGTCCAGGTGACATGGTCACAGGCGGGCGCTATGCAGGCCGTCAGCGAGCAGCACGACGGGAAGGAAGTGGCGGCATGACCACCGCGACGGTGGTGGGCGGCGGGCCCAACGGACTCGCCGCCGCCGTGGCCCTTGCCCTAGCGGGCGTGTCGGTCACCGTGCTCGATGCGGCCGACGAGCCCGGCGGAGGCGCGCGCTCTGGCGAATCGCTGCTGCCCGGCCTGCTGCACGACCACTGCTCGGCCTTCCACCCGATGGCTGTCGGCTCTCCGTTCCTGACTGGCCTGGGCCTGGACACGTACGGATTGTCCTGGCGCTGGCCGGAGATCGACTGCGCGCACCCGCTCGACAGCGGTGAGGCTGGCCTGCTGTACCGGTCGGTCGAGGACACTGCTGCCGGGCTGGGCCGCGACGGAGCCCGCTGGCGGCTGGCCTTCGGCCGCCCCTCGGCCGGGTACGACAAGCTGGCCGGCGACATCATGCGGCCGCTGCTGCGGGCGCCCAGCCACCCGCTGGCGATGGCCAGGTTCGGGCTGCCGACGCTGCTGCCCGGCTCGGCGTTCGCCCGCCTGTTCGCCACCGAGAAAGGACGCGCGCTGTTCGGCGGGGTGGCCGCGCACGCGTTCCGGCCGTTGCATCAGCCGCTCACCTCGGCGATCGGCGTCGGCATCATCACGGCAGGGCACCGCTGGGGCTGGCCGGTCGCGGCCGGCGGGTCCGGGTCGATCACCGCGGCGCTCGCAGCGCTGCTCACCGACCTGGGCGGCAAGATCGAGACGGGCACGCGGGTCACGACGGCGTCACAGCTGCCGGCGGCGGACGTTACCTTGTTCGACCTCGCCCCGGAAGTGGCCGCTGACCTGCTCGGCGACAAGCTGCCCGCACGGGTGGCCCGGGCGTTCCGCCGGTTCCGCCGTGCCCCAGGAGCGTTCAAGGTCGACTTCGCAGTCGAGGGCGGCGTGCCGTGGGTCAACCCCCAGGTGGGCCGGGCCGGCACCGTGCACCTGGGCGGCAGCTACGCCGAGATCGGAGCCACGGAGCGGGAGATCAGCACCGGGCGGATGCCGGAGCGGCCCTTCGTCCTGGTCGGACAGCAGTACCTGGCCGATCCGCAGCGGTCGGCCGGGAACGTCCACCCGGTCTACAGCTACGCGCACGTGCCACACGGCTACGACGGCGATGTCACCGAGGCCATCATCGCGCAGATCGAACGGTTCGCCCCCGGGTTCCGCGAGCGGATCGTCGGCCAGGCGTCCTACAGCCCGGCGTTCTTCGCCGCCGCCAACCCGAACTTCGCCGGCGGCGACATCATCACCGGAGCCAAGGACGTGCGCCAGCTCGTCTTCGGCCCCCGCGCCACCCTGTCGCCCTACCACCTCGGCATCCCGGGCATGTACCTCTGCTCAGCGGCGACGCCGCCCGGACCCGGCGTGCACGGCATGTGCGGCGCGAACGCCGCGGCGGAAGCGCTCCGCTACCTCCACCGAGAGGAAGGCTAGCGCCCGCTATGCCCCGACTGGGTGGCCGATACCAGCGGCTGGGGAGCAGTTGCTCCCTGATCAGAGCGGTGTCGCCTGGGCCTTCTCGCTCTCCGCACGGGTCCGCTTGGGCACGTACTCGGGTAGGTCCGGCGCGCGGTGTACGCGGGGCTATGGGTTGGGCGTGGACGTGACGGCCCACGTCGCCCCGTTCCAGCGTTCGGCCAGGGTGGAGTTCCCGTCGTTGCCGACCGCGGTGCAGGACTTGGCGGACGTGCAGGAGATCGCCCACAGCTCGTCGAAGGCCTCGGGCGGGTTAGACACCCCAGGGCTTAACTTGTCAAGTTGGTGCGTTCGGGACTTTGCGTGCCTGTCGATGTGCGGGCACGCTGACGTCGCCGTCCGGCTGGCTGGGGTGCCGGAAAGCTCGTCGCGGGGGCGGTTATCTGGTTGTTATGCGGCCTGTGCGGTTGTGTTGTGGCGGGGCCATGCGGTGGCTTCGTCGTATCTGCTGCCGGTTTTCACGCATCCGTGCAGGATGCCGGTGAGGCGGCTGGCGACGCGCCGCAGCGCGGCTTCGTGGCCGATCTCCCGGGCTCGCAGTTCGTCGTAGTAGGCGCGGGCGCCGGGAGAGGCGGTCAGCGCGGCGAACGCCTGGGTATGCAGGGCGTCGATCAGGTGGCGGTTGCGGATGTAGCGGGCGTGCACGGTTTTCTTCTTGCCGGACTGGATGGTCAGCGGGGAGGTCCCGGCGTAGTTCTTGCGGGCCTTGGCGGTGGCGTACCGGCCGGGCGCGTCGCCGAACTCGCCGAGCATCCTGGCTCCGGTGATGTCCCCGATGCCGGGCTGGGACAGGTAGATCCCGGCATCAGGGTGACGGTGAAAAAGCTCCCCCACCTTGGCTTCCATGATCTTGATCTGCTGGCTGAGCGCCGCGATAACCGCGGCGCCGGCCTGCACCGACGCGGCGTATGCCTCAGCGATCACAGCGGGCTGGGCCAGGTGCGGCACGCGCAGCACGGCCTGGATGTCCCGGGCCCGCTGCGCCAGGTCACCGCGCCGCCCGGCCCGCTTGAGCGCCGCGGTGATCTGCGGGACGGTCAGCCGGGCCGCCGACGCCGGCTCCGGGGCCTTGCCCAGCAGCTCCAGCGCGTCCGCCCCGGTCAGGGTCAGGTCCGCGTAGGCCTCCAGCGCGGCCGGGAAGTACTCCCGCAGCGCCGACCGCATCCGCAGCAAGTGCCGGGTGCGCTCCCAGATCAGCTTCTGGTGCGCGCGGGCAGCGATCTTGACCGCCTCGGCGATGTCACTGTCAGCGGCCAGCTCCCGGATCTGGTGCCGCCGGGTCCGGCCCATGTCCGCCAGGCAGGACGCGTCGAAGAAGTCGTCCTTCTTCCCCGACACCGCGACCGTCTCCTTATGCCGCGCCGCCTGCTTAGGATTCACCGGGTACACCCGGTACCCGGCCGCGGCCAGCGCCTTCACCCACGGGCCCCGGTCAGACTCGATCACGGCCACCACCTGCGCCAGGTCCGGCTCACCGTCCTCACCCCAGCAGGACGCGACCAGCTCATGGAACCGGGCCAGCCCATCCACGCCTTCGGCCAGCCGCCGCCGGGCCAGCGTCTTCCCGGCCTCGTCCTGCAGCACCACGTCATGATGGCCCTCGGCCCAGTCATCACCCACGAACAGCAACCCGCAACTCCCTTCCCCTGCCCGGCATCACGTCCGGCAGCAACAGGGAGAACCACCAGCGCCCTAATGGAATCAGTGCTCACGGCCTGTGCCGGGCACGCCACCCCATCAGCAGTCCATCCTCCCCGGTGAGCCGGCAAGGGCACGGTCTAACCCTGGGGCTAACCGCCCGGGGCTGGAAGAGTGCTCACCCGCCGACTGCTACCAGTAACAAGCCTCCCGCACCAGGCATCCCACCTGACACAGAGGACCCGCTAGCCCCCATTAGGGCTGGCCTGGAGGGCCCAGCGCCTCCCATTCCAGCGGTCAGCCGAGGTGAGGGTCCCGGCGCTGCTGGCGTACCAGCCGGCTGCGGCGCACGCCTGGCCGGAGACACAGGAAACCCCGTTGAGGAAGGCCGCGTCATGGCGGGCCGGGTTGGGGGTGGGCTGTAGGGCCCAGGTTGTGCCGTTCCAGACCTCGGCCACGGTATGGATGCTGGGCCCTGCGCCTTCGTTCGCGTTGTTGTTTCCCGCCGCCACGCAGTGCGTGCCCGAATCGCAGGAGACCCCGGCCAGGAATCCGGGGCCGCCCGGCGGCTCGACGGTGTGCTGAACGCTCCAGCTCTTTCCGTTCCAGCGCATCGCCAGGGCCCCGGCCGCGCTGGAGCCCACGGCAGTGCAGGCCCTCGCCGACGTGCACGAGACCCCGAACAGCTGATTGCTATCGCCCGGCGGGTTGGGTGTGTGCTGGGTGACCCACGCTTTCCCGTTCCAGCTCATCGACAGGGTCAGCAGGTGGCCGGCCGCTGTGCTGCGGTAGCCGACCGCGGTGCAGGCCGCCGGCGATGTGCAGGACACCCCGTCCAGCCCGGTGATGATCCCGTGAGACAGCGGGGTGGGCTGGGTCACCCACGTCTTCCCGTTCCAGGCCTCAGCCAGGGTGCCGTCATTGCCGTAGCCTCCGTGGTCGCCCACGGCGACGCAGTCACCGGGCCCCGGGCACGAGACGGCCGCCAGCGTGCTCCCGTCATCTCGCGTCGGGTTCGGCGCATGCTGGAGGGCCCAGGTCTTGCCGTTCCAGCGCATCGCCACGGGTGCCTGCGAGCCGGCGGGGGAGTGCGGGTCAGAGTAATAGGCCGCCCCCACCGCGGTGCAGGACACGGCGGAGGCACAGGACACTCCGGTCAGCAGGAAACTGGCCGGCGAGCTCGCGCCCGTGCGCGGCTGGAGGGATGATGCCGGAATGGCGGCCTGAGCCGGGCCGCCGGAGCCCGCCGCGGTCGCGGCCAGCGCGGCGATCAGGGTTACGGTTGCGATCTTCATCTGCATGGTTGCTCATCTCGAACCTGGAGTGCGGCGGACGTCACCGCGCGCTTACTGCATGGACGCATTACGTGCTCGCCTGGTTGCTCCTGAGCCGCCGGGATCACCGGGCCAGACGCCGCCCGTACGCGTCGCAGAGCTGGTTAGCTGCTTGCGGGTGGGCTGGTGGCCGGGGTGTGTGGCGTGGCGGTGGGGGATCCGGTCACGCCGGAGGTCAGGTAGACCGTGTAGTTGATCACGGTGCCGATTCCGAGCTGGCGCAGTTCAGCCTTTCCCTGCGGGGTGGCTGCGTCCTGGGGAGAGACGACGACGCCTTCCCGTTGCAGGATGGCCGAGGTGGCGGGGTCGAGGATGAGCAGGTCGCGTACCCCGTACTGAGTGAGGCCCACGCCGATGCCGTGCCGCCCGAGCTTGTCGGTCATCGGTCCTAGGTCCTCGATGCCGGGCTGAGAGGCCGCGCCTCGTCGTCAGTGGTTCGGTCATCTCGATGTCAGTGCGCTGGTGCCTCCCGGCGGTGAATGGGGCCGATCGGCCCACACCTGACGTACTCGCCGGGCCGTCTGGCCCCTGCCGTCCGGCCCCGGCCGGGCTCATGCTGGGGCTACTGCTCCGCCACCGAGACGGGGCTGCGAACCAAAAGGGGCGGACATGGGATCGATGCGAAGTGGCCGGCGAGCGGTGGGGACGCTGGCACTCATAACGACAACGCTCACGGGCGCCGCCCTCCTCGGCGCTTTCGCCCCCGTGGCCGCCCAGGCCGCTGCGGCGAAGACCTTGTACGTGTCGCAGAGTGGTTTCGACAGCGGTACCTGCACGTCGGCGAGTCCCTGCGCTACAGTCAGCTACGCTCTCACCAAAGCCGCTTCCGGCGCCACCATCGAGGTCTCGGGCACGATCAACGACCACCTGTCCATTGCGTCCCCGGTCACCATCACCACCTGGCCTGGCGGCCCAGCCGTCTCGCCCGCGGTCCTTGACGGGACGGCGAGCGGAACCGTCGTCACCGTCGACTCCGGGGTTGCCGGCGTAACGCTCAACGACCTGACGATCGAGAACGGGTCTGCCAACTACACCGGGGGCATCCTCAACAGCGGCACCCTCACACTCACCGATAGCACCGTGTCGGGGAACTCGGGAAACGGAGACGCAGGTAACGGAATCTGGAACTATGACCAGGCCACCATGACGATCATCGACAGCACGGTCGCGAATAACTCGGGCTATGGCTACGGCATTGAAAACAGCGGGACCATGACGGTCCTCGCCAGCACCATCGCGGGGAACACATCCGCCTTCAGCCCCGGCAGCGGCGGCGGGATCTACAGCGGCTCGGGCCACGTCGCCACCCTGGCCGCCACGATCGTGGCCGACAACACCGGGAGCAACTGCGACGCGGCCGCCGCTGGAAGCCTTGCTAGCGCCGGGTACAACCTGACCAACGACACGAGCGGCACCGCCTGCGGCTTCACCGCCGCGACCGACCTGGTGAACAAGAACCCACTCCTCGGCTCCCTCGCCAGCAACGGCGGCCCGACCCAGACCCTGCTGCCCGGCGCGAAGAGCCCGGCCGCCGACGTGATTCCCAACCCCACCACCTTGCACGGGGTCGCGGTCTGCCCCAGCACCGACCAGCGCGGCGTCACCCGGCCCGGGCACGGGGAGAGCCGCTGCACCATCGGCGCGGCAGAGGTGGCTTTCAAGAAGCCCACCACCACGTCGGTGACGGTGAATCCGACGGCAGTCACGGCGGGCACCAGGGTCATCTACCAGGTCGTCGTGACCCCCAAGTCCGGCACCAGCACCCCGGCCGGGACGATCTCCTTCACCACCGGCACCACGAAACTCTGCACGGCCGTTCTCTCCGGCGGCGTCGCCGCCTGCGGAGCGACCAACGCACCGGTAGGGACCGACACCGTGACCGGCACCTACTCCGGCGGTGACGGCTACGCCAGCTCCTCGGGTACCGCAACCCTGACCGTGACAACGGCCTAGCACTCGCCCAGACCATCAACGGGGTCGGCACATCCCGGCGCGACGAGTCCTAACCCAAGATCAACTCATAGCGGGTCCGGGCGTATCTTGGCCGCATCCAGAAAGGGCGGGCACGTGATCACCTGCCCGCCCTTCTGCGACTGGGCTATTCGACCGTCGCAGACGACCGCCCGAATGTCGCTGTCTGGTTCGAGTAGCTCAGGCTCCGCGACAGTCCGGATCTCCTGGTGTTCCCGCTCTGGGGGATGCCGGCGGCTTTCTGGACGGTGCGTGCGACACATGCTGGGGGTGCTGCTGGCCGCCAAGCGGGTCGAGCGGGCCGCCGAGGCCAGCGGTGCCGCGCAGGCTGCCGCCGTCCGGGAGCGTTCCGCGCTGATCACCGCCCGGAAGGTTTAGATTGCCCTGTTCCGAGATGCTGGCCGTCGGCGGGGGAGTACACCAGTTCGAGTATGCCCGAGGGGAACGCCCTGCTTGTCACCAGGCGCAGGACCACGGGACGGACCAAATCGGTGAACAGCGGCGCCCCCTCCCCAGCGGCGACGGGCAGCACGTACAGGCGATACTCGTCCACCAAGCCGAGGCGGATCAGGGACCGGACGAACTGGGTGCCGCCGTGGGCGACGATCTCGCCGCCGGGCTCCTGCTTCAGCCGGGCTATCTCCTGCGCGGTGTCACCGCTGGCAATCCGCGATTCTGGCCAGGCGGCGGCCTCCAGCGTCCTGGAGAACACGACCTTGGGGATGTCGTTCATGGGCGCCGCGATCGGGTGGTCGGACTTGGGCCAGAACTCAGCCATGTCCTGGTAGGTCACCCGGCCCATGATGTGGGTTCCCGCGCGGCGCAGCTTCGTGACGAAGTATGCCTCGTGCTCGTCATCGGAGATTTCTTCCATCACCCGGTAGAGCCCGGTGCCCTCATCGCAGCTGTAGCCGTCGAGCGAGACCCAAAACTGCAAAACTACCTGCCGCACCTGATGCCTCCGATCCGCCCAGCCGGTCGCTGAACGGTTCCAGCCGAGACCCGGCGAAGCCTCCACCATAGAGACCGGCGAGCGCTCCCAAAGTCATCGCTTGCAGGTCGCCACACGTGGGGCCATGATCGATGAACGTGGCGAACCCCGGATGACGTGCCGAATTGCTGGCTGAACCGCAGCGAGGTGGTGTGTACCGGACGCGATTGGCGCTGATGACGCGCGCCCTCACCGCGCAGAGTAATGTTCTCCACTTCACGGCCGGGTTGTGAGCAGGTATGATACGACCGTTCTACCAAGATCCGGTCTGCTTGAGACGAATTTGTTACACTCCGTTAATCATCCGTTAAGAACGGTCCGAACTGGACGTAAGCTTCCTATCATGTCAACAAGAGACGACGGGAACGGCGGCTACACCACGGTCGAGTACCTGACCTTGGGCCTGGTGGCGTGGCTGGAGCCGTGCACGTCCTATGACCTGAAGCGGGAAGTGGAGCGGACCGTCAGTCACTTCTGGACGTTCTCCCACACGGCCCTGTACCAGGCGCCGCCGCAGCTGGTCGCGGCCGGGCTGCTCGCGGAGGAGCAGGAGGAGACCGGGCGCCGGCGGCGGCAGTACCGGCTCACCCCTGATGGCCGGGCGGAGCTGCTGGCCTGGCTCGAGGAAACCTCCGCGCATCCGATCGAGCTTCGCGACCTCGCGCTGCTGAAGCTGATCCTGCTCGGCCCGCACGCCAGCCCCGGCCGGACGCTCGCCCTGGCCAACGCCCAGGCCGACTACCACGCCCGCCAGCTTGAGGAGTTCAAGGAGCTGGCGGCGCGTTACCGTCCCGAGCCCGACCACCCGACGAGGCTGGCCGCATTGCGGTTCGGGATCAAGTGGGCGGAGGCGGCCCTGGAGTTCTGGACCGAGCTCGCCCGCGACGAGGCCGATAATGTGGCGGTCGGCAAGGGAAGCACGCCTAGCCGCGACGACGATTCAAGATCATGATGACCGTGACGCGAGGTACCCTGATTTTCCCGGGACTGTTCTTTGGGTTGTTTGCCGCAACGGACTGAATTGAATTACCCGACGGTGCGGCTCTCGCCGCGCCCGCGATCGTGCGGTGCGCCGTTCGGCGATCAATCCAAAAATATTTAGGGTAAGATGATATAGGCTATCCCAGGAGTATTGCCTAGCTAACTGGCAGGACAACGATGAACTTTCTCGGCTTTTTCACGCTTTTTATCGTAGGGTTCACCGGTTGCGCGGAATTTGGTTCTTACGCCTTTGTCCATCCTGTTATCCGCCGCCTTCCTGTCGAGCATCACCTCGCCGTGGAACAGGGCCTCCTGCGTACCTTCGGCCGGGTGATGCCGCTACTCATGACCGGATCCGCGGTACTTGCAATTGCCCATGCCAGTAGTGGCGGAGGTAATGGCGGGCCAGCCGTCTGGCGGTGGGCAGCGGCGGTATCCCTGATCATTGCGCTGATTTCCACCATCATCGTGAACGTGCCGATCAACCTCTCCACTGGCAAGATTGATCCGGCAGCGCCGCCAGCCAACTGGCAGTCCACCCGAAACCGGTGGGAGGTATTCCAGGGCGTCCGCTCCTGGCTCTTGGTGATCGGATTCGCATTCCTCTGTATCGGGTTCGCCTTCAGGTGATTGCTGTCTCAGCTCGCCTTTGCGCTCCGCCTTCGTGACCAGCGGTCACGCAGGCGGATCCCGGAGACTATCGCCTTCGCCATCGGGCGTGGCATACCGCCTGTCGGCATCATGCCCAGCTGCTGAGCCATGCCGAGCCGGTCCGTCTCCTGCCAGCCCTCGATGATGCGTCCGTCCTTCATGCGGACCATGCTGATCGCATAGAGCGTTGCCACGCGACCCGTCGCCGGGAATCCGTTGAAGTCTCCCGCATGAGTGCCGACTGCACTCCATCTGATGACCACAATATCGTCTTCGGCAACAATCTCGTGAATATCCATGACGAAGTCCGGCATGCCGGTGTTGATGCGCTCCATCGCCACCCGCAGGCCTTCGCGGCCAGCCGGCAGATCACCTTCCCGCACCTGGTCGTGGAAGATGACGTTCTCGTCCACTATCTCCTCGGCGATCTTCCAGTCTCCGTTACCCCACGCTTCCTTAACGTAGCGCTCGACGATCGCCTTGTTCTCCATTGTGGACATTCTCGTCTCCCATTTGAAGCTAGCGGTTGTTTGGTGCCGACCGGCGCTGCGGCAGGTGCGGCGCTCGGCTCATTGCATGACGGACAGGGACGCGTGGCTGCGCGCGTCGCGTTCCAGCAGTTGCGGGGTTATCTTCGCCCCTATGGAGCGCAGTACGGCCGCATTTGCCTTAGGACCGAGCGGCCCGCTCCAGGCGGCGGCCGCTCCCACCTGCCGGGACGCCACCACCAACGGCAGAGTGACCGACCGGCGGGCACGCTCGTATGCACGCAACGCACTAATGGCGCCGCTGCCCTCAGCCAAGTGATCAGCCAGCGTGACGGCGTCGGTCAGGGATGTCCCTGCCCCCTGACCGAGATCGAACGTCATGGCATGCGCCGCGTCGCCGAGCAGCGTGACCCGGCCCTGGCCCCACTGCCGCAGCGGTGGCCGGTCGAAAGTGTCCCGGCGGAAGATCGCTGTCGGCGGGGTTGCCGCCAGCAGCGCGCGAGCCGTGGGTTCCCAGTCATGAAGGAACATCGTCAGAGCCTGGTACCCGCCAAGATTGTCGCCATCGCTCCCTTCGGAAGCGTTGCGCACGCACCACCAGCACACGCGGCCATCGCCTAGGTGAAAGAAGGCGAAGCGCGCACCCTTTCCGTGCAAAATGCGGAACACGCCAGCGGGTGCGCCAGCGTCGGTCTCCGCGATGCCCGACCAATGGGCGTAGCCGGGATACCTTGCGGGCTTAAGACCGTGCAGATGGGATCGGACCCGCGACTGAAGCCCGTCGGCGCCGACGAGGACGGCGGCGCGTTCCTCCCGGCCATCGGTGAACGTCGCGGTCACTCCCCGGCTGTCCTGCGACATCCCCCGGAAGGTCGATTTCAAATGAAAGTCATCCTCGCCGAGTTCTTCATAGAGGATGTTGAGCAGGTCTGCGCGCCGGATCGCGACCGGCGTCGCGCCTAGCATCCGTCCGCGTTTTCCCATCTCGACGTGGTTGAGTACGCGGCCATGCGCATCGCACATCTCGAGCCGCTCAAGCTTGTGTCCGCGGGCGTACGCTTTTTCGGCCACTCCCAGCCGGCCCAGCGACAACACCCCTGCGTACCACAGGACATAGCAGCCCCCGTACTGGGTGCCCCGTCGCGTGCGGGCCTCGTAGACGGCCGATTCAAGGCCAGCTTTTCGCAGTGCGATTGCAGCGGCCGTACCGCCGATCCCGCCGCCAACGATGAGTATGCGCTGGTTACCTACGCGCATGACATCTCCCCGGAGAAGTCATGGCACGTTCCGTCGCCGGACGTCGCAGCCAGAGACCTAGCCTCGAGAATGGATCCCGAATGAAATTGAACAGCTGGGCGCAAATAAACCATGCGCACTCCTCTTGAGGCTAGTGGCGGGTTAGACGTTGCTTGACTCCTGGCTCGGCGTCGTTACGGGTCTGCCGCCCTGGACGCCACGAGTGCCTCGCCAGGACCGGCCGGGCGGTCTCCAGAGCGCGTCAACGCCGCCGAGGCCCGCCTCGAGAAATCCGTCCGGTTCTACGATACTGACAGAACCATTCTATATGAATGATTCTAAAAGTACCGTAGGAGGGCTGGCCGTGTCAATGGCCGGCCTTACGGCTGAGCGGCGGGAGGTAAGACGTCGAGCAGGTTGGGCGGAAGGCCGTGGTCGACCCTGATGACCTGCATGACGGCGGCAACGAGGGCCAGGTGCGTGAACGCCTGCGGGAAGTTGCCCAGATGGCGTCCGGTGTGATGGTCGATCTGCTCGCCGTAGAGCTGTAGCGGGCTCGCGAAGGACAGGAGCTTCTCGCACAGCCTGCGCCCCCTGTCCACCTCACCGATCGCGATCAGGGCGGAGACCAGCCAGAACGAGCAGATCGTGAAGGTGCCCTCTTCACCTTCCAGTGCATCGTCCGTCTCGTGCGTGCGATACCGCAGCACAAGATCGTCTTCAGTCAGCTCATCGGCGATGGCTAGTACCGTGCTCCGGGTCCTCGGGTCATCGAAGGGCAGGAACCCCAGGATCGGGACGAGCAACGCGGACGCGTCGAGTGCCTTCGTGCCGTAGTGCTGAACGAAGACACCGCGCTCGTCCGTGCCGTTCGCGAGAATGTCCGCGCGGATCTTTTCGGCCTCCTCGGCCCAGGCGGTTGACCGGCTCTCGTCGCCCCGGAGCGCGGCGAGCTTGGCGCCCCTGTCGGCGGCCAGCCAGCAGTAGATTTTGGAAGAGACGAAGTGCTTCGGTGCTCCCCGGACCTCCCATATGCCACAGTCGGGCTCGCGCCAGTGCTCGATGGCCTTCTCTACCTGAGTCACGACAATCCACCACTGCCGTTCGTCCAGCCGGTGACGCAGCCCGACGTGCAGGTAGACCGAGCTGACGACAGCGCCCCACACGTCGTGCTGTGCCTGTCCGTATGCGCCGTTGCCGATCCGGACGGGCCGTGCGCCGTCGTAGCCGGAGAGATGGTCGAGGGTGGACTCGGACAGGTCGGCACGCCCGTCGATCCCGTACATGATCTGAAGGTCATCGTTACTCGACGTCGGCACGATATCGGCGATGAAGGAGAGGAACTCCTGGGCCTCCCAGTCGAAGCCGAGCGTGTACATGGCCCATAGCGTCATCGTGGCGTCCCGGATCCACGTATACCTGTAGTCCCAGTTCCGCTCGCCGTGCGGGGTCTCGGGGAGCGATGTGGTCGGTGCTGCCACGATGGCGCCGGTGGGCGCGTAGGTGAGTCCCTTGAGCGTGAGCGCACTGCGCTGAAGGAAACTGGACCACGGGTGGTCAGGGAAGCGTCCGCTTTCCATCCAGTGCTGCCAGTGGTGGATGGTCCACAGCATCCGCGCCTGGGCGTCTTCGAAGGTCTTAGGCGCCAGGTGGCCGCTCCACGACAGCGCGACGAAACGGCCGTCGCCTTCTCTCAGCAGCGTGCGTGCACATGCCGCGTTGCCTCCCTCGAATCCCAGCAGGAGGTCAGTATCCAATTGCAGTACCAGGTCCGAGCCATGGGCACGGGCCACAGCCTGGTGATAACCGGGTCCGGAAAACTCCCAGGTTCCAGGCGCTCGGCCGTAGTCGAACATGGGGTTGCAGTCGAGGCGCAGCTGGACCCGCCCGCTCACGCATCGCGCGGTCCGCAGGAAGACGTGCTCCGCCTCGTCGTCCGTCGGCGCCCTGCTGCGGCCGGGGGACCGTTCGGACTCATGATGCCAGGGGCCGGCAATGAGGGCATCGAGCACGACGAGCCAGCCCTGTCCCGTCCACCAGCTGGTCTCGAGCACCATGGTTCCCGGAATGTACCGGCGCGCCGCCGGGACCCACGTGTCGGCGGGGCCGAGCCGAAATAGCCCGGCGTCGCGGTCGATCAGGGCGCCGAAGACGCTCGGCGAATCCATCCGCGGCAGGCACATCCACTCGACCTCACCACCGGGCGCCACCAGAGCGGTTGTCTCGCAGTCCGAGAGGAACGCGTAGTCGGCGATCGGCGGGAAATGGCCCACACCGAAGGATTCACGGGAATGCATGTGTCCCCGCCTCAGGCTAGTTCGCGCTTGAGGATCTTGCCGGTAGCCGTCATGGGCAGCCTCTCACGGAACTCGATGATGCGCGGATACCTGCCGCCCGGCCTGGCGTGCGCGCAATATTTCACCAGATCTTCGGCGGAGATCGGCGGCCCCGCCGCCAGCACGACGTAGGCCTTGATCTCCTCGCCGTACTGTTCATGCGCTACGCCCACCACGGCGGCGAGGTCTACTTGCGGGTGGTTCATGAGAAGCTCTTCGATCTCCCGCGGGTAGATGGTCGCGCCATTGCGGATGATCAGATCCCGGGAGCGGTCGATGATGTAGTAGTAGCCATCCTCATCACAGCGGCCGATGTCCCCGGTACGAAGCCATCCGTCGCGCATGACCTGTGCGGTCTCCTCGGGCCGGTTGTGGTAACCCTTCATGACGTTGTGGCCGTGGATAGCGATCTCACCGGGCCCCTTGCCCTCGATTTCGTTCCAGTTGGGGTCGACGAGTTTCAGCTCCACACCCCAGAGGGGAGTCCCGATCGAGCCGGGCTTGATGAGCCGGTCAGATCGGCTGAACACCGCGACCGGGGAGGTCTCTGAGAGGCCGTACCCCTCGAGGATGTCGATGCCGAACCGCTCGGTGAAACCCTTCCTGACCGCCGCGGGCAGTGCAGCGCCGCCGGCGACTGCGACGTTCAGGTTGGCCGCGATCTTGGGGAGGTCGTAGGACTCCGCGCCGTCAACGCTGAGCAGGGCCCAGTACATCGTCGGAACTGCCGCAAGGAACGTCACCCTGTGCTGCTCCATCAGCGCCAGCGCCGCCCGCGGTTCGAACCGGGGAAGTAGCAACAGCGTGGCCCGCCGCAGGAAGCCCATGTTCATGCACACGCTCTGGCCGAAGGAGTGGAACAGGGGCAGAGCCACGAGATAGGTGTCGTGCGGCGCCCGGGTGAACATGGAATCGGTGCAGATCGCGTTCAGTAGCAGGTTCAGGTGGGTCAGTTCCGCGCCGACGGACGGCCGGCCACTCGTGCCGCTCCCGTAGAGAATTACTGCGGTATCGGCTGGATCGGTCGCCACCGTGTCGAACGTCGCCGGAAGATCCTTTATCGTCGGCCAGAACTCCTCGACGTTGGCGACCGGCGAGCCGGTGGAAGTTGGGTCGGCCGGCAGCAGGATGAAATGCTCGCAGGAGGAGGCCCGCTGGAAACCGGAGAGTCCGCGTTCGCCGACGGGCAGGTCGGGGCGGCCCTGGAAGCCGGCGAATCCGTCTTCGCTGACGGGCAGGTCACCGCGGCCCTGGAAGCAGAAGAACATCCGCGCGCCGGAGTCGTCGAGATGGTAGGCGAACTCCCACGGCTCGAGCAGGTCGTTCAGCGGCACCGCTATCGCGCCCGCCTTGAGGATGCCGAAGTAGACCATCGGGAACCAGGGCAGGTTTGGGCAGCACAATGCCACCCTGTCACCTCGGCGGATCCCGCGTGACCGCAGCAGGTTCGCGACCTGATTCGCGGTCGCGTTCACTGCGGCATACGACAGCCGGACGTCGCCGAGGACTAGCGCGTCGCGGTCGGGCACCTCGCGCGCGGAGTCCTCCAGGACTACGGCTAAATTCAACATGCTCGACTATAACCCTGAACAAATAGGCCGCGATACCGGACTTTTCTTGACAGACGGGTCCACGCCGAGGTCGTCAAGTTCATCAACATGTTTGAATCTTCGGCGTCGCGACGGGGCTTGCTTCCCTTGCCGTCCTGTAGGTTGTCGGCCTCGTGGGCGAGCTTGCCCCAGAACTCCAGGGCCGCTTCCGCCCATTTGATTCCAAATCGCAATGCGGCCAGCCTCGTCGGGTGGTCGGGCTCGGGATCGTAGGACGCCGCCAGCTCCTTGAACTCCTCTAGCCGATGGGCGTGGTAGTCGGCCTGGGCGTTGGCCAGGGCGAGCGTCCGGCCGGGGCTGGCGTGCGGGCCGAGCAGGATCAGCTTCAGCAGCGCGAGGTCGCGAAGCTCGATCGGATGCGCGGAGGTTTCCTCGAGCCAGGCCAGCAGCTCCGCCCGGCCATCGGGAGTGAGCCGGTACTGCCGCCGCCGGCGGCCGGTCTCCTCCTGCTCCTCCGCGAGCAGCCCGGCCGCGACCAGCTGCGGCGGCGCCTGGTACAGGGCCGTGTGGGAGAACGTCCAGAAGTGGCTGACGGTCCGCTCCACTTCCCGCTTCAGGTCATAGGACGTGCACGGCTCCAGTCGCGCCACCAGGCCCAAGGTCAGGTACTCGACCGTGGTGTAGCCGTTCTGGACGTCCTTCGGTGACATGTCCGGAAGTGTACAGGATGATAGTTCAATAAGAACCGTTTGACTTGAATGGTTTACGTTGTACTATGAATTGTGAATTATTATGTACGGCCGTCCTCCCAGAGGTCCGCGATCTCGCCGCAGTCTTTCGTCGCATTGGGCGACAGTCTCACGGCGGGCCAGGGGGATCTTGACGCTCAGGGTCGTCCTGTCGGCTGGGCACGGCGGCTGTGCTCGCTGCTCACGCAGCGGACTGGCCTGCCGTACTTCTTAACTAACCTGGCCGTGAATCGTGCCACCGTTGCCGAGGTGCTTGCCGACCAGCTACCGGCTCTCAGCGGTGCGCATCCCGACCTCATCACCTTCTCGACAGGGATCAACGACATCCGCGGCGCGTTCAGGAAAGACGCATTCGCGGCTCAGATCGACCGGGCGTATGCCGGCGCTACCGCGACGGGCGCCACCGTCGCCACGATGACACTGCCCAACATCGTGGCGATGCTCCCGGTGCCAGCCGAGCTGCTCGATGTCGCGCGCGAGCTCATGGAGCAGGCCAACGACGCGATCCGGTGTGCCGCGCGAGCTCATGGGGTGCTGTTCGTCGATGCCTGGTACTCCCCCGAGGTCGCCGACCCCGACTTCTGGAGTGAGGACCGCGTGCATCCGAACGCCCGCGGTCACCAGCTCATCGCGGAAGCCTTCGCCGATCTGCTCTCGGCGAGCATGCTCGCCGGCGCACGGGACACCTGACGCTGCATGGCGTTCCGCGCACTCGCGGATGCCCAGTCATCGGCCACAGCCAGGCCGGCTTCGATCTACCTGCGAGGGCGGCTATGGAACAGCTCACAGTTTGCGTCGTGCATCCGGGTACCCTTCCGGTCACGGTTTACCGGGCGCTCGCGAGCGCCCTCTCGCCGCGGGTCGGGCTCACCATCCTCGAGATGCGCCTGCTTCCGGAATACCGGAAGGCGATGACCGGCGAGCGCCATGATGTGACGGTCGACCAGCTGGCGGACAGCCTTGCCGCGCAGCTGCCGCGCCAGGGACGATACGTTCTCGCAGGCTGGTCCTTTGGCGGGCTCGTGGCGCTGGCACTCGCCGACCGGCCGGGCCTGACTGTGCTGCCGGATCAGGTCGTGCTGCTCGACACGGTGGCGTCGTGGCGGGATACCGGCCCAGCCGAGCGCGCGGTGCAGCCGCACCAGGTCCTGACCTGGTTCGGCATGCTCTTAGGCGCGCGGGTGGGCAGGACTTTCCCCGTCGATCCGGTGCGGCTGAGCGGTGCACTCGATGACGCACTCGGCCACATCCGGGCACTCGGAATCGAGTGGGGCGTGCTGGCGCCCGACACGACGGTTCCCTGGCTGCGCGAGCTATTTGCTGGCTTTGCCGACGGGATACGCCGTAACGGGCGCATGGCCGAGGCGTTCCAGCCCCGTCGCCTGCCGTCGCGGCTCATCCTGGTGAAGCCGGAGGGCAGCCTGTTCCCTGATGACTCGGCTCTCGGCTGGCGGTCACTCGCCGGGCCCGCGCTCCGCGTTATCTCCTGCCCAGGTGATCATTATTCGCTGCTCACTGATCCTGCGGCGCTGGCACGCCTGGCCACGGTGTTCCGATCCCTGGCCGGTGATCCGGGACACGCGGCGTTCGGCGCCGTCGAGCCACGACGGCCGCAGGCGAGGGCTTTCTCATTGCCGGATAGGGAAGGAAGATTCTCTTGAACGAGACTCTCGACACCGGTTTCGATCGGCGACTCGCACGTAATCCGATTGCCATCGTCGGACTGGCAGGACTGTTCCCTCGGTCGCGTAACCTGCGGCAGTTCTGGACAAATATCATGTCGGCAACTGATTGCATGCAGGACGTCCCCGACGGCCGTTGGAACATTGATGACTATTACGACCCCGATCCGGCGGCGGAAGACAAGACGTATTGCCGCCGGGGTGGCTTCCTCCCAGAGGTTCAGTTCAGTCCGCTTGAATTCGGGATTGCCCCGAATACGCTTGAGGTTACCGACGTCCTCCAGCTGCTCGGCCTCGTCGTAGCACGTGATCTAATGCACGACGCGGGCTGCGATGAGGCGCTGTGGTACAACGCTGCTCGCACCGGCGTAATCGTCGGCGTGACTGGCTCTAACTCATTGATACAGCCGCTGGCCGCTCGCTTGCAGACGCCCGTCATCAAGGAGGTGCTCCGCAGCTGCGATCTATCTGAGCAGGACGCGGTGGAGATAGCAGAGAAATTCAAGAAAGCCTACCCGCCATGGGTGGAGAACTCATTTCCGGGCATGCTCGGGAATCTCGTCGCTGGCCGGATCGCCAACCGGTTCGACCTCGGTGCCACTAACTGCACCGTCGACGCGGCATGCGCGAGTTCGCTTGCCGCCATCAAGATGTCGGTCAGCGAACTGCTCGAAGGGCGCGCCGACCTCATGATCTCGGGCGGCTGCGATGCCGAGAACACAATCCTCCTGTACATGTGCTTCAGCAAGACACTGGCATTTTCCAAGTCCGGGATAATTCGTCCGTTCGACGTCGATGCCGACGGCACCTTGATCGGCGAAGGGATCGGCATGCTCGCGCTCAAGCGGCTGGCCGACGCCGAGCGAGATAAGGACCGGATCTACGCGGTGATCCGGGGAATTGGCAGCGCGAGCGACGGTCGGTTCAAGAGCATCTACGCGCCCCGTGCCGAGGGCCAGATGACGTGCCTGAAGCGCGCATACGAGGACGCCGACTGTTCGCCTGGTTCCATCGAACTGCTGGAAGGGCACGGTACCGGGACGGCAGTCGGAGATGCGACCGAATTGTCGGCCCTCCAGGCCGTCTACGCCGAGGCGACCGACGAGCGGCAGTTCGCCGCCGTCGGCAGCGTCAAGTCCCAGATCGGGCACACCAAGGCGGCAGCGGGCGCCGCAGGCATGATAAAGCTGGCGCTTTCGCTCTACCATAAGGTGCTGCCGCCCACTATCAATGTCAGCACGCCGAACGCGGCCATTAACTTTGACAGCAGCGCGTTCTACGTCAACACGCAGGCACGTCCCTGGATCAGGCATCCACGGCGGCCAAGGCGCGCGGGCGTGTCCGCTTTCGGGTTCGGCGGGACCGACTTCCACGTGGTCCTCGAAGAACACGAATCCGGCGGCCGGCCGCTTGAGGTCCTGCACCCGACGGCGCGCGCCTATCTGTGGCACGCGGCCGACCCGGATTCGCTGGCGCGGCTCCTCGACGAAGGTACTGCCACTGCGGATGACGGGGCGATCCCCGCCGGAGACGCACGGATCGGGTTCGCGGCAGGCGCCGACGATATCGCGGCGTTGCTTGAACTAGCCCGCGTTCAGCTACACGTCAGGGCCACCCGCGACCAGTGGTCGCACCCCGCGGGCATCTTCTACCGGCGGCGTTCTGCGGCCGCGACCGCGGGGAAGGTTGCGGCGCTATTCACCGGCCAGGGCAGCCAGTATGTGGGCATGGGCAGCGAGGCTGTCCGGAACGTCCCGCCGCTGCGGGCCACTTTCGACGAGGTCAACCGGGAGATCGGGGGAACGCCGCCACTATCTCGGGTGGTCTTCCCGCCGCCAGGCTTCGGATCTGATGACGACGCCCCCGAGGCCCTGCTTCGCCAGACCGAGTACGCCCAGCCCGCCATCTGTGCCCTGGCCAGCGGGCAGTACCGCTTCCTTGCCGAACTGGGCTTCGCGCCAGATGGCACGATGGGCCACAGCCTGGGCGAGCTGACGGCATTGTGGGCGGCGGGGTGCTTCACCGACGAGGACCTGTTCCGGCTGGTCAGTGCCCGCGGCCGCGCCATGGCGCCGCGGCAGGGCAACGGCCAGGATCCCGGCGGCATGGCGGCGATCAAGGCGCCGGAGAGTCGGGTACGCGATCTTCTCAGCTCCCATGAGGGGCTGATGGTGTGCAACCTCAATGCTCCGGAGCAGGTGGTCGTCGGCGGCAGCACCGCCGCGATCGACGAGCTTCTCGCCTGGTGCTCGCAGCACGGGATCACGGCAACGCGGCTGCCCGTCTCCGCCGCGTTCCACACCCCGTTCGTCGCACACGCGGTCGAGGCCTTCAGGCCGGCCGTCGACGCCGCGCAATTCCGGCCGCCCGCGCGGCGGGTGTACGCCAACACCCACGGCGCCGTCTATGGCGACGACCTGAAGGAGAATCGGCGGATCCTCACGGAGCAGCTCATCAATCCGGTGAGCTTCGCGCCGCAGGTGCAGGCAATGTACCGGGACGGATTCCGGATCTTCGTGGAGTTCGGCCCGCAGCGGGTGCTGGCGCGGCTCGTGACGGCCACGCTGCCCAACCGCGATGACGTCATCGTGTGCGCCGTCGACGGCGGCCCCGGCAGGGACAGCGACGTACACCTCAAGCGGACCGCCGTCGAGTTGGCCGTCCTCGGCCTGCCGCTGACCGGTATCAACCGGTACTCAGCGGAGCCGGAGGTCGAGCCCGCCCAATCGAAGCTGAGCATTCCCATCTCCGGGGTCAACATCGTGTCCGACGCCCGCAAGGCTGCCTACCGCGACTCCCTCGAGAACGGCTACACGGTCGACCACGGGGCGGCTGCGCTGCCGGTGCCCGCCGTGCTGCCGCCGCCCGCCGTGCTGCCGCCGCCCGCCGTGCTGCCGGTGCCTGCCGTGCTGCCGGTGCCTGCCGTGCTGCCGGTGCCCGCCGTGCTGCCTGCGCCCGCTCTGCCGCCGGAATCCGTCCCACCGTCGCGATCTGCCTGCGCACCAGAACAGATCTCCCCGCTCGAGCTCATCTCCACGGCGAGCATTCCCATGCCAAAGATCGAGCCCGCTCAGGTGCCGGCCCGGGACGGCAATGGCAGTCAGCAGCTGGCCCGACGTGACGACGCCCAGCCGACCCGCGACGGTTTCCTTGAAGTGGCGCGGCAGCATCTCGCGCTGCATTCCGATTACCTCGAGCTCCAGCTCCGCACCGCGGACCGCCTCGCCGCGCTGGCGGAACGGCACGCCGGGAACGACGCGGGCGAGCTCCGCTCGCTTGTCGAGGCGATCAACGAGCACGGGATCACCCTCGGCCGTACGCACACGCGCGCCAGCGAGATCCTGCGTGACCTCGCTAGCGCGAGGCCTTGGTCCGCGCCGGAGCCAGCCAGCCCGGACCCAGTCAGCCCGGACCCAGTCAGCCCGGCACCAGCCGTCACGGCCGACCAGGCTGCTGTCATGGCGATTCCCGACGTCGCCCCGGCGTCCGCCGAAGCCGGGCTCGGGGCCGTGCTGAGTCCGCCGATTATTCCGCCGGTGTTCGCTGACCAGCCGGCGCCGCTCACAACGTGGCCGGCGCCGGTGACGGCCGAGCCGGCACCGGTCACAACGTGGCTGGCCCCGGTCACGGCCGACCCGGCACCGATCACAACGTGGCTGCCCCCGATCACGGCCGAGCCGGCGGAGCCTGATCCAGTCAGTCCTGGTGGCCCCGCCAGTCCTGCCAGTCCCGCCAGTCCTGCCAGTCCCGCGGGTCCCGGCGGGACCAGCGGGACCAGCGCCGAGCAGGCGCTGCTGGCTGTGGTGGCGGACAAGACCGGGTTCCCTGCGGACATGCTGGAACCGGGCATGGACATGGAGGCCGACCTGGGGATCGACTCCATCAAGCGGGTGGAGATCCTCGCGGCGCTGCGGGACCGGTATCCCAGCGCCCTCACGGTCGGCCCGGAGCAGATGGCGGAGCTGCGCACGCTGGCGGACGTGGTCGCCCTCATCGCCCCTGGCGAGGCCGCGCCAGCCGGAGCGCCGCCGGAGGGGGTGCAGGCCGATCTCGCGGCCGCGCAGCGGGAACTGCTGGCTGTGGTGGCGGACAAGACCGGGTTCCCTGCGGACATGCTGGAACCGGGCATGGATATGGAGGCCGACCTGGGGATCGACTCCATCAAGCGGGTGGAGATCCTGGCGGCGTTGCGGGACCGGTATCCCAGCGCCCTCACGGTCGGTCCGGAGCAGATGGCGGAGCTGCGCACGCTGGCGGACGTGGTCGCCCTCATCGCCCCCGGCGACGCCGCGCCGGCCGCAGCACCGCAGGAGGCGGTGCACGCACCCGCCGTGCGGCCGGCCGCGCCCGGCATCTTGCGCTTGCACCCGTGGCTGTCCCCGCTTCCCGCGGTCGACCGGCAGCTGGATGTCTACCAGGCGGAGCCGATCGCCATTCTCGTAGACGACGGTTCTGCTCTGTGCCAGGCGCTGGCCGCCGCGCTGACCGCGCTCGGCTGGGAAATAGCGGTGCTCCGGCTGCCCGGCGCGCGGCCGCGCAGGTACCGGCGGTATCGCGTGTGGGACCTCACGAGCTGGGATGAACACGAGCTTCAGGAAGCTGAGGACGCGCTCAACGGCGTGACCGAGGTCCAGCTTTGCGTCTACGTGGCTGCCGAGGCCCCGGCGAGCTGGCGGGACGCGTCTAACCGCCTGGCACACGCCGTGATGATCGCCAAGCACATGCAGCCTCCGCTCGTGCGGGCGGCCGGCCGGGGGCGTTCGGCCTTCATCACCGTTTCCCGGCTGGACGGCGCGTTCGGCCTGCGCGGCACGGCTAGCGAGCCAGCCGCTCTTCTCGGCGGCCTGCAAGGCATGGTCAAGACGCTCGCCTTCGAGGCCCCCGAGCTGTTCTGCCGTGCGCTCGACATCGCACCTGAGGTGGCTGACGAGAGCGTAGCCGCCCTGATCGTCGCCGAGGCTTATGACGTTGCCGCGGAGCCGCTCGAAGTCGCATACGACGGAACGCAGCGCCAGACGATTGCCCTGACGCAGACCCCGCCGCCGCGATCTCCGATGGCGCTGGCCGAGCTCACGGCCGACGATGTGATGCTCGTCACCGGGGGAGGACGCGGTGTCACGGCCCAGTGCGTCAAGGGCCTGATGCGCCAGACCCCATGTCACCTCATCCTGCTCGGGCGCACCGTGCTCGAGGAGGAGCCCGACTGGGCAGTCCTGGCGATCGGCGAGCCCGCCGTCAAGGCGGCAGCGGCTCACCATCTGCGCGACGTGGGCGAGAAACCAACACCACGCGAGGTCGATCGGCTCACGCGCCGCCTGCTGGCTCAGCGAGAGATCCGTGCGACCATGGCTGACCTGCATGAACTCGGCGCCACTGCGGACTATCTGTCGGTCGACGTTACCGATGAGAAGGCGATGGCCGCGGCGCTGACCCCGTTCTCGGGACGGATCACCGGAGTCATTCATGGCGCCGGCGTGCTTGCCGATCGCCTGATCCTGGACAAGACACCGCCCGAAGTGAGCCGGGTGCTGGCAGCAAAGCTGGCCGGCCTGCGCAACGTGCTCGCGATCGCCGATCCCGGTCGGCTGCGGCACCTGGCGCTTTTCTCTTCTGTGGCAGGCTTTTTCGGTAGCCGCGGCCAGGTCGATTACGCGATGGCCAACGCCGCGCTGAACTCGTTCGCACTGGCGTGGAAGAGCCGTCACCCAGATTGCCACGTCGCCGCCGTTAACTGGGGCGCCTGGGCGGGCGGGATGGTCACCCCGCAACTCCAGCAACTGTTCGAACAGCGCGGTGTCGTCCTGATTCCCCTCGACGTCGGGGCGGACATGTTCGCCCAGCAATTCACCAGCGAGTGCATGGAGGACGTGGTCACGGTCATCGCGCCCGCGGTGGCGCCGTTCGCGGCTCCGCACCGAGCGCTCGTCACCGCACCGGTGGTGATCGAACGCATCCTCGACGCGCTACAGATGGAGCCGGTCATCCAGGATCACTGCATCGCCGGACAGCCGGTGCTGCCGACCACGGTGGCCCTCGGCTGGTGCATCAATGCTCTCGAGCGGCTCTACCCCGGAATGGCGGTAGCCGAGGCCTGGGGCTTCCAGGTCTTCAAGGGCGTCATCTTCAACGGCGGTGCGGCACGCACTTACCGGCTCCAGGCAACGCCGCAGCCGCCATACGACGG
Organism: Actinomycetota bacterium; assembly: GCA_003168255.1. Lineage (GTDB taxonomy): Bacteria > Actinomycetota > Actinomycetes > Streptosporangiales > Streptosporangiaceae > PALSA-505. The sequence continues at coordinate 36,794 of PMSU01000104.1, forward strand.
GTCGCGCGTAGACGTCCTCATCGCCAGCACCGGCGGCCCTTACGGCACAACGCCTCATTACGGTGGTTCTTTCCGGCTCGGTCCGCTGGCGCAGACCCCGGCACCCACGATCGACCTCTCCGTCCTCACCGGTGACGGTGAGAACGAGGACTCGCCCTACAAGGACGGCGCCCTGTTCCATGGCCCGGCGCTACAGGGTGTGATCAGGACACTGGCGCAGGATCAGACCCGGCTCGTAGCCGAGTGCCAGCTCGGCGAGACCGGCCTTGCCAGCACCGCCTATGAGGGCTGTAACTATGACCCCGTACTCAGCGATCTGCTGCTACAGGCTCCGCTGGTCTGGGTCCACCGCTTCCGGAATTCGGCCTGCCTGCCGGTCTCCATCGAGCACATCGAGATCCATGACCGGCTCTCGTCCTCGGTGCCCTTTCTCGTCGTGGTCGATCAGATCAATGATCAGGGCCTCACGGTGACGTGCTCGGTCACCGCATGTTCCAAGGACGGCGCCATCTACGAGCGCTTCACGGGCGTGTCGGTCGCGCTCAGCCAGACACTCGACACCAAGTGCGCGGAGCCAGGATCGACCAATGTCCGCCAGCGCTGACCGGTCCTTGCCTGCGCCAGTTCCGGCGGGCCCGCCCGCGCCCGGCACTGGGTCGCGCGGCTGGCTCACGAGGCTGCGCGCGCAGATCTTCGCATCCCACCGGGCCGCCTTGCGCGCGCAGCGCGCCCTGCTAGAGGCGGCCACTCGGCCAGACGTCGCTGCTGGCGTGAGCGTACCGGCGGTCGGGGCACCGCCTCCCACCGGTGGCCTGCGGCGCTCCGCCGACGGCGGCGGGACTGCGGGCGGACTCGCGCTGGACGGACAGGTACCGATCGCGGTCCTGCTGGATGTGATCCAGGACAAGGCCATCGCGGACAGACCGGGGAGCCACCTGCTCCAGGCCACCCTGACGTTCCGCGGCGAATTGCCGTTGGAAGAGGAGACGGTCACCTGGGATGCTGGGGTCGATCAGGTGGTCGACGGGGTCGTGACCTTCCATGGCTCCTGTCAGGCCGGCGGCAAGCCGGTATTCGAACTCACCGGCGAGGCCGGTCCCGCGGCGGCCGTCTGGACCGACGCGGGCCCGCCAGATTCCCGCTCGCACCAGGTCACAACCTTCAAGCCGCTTTCCCGAACGGACAGGCGGAGACTTGACGCCAAGGACATCGCGTTGCTCGCGGCCTGCCGGATCGCCGACGTGTTCGGCGCCGGCTACCGGCAGGAGGGCTGCAACCCCTCCCTCCGGCTGCCCGGCGAGCCGCGGCGGATGATCGACGAGATCGGCGATATCAACTCCCGTGGCGGCCGCAGCGGGCTAGGCGCGCTCAGCGCGATCGGCCACGTGCAGACCTCAGCCGCGGCCCCGGAGTCGTTGATCATCGATGGTGCCGGGCAGCTGCTACAGGCCTATCTGCTGTACCTGGGCGCGCACCTGGTGCTCCCGGACGCCCGCTTCCAGCCGGTGACCGGTCTGGCCACCCAGATCACCGTGACCGGCCCGATCCCGGCCGGGACCGCCCGGCTCCGGTACGAGGCGGAGGTTCTTGAGCTCGGGCTGCTGGACCGGCCGCATGCCGTCGCCGACGTGATGGTCTACGACGGTGCGCGGAAGGTGATGGCGATCCGCGACATCGGCGTGCAGATCAGGGAGAAGCCGGGAACGCCCTACTGTCCCGGGCCGGGCGGAAAGGTAGCGGCGTTTCTCGGGCGCACGAATCCGCAGGGGGAGCGCGCCCTGCTCAATGAGCTGCACATGGCGCACGCCGCCAAGGGCGACCTCGCGGTGGCCATGGGACCCGAGTTCGAGATCTACCGGACAAGCCGGGCGCCATACATACCTAACGGCGACTTCCTTTTCGTCGACCGGATGATGGCCTGGACCGGCGAACGGGGTCGGCTTGCCCCCGGCGCCACCATGGTCACGGAGTACGACTCGCCTGCCGACTCCTGGTATTACCAGGACAACGGGCACCCGGTGCTGCCCTACGCCGTGCTGATGGAGACGTCACTACAGTCGGCGGTCCTGCTCGGCTACTACCTGGGCGCTACCCTGTCCCGCCCCGACCAGCAGCTATCAATCCGCAACCTCGACGGTCACGCGGTGGTCGTCAAGGACGTCAGCCTGCGGGGCAAGACGATTCGCCAGCACTCGACGCTACTGTCGAACGACGCCATGACCGGGGCGGTCCTACAGAGATTCCGCTACGAGCTGTCGGCGGACGGCGAGACCTTCTACACCGGCGAGTCACTCTTCGGCTATTTCAGCGAGGAGGCCCTGGCCAATCAGGTGGGCCTCGACGCAGGCCGCCAGGTGCCTGGCTGGCAGACCGACAAGGGTGCCGGAGCCGCGGGCCCCGCCCGCAGGATCGACCTGCGCGACGACGCGCAGCGACTCACGGCGGGTGGCGGGCTGCGGCTCGGATCCGGGAAACTCCAGCTCGTCGATTGGGTGGATCTCATTGCGGGCGGGGGTGACTACGGGGCGGGCTACCTCCGCGGCTACCACCGGGTGACCCCGGACGAGTGGTACTTCTCCTGTCACTTCCACCGGGACCCGGTGATGCCTGGTTCGCTGGGCGTCGAAGCCGTCATGCAGGCGATGCAGCTCTATGCGATAGAGACCGGATTGGCCGACGGCCTTTATCGGCCGCAGTTCGCGCTGGCCGCGGGAATCGAGCTTGGCTGGAGATACCGAGGCCAGATTCTCCGAACGGACCCTGACATGAACTTCGACGTTCACATCAAGGAGGTGCGCCGCGAGCCAGGGCAGGTTCTTCTCATCGGCGACGCGAATCTGTGGAAATCGGAGCTGCGGATATACGAGCTGAAGAACGTCGCCATCGCGGTCAGGTCCGGGGAACAGCCGACCCCATCATGAGCGGCCCCGGCCCCGGCCCCGGTCCCGGTCCGGGTCCCGGTCCCGGTCCGGGTCCCGGTTCCGGCCTTCGCCCCGGTCCGGGTCCCGGTTCCGGCCTTCGCCCCGGTCCCGGCCCCGTAGCGCCGCCGCCGGTCACCGGCGAGCCGCGCCGCGACCCCGACGGCTTCTACCAGGCGCTAGCGAACCTCGAGCTGCCTTGCTTGATCGTCGAGACAGACCAGGGCGTCGGCGCCACGAATTGCACCGATCTGGGCGGCGGCAGGCTCCTCGCGGTTGCCGCGGCCGTCCCCCCGGCTCGGCTCGGCGCGCTGTCGTTCCTGCGTGACCACGGGGTCCGCAACGCGTACATGGCGGGCGCGATGGCAGGTGGTATCGCCTCGGCGGATCTGGTTATCAAGCTGGCGCGCGCCGGGCTGCTCGGCTCCTTCGGCGCGGCCGGATTGCTGCCGGACCGCATCGAACGGGTGCTTGTCCGGTTCCGCGACGAGATCCCGGGGCTGCCCTATGCCTGCAATCTCATCCACAGCCCGAGTGAGGAGCAGCTCGAGCGCGCCGCGGTCGAGCTGTATCTGCGTTATCAGGTGCGCTGCGTCGAAGCGTCGGCATACATGGACCTCACGCCGCACATCGTGCGGTACCGGGCGGCCGGGCTTGAGCGGACCGCCGATGGCAGGATTATCGCCACCAACCGGATCATCGCCAAGGTGTCACGGCTGGAGGTTGCCGAGCGGTTCATGCGACCCGCGCCCGCGTCCCTGATCGCGGCTCTGGCGACGGCCGGACTGATCAGCGAGGACCAGGCGCGGCTGGCGGCGGAGGTGCCCATGGCCGATGACGTCACCGCGGAGGCGGACTCGGGTGGCCACACCGACCGGCAGTCGCTGTCCAGCCTGCTGCCGCCCCTGCTGGGCCTGCGTGATGCTCTCAGCGGCGGGTCCATCCGGGTCGGCGCAGCCGGCGGAATCGGAACCCCGCACGCGGTCGCCGCCGCCGTCGCGATGGGCGCCGACTACGTCGTCACCGGATCGATCAACCAGTGCTGCGTTGAGGCAGGGACTTCGACCGCGGCCAAGTCGATGCTGGCGGTGGCGGGAATCGCGGACTGCGAGATGGCACCGGCGGCGGACATGTTCGAGCTGGGCGTGCAACTCCAGGTTCTCCGGCGGGGCTGCTTCTTCCCCATGCGGGCCAGGCAGCTCTATGAGCTTTACATGGCCAACCAGGGAATAGCGGACTTTCCCGCCGAGGTGCGGCAGCGCTTGGAGGAGCGGACCTTCCGGCGGTCACTCGACGACGTCTGGCAGGACACCGTGGAGTATTTCGAGAAACGGGACCCATCGCAGATCGAGCGAGCCCGCGGCAACCCCAAGCGCAAGATGGCGCTGATCTTCCGCTGGTATCTCGGCATGTCGTCGCGGTGGGCCACGGGGGGGGAGCCCGCCCGCACGATGGACTACCAGCTCTGGTGCGGGCCGGCGATGGGCAGCTTCAACGACTGGGTGCGCGGCAGCGTGCTCGAGCCGCTCGAGAACCGCCACGTCGACGTGATCGCGGATCACCTGATGACCGGCGCGGCCTTCATGAACAGGGTGGCGCAGCTGCGCGTCGCCGGCGTGCAGCTGCCCCCGCAGGCTGGCCACTATCGCCTACCCCGTCGGGTTGCCTGACCTCACCCGGCGGCGCCCCGACCGGCAAACGCGAAGTCCTCGCAGCTGCGGCTGTGCTGCCCGAAGCGCGCACACGTCATCCGTCATCGCCCTGGGCCTGGATCGCGGTAATGGCGACGGTATTGACGATGTCGTGCACGGTAGCGCCGCGGGACAGGTCGTTGACCGGCCTGCGCAGGCCCTGGAGTACCGGCCCGATCGCGACCGCCCCCGCGCTGCGCTGCACCGCCTTGTACAGGGTATTGCCGGTGTTCAGGTCCGGAACGATGAAGACAGTCGCCCGGCCAGCGACGGGGCTGTCCGGCATTTTCGCGCGCGCTACGGCCGGGTCCACCGCCGCGTCGTACTGGATGGGCCCCTCGACGGGCAGATCCGGCCGGCGCTGGCGGACAAGCAGCACGGCTTGCCGCACCTTCTCCACGTCGGCACCCGAACCCGAGTTTCCGGTCGAGTAGGACAGCATCGCCACCCGCGGTTCCACCGCGAACTGCGCCGCCGTGGCCGCGGACGAGATCGCGATGTCGGCGAGCTGCTCGGCGTCCGGGTTGGGGTTGACGGCGCAGTCGGCGTAGACGAGCACCCGGTCAGCTAGACACATGAGGAACGCGCTGGACACCAGTGCGGTGCCGGGCGCGGTCTTGATCACCTCGAACGCGGGCCGGATGGTGTGGGTCGTCGTGTGGGCGGCGCCCGACACCATGCCGTCCGCGTGCCGGAGCTGCACCATCAGGGTGCCGAAGTAAGACACGTCAGTCAGCACGTCGCGGGCCGCTTCGAGGGTGACGCCTTTGCCAGCGCGCAGCCGGGCGAACTCGGCGGCGAGCGGTTCGCGCGCGGCGGCGTCCTGCGGATCGATCACATTCGCCGCCGAGATGTCGAGCGCCAGCCGGGCCGCGGTGTTACGCACGACGTCCTCGGCGCCTAGCAGCGTGAGATCCACGACGCCGCGGCGCAACAGGATGTCGGCCGCGCGGAGAATCCGTTCATCGGTCCCCTCGGGCAAGACGATATGCCGCCGGTCGGCGCGGGCCCGTTCCAGCAGATCCTGCTCGAACATCAGCGGAGTGACGCACGTGGCCCTGGCCACGTGCAGCCGCTCCAGCAGGACGCGCTGGTCGACGGCGTCGGTGAACACGCCGCACGCGGTATCGATCTTTGCCTCCGCGCCCTGCGCCAGGCTCCCCGTGACGGCCGACAGCGAGACGGCCGTCTCGAAGGTCGCACGCCGGGTAAGGATCACCGGAAGGGTGATGTCCAGGCCGTCAATCAAGCGCCGCAAGGAGGCCGGCAGCTCCATCTCGCCATTGAGGATGACCCCGGACAGGTAGGGGAATGTCGCTGACTCGTGCGCGGCGATCAGCCCGGGCAGGAGCTCGCCGGCCTGATCCACCGAGGCGATCACCGCTGCACCCTCGGCGAGCTTGTCGAGCACCTGGGGGAACGGCATCGCCGCCACCACGAGCCGGCCGATCTCCCGGCGCAGCAGCAGCCGATCGCCAAAGAGCAGCTGGCCGTCGCAGGCCGCCATGAGGTCGCCCATCGTTGGCGCCGACAAAGACGGCACCTCGGGTAGCACGAACGCGGGCACGCTGAGGTCGTCCAGCGCCTTCCTGATCGGCTCGACCAGGTCGTCAGCGGCCCGGTTGACGACGATAGCCAGCTCGGCGACGTGGGCCGCGGCGAGCTCGGCGCGGGCCACCTCGACCGCCGCGGAGATCTCCGACACCGAGCGGCCCAGCCCGGTGACCACGAGCAGCATCGGAGTTCCCAGGTTCGAGGCAACCCTGGCGTTGAAGGCGAACTCGGTGGGCGCGCCCACGCCGGTGTAGTCGGTGCCCACGATCACGACGGCGTCGCAGCGGCTCGCCAGGGACCGGTAGCGCGCCATGATCTGTTCGAGTGCCCGATCGGGGTTCGCGTGCACGTCGTCGTAGCTGACGCCAACACAGTCGTCGTAGCTGAAGCCTGGTGACGACCTGCTCAGCAAGGTCTGCACGACGGCGTTTGCCCGCCCGGCGCGGACCACCGGGCGGAACACGGTCACGGTCGCGACCAGCCGCGACAACACCTGCAAGATGGCGAGTCCGATCATCGTCTTCCCGCTCGCGGTGTCGGTTCCCGCGATGTAGACGCTGGTCGTTCCTGATTGCGACATGAGCCACCCGCTGTATGATTCAATATGAATGGTGTGTAATGCACGGTAGCACGAACACATGACGGTACCCGGCGCCGACCGGATCGCCAAGCCCACGGATCGGAGCAGCGGACATGACATCGACCGCCTACTTGTTTCCAGGCCAGGGCTCGCAGCGGGTGGGAATGGGCCGTGACCTGCGCGACCGGCATCCTGACATCGTCGGGCCTATCTTCGACGCGGCCGACGAGCTGCTGGGATTTGAGTTGTCCCGGCTGTGCTGGGAAGGGCCCGAGGAGGAACTGCGGCGCACCGAGATCACCCAGCCGGCGATCTTTGTGGCGAGCCTGGCCGCCTACCGGGTTCTTGCCGCTGCAACGCCCCCGCCGAGCGTCGTGGCCGGGCACAGCCTGGGTGAGTACACCGCGAACGTCGCCGCCGGGGTCCTGGAGTGGACCGACGCTCTCTTGCTGGTTCGCCGCCGCGGCATCCTGATGGCCGGGGTCAATGTCACCACGCCCGGCGCGATGGCTGCCGTCATGGGGCTGTCGCCCGAGCTGGTGGAACAGCTATGCGCGGCCGCCCGCGATGCCAGCGGCGAGGTCATCGAGGTAGCGAATTACAACGACGCGACCCAGACGGTCGTGTCCGGCACGGTGGCCGGAATCGAGGCGTTCACCCAGCTTGTCCGGACGGGTGACTTCCCGGGGTCCAAGACCATACGCCTCGGCGTGGGAGCGCCGTTCCACTGTTCGCTGATGGCGGCCGTGCAGAAGGAGTTCGCCAGCGATCTCGCCGCTGTTTCGTTCAGCGATCCGCAGATCCCGGTGGTGGTCAACGTGACCGCGCAAGCGGTGTCCACCGGCGCCGAGGCCAGGGCGGCGCTGGGCCGCCAGCTGGCCGGATCGGTGCGCTGGAGCGAGAGCCTGTCGACCATCGTCGGCCAGGGCGTCGATACGTTCGTGGAGGTCGGTCCCGGCCGGGTGCTCACCGGCTTCTGTAAGCGTGGCTACCCGGACATCACGACCTACTCGGCATCAGATGCCCGGCGCATCGACAAGGTCATTGCCGAGCTTCAGCCTGCATCTCTGGTCTGAACTAATGCCGATCCGGGTTATCGCCGGTAGGCGAGAAGCCCGATAGCGAGGGTCACCACTCCGGCCGTGAAGGCCGCGGCGCCGACCCAGATCAGCCCGACCGCCCGATTGGCCTTAGTGCGCCCGGCGCCCGCGGACGACAGGAAGAAGCCGGCCGGCAGCAGGATGGCGGCCGCGGGAACTCCGGCCCTGGCGACCCAGCCCGCGATGCCCGTTAGCTGGGTAGCGTCCGTCAGGATCACCGTGACCAGGCCGAGGGTAGCGAATACGCCGGCGTGTCCATGACCCGCTCGCGCGTAGGCGAGCTGGAATTCGGTGGCCGGCTCAGCTCCCCGGATGACTTGCATGAGGAACGTGCCGCCGAATTCGATGCCAATGGTGGCGAGTAAAAGAATTGCCGAAACCCAGGCCGCATCAGAACTGAGCTTGAGCACGCTGCCTCCGCTGCATTAGCGATTCACCGGACCATGACGGATGGCTGCGGGTCGCTGTCTGGTGCCGGAGCGGGGTCGCGGTCCCGGCTGGGCAGGAATGCCAGGACGGCGCAGGCGGCGACGGCGGTGACGCCCGCCCCGGCAAAGGATCCCGCGTGCAGTCCGTCCATGAAGGCGTGCTGGGTGGCGTAGCGGGCCGGTCCGGCGAGGCTGGCGGGCAGGTGCTGGCTGATGCTGAGCGCCGCGGTCACCGACTTTTGCGCCGCGGCGACGGTGGCCGCGGGCAGGCCGAGCCGGGTGAAGTGGCTGCCGATCCTGGTCACGAAAAACGAGTTCATCACCGAGCCGATGACCGCGAGCCCGAGGGCCCCGCCGACCTCGCGCGTGGTGTCGTTGATCGCCGACCCTGCGCCGAACTTGGTCGCTGATATGGCACCCATGATCGCGTCTGTCGCCGGTGTGCTCGCCAGCGCAAGCCCTGCGGCCAGCAGGACCATGACGATGACCAGCGGACCCCAGTACGCGGCATTCACCGCGGCGGTGGCGATGACTATGAACCCGGCGGTCATCAGCAGCAATCCGCCGCAGACCACGAGCTTCGTGCCGATCCGTTTCGATAGCAGGATCGACACCGGGGACAAGGCCACCATGACCAGCGCAAAGGGAATAATCGCCACCCCGGCCTGGAGGGTGTTGTATCCGCGGATGGACTGAAGGTACTGGGTGATCAGGAAGACAAAGCCGAACAAGGCGAAGAATGCCGCGCCGATGGACGCACTGGCCGCGAAAACGCGCGGGTTGCGAAACACCGCTATATCCAGGAGCGGGCTCGCCACGCGCGCTTCCCACCAGACGAACACCAGGAGGAGTGCGACCCCGCCGGCGAAACCGCCCAGCGTCGCCGGCGAGAGCCAGCCGCGGTCGGGAGCCTCGATGACCGTCCACACCAGCAGTCCGATCGAGAAAACCGTCAGCACGGCACCGACGACGTCGAAGCGGCCGGGGTTTTCGTCGCGGGAGTTGGGCAGCAGGCGCACGCCGGCCACCAGGGCGATCACGACCAGGGGAATGTTGACCAGGAATATCGAGTGCCAGGAGAAGTGCCGCAGGAGTGCTCCGCCGCTGATCGGGCCGATTACCACGGCCAGCCCTGACACGGCGGACCAGATGCCGATGGCGGTGGCCCGCTCACCTCGGTTGGTGAAAATTGATGACAGCAGCGCCAGCGTCGCCGGGTAGACCACGGCGGCCGAGACTCCCATCGCAGCGCGCGCCGCGATGAGTTCGCCCGTGCTCGATGAGCTAGCGGCCCAGAGCGAGGTCAGTCCGAACAGCACCAGCCCGATCTGCAGCATGCGCTTGCGTCCCAGCCTGTCACCCAGGCTTCCCCCGGTCAGCAGCAAGCCGGCGAACAGCAGGGTGTAGGCGTCTACGAACCATTGCAGGTCACTGGTGGAGGCCTTGAGCTCGCGGCTCAGCGTGGGCAGCGCGACATTGACGATCATGTTGTCGACCACCACCAGCAGAACGCTCAGGCACAAGACGGCCAACGCCCACCAACGCCGTGTGTTGGTGGCTGACACGACGGGCTCAGACATTGGCATCACCTCCCGATATCACGCTTAGCTATCGACCTAGCACGCTCTGTCTTCGAGGCTGACACGGCCAGGTGCTGCGGTCAACGGGGATGAGCTCGCGGACAGCGGCGGATCCATAGCGAGCGGGCTGGCGACGGCCGGGCCTGCTGAACCGCCAACTTGCGCTCATGCATCCCGGCCTGGGCTTTGCACCGTTCGGCCGTAATGCATCATCTTTTATGTACCATCTTCCAGTACGCCACCGCCCGTGTCGAGGCCCCGGGCGCGCTGTCGCCGCCCCGGCTGGAACCTGACCTGGGCCAACGGCCCGCGCGACCGTTCCGGTACGAGGACGTGTCAGCCGCACTGGCCACTCCAGCATCTCTGTGCCACAAGGGATCGGAATGCGGATTCCGCCGGGCTTTGCTGCTCGACGCTGAGACAGCTCTCTGTAATAGTGGGTTCTGAACGGTTCTCATTGTACCATCGGGAGCACGTAGCTCTAGGAGGGCCTGTCGATGTTCTCTCGTATCGCCATCGTCAACCGCGGGGAAGCAGCGATGCGCCTGATTCACGCGGTTCGCGAACTTAACGCCGAGCGTGACCCGCAGATCAAGACCATCGCCCTGTACACGGACGGCGAGCGCCAGGCCACGTTCGTGCGCGAGGCCGACCTCAGCTACTGCCTGGGGCCCGCCGCTGCCCGTCCGTACCTCAACCTGGATGTTTTGGAACGGGCGATGACCGATACCGGGGCGGACGCCGCCTGGGTCGGCTGGGGATTCGTCGCCGAGGATCCGGCCTTCGCCGACCTGTGCGAGCGCATCGGGGTCACCTTCATCGGCCCGAGTGCCGAGGCCATGCGCCGGCTGGGTGACAAGATCGGGTCCAAGCTGCTGGCCGAGGAGGTCGGCGTCCCGGTCGCCCCGTGGAGCCGCGGGCCCGTTGATGACCTGGACGCTGCTCTCGCCGCGAGCCGGCAGATCGGCTACCCGCTCATGCTCAAGGCCACGGCGGGCGGCGGCGGGCGCGGGATCCGCATGGTCAGCTCTGATGACGAGCTGCGGGATGCCTACGCGCGGACCAGGGAGGAAGCGGCCAGGTCCTTCGGCAGCGGAGTCGTCTTCTTGGAGCGCCTGGTCACCGGCGCGCGGCACGTCGAGGTGCAGGTCATCGCCGATAGCCACGGCACGGCATGGGCTCTGGGGGTGCGCGACTGCTCGCTTCAGCGCCGCAACCAGAAGGTCATCGAGGAGTCCGCGTCGCCTGTCCTGACCGGCGCGCAGACGGCCGAACTGAAGAGCTCAGCCGAGCGCCTGGCCAAGGCGGTGGGTTACTGCGGTGCCTGCACCGTCGAGTTTCTGTACCACCCCCAACAGCAATTCTTCGCGTTCCTCGAGGTCAATACCCGGCTCCAGGTCGAGCACCCGATCACGGAGGTCACCACCGACGTAGACCTCGTCAAGGCCCAGCTGCACGTGGCCTCCGGCCAGCCGCTCATCGGAGACGTCCCCGCAGAGGTCGGCCACGCCGTGGAGGCGCGGCTCAACGCCGAGGACCCGGACCGTGATTTCGCGCCGTCGCCAGGGCGGATCGACGTGATGCGGCTGCCTTCCGGTCCCGGTATCAGGGTCGACACCGGCGTCAGCGAGGGCGACGTGATTCCCTCTGACTTCGACTCGATGATCGCCAAGATCATCGCATTCGGCAGCGACCGCGACGAGGCACTGGCGCGACTGAGACGAGCGCTGGCTGAAACTACCGTCGTGATCGACGGTGGCACCACCAATAAGGGCTTCCTGCTCGGGCTGCTCGACGAGCCCGAGGTGATCGACGGCAGTGCCGAAACAGGATGGATCGACCGAGCCAGGGGAGAGGGCCGCCTCGTCTCACAGCGGCACCTCGGTGTCGCCCTTACCGCTGCCGCGATCGGGGGATACGAGGAAGCGGAAGAGGTCGAGCGCGCCCGCTTCTTTGAGACTGCCCGCGGCGGCCGCCCCCATGTCCAGCACGAGGTCGGGCGTCCCATCGACCTCAAGCTCCGTGGCCACGGCTACAAGGTCACCGTCGCGCGGACCGGACCGACCCGCTACCGGGTCGCCATCGGCAGCGACGGGGACGCCCTCATGGTTGACGCCATCCTCGAGCGACTCGACGCGTACTTCGGCCAGCTCACCGTAGCCGACGAGCACTTCCGGCTGGTGACGGCGACGCACGGGCCGGTTCAGCTGGTCGAGGTGGACGGCATCACCCACCGGGTAAGCCGCGACGAGGGCGGCGTGCTGCGCTCGCCCGCCCCCGCGCTGGTGGTGGCCACCCTGGTGGAGGTCGGCGCGGATGTCGAGGCCGGGGCGCCGGTGCTCGTGCTGGAGAGCATGAAGATGGAGACGGTGCTGCGCGCGCCGATCGCCGGACGGATGCGCGAGCTCCTGGTCACGGCCGGCAGCCAGGTCGAGACCGGCGCGCCGCTCGCCCGGCTGGAACCCTTTGGCGACGGCGAGGCCGTGGAGTCCGGCGATGGCGGCGCTGACCTGATGATTCCAGTTCCCTCGCAGGTCATGGAAGTCGGCGATCGCGGCGCGCGCGCCCTGGAGGATCTGCGGAGCATGCTGCTCGGGTTCGACGTGGATCCCGGTGACAAGTCCGGCACCCTCGACCGCTACCTCGCGGACCGGGCGGAACTGCGAGCGGCCGGGGCAGTCCCGATGGCCGCCGAGATGGACGTGCTGTCCGTGTTCACGGACCTCACCGAGCTGATGCGGGCCAACCCGGCCGGCGACGAGCGCAGCGCCGACACGCAAGTGCACAGCGCGCGCGAGCACCTGCACACCTACCTCCAGAGTCTCGATGTCGACCGCGGCGACCTGCCGGACGCCTTCATGACCCGGCTGACCCGGGCCCTCGGCCATTACGGAGTGTCTGACCTGGATCGCACGGCCGGCCTTGAGGAGGCGGTCTTCCGGATCCTCCTCGCTCACCAGCGCAACACCACCGATGTCATCGTCGTCACCACCTTGCTCCAGGCCTGGATTGCCGAGCCAGCTCCCGCTGAGGAACTGCACCTGCGCGCCCGCGAGACCCTGGACCGGCTGGCGCTGGCGACGCAGCTGCGCTTCCCTGTGGTGAGCGATCTCGCCCGCAGCGTCCGGTTCCGCTGGTTCGACCAGCCGGAGATAGACGCGGCCCGGCTCACGATGCTCGCCGGTATCCCGGACGAGCTGCGGGCCCTCGCCGAGGCGCCGGAAACAGCGGATCGCGCGGCCCGGATCGCCGCCCTGGCTGGAATACCTGAGCGGCTCGTCTCATTCTTCGCCGACCGCATCGAAGGCGGCCGGTTCTCGTCGCCCGAGCCCATACTCGAGGCGCTGGCGCTTCGCCACTATCACGAGTATGAGCTCCACGGCCTGCACAACTTCGATGTGGACGGACGGCCATTCGTCGCCGGAGATTTCAGCTCCGGGCAGCAACCGTCCTATCTGCTGTCCACCCTCGGCACGGTCTGCGAACTGACCGGCGCCGGTGGGCTCCTAGAGGTGATCCGCGCCAACCTGGCCACGATTCCGGCGGATCGCTCTCGCGTCGTTGACCTCTATCTCACCTGGCCTGAGGCGCCCGCGTCCGCCAGCGAGGTCTCGAAGCACCTCCAGATGATGCTGTCGGAGTCGCAGCTGCCGCCGCTGGTGCGGCGGTTCACCATCGTGGTCTGCCAGGGCGTAGGGCAGCCTGTCACCTATTTCACCTTCCGGCCCTCGGCGCAGGACGTGGCCGAGGACGAACTGGTCCGCGGGATTCACCCGACCGTCGGTCACTTCCTCAACCTGTCGCGTCTGCGCAACTTCCGGCTCACCCGGCTGGACGCACCGCAGGACGTCCTGCTCTACCACTGCGTTTCCCCGGCCAACGAGGCCGACCAGCGGCTGGTGGCGCTGGCCCAGGTGCGCCAGTTCGCCGTGATTCGCGATGCCAGCGGCCAGATCGCCTCAGTGCCTAGCGTCGAAGGCATGCTGGGCGCATGCGTGGAGGCCATCGGGCGAGCCAGGCACGAGCGTGGCTCGGCCGGTGCCAAGCTGGACATGAACCAGATCTGGCTGCACATCCGGCCAATCGTCGATGTCGATCTTAACGAGCTGGCTGCCTGGCAGCGCTTGGTCGCGCCGCTCATCGCGGAGGCCGGCGTCGGGGAGGTCATCGGCCAGGGCAGGATCGTGGCACCCGACGGCAGCCTCCAGCCCATCGCCACCCGGTATGTCTCCGTCCCGGGATCGGGCGGGATGGTGTCCGTCGGCCCGCCGCCGACAGAGCCACTCGAGCCGATGGACGACTACGCCCAGAAGGTGCTGGCGTGCCGGCGCCGGGGGACGGTCTATCCCTTCGAGATCACGAGCATGCTGGCCGGCCCGGACGGCACGTTCACGGAGTACGACCTCGATGACAGCGGCGCGCTGGTCCCGGTCGACCGCCCCCGCGGCCTCAACCGGGCCGGCATCGTCGCCGGTGCCGTTTGCACCCCGACGGCGCAGCATCGCGACGGCGTGAGCCGTATCGTCCTGCTCGGCGATCCGACCAAGACACTCGGCGCGGTGTCCGAGCCGGAGTGCCAGCGGGTGATCGCCGCGCTGGATCTGGCCGAGGAAAAGGGGATTCCAGTCGAATGGTTCGCCCTCTCCGCCGGTGCCCGCATCTCCATGGACTCCGGCACCGAAAATATGGACTGGGTAGCCAGGGCACTCAAACGGATCGTTGAATTTACTCAGAACGGTGGCGAGATAAACGTCGTGGTGGCCGGCATCAACGTCGGGGCCCAGCCGTACTGGAACGCGGAAGCCACGATGCTCATGCACACCAAGGGCATACTCGTCATGACGCCCGACAGCGCGATGGTGCTCACCGGCAAGCAATCGCTGGACTTTTCCGGCGGCGTATCGGCGGAGGACAACTTCGGGATCGGCGGGTACGACCGCGTCATGGGGCCGAACGGGCAGGCCCAGTACTGGGCGCCCGACCTGGCCGGTGCCCGCGACGTGCTGATGGCCCACTACGACCACACCTACGTCGTGCCAGGGGAAGCCGCCCCCCGCCGGGCGGCGACGTCCGACCCGGCCGACCGCGACATCTCGGCCTATCCGCATGAGCTCGCCGACAGTGGCTTCAAGACGGTAGGCGACATCTTCTCCGCGACCGCCAACCCGGACCGGAAGAAGGCCTTCGATATACGCACCGTCATGCACGCCATCGTCGACCAGGACCACCCGGTACTCGAACGGTGGGCTGGCATGGCCGACGCCGAGACCGCGGTCGTTCAGGACGCGCGCCTCGGTGGCTGGCCGGTCTGCGTGCTCGGGATCGAGTCCAAACCGGTTCCGCGGCGAGGGTTCCCGCCCACCGACGGGCCGAACACCTACACGGCCGGCACGCTGTTCCCCCGCTCGTCGAAGAAGGTCGCGCACGCAATCAACGCGGCAAGTGGCAATCGGCCGGTGGTCGTGCTGGCCAATCTCTCGGGCTTTGACGGCTCCCCGGACTCGATGCGCAACCTCCAGCTGGAGTACGGGGCAGAGATCGGGCGCGCCATCGTCAACTTCACGGGTCAGATCGTGTTCTGCGTGATCTCGCGCTACCACGGAGGTGCCTTCGTGGTGTTCTCCAAGGCTCTCAACCCCCATATGACGGTGCTCGCGGTGGAGGGCTCATATGCCTCGGTGATCGGCGGCGCGCCAGCGGCTGCGGTGGTGTTCACCGGCGCGGTGAACTCGCTCACCGCGCGGGATCCCAGGGTGGAGGACCTCATGGGCCGCATGGCGGTCGCGGCGGGCGCTGAGCGGGCTGGGCTCGCGACCGAGCTGCTCGAGCTGCGCTCGTCGGTCCGCGTCGAGAAGCTCGGGCAGGTCGCCGCGGAGTTCGACGCAGTGCATAGCATCCAGCGAGCTGTAGAGGTCGGCTCGGTAGACGCGGTCATCGCCGCGCACGAGGTGCGTCCCCGGATCATCGCGACCGTCGATGCCTGGATGCGGCGCGATGTCCCCCCGAGCGGGGATCCGAGCTGATCGGCGGGTCGCCGTGCGCGGCAGCTGAGCTTCCGCCACCCGGCGGACGGTTCACCACACTGCTCGCTGGCGCCCGCAGCACCTGATCGAGCCCGCAGCGCCCGATCGAGCCCGGGGCACAGCAAGCCTGCGCCGCGCCTGCCCCGGCCTGCCCCCCGGCCTGCCCCCGATCTGCCTCCGATCTGTCCCGATCTGCCCTCGATCTGCCCCAGGGCCTCGCTGACGCTCGGCCGCAGGGCTCCTTCCATTGACACCACGGCCGAGATACCATACTTTAGGAATGGTTCTTATAGAACGGTTCACCAAGAACGGAACTCCGCCAAGGCCGTGCCGGAAGCCGTCGGCAGCCGAGGTCGCCCGAAGCCGCCGGCAGCAGCCGTGCTCGAAGCCGACGGCAGCAGGGAACCCGAACATCACGCACCGGGCAAAGCCGTTGTCCGCAGCAGGAGATCGACCAAGGAGATCGAATGCGATGAAGATGCAGGACAAGGTCGCTCTGGTAACGGGCGGTGCCAAGGGCATCGGCCGGGCAATCTGTATCGCGCTGGCCGACGAGGGCGCGAGTGTCGCAGTGAACTATCGGTCGAGCAAGGCCCAGGCCCAGGAGCTCGTGGATGAGATCGAGGCGGCCGGAGGCAAAAGCGTTGCCATTGCCGGTGACGTCTCGAACCCGGCCGAGGCAGTTTCGATGGTCGAGCAAACGATCGCGGAGCTCGGCGGTCTCCACGTTCTCGTCAACAATGCTGGCATCGTCAAGGACACGCTGATCTTCAATATGGAGCCCGAAGACTGGCAGTCAGTGATGAACGTCAACTTTGGCGGTGTCTTCAATTCGACCAAAGCCACGCTGGGCCACTTCATGGCGCAGCGTGAGGGATCGATCATTAACATCTCGTCGGTAATGGGTGAGCGAGGCTGGATCGGGCAGGCGAACTACTCTGCCTCCAAGGGAGCCATCAACGCGTTCACCCGCAGTGCCGCGGTCGAGCTTGCGCGATTCGGCATCCGGGTGAACGCCGTGCTGCCAGGTTTCGCGCCCACCGATATGGTATCCGGCCTAGTCGATAAGGGCGGCAAGGGTATCAAGAAGCAGATCCCCCTTCGAGATTTCGCTCGGGTGGAGGACGTCGCAGCTCTTACGGTCTTCCTGGCCAGCCCGGATTCCGCGTATCTGACCGGGACCTGCCTGCCCGTCGATGGCGGCGCGAGTGCACAGCTCGGACTCGGGCGCCCCGAATGACCATGGTCAACAGCGTCGGTGCGCCTCAGCGTCCACCCACGGATTCCCCACATATAAGGAGCACGGAATGACGAACGTAGAGTTCTTGCCGCAGGTCCGCTCAGCGGTGGCCGAGGCCCTCGGCATAGAAGAGGATGAAGTAACCCCCCAAGCGACCCTGCTCGACGAGCTCGGAGCGGAATCCATCGATCTGCTCGACATGCTATTCAGGCTACAGCGCTCGATGGGCGTCAAGATTCAGGCCGCGGATCTCGCCAACTATGTTCAGGGTGGTATCCCTGATGACGACTTCGGTAGCGAGGAGCAGGACGTCATCACCCCGGCCGGCATGGCGCAGCTGAAGATCGTGATGCCGCAGATTATCCCGATGAATCTTGATGGAAAGCTTCAGCCCGAGAAGGTCATGAGCTATTTCACCGTGCAGAATCTGGTGGACATGGTGACTTCTCGTGCGACGCCAGTCGGCACCTGAGCTGGCGGCTCGCTTCCAGGAACGCGCCGATGAACGGGCTGGGACGAAGGCAAGGGAATGCCGATGCGTTTTCACCTGATTGACCGGATAGACGAGTTCGAGCCAGGCAAGCACTTGCGTGGCCGCAAGCTCGTGTCCGGCAGCGAGGAATTCTGGGATGACGTGCCGGGCGGCCCGGCGATGCCCGCGCCGCTGGTGCTCGAGGCGCTCTGCCAGGCAGGGACATGGCTGATCATGCTCTCGACGGACCGCCGCAAGAGAGCCGCGCTCCTACAGGTCGGGAACGTGCGCTTCTCCGGCGATGTGCGGCCCGGCGATGTGCTGGTCCTCGACGGGGTCGTCGAGTCAATGAGCGACGAGATGGCCGTGCTGTCGGGAAGCGCCACAGTTGACGGCACGCCGGTCATGCAAGCAACAGACATCATGTGCGCGCTGATCGACGCCGACGACCTCGAAGATCCCGAAGATAGTGAACGCATGCTGCGCGTGCTGACTCGCTCATGAGGCCGGCCCAGCGCCGCGTGGTCATTACCGGGATCGGCGCCGTGACGCCTGTCGGCAACGACGCTGCCACGACCTGGACGTCATTCATGGCCGGCCGCAGCGGCGTAGGGCCCATCACTACATTCGACGCATCGACGTTTCCCGTCCGCATTGCGGGCATGGTGCGGGACTTTGATCCCGAATCCCGTATTCCCCGAGCGGACCTCCGGCGTAATTTGTCGCGTCAGGGCATGTTCGGCGTTGCCGCCGCGCAGGAGGCGCTGGCGGACGCCGGCGTCGGCGCGGACACCTATCGGCCACGTGACCGGGGGGTAAGCGTCGGCGCCACCTCGGGCCGCCCTTCCCTCGATGAGCTAGCCGAGATCTTCCACCGGTTCCGAGACTCGCTGCCGCTGTACCGCCAGCCGCTGGAGCATGTGCTGGAGCGTGACCAGAACGTTCCGGCCGCGGCAATCGCTAGGTCGGCCGGATGCGAGGGCCCGATGCTGGGCATCTCCACCGCCTGCACAGCCTCCGGCCATGCGATAGGCGAGGCATATCGGCGCATCCAGGAGGGCGATGCCCGATTGATGATCGCCGGCGGCTACGACTCCCTCATCTCCTGGCTCGACATCCTTGGCTTCTCCCTGCTTGGGGCTCTGACCACGGATTTTGCCGACGAGCCCGAGCGGGCATCGCGACCGTTCAGCGCCGATCGGTCGGGGTTCGTGCTCGGTGAGGGCGCCGCTATGTTCGTCCTGGAGGACCTCGAGGGTGCCCGCGAGCGCGGCGCGACCATCCACGCGGAACTCACGGGCTATGCGGCCACTATGAATGCTTACCGCATGACCGACCCGCCGCCCGACGGTGGCGGTGTCACCCTGGCGATGGCGCGGGCGCTAGAGGAGTCTGATGTCCCGCCGGAGGACATCGGCTACATCGCCGCGCACGGCACGTCAACACCGGGCAACGACCTGTGCGAGACGCTGGCGATCAAGGATGTTTTCGGTGCGCACGCACCGCAGCTCGCGATCAGCTCGGTCAAGTCCATGGTCGGCCACCTCACCGCGGCAGCTGCCGGCGTCGGCCTCATCGGCGCGCTGGGCGTGCTGCGGGAAGGGCGGGCGCCGCCGACGATCAACCTTGAGAGCCCGGGCCCGAAACTCGACCTGGACTACGTCCCCAACACGGCTAAATCCGTGGACACCAGCGCAGCAATGGTCAACGCCTTCGCCTTCGGCGGAACCAACGCCTGCTTTATCCTGGAGAAGGTGCGTGCGTCATGATTCACGCGACGGTTCCGTCGACTACCACCACGGGCCAGCTGATCAGTCTCGACCGCATTCTCGTTGTGGAGCCAGGTCGCCGGGCCGAGGCCGTATGCAATGTCCCCGGCACGCTCGCCATCTTCGATAGCCACTTCCCGCGCTTTCCGGTACTGCCTGGCGTTATCATTCTCGGCAGTCTCGCCAAGCTGGCCGCGTTGTTGCTGCACGAATCAACTCAGCAAGAGTGGCGGCTGGCCGAGGCGCAAAGTGTGCGTTTTCGGCGGTTCGTGCAGCCCGGTGATGTCATGGAGCTGCTCGTCGAGCTGACCGAGCACGACGTCGGGCAGGCCGTGTGCAAAGCCTCCGCGTCTGTGGACGGCAAGCGGGTCACGACGATCGGCCGGCTGTTGCTCGTCAACGATCTGGCAGGTGCGACGTGACCCGGGTCGTTATCTCCGGCGTGGGCCTCGTGACGCCTCTCGGGACTGGAACCGAGGTGACCTGGCAGGCCCTCATCGCCGGGAAAAGCGGCGTCGACCGGCTCAGGGGATTCGACGCCTCTTCGCTGCGAACGCAGCTCGGAGCGGAGATCCAAGACTTCGACCCGACCCAGTTCGTGGCTCAGCGGCGCATCCTGCGGAACATGACCCGCAACGATCAGCTCGCGGTGGCCGGTGCGGCACTGGCAATTCGGGACGCAGGTTGGGTCCTCGAGGACGGCGACGGGGACCGGGCCGGCCTGTTCATCGGCGGCAATAAGGAAATCTCCGAGCCATCGAAGGTCCTCGACGCAGTGCTCGTCTCCCGCAACGCCGACGGGAGCACCGACATGGCGCGAATGGGCACCGAGGGAGCCGAGCAGTTTTATCCCCTTTTCTATGTCGAGGGGCTCCAGGCAGCTGCGCTCTTTTATATTTCCCAGGCGCACGGGCTCCGTGGCACCAACACATACTTCGCCGGCACCGGCGACGCCAGCATGACAGCGATAGGCAGGGCTTATCGAGCCGTCCGCCGGGGAGAGGCGACCATGGCGGTCGCCGGCGGGTTCGACGACGCGACGTCCTGGTGGAGCATGACGAAGCTGGATGCTCTGGAGGTCATGACGAGCCATAACGACCTGGGCGCGGCCGCGTGCAGACCATATGACCGTGACCGCGACGGTTACGTGCTGGGGGAGGGCGCAGCGTTCGTCGTGCTCGAGGACGAGGACACCGCCCGCAAGCGCGGCGCGGACATATACGCCGAGATCGTCGGAACGCATTCGTCATTCGACCTCGATGGGCTCGTCACCCCGTCGCCTGACGGACGCTCCCTCGCCAGCGCGATCGGCGGGGCGCTCGATGAAGCCGGGGTGAGTCCCAGTGCCGTCGACTACGTGGCCACCGATGGCTGCGCGACGAAGCCCGGCGACGCCAGCGAGGCGGCTGCCCTGCGGTCGGCATTGGGTCCCGCGGCGAGCCGGATCGCTGCGAGCAGCGTGAAGGCGGCAACGGGGCACCTCGTCGCAGCGTCCGGCGCGCTTAACGTCGCCGTCGCCGCGCTTGCGGTCCGGCACAACACGATTCCACCGACATTGAATCTCACCAACGTCGATCCCGCCTGCGCGGGAATCGACTGGGTACCGAACGAGGCACGCAGCCAGCGCGTGGATCACGCGCTGGCCCTGGCGCGGGGCCTCGAAGGCCAGAACGTCGCGTTGCTGCTCCGAGCATCCGACTAGCCCGCCGGATTAGCAGACCAAGAAACGAGGAGTCAGTCGTGGCGAACACAGCGGAGGGTCTGCCCATACGGGTGGGTGTCGTCAGCGTCGGTGCCATTACCTCGCAAGGTCCGACGGCGGATGACTTCTGGGATGGCGTGAGCCGGGGCCGGGTGGCCATCCATCCGGTGCGCCGCATCCCCATGGACGGGTACGGCACAACGCTGGCCGGCGAGGTTCAGGTCGACCGGGAGCCCGCGCACGACGTCAACTATCCCGACGGTTTCCGTGACCGCGCACTGGACTTCGCCCTGGTAGCGGCCGAGGAGGCGATGGCGACCTGCGGCGCGATCGCGAAGCTTGTCCCGGCCGATCGCTGGGGCGTGGTTATCGGGACCTGCAACGCTGGCCTGCTGAGCGCCAAGCACTGGTATGAGGCCCGCATGCGGGACGAGCCCGCCGACGCCAGGCTGCTGCTGTTCGTCCCGCCCCAGGCGATCGCCGAGGCGATCGCCGGAGCCTTCGGCCTGCAAGGTCCCGCACTGTCGGTGAACACCGCGTGTGCCGCGGGCGCCAATGCCGTTGGCTATGCTGCCGACCTGATCCGCTCGGGACAGGCGGACGCCGTCATCAGCGGCGGTACCGATGCGCTGTCCGATGTGCTCGTGGCGGGCTTCAACTCACTCGAGTCGCTGTCTCCCGAGCCCGCTGCTCCCTATTCGAAGGATCGGCAAGGGCTCTCGCTTGGCGAGGGGAGCGGCATGCTGGTACTCGTCCGCTCGGATATCGCGGACACGCTTGGTTTGCCGATCATGGCCGAGATTGCCGGGCTGGGGCTCTCTGCCGACGGATACCACCCCACCGCTCCTCATCCGGAGGGCAAAGGGGCGTCGCGAGCGATCCAGGCCGCGTTGCATGCTGCTGGCGTCTCGCCGCAAGACGTGGGCTACGTGAACAGCCACGGCACCGGAACGGCGAAGAACGACCCGGCCGAGACCATGGCGATGAAGCTCGGGCTCGGCGAGGCTATTTACTCCACAGCGGTCAGCAGCACGAAGTCGATGATCGGTCATCTACTGGGCGCAGCCGGGGCGGTGGAGGCCATCGTTACGGTCAAGGCGCTGGAAACGCAGCTCGCGCCCCCGACCGCCAATTTCACCGAGCCTGATCCAGAGTGTGACCTCGACTACGTCCCCAACGTGCCGCGCCCCCTGGCGACGCAGGTCGCAGTATCCAACAACTTCGCTTTCGGCGGAGCCAATGCTTCGCTCGTCCTGACCCGGGGCCGCTCCGCACCGCCGCCAGCGCCCGGACAAGATCGCGTGGTCATCACCGGTGCCGGAGCGCTCACCCCGGCGGGCGTGGACTCCGCCGCACTCTGGGAGGCCGTCGCGGCCGAACGTGACTGCACGGAGCAGGAATGCGGCACGCGAATCGGCCGCGTCAGCCTCGATGCGAGTGCTTTCCTGTCACCGAAGGTGCGCCGGCGTATGGATCGTCTGGGTATCTTCTGCCTCGTCGCATCTCGGCTGGCGCTGGCAGCCGGTGGCCTCGAACTGGATGAGCAGACCGGCGACCGGGTGGGGACCATTCTCGGCACGGGTATCGGCCCGATGGATTCGATGGAGGCCTTCTCGCGCCCGCTGTTCGAGGAAGGGCCGCACGCGGCGAACCCCGCCATCTTCCCCAACACCGTCTACAACGCGGCAGCCGGCCAGGTGGCCATGCACGTCGGCGCCGTGGGACCGACAACCACGGTGACCGCAGGGCACGCCGCTGGGGCGTCGGCGATCGTCTACGCCACGGACATACTTGCTCGCGGTCAGGCTGACGCGATGCTCGCCATCGGCGCTGACTCCTTGACCGAAGCCGTCATCGATGGCTACCGGGCACTTGGCTCTGTCGGCCCGGCCGGCTTTGCCCTGTCAGAGGCAGGTATCGCCCTCCTCCTGGAGCGGCGCTCGTATGCGCTGGAGCGCGGCGCGACGGTCCTCGGAGAAGTGCTTGGCTACGGGATCGCCGGGGACGGGCTGGGCGTGGGCCGATGGGATCCGGAAGGCCGGGGGCTAGAGCGGGCCATGCGCCTGGCGCTGGAGCGAGCTGGCCTCGAGCCGGCCGACATCGCCACCGTATGGTCGTCCCTGTCCGGGCTGAAGCTCGCGGACGAGGCGGAGCAGGTAGCCCTGGCAAGGATCTTCGGGAATCAGACTTCCCCGCGGGTCCTGTCTCCCAAGATTTTCATCGGCGAGCCGATTGGTGCTGGTGCGCCGCTCGGTATGGCCCTGGCCGTGGAGGGCTGGTCTCGTGGCGAGCAGCCGGGGCCGGCCCTGATTAACAGCAGTTCCCTAGGCGGAACGCACTTCTCGATCGTTCTCGCTCCGGCGGCAACCGCCAGTGCGGGGCAGTGATGAGGCACGGGCGGCCCACCGGCCACGTACTCGACGGACAGGACCCCAGCCTCGCCTACGGGAAAACGTCGGCAGCCGGGCCGCCGCTCGTGCTCCTGCACGGGCTCGGCGCCCGGTGGCAAGTTTTCCAGCCGCTGATGATGCGGCTGGACAAGCAGTTTCAGCAATATGCGCCAGATCTGCGTGGGCACGGCATGTCCGCCCGTACGCCGGGCCATTACGGCATCCGCGATTTCGTCTCGGACACCGTGCGATTCATTGAGACGATGACAGAGCCGCCGGTCAGCCTGTACGGACACTCCCTCGGCGGCTGGATCGGGCTCATGACCGCGGCGCAGCGGCCGGACCTGATCAGCGCATTGATCATCGCTGACTCGGCCATCTATCCGGCGGACCTCGACCCGCAACTCGTCGTGTCCTATCTTGCAGACGTCCCGGTCGCGCTGCGCTCCCTGGCAAAATCTCTAGATCAGCTCGATCCAGAAGTCATGACACATTTCCGCGATGGGCGCATGCTGGCCAACTACGCCCCCGACAAGCTGCTCTCCGAAGTAGCCTGCCCCACTTTGCTAATTCAGGGAGACGAGAGCCAGGGCGCGCTAATGAGCGACGCCGACGTGAAACGCGCGATGTACCTGCTTCGGGACGCCAGGCACGTACGGCTCGAAGGACTAGGTCATGCCTTGCACGTCGAGGACACTGAGGTTGTCGCCGCTGAGGTGCTGTCGTTCTTGAAGCCGCTTCCTGTGTTAAAGACAGATCCTCATGGTCATTATTCCTCGTGACCTCTCGTCACCACCTCCGCGAAGGAGCCGATCCCGTGCCAAATAGTCCCAAGAACATCTTTCCGTCCCTCATCATTAAATCGCCATTTCACGGCATAATGAGTTCCAAGTACGCCATCATTGAGTTTTCTGGGCGCAAGACAGGCCGGACTTACAAGACGCCGGTTGCCTACGTGCGTGACGGCGACCGGCTCCTGATGTCGACCGATTCGCCCTGGTACCGCAATCTGTCCGGCGGAGCGCAGGTTCGATTGCGGCTGCGTGGACATATGGTCACGGGCACCGCCGACACCGTCACCGACCCGGACCAGTCAGCGGCAATTCTCCGGCGGCTCGTGGACGCAATTCCGTCGTATGCGCGTCCGGCCGGCCTGGCTCGCGAGGAGGGACACGTCAGTGACGGCGAGATCTCTCGTGCCGTCGCCGAGGGGCGGGTGAGCATCGAGGTCAAGCTAGCGGCCGCATCATGACAATCGTCTGATCCGGATTCAGCGCAGCCGCCCGACGCTGATGGGCGGGCGCGGGCAAATACGCAATGAATGGGGAGTACGGTTGTGGACCATCCCAGAGTACTGATTGTTGGCGGTGGGATCGGTGGGCTGACAGCTGCGATCGCCCTTCAGCACGCCGGAATGGAGCCGGTGGTACTGGAGCGGGCGAAGTCGGTAGCGGATCTCTCGCTTGGCGCCGGGATTCATCTGTGGTGCAATGCGCTGCGCGCGCTGCAAACGATTGACATGGCCGAAGCTGTCGCTTCTATCGGAATCCAGATGACCGCGCATCGTTATCTTACCTGGCGGGGTCAGTCGCTGGGGAATCTGCGGGTCGATGCGGTCAGCGCCGATCTAGGTGCCCCCACGGTGGGACTCAGCCGGCCCGAGCTTCACCGCACGCTGGTCAACGCCCTCGACGAGAAGGTACTGCGCCTGGGCGCGGAGTGCGTGGGCTTCGAGCAGAACACCCAGCGAGTTGTGGCTCGTCTGGCCGATGGCGGCGAGGAACATGGCGACGTTCTCATCGGAGCCGACGGGATCAAATCCGTCGTTCGCCAGGAATTGCACGGCTGGACGGAGCCTCATTACTCGGGTCTTACGGCTTGGCGCGGGATCTGTGACTATGCCGATCCGCAGATACCGGTCGGAGAAATGTGCATCTACTGGGGACCAGGGGCGCGGATTCTGCACTACCACGTCAGCAATCAGCGGCTGTACTGGCTGGCCCTCGTCAAGTCGCCGCCGCGCCTTAAGGATCCAGACGGCGGTCGGAAGGCAGCCGTTGTCGAGCGCTTCCGGGGCTGGCCACGCCAGATCCAGGGCATGCTCGCCGCTACGGACGAGGCGGCCATCCTCCGGACAGACATCGTCGACCGCGACCCCCTGAAACTGTGGGGCTTCCAGCGGGTCACGCTGCTGGGAGACGCGGCGCACCCGATGACGCCCGACATGGCCCAGGGCGCCGGGCAGGCCATCGAAGACGGCGTCAGCCTGGCCAGCGCTCTGCTGCGTGCCGTCGACCCGGTGGCCGGGCTCCGCGACTACGAGCAGCGACGGACAGACCGGGCCAATGAGTTTGTCAAGACCTCCCGCATCGTCAACCGCATGAGCTTGATGGAAGCCCCGGTCATGTGCGCCGTGCGCAATCAGGTAGCGCTGCGGATCGTGTACGCGATACAGGCCGCAGGAAAGGCACGTAAAGATCTCACGCCAGCACTTTAGAGGGCGGGGACGGCGCTGCCTGCCGCCCGCCCAAGCTCGTGGCTACTGTCATTCTAGGAAGGAACGCTCATGCGTAAGGCGCAGATTATCGGGACCGGCGGTTACCAGCCGGGCGAGCCCATTGACAACGCCACGATCGAGAAACTCGTCGGGCCGCTGCCCGACGACGTGCTGACCGGCCTGTCCATCGTGCAGCGCTACTGGATGATCGATCCGGCGACCGGTGAGCATCTGGACAGCAACTCCGGTATGGCGTTCAAGGCGGCCCAGGCGGCGCTCGACGTCGCGGGCCTCAAGCCGGAGCAGGTGGATCTCATGATCCTCGCAACCGGAACGCCGGACTTTACCCTGCCGCCCGCCGTCAACCTCGTGCAAGAGAAGCTGGGCATCGAACGCTGCGCCACGCTGGAGATTCGCTCGGGTGGCTCGGGTACCGCCCATGCCCTCGACATCGCCCGCATGTGGATCGAGCAGGGCCGCAATGAGACCGCCCTGGTGATCGGCAGCGAGGCGATCTCGCCCGCGATCGCCCCCGTCTTCCTCGAGAGCGACCCCGAAAAGATCCGGATGCGCGAACGACTGCCGCTCTACATGTTCGGGGACGGAGCCGGCGCGATCGTGGTCCAGGCCGCAGACAGCGACCAGGGCCTGCGTCCGGGTACCAATCAGGCCATCGGCGGCCTGCGCAAGCCGGGCATTCACGCCATCGGTGGCGGCACGCATGCGCCGCTGCTTACCCAGCAGCGATCGAAGCGACTGGTCGACCTGCGCGTCGATGTTGTCGGAGCCGGCCAGTTCACGCCGGTGATGGTGGCCGAGGCGCTGACCGAAACCCTGGCGGTAGCCGGCCTGGCCGCTGAGGACGCCGATTGGTGCCTCATCCCGGAGGGCAACGCCGGCTGGATGCTCGACTCGATGCGGGAACTCGGAGTGCTGACGCCGCAGTGGCTGGCCCTGGAGGGCCGCATCTTCGACAATCTGGCCATGACAGGCGCCTGCGGGTGCGCCGCTGTCCCGTTGTTCCTCGACAACGCGTGGCGCACCGGCATGATCCAGCCCGGCCAGCAGGTCGTGCTCATCGGTGTCGAGGCGACCAAGTGGATGTATGCCGGAATCGTATGTGACTGGACCGCCCCGACACCGGCTCTCGTGTCGTGAGCTCAGCAGCGCCTGCGGGCTACGATGTGGTCGTCATCGGGAGCGGCCTGGGCGGCCTGTCCACCGCGGCCCTCCTGGCTCGAGCCGGCCTGCATGTGGCCGTCGTCGAGCGGAACGAGCACCCAGGGGGATATGCGCAGGCGTTCCGCAGGGGCTCGTATACCTTCGATCCCGCGATCCACTTCACCATGGACGCCGGCCCGGGCGGTTTCACGCCGGCGATGCTGGCGCACTTGGGCGTGGACGATCAGGTCACGTTCGTCTCCACCGGCCACACCTATCGCGCGAGCTTCCCTGACCTGACGGTAGACGCCGTTCCGGGCAGGCAGGCGTTCCTGGAGACACATCAGCAGATGTTTCCCCGGGATGCCGACGGGCTCGCTCGCCTGTTCGTTATGCGCAGGGAACTCTTCGCTCAGCTTGCGGCGCTGCCGCAGAAGGTGGGACCACGCGGCCTGGCCGACGCCATGGAAGCCGCACCGCTGGTCTTCCGGTACCGGATGTCAACGCTGGACGATGTCCTGAGCGAATATCTGGTCGACCCGCGCTGCAAGGCGGCCATCGGGAGCATCTGGCCCTATGTGGGGTCACCTCCATCCAGGATGTCGTTCCTGCTGTTCAACCAGATGCTGGAGACCTTGCACGCCGGCTCGTACTACGCCCTCGGCAGCTTTCAGACCCTGGCCGACGCGCTCGTCAGCGCTATCGAGCGAAGTGGCGGGGACGTGCTGCTCGACAGCGAGGTGACCAGAATCGTCGTCGACGGTGACCGCGCCGCAGGCGTGCAGACCGCCGATGGCCGGATCCTGGGCGCACGAGCCGTGGTCTCCAACGCGGACGCCTACCAGACATTCGGCGAGCTGGTCGGCTGGGACCTGCTGCCGGCCAGCTTTCGCCGGCGACTCGATCGCGGCCGCCTATCGCCGTCCGCGTTCGCGCTCTACGGCGTGCTGCATGTCGATCCCGTCGAGCGGGGACTGACGCATGAGAACTTCGTCTTCACGACGTGGGATCACGATGAGACCTGGGCCGATATCCAGGCGGGGCGACCGGGCGGAATCTGGCTGAGCGTTCCGACCATCGTGGATCCGTCGTTGGCCCCCGCGGGCACGCACCTGGCCATCGTGACGAGCCTGGCGCCCGCCCGGGCCGACGGGAAGTGGAAGGACGTCCGCGGCGAGTACACAAAGGCGCTGCTGGAGACCGTCGAGCGAGGCATCCCCGGCATGAAGGACGCGTTCGAGGTGGTCGAGGTCGCCACCCCGGACACGCTGAGCCGCTACACCCGCAACCGGGGCGGAGCGGCGTACGGCTGGGAGAACATACCCGCCCAGACGGCGAGCAAGCGGCTGGCGCACCGCACGCCCCTCGATGGCTTGTTCCTGTCCGGCCACTGGGCCGAGGAGGGAACATCGTCACTCCGGGCACTGACGTCCGGGCGCGCGACCGCGGCGATGGTGGCGGCTGAGCTTGGCCATGCGGGTTCCGTTCCCGACTTTGGCGGCCCGTCCTTCCTATGACCGATGTCTTTTCTGCCGGACACCCAGCCGTAATGCCCCGTCCATTGACACTGCCGGCGGGTATACCGTACATTAAGAATCATTCCTTAAGAACCATTCATCATGGATGGTATGCAGCGCTGACCATCGAGGCGGACCCGGCACCTTGTGGCACCGGCCCGGTGGCTCGGCTGCGGGATTCTGTCCGGACCGGAGGACTCCGATGACCGTTACGCTTGATCTTGCTCCGCTGAGCGCGGAGGAGATGCGTCTCCTCGGCGCCCATTGGCGGGCCGCGAACTACCTGTCGGTGGGACAGATCTACTTGCTCGACAACCCACTTCTGGCCGAGCCGCTGCTTGCCGAGCACGTCAAGCCGCGGCTGCTCGGTCACTGGGGCACGACGCCTGGCCTTAATTTCATTTACGCCCACCTGAACCGGGTCATCCGGGCCCGCGACCTGGACATGATCTACGTGATCGGGCCGGGGCACGGTGGCCCGGCCGCCGTCGCGAACGCGTGGCTGGAGGGCACCCTCAGCGAAGTCGATCCCGCCATCTCGCGCGACGCCGACGGGATGCGCCGGCTATTCCGCCAGTTCTCCTTCCCCGGCGGAATCCCGAGCCATGTGGCGCCAGAGCTGCCGGGATCGATTCACGAGGGCGGTGAGCTGGGTTACTCCCTGGTGCACGCCTTCGGCGCCGCGTTCGATAATCCCGGCCTGGTGGTCGCGTGTGTCGTCGGCGACGGCGAGGCCGAGACCGGGCCGCTGGCGGCCAGCTGGCACTCCAACAAGTTCCTCGATCCGGTCCATGACGGGGCCGTGCTGCCGATCCTGCACCTGAACGGTTACAAGATCGCTAACCCCAGCTTCCTCGCGCGCATACCGCACGAGGATCTCCGCAAGCTGTTTGAGGGATACGGCTACCAGCCGTATGTCGTCGAGGGGCATGATCCGGAGATCGTCCATCAGCAGATGGCGGCCGCACTCGACGCGGCGCTTGAGGACATCGCCCTGATTCACCGGCAGGCTCGCGTGGACCGGACCGGCGGACTGCCGCGCTGGCCGATGATTATCCTGCGGACCCCCAAGGGCTGGACTGGCCCCGCGGAAGTAGAAGGCAAGCCCGTCGAGGGCACGTGGCGATCTCATCAG
Organism: Actinomycetota bacterium; assembly: GCA_003168255.1. Taxonomy (GTDB): domain Bacteria; phylum Actinomycetota; class Actinomycetes; order Streptosporangiales; family Streptosporangiaceae; genus PALSA-505. The sequence continues at coordinate 66,551 of PMSU01000104.1, forward strand.
GTGCCGTTCGGCGATGTGCGCACGAACCCCGGCAATCTCGTCGCCCTCGAGGCCTGGATGCACCGCTACAAGCCCGAGGAGCTGTTCGACGCGCAGGGCCGTCCCCATCCGGAACTGCTGCTCCTCCAGCCGGAGGGCAACCGGCGGATGAGCGCGAATCCGCACGCCAACGGGGGTATCCTGCGGCGCCCCCTGGTCCTTCCCGACTTCGGCGACTACGCGGTGGATGTCCCGAAGGCCGGAACGGGCACCAGCGAGGCCACCCGGGTCCTTGGCACCTACCTGCGCGATGTGATCCGTGGCAACCCGGACAACTTCCGGATCATGGGCCCGGACGAGGTCAATTCCAACCGGCTCGGCGCCGTATTCGAGGTTACCGGCAAGGCCTGGCAGGCGGAGGTCCTGCCGACCGACGAGGACCTCGCGCCGGACGGCAGGATCATGGAGGTGCTCAGCGAGCACCTGTGCCAGGGCTGGCTGGAGGGCTACCTTCTCACCGGACGGCACGGCCTCTTCACCTGCTACGAGGCGTTCATCCACATCGTCGACTCGATGTTCAACCAGCATGCGAAATGGCTGGGAACCTGCAAGGACATTCCGTGGCGACGGCCGATCTCTTCGCTCAACTACCTGCTCACCTCGCACGTGTGGCGCCAGGATCACAACGGATTCAGCCATCAGGATCCCGGCTTCCTCGACGTCGTCGTCAACAAGAAGTCTGAGATCGTCCGGGTCTACCTGCCACCGGACGCCAATACGCTCTTGTCGACAGCCGCTCATTGCCTGGAGTCCCGCGGCCTCGTCAACGTGATCGTCGCAGGCAAGCAACCGGCGCTGAACTGGCTGTCGGCGCAGGACGCCATCATGCACTGCACCCGCGGCCTGGGTATCTGGCCCTGGGCGAGTACCGATGATGACGGCGAACCTGACGTGGTGCTGGCCTGCGCGGGAGATGTGCCGACCCTGGAGTCGGTGGCCGCCGCCGCCCTGCTGCGCGAGTACTTCCCCGACTTGAAGGTGCGGTTTATCAACGTCGTCGACCTGATGCGGCTACAGCCCTCCATCGAGCACCCGCACGGCATGCCCGACTCCGAGTTCGACTCCTTGTTCACCACCGACAAGCCGATCATCTTCGCGTTCCATGGTTACCCCTGGCTCATCCACCGCCTCGCCTATCGGCGGCACGGCCACGCCAACATGCACGTCCGGGGGTACAAGGAAGAAGGCACGACCACCACCCCGTTCGACATGGTCATGCTCAACGACCTGGATCGCTACCACCTCGTCATCGACGTGATCGATCAGGTGCCGCAGCTCCGCAGCAACGCCGCGTCCGTGCGGCAGCACATGATTGACGAGCGGCTGCGTCACCGAGCCCACACGCGCCTGTACGGTGAGGATGCCGCGGAGATCCGGGACTGGGTCTGGCCCTACTGAGGGCGCGGCATGGATATCCGCGAGATCGTCGCCGCCTTGGGCGAACTGACCCGCGACACGTTCAACGGATCGGCGGTCTTCGTCGCCCCGGGGCCGGATGCTTACTCGGTAGCCCAGGGTGTCGCGGACTGGCAGCCGGGGGCGATGGAAGCACAGGCGCCGGATTACATCATGCTGGGGATCGACTTCTCCCTGCGGCCGCCGCATCCGCTTGCCCGCCCCATCGCCACCTCGCTCGGGCTCGCCCTGGGCGAGGTGGAGCTGCCGCTGCCTTCCGGCGCCGTCCCGCTTGACCGGGCGCTCGCTGTCCTGCTGGACAGCGACGAGGTGATTCCCCTGTCGCTCGCCATCGCCCTGCTGGTCAACTTTCTCGCGATGCAGGTCAGCCCGGCGTCGGCGCGTGGCAGCTTCCTCGCGCCGTTCGCCCGCCTGACGTTCGCGGAAAAGGCCGGAGTGCTCGAACGTCTGGAGGATCCGGCACCGGAGCTCGTCGCCCGGATCGCCGCGCAGACGCCGGAGCCGCTGCGGCCTGCGATCGCCGGTCAGCTGGCCTACGTGGGCGGCATGCTGTTCGTGCTGCCCGCGATCGCCACCTATATCGACTGGCTGGCCTTCGATCGGCAGACGAAGACGATGCTGAAGCACCCGACCAGCTGGCTGCTCGCCGGTTTCCAGCCGGATGGCCCGGTCGAAGGCTGGGACGACCACCAGGGCTATTACCAGGACCGGCAGAGTGTCAGCTACTGATGCGCGACGTGATCATCGTCGGCGCCGGGGCCGGCGGCCCCGTGGTCGCAGCGGAACTCGCTAGCCGCGGGCTCGATGTCCTGCTACTGGAGGCCGGCGCGCACGCTACCCGGCCAGGCGACGTGTGGTCCCACTTCGAGGACGACGCGAACAATCCGCTCACCGGGTACTTCCGGTTCGGCCCGGCCGAGCGCTCCGAGCGGGCGTGGTTTCGTGAACTGCCGCAGAATTCGTTCGTCTGGCAGTCCGCGGGTGTCGGCGGCACGACCCTGCACTACTACGGAAACTGCCCGAGGCCCTATCCCGGTGCGTTCGCCGGCTACGACCGGCCAGATAAGAACGCCTACGACACGGCACACCTGTTCCCGTTCACCTATCGCGAGCTAGTGCCCTACCTCGAGCGGCTCGAGGCTGTCCTGCCCGTACAGACCGCGGCCATGGGCACCAAGGAGGTGGTCTTCTTCTCGGGCGCTGAGAAACTCGGCATTCCGCTGCAGAAGACCAAGGACACGGTGGGCTTCGCCTATCGCCCGCAGGAGAACGCGATCCTCCAGCCTGGCGGCAACGCCGGCCTGACCACCGATTCGGCCAAGCTGCGCTACCCGCACGCGACCGGCTGCACCATGTGCGGGCACTGTTTCCAGGGATGTGTCCAGCCGATCGGGGCGCCGCGTAACCTGCTCGCCAAACGCTCGACCGCCAATAGCTATGTGCCGATGGCCCTGACCGCCGACGCATGGTCCGCGCACGGCCGGGCGATTACCTTGATTCCTGACGCCTACGCGGTACGGGTTCATACCGAGCGCAGCGGTGGCGAACCGGTGGCCACCGGGGTGACCTGGCGGCTCACCAGGACCGGTGAGTATCAACGCGAGGATGCCCGGGTGATCGTGCTCGCGGGCGGGTGCACGGAGAACCCGCGGCTGTGGCTCAATAGCGGATTGCCCAACCCGAACGACTGGGTGGGGCGCGGCTGCACCGACCACGACTTCGACGCTGTGGTCGGGCTCTTCGACCGCGACACGGAGGCGTCCAAAGGACCGGGCTCCTCGGCCCGCTGCGACTTCCCGGGCCATGGCGGGCTCGAACTTGTCGGACTGCCCCCCGGCCTTCAGGGATTTGCCCTGACGTTCAGTGACAGCGGCGTCCCCGGCCATTACACGAACGGACGCGGCGCGCGCGGGGCCTGGGACGGGCCAGCCGGGCGGCTGGTCGGTGCCGAGCTCAAGGAAGCGTTCCGCAACGGCATCAACCGGATGCTGATGGTTGGCATCAACACCGACGATGACGTGGAGCCCGGCAACCGCGTGACCATGTCCGCATTCCCCGCCGACGAGAACGGCCCGGTCCCCAGGATCCGGATCCGCCGCCGGGAGCGGTCGCGGCGCACCCGTGCGAACCGCGAGTTCCTTGCGGGCAAGGCCGCCGAGCTGCTGCGCGGCGCGGGGGCGACGAAGGTCTACCGGATCGACTGGGCGCCGATACTCCTGCACGTGCAATCATCCATGCGGATGGGGCGATCAGCCGACGATTCGGTACTCGATGAGAACGCCGAGGCTCGCTGGCTCAAGCGGCTGTTCATCGCGGACAACTCCGCGCTCCCCAACAGCGTCGGCGGCGCGAACCCCACGATCACGACGCAGGCGCTGGCAACGCGTACGGCCGAGAAGATCTTTGAGAAGTATTTCCAGGGCGATCCGTGGATCGGCAGCGAGTCGCCTGTCGTCTCTACCGATCCGCGGATCAGCCAGGCGCTGATGGACCGCGACCTGTAGCGTCGGCCCACCGCTTTGTGCAAAGTCGCCCCCCAGGCGGTCAGCTACGCTCAGGAAGCTGCAAAACGGGCATCGAGCCTTCGTTGATCAAGCATTGGCGAGCTGGAACGGCGGAATCGACAGCTGATGACGAACAGGAAACCTAGCGTCGCGGTACTAGGCGGCGGGTCATGGGGCACGACCGTGGCCTCCCTCGCAGCGCGCAACACAAGCACCGTGCTGTGGGCGCGTGATCCGGCAACCGCTGCGGAAGTCAACGACAACCACACAAACTCCCGCTACCTCGCAGATTTCCCGCTCACCGGGTCGTTGCATGCGGTCTGCGACCTCGCCGAGGCCGTCACGCAGGCCGACGTGCTCGTGATGGCGGTGCCGTCACAGTCGTTCCGTTCGGTTGCCGAGCAGGTCGCCGAGCATGTGCGGCCATGGATTCCGGTCGTCACCCTGGTGAAGGGCCTGGAGCAGGGCACCAGCAAGCGGATGACCGAGATCGTGGCCGAAGTCCTGCCCGGCCACCCGGCCGGTGTGCTGGCCGGGCCCAACATCGCCAAGGAAGTTGTGCAGGGCTACGCGGCCGCGGCAACGATCGCGATGCCGGATCACAAGTCGGCGGAGATGCTGCAGGAACTGTTCCGCACCACGCGGTTCCGGGTCTACACCGCCACCGACGTGATCGGAGTGGAGATCGCCGGTTCACTCAAGAACGTCTTCGCGATCGCGGTCGGGTTCGGCGACGGATTGCAAGCCGGAGACAACACCAGGGCGATGGTGATCACCCGCTCGATGCGTGAGCTGATCCGCCTCGGGGTGGCCCTGGGCGGCGAAGCGGACACGTTCACCGGACTGTCCGGGATGGGCGACCTGATCGTCACGTGCACCAGCCCGCTGAGCCGCAACCGCAGGGTGGGGGAGCTGCTCGCCCGCGGCCGGACTCTCGACCAGATTGCGGCAGAGTTGAACCAGGTCGCTGAAGGCGTAAAGACCGTCGGGACGGTGGTCAAGCTGGCCGCCGAGCGGGGCGTGCACATGCCGATCGCGCGGGAAGTCGACGCGGTGATCAACTACGGACAGCCGGTGACCGAGACCTACCGTGGGCTACTGCGCCAGGTACCAGGGCATGAGGTCCACGGCGAAGCATGGTGAGCCCGGCCCCGTTGTCAACCAACAAAGAGGGGAACTTCGGCGCTGGTCAACGCATGGGTTCCCGCTGAGAAAGCTTCAGTTCGCCTGATCCCTGCGGGGACAGGCAGACACGGTCCCGTCCCGCTCTCTTGGCGCAGTACAGGGCAGCGTCGGCGGCGGCGACCAGCTCATCGAGGTCAGGTCGGGCCGGATCAACGGCGGCTACCCCGATGGAGACGGTGACACTCAGCTCGATGCTGTCTCCGCCGCAGTCGGTGAGGGTGGTGATCTGCGCGAGCTTGTGGCGAAGTCGCTCGGCGATCTCGCCGGCCTGGGACGCGTCGGTGTGGGGAAGCAGGATGGCGAATTCCTCGCCGCCGTATCTGCCGGTGATGTCGTACTCGCGCAGGAGCCCGGACATAGCGGCCGACAGGGCGGCCAGGACGGCATCCCCGGCGGGGTGCCCGTAACTGTCGTTGACCTGCTTGAAGTGATCTATGTCGAGCATGGCCAGGGCGGCCGGGGTGCGGGTGCGGGCGGCGCGGGCCAGTTCGGCCGCTGCTTCGTGCTGCCAGGTGCCGGCGTTGAGCAGCCCGGTCTTGGCATCCTTCCGTGCTTGGCTGGACAGCTGGGCGTGCAGGGCGGTCCGCCTCAGGGCGGCCGCGGATGGCAGGGCGAGGGCCATCAGGACAGGGTTGAGGGCGGTCAGGGTAGTGACCATGACGGCGACGGTCAGCTCGATGATGTCTATGGACAGCGGCTCGCGGGTGAATGCGATGCCGCGCAGCCGGGCGGATGGATCGGAGAGCTTGATCGCCCCGGCGATCGCCCCGACGTTGATCATCCATCGAACCGTCCCGGCGACGATGACTGCGCCGACCCATGCTGCGGCCGGCGTGCCGGCCGAGGGGTGAGCTGTCCCGCCGTGGGCGGCGAGGATGTGGAAGGTTAGCGAGGCGGCGCCGAACCCCAGCCCGACGGCGGCGGTACTGAATGCTCGCCGGTAGGCGTGGCCGGAGTGCATTCGCCACTGGCTGAGGATCTGCAAAGGGATGGCAGCGGTGAGTGCGTACGCGGGCGGCAGCAGCACCGCGACTGGCAGATACCACACGGAAAACAGGTCCTTGACCAGAGTTCCCTGAGGCTCGCGGACGAGACGGCCGAGTTCGATCGATCCGGCACCGACCGCCAGCAGGGCCGCGAACACGGCGAGGCTGGATGCGTGCAGCTGAGTATGAGTCCAGGCCGCTGCCAGGGCCAGCGCATATGCTGCGAGTACCGCCAGGATGTAGATGAGCAGCGCCGGGCGCAGCGACCATATTGGCCAACGGCGCCACAGACGCATACTGGCAGTAATGCCGCGGATACCGTCCGCCAGCCTCACGGTGATCAGCTCCAGCCGTACTGCGCGGTAACCATCAGATAGCAGGATGTAGTCCTTTATTGGTACATCATGCCAGCCGCGCCGGCCAGAGCGTCAAGAACCGTTTTTGCCTGCGACGGCGCTAGGTGACTTCTAGATAGACCAGGGAGTAATCAGGAGATAATGCCTCAAAAGGAAAACTGGGACCCGGTTGGGCTCCCCACCGGTCACGACGTGGTTTCCGGTCCGCACGGCAAGGTACGCGTTCAGCGAGCCGAGGGACGTGTGATGCGGCAGTACGGCAGAGAAGGAGGTGAAGTCATGCGTGACCAGTGGACCTAAGCCTGAGCGAGCCATTTCATGAGCCCTCGGCCGACGGCGCGTGCTGGCGCCGGCTGCCTGCGGGTGAGTATTCCGCGGCCGAAGTGTCGCTGACGGCACGATTCCAGCGTGCTGCCAGCGCAACCGCGGCTATCGTGCCGAGGCCGCCGCTGATGGCGATCACTTCCGGCACGGGCAGCGCCTGTGCCAGCGCGCCCGCTGCCACCAGCGATGCGCTCTGGCCGAGGCTGAACCCCGTCATCACGATTCCGAATGCTTGGCCGCGGAAGCGATCGGGCAGGGCGCGGACGAAGGCCGCGTTCGCGGCTAGCTGGTATGCGGACAAGGCTCCCGCAGCGGCGAAGATGACCATGGTGATCGTCAGCCCCGGCTTCAGCGCGCACGCAACCAGCGGCAGGCAGGAGCAGGCTGCCATCGGGGTCATAACCCGCAACCGTCGTGCGGGGCTGACCAGGCGGCTGAAGGCGATCACGCCTATCCCCATACCGGTCGGCATCGCCGCCAGCAGCAGCCCGGCCGTCACTGCTCCGCCGCCAAGCGCTCTCGCATAGGGGACGGCGAGTCCTTCGGGAACCACGTAGAACGCGGCCAGCCATGCCAGCAGCGTCAAGACACGCAACTGCTTGGTCCCGAACATCAGCCGGATCACCGAGGAAGTCCGCGCCCCCGCCCGCGCTTGCGCATGGCCGCGGAGCCGGGCTGCAGGCGCTGCGCTGGTGCGCACGCCGAAACGGATCAGGAGAGCCGACACCGCGAACGTGGCCGCGTCGACAGCAAGCGCCACCCGTGGGCCGGCCAGCGCCACAGTAACGCCGCCGCAAGCGAACCCGGCCACGAACCCTACCTGGTTGGTCAGCCGCGCGATCGCGGTTCCCACCACATACCGGTCGCCCGCCAGGATGCCCGGCAGTATCGCCGCCCTGGCCGACTCGAACGGCGGCGCCAGCATCGTCACGCCGAACAGCAGCAGCACCAGCGCTGGCAGTGGCATCCCTGATATCACCATGACCGCCGTCAGGCCGCACCGGACCAGGTCACAGACGATCATCACCCGACGCCGCGGGTAACGGTCCGCCAGCCCGGCCAGCAGCAACCCGCCGACCAGCCAGGGCAGGTAGCTCACCGCATACGTGGCCGCCGTCATCAGCGGCGAGTGAGTCCGGCTGAACACCAGCACCGTCAGCGCCACCAGCGCCAGGCGGTCTCCCGCAACCGACAGGATCTGCGCCAGCCACAGAGCCCGGAATTGCCCGACCGAAAACACGTCCCGGAACGTGGCCCGCCCGGCCACGTCCTTCATCGGGGCACATCCCTTCAAGGCCGTTTACCGGGCAACGCGTTGTGTTCAATGATGACGCACCAGCACCTTGAGTACAACAAACCGTGAGGAAACGGTAACAATCTGATTCATTGACCCGAGTGGAGAGCGAGAGCCGAACTCCGGTGACGTCGCCGGTCAGCGATATCTTTGTTGCACGCATTAGCGAGGATGGCCTAGCCGTGGCCATGAGCCTGCCTGCGCCAGCTAACAGCCAGCGCCATTGCGGCGGCAGCGCCGACAGCGCCGCTGACGGCGATGACCATGGCCGGGCCGATCGCGTCCGCGGCCAGCCCGGCGACTGCGAACCACAGGCCCTGCCCGACGTTTATGCCGCCGTTGGCCACGCCGAACGCCTGGCCGCGGCGGTGGTCAGGCACGGCGCCGATGAACGCGGCGTTCGTGGCGAGCTGGTAAGCCGACAGCGCCCCGGCCGCCGCGATGATCACCAGGACAGGAACCAGTCCAGGACGCAGCGCACACAAGGCGAGCACCGCGCAGCAGGACACCGCCAGCGGCCCCATCCAGGCCAGCCGGGTCGGCGGATCCACCAGGCGGCTGAAGGCGATCGTTCCCACCAGGGAACCAGCCGGCCCTGCGGCGAGGATCAGCCCGGCCACGGCAGCGCCGCCGTGGAAGTGCGCCGCGTAAGGGACGGCCAGCGCCTCCGGAACCGCGTAGAAGGGCACCAGCCAGCCCAGCAGCATGAGCGTCCGCAGCGTCGGATCACCGAATACCAGCCGCAGCCCAGACCAGGCAGGCCTGCGCCGCGCGGCGCCCCCGTCCGGGTGACGCGGCACCGGCCGCAGCCGCACCCCGGCGCGAAGCAGCAGTGCCGAGACGGCGAAGGTGGCCGCATCGATGCCCATGCTCGAACGAGCCCCGGCCAGGCCGACCACGGCTCCGCCCACCGCGAATCCGATCAGCCGGCCGGCCCGGTTGGTGGTCTGCATGACCGCCGTGCCCAGCACATACCGGTCCCCGGTCAGGATGTCCGGCATCATCGCCGAGCGGGCGGCCCGGAACGGCGAGCCGAGCAGCGTGACCGCGAACAGCAGCACGATCAGCACCCGCAGCGGCACCGCCGGCACCGCCATCACCGCGACCAGCACCATGCTCGCGACATCACAGATGATCATCACCGTGCGGCGGGGAAACCGGTCCGCCAGCCTGGCCAGCGTGGAGCCGCCGATCAGCCATGGCAGGAAGCCCACCGTGTAGGCGACCGCCGTCAGCAGCGGCGAGTGCGTGCGGGCATACACCAGCACGGTCAGCGCCACCAGAGCGAGCTGATCGCCGGCCACCGACAGGAGGTATGCCAGCCAGAGCCAGCGAAACTCACCGATCGCGAACACGTCACGGAAGGTGGCGCGTGCAGCCGCCTCCGCGGGGTCCGCCACCGGCATCCAGCCCCCGTTCAGTCGAAGCGTGTTCCGCATTCACGTCGCGGCCACATCGTCGCCCGGAAACAGTGCATTTTGCAACAACTCGTGAGCAAAAGATCGCACCTTGGCGCCATTCCGCCACAGCATGGCGCAGAAAATGCGAGAAAGGGCGGCTACTTCATAACCGTACGGACAGCGGCGACCAGTTGCTCCCTTCCCGGCTGAATGGCGCGGTCCAACTCCAGCGCGAACGGCAAAACGGCCCCATCCGGCCTGGTCACCCGCTTCGGCGGCGCGATCAGCCGCATTTCCTCCGCCACCGTGGCGAGCACCTCGCCGGCAAACCCGCACGTCCGGTTGGAGTCGTCGATCACCACCAGCCGGCCAGTCTTGCCGACCGACTCCGCCAACGCGGCCCAGTCGAACGGATACACCGTCCGGGGGTCGAATACCTCGACCGAAATCTCGCCGGCGAGCTCAGCGGCCACCGCCAGCGCCGTGTGCACCAGATGCCCGACCGCCACCACGGTGACATCGGACCCGGCGCGATGGATCCGGGCCTGCCCGAGCGGCACTGGCGCAAGCATCGACGCATCAACGTCGTCGCGGATGCCCATCGCGCCGGCCGGCGCGAACACCACCACGGGATCGGCGTCCCTGATGGCCGACACCAGCAGCCCGTAGGCGTCAACCGGCGTGGCCGGCACGACAGTCTTCACCCCGACGTGCGCGAAGAGGCTGTACGGATGGTCCGAATGCTGCCCGGCCCACCCCTCCCGCGACCCAGAGCCAGGCACCACGTACGTCACCGGCACCGACACCTGCCCGCCGGTCATCAGTGACATCTTGTGCGCCTGGTTGGCGATCTGCTCGAAGGTCAGGAACAGCAGCGACGGTATCTGGAATTCGATCACCGGGCGCAGCCCGCACAGCGCCGCCCCGGTGGCCATGCTGGTGAACGCCTGCTCCGAAAGCGGCGTGTCCACCACCCGGTCAGGACCGAACCTGTCCAGCAGCCCCAGGGTGAGCTGGGCGATCCCGGCGCCGATGTCCTCGCCGAGTACGCACACCGCGGGGTCGCGCTCCAGCTCGTCGCCGAGCGCCCTGTTGAGCGCCTTGGTGTAGGAGAGCTTCGTCATCAGGCCACCCCTCCCCGCGCCACCATGCCGCTGGCATAGAGGTAGTCGAGCGCGCCCGCCGGGTCGGGCCGCGGGCTGGCCAGGGCGAACCGCTCCGCCTCGGCCAGAATCTCGGCGATCTCGGCGTCCAGCCGGGCCCGCTGGCCGGCTGCTATCCGGCCGCCCTGGATGTCCAGCGGGTCACGCCGCCGCCACTCGTCGATCTCCTCCTGGGTCCGGTAGCTGAGCCTGATCCGGAACTCCATCGTGTGATGCGGCCCGAACCGGTAGGTCATGGCTTCGATGAGGGCCGGCCCCTCCGCGCGGCGAGCACGGTCAGCAGCCAGCACCGCCGCGTCGCGCACCACCTCGACGTCCATGCCGTCCACGGTCACCGCCGGGATGCCGAATGCCTCGGCCCGGCCCACCGCGTTACCGGCGACCCCGGTCGCTGTCGGCATGGTGGTGGCGTAGCCGTTGTTCTCGCAGACGAACAGCACCGGCAGCTGCCACAGCGCGGCCAGGTTCAGCGCCTCGAGCAGGACGCCCTGGTTGAGCCCGCCGTCGCCAAAGAAGGTGGCCACCACCTTGCCGGAGCCGGACCGCTGCGCGGCCCACGCGGCACCGACGGCGATGGGCGCGGCGGCGCCCACGATCGCGTTCGCGCCCAGGATGCCTACGGCAACGTCAGCGGCGTGCATCGAGCCGCCGCGGCCGCGGTTGAGCCCGGTCTCCCGCCCGGCGAGCTCGGCCAGCATGCGGCTCGGGTCCGAGCCCTTGGCCAGGACGTGCCCGTGCCCCCGGTGAGTGCTGGTGATCAGGTCGTGATCAGCGAGCGCGGCGCACACGCCCACCGCGACCGCTTCCTCGCCGATGTAAGGGTGGATGCCGCCCACGATCTCGCCCGACTTGACCAGCCGCAGCGCCAGCTCCTCGAAGCCGCGGATCAGCCGCATCCTGCGGTAAAGATCCGCCGGGGTGTGCAGGCCGTCGGTCATGGCCGGCCTCGCGGCGGGCGGGCCGGAGCTAGGACGCCCATAGCACCGGGCAGAACTCGGGGTCGGCGTAATCCGGCGTGCCCTGGCTGGTCGTGCGCACGACCGTGTCGTGGTTGTAGCCGAGCAGGCTGCCGTCCGGCTTGCTGAACGGCCGCCAGCTGTTCTGCCCGTCCTGTAGGTGATAGGAGAGCGACCGGCGCGGCCGGCCGCTGCGGTTGTGACCGCTGCCGTGATAGGTGCGGCAGTGGTGGAAGCTCATGTGCCCCTTCGGGATCACCATCGGGATCGGCGTTACCTGACTGCCGTTGAGCTCCGCGGTCCGCGCCAGGATGGCGTCCAGCTCATCGCGATCACGCTGGGCGAAGTGCCGGGTCGAGTCGTCGCCGCTGATCTCCTGCCACCGATGGCTGCCGTCGATCATCGTGATCGTGCCCATCTCCTCGCCGCAGTCGTGGAAGGGAATGAAGGCCGTCAGCATCCGGTCCGACGTGCATGTCTGCCAGTAGTGCCGGTCCATGTGCCAGGGCACGAGGTTGGTCACCTCCGCGTCGGCCGGCGGCTTCAGTATGAGCGTCGACTGGAACACCCGGATCTCGGTAGCGCCGGCCAGCGCGGCCGCCACCGCCCCGATCAGCGGCTTGCGCAGGATACGCGCGATCTCGTCGCTCTCGTAGTGGATGTAGTCGTTGTGCCGCTGCACCGGACCGTCGGCCGGCTCCCAGTAGGCGAGATTCGGCGGTCGCACGCGCAGCGTGCGGTCCCGGTGGCCGGCGTAGAACCGCTCGCTCGCCGCGGTGAGCGCGTCCGCCTCCGCATCGGTCAGCAGCTTCTTGGTCAGGTACCAGCCGTGGTCGGCGTACCAGCCGACGTCGGCCGGCGAGGGAAGCAGCCCGAGGTCCTCATCAGCCAGCGCCGACGTGTTCGCGATGCTCATTGTCTTCCCTCCTGCTCAGCTGTCGGCGGCGAACATCGCGGCGCGCTGTTCCTCCAGTGCTTCATACAGCGCCTTGATGTTCTTGCTGCCAAAGGTGAGCGCCCCCCGCCGCTCGATGAGCTCGAAGAAGAAGGTGCGCCGTTCGTGTGTCGACAACGCGAAGATCTGGAACATCTGACCCCAGCGGTCACTATCGGCCAGCACGTTGAACTCCTGTAGCGTGGCCACCGGAATGGCCACCGCTCCAAGCCGGCTTTCGAGCGACCGGTAGTAGCCAGCAGGCGCGGTAAGGAACTCAACGCCCCGGCCGGACAGGGCGGCGATCGCGCCGGTGATGTCGGCGGTGCGGAATGCGACGTGCTGCACACCGGGACCCCCATGCGACTCAAGGAATTCGTCGATCTGCCCCGGGTTGCGGCTGAGGTCGGGTTCGATCAGGGTGAACGTCACCTTGGCGGCCGAGTCCTGAACCACCTTTGAGACCATTGCCTGGCCGCCGACTTCGATACGTTCGTCGAAAATCTCGGAAAGACCAAAAGCATTTTGATATAGCCGAACGGTGGATGCCAGATCACCAGCGGGAAGGCATACGGCAAGATGGTCGATGGCCTCGAGCGTGCTTTCTCCCGCCGCCGGGCGGGGCTCGATCATGTCGATCAGCCCCGGCGCGAACTCGTCGGCGGGACCGCTGCGCTCGATGAACCTGTGTACGACGTCGCCGAAGCCAGCGACGGTCGCGGTGCCGACCCGGGTGCCGTTCCTGGTGGCAAACGAAGGCCCGGCCACCGCGGCGGCGCCGCCGGCCACCGCCGCCGCGAACGCTGCCCCCACGTCATCGGTGCTGAACCCGACCGCGGCGACGCCATCGCCGTGCCGGCTGACGTAGGCCGCGGCTGGGTGCTCAGCTGTCAGGCCCGATCTGAGCAGCAACTGGCTGCGCCCCTGCCGGAGCAGCAGCGACCGCTCCCCGGCCTGGCCTGTCTCCGGGCCGCCGCGGCCGTGCACACCAAAGCCGAACGCGTCACACAGCTGTGCCGCCGACCGGTTCAGGTCCCCGACGCAGAACTCGACGTGGTCAATTCCCTGGATCTTCATCGCCCACCTCTGGATCGAATGCTGGGTGCGGGTTCGGTCTGGCTGCTCTGGAGTGCCGCTGGACGGCAGCGCGAGCGCGACGTGCTGGCCGGTCCGAAAAGCAGGCTGACGTTGTGCCCCCCGAAGGCGAACGAGTTGGACAGAGCCACCGCCACCCGGCCGTCCCTGGCCCCGCCGCGCACGTGATCGAGATCGCAGTCAGGATCCGGGTCGTCGAGGTTACGGGTGGGGGGCAGCATGCCCCGGTTGACCGCGAGCGCGCTCGCCGCCGCTTCGACCGCACCGGACGCCCCCAGCATGTGTCCGGTCACCGCCTTGATCGAGCTGACTGCCGGGCAGCGGTCGCCAAAGACTGCCCTGATGGCCTTGGTCTCGGCCACGTCGCCGAGCTTGGTGCTGGTGCCGTGCGCGTTGACGTAGTCCACATCGGCGGGGCAGAGCCCCGCGCTAGCCAGCGCGAGGGTCATGGATGCCGCCGCGCCCTCGCCGTCGGGCCTTGGCGTGGTGGGGTGGTACGCGTCCGTCGTCGCGCCCCAGCCGATCACGTCGGCATAGGCGGCCATCCCGCGTGCGTCGGCATGGGCGGTCCGCTCGACCACGAAGACGCCGGCTCCCTCACCGAGTACGAACCCGTTGCGCCGCTTGTCGAACGGGCGGCTGGCCTCCGCCGGGTCATCCCAGCCGCGGGCGAGCGCGCGGGCGTTGCCGAACGCGGAAGTGATCGTCGGATGCAGCGGTGACTCGGTGCCGCCGCAGATCACCACGTCGGCGTCGCCGCCGACGATGAGCCGGAACCCCTCCGCGACCGCCTGCGCCCCGGCCGCGCACGCGGTGACGATCGTCGTGCTGAAGCCGCGGGCGCCGTACTTGATCGCGATCCTGGCGGTGGCCATGTTCGAGAGCATCCCGGGCAGCAGGTACGGGCTTACCGCGGGACGGCCCCGCTGGAACCGTGCGTGCGAGTACTGCTCAAAGGTCTCCAGTCCGCCGCCGCCGGTGGCAAGCACCACGGCGACCCGCCGCGGGTCGACGTCCCGGCCTATCTCCAGCCCGGCGTCGGCGATCGCGCGGTCGGCTGCCGCCAGGGCGAGCAGCACGAACCGATCCACGCATCGGGTCTCCTTCGGCGGCAGCACGCTGACTGGATCGATATCGGGCGCGATGCCGGCCACCTCGAGCTCTCCGGCGGCCGGGTGATCTGCTGGCGGCCGGCGCAGCCCGGACCGGCCGGCGCACAGCGCTTCGAAGAACTCCTCGACGCCGCAGCCGACCGGCGTCACCAGGCCGATGCCGGTGATGGCCGCGCTGCGCCGGGCGGCGTCGCTCATGGAGCCGTGACCTCCAGGTGACGCTGGCGAAGCACGAACTTGCGAACCTTGCCCGTCGGGGTGAGCGGGATGTTGTCGTCGTCGACCGCCAGCACCTGCCGCAGGGTCGCCGCGACGGCCTCGTCGAGCGCGGCGCGCACCTGCTCCGTGCGGTCCTGCGCCGGGTCGGCTGCCGCCTCGAGTTGCAGCAGCACGTCGGTCACCACGCGCTCGCCGTCGCGCACCGCCACCACCGTGCAGTCCAGTACGTCAGGGCAGGCGGCGAGTATGCGCTCCTCCGAGGCCGCGGTGTAGAGGTGCGCGCCCCCGCCCAGGTCTACCGAGTCGGCCTTCCTGTCCAGGTGATAGAAGTAGCCCTCCGCATCGCGGTAGACGAGATCGCCGGTGAGGAAGTAGCCGCGGATCCGGGTCCGGTAGGTCCGGGCCGAGTCGTTCCAGTAGCCCAGCGACAGCGTCGGCGACTTGGTGCCGAGCTCGCCCACCTCGCCCGGCGGAAGCTCCGCGCCGTCCGGGCCGAGAACCACCGTCTCGGCGAAGCCGTGCGGGCGCCCGATGCACCGGCCGTACCGGTTCGAGTCCGCTGAATGCTGGATGAAGAAATGCGAGTGGCCCATCTCGCTGGACCCGATGCCGTCGACGAAGACCGACCCCGGGGTGCGTACCCGTCCTTGCGAGGTCACCGATTCCCGGCTGCCGCACGCGATCAGCCGGCGGATGTGCGCCTCGTGGGCGCAGTCTCCGGTGTTCCACCACAGCGCCACCGAGCTCAGGTCATGCCTGGCCAGGTCGGCCTTGACCAGGTCGGGCCACGTGGCCGAGAACCCGATCACGCTATGCGGCCGCCAGCGCTCGATCGCCTGTAGGACGCCAGGCCCGGTCTGGCGGGACAGCATGAGCACCTGGCCGCCGTTGCTCAGCCCCAGGTTGACCACGATGAGGCCGGCCGCATGCGGCGCGGGCATGGCGCTCAGCATCCGGTCTACGCCTTGTGGCCTGGGCAGGGTCAGCCGGTACCTGATCGCGGCGAACAGGCTGGCGTGCGAGTGCACCACCGCCTTGGGCAGTCCCGTCGTGCCCGACGAGTGCGTGATCGCGACCGGATCGGTCGCGAAGTAGCGATACGGCTCAGGGGCGGCCGCGGGATCGCCGCCGCCCAGGCCGGTGACGTCGGCGAGGAACGGGATGCCGGGATCGTGCGGTTCCAGCTCGCGGGCCCGGGCGGTGTCGGTGATCAGGCCGACCGCGTCGAGGCGCCGGATGTACTCGGCCATCAGCTCGATGTTCAGGAACGGGTTGATCAGGGCCGGGATCGCGCCGAGGTACGTGAGCGCCAGGAAGGTAAGCGCGGTGTCCGCGGCGGTGGGCGCGCAGACCGCGACCGGGTCGCGCATCCCTATCCCCAGCCCATGCAGCGCGGCCGCGCGCGCCCTGACCCGCTGGTCGATCTGCCTGATCGTGAGCGGTTCCCAGGCGGGAAACCCGTCGACGTCGGTGTCGAAGGTCAGCCGCGGCTCGTCGAGCCCGATACCGCGTGCCACCAGGGTGGCAAGCACGTTGCCCGCGCCCACATCTGGGTCCGTTGCCAGCTGAGCCCTGATGCCCTTGACGCTCACGTCTCATCCCTTCGGGTTGGGTAGTGCTCCTGGCCGGCCTGGCTTATCTGGCCGGAAAGCTCAGCGAGTCGGTCGCCTGCGGCCAGGATCTGGGGCCGACGAGCAGCGCGACGCCGTGATCGCGTTCGTCGCCGGCGCGCGCCTGGTCGGCGAGGATGATCAGCACGGCGTCCGCGTCGCCGTCGGTGATCAGCAGGCTGGCGCAGTCCTGCGCGTCGGCCATGGCATCGCCGACCGGGATCGTGGCGACGACGGGCCCGCCCAGCCCCCAGCGTGCAGTGAGGTAACCCACGACCGCGTTCGGGTTGGACTGGAAAAACAGCAGCGGCGGGACGCGGCGTCCCTCGTCCACGGCCAGCGCGATCGCAGCCGCCGTGCCGATGTCGCCGGTCGCGCTGGCCAGCACCAGCGCCGTGCGCTCGCCCAGGGCCGGATCGGCCGGGGCGGTGCCAAAGTACCGGCGCAGGCATTGCTGCGCTACCTCGGCGACGAGCGGGCTGAACGACGACGTCACGAAGCCGGGGATCGCAGGCAGCACGTCATCGGGGGAGGCCGGCCACTCCGCCCGCGCAAGCATAACCAGCCCTGTCGGGACCGCGTCTCCTGTTGGGACCGCGTCTTCCGCCGGGACCGCGTCTCCTGTCGCGACCCCATCCTCGGGGCGCGGCTCCGCGGGGCTGGCGGCGGTCGCGACGGTGGCGGGCAGCGCGGTCATGCGGCATCCACCAGCAGCGCGGTGTTGGCGCCGCCGAATGCGGCGTTGAGGCTGAGCGCGTACCTGCCGCGCCGTTCCCGCTCGGGGCCGAGCACGAGGTCCAGCTCGCACTCCTCGTCGGGCGCCAGGAATCCCGCGTTGACCGGCAGCCGGCCCGATTGCAGGGCCAGCACGGTGACCACGAGCTCCAGCAGCCCGGATGCCTCCAGGGCGTGACCGTGTACCGACTTCGTCGAGCTCACCGGGGTCTGCGTGGCGTAGGGACCGAGGGCGGCGTGCAGCGCCGCTGCCTCCGACGAGTCGCCGAACGGCGTGCCGGTGCCGTTGGCGTTCACGTAGCCGATCTGCGAGCGGTCCGCTCGCCCGCGACTCAGCGCCGCGCCGATCGCGCGGGCCAGCCCGCTGCCGTCCGGTCGGGGCTGGCAGACGTGGTAGGCGTCACCGCTGCGTCCCCAGCCCGCCAGCGTGGCCACCGCGGGAACACCCCGGTTCGCGGCGCCTGCTGCCGATTCCAGCACCACCGCAGCCACCCCGTCGCCAAGCAGCATGCCTCGCCTGCCCGCGCTGAACGGGCGGACCTGGCCGTCGCCGGCCAGGGCGCGGCCGGCGTCGAACAGCCCGAAGCTGTCCGCGTCGACCAGGTAGCCCGCCGCGACGACCACCCGGCTCGCCTGCCCCGTAGTGATCATCGTCGCCGCGTCAATCACGGCGGTACTGGCGGCAACGCAGGCGGCCACGTAGATCCGCGGCAGCCGGCGCAGCCCGCAGCGCCCGCCGATGGCGGCCGCCGTGTCGCCGGTGACCTGGCGGGCGCCCGGGTCCCTGGCCGCCGCCGGGTCGCAGTGCAAGGCGAGCAGCAGCGGGCAGCCGCCGCGGTGATCATTGCCTAATGCCGCGGCGGCCCAGGCTGCCTCGATCACCTCGGCGAGTTCGTCGGACAGTACGGGCGTGCCAGGCAACTCGGCCGCGACGTGCGTCCGGCACCGTTCGGAATCGAATCTGTCGACGCTGCGGAACGCGGGGGTGCCGGACAGCACGCCGTCTGCGACCGGGCCCAGGCCTCGGCCGAATGCGCTGGTCGCGCTCATACCGGTGATGACTACCTGATGCGGCCCGGTGGCCGCCAGGCTAGCCATGCCCGGCCCCGGCCAGCGCGTCGCGGAGCGCCGCCACGGCGCCGGACACCGTCGTCATCCTGGACAGGTCGTCCTCGCTGAGGTCCAGGGTGACGTCGTACTTCTGCTCCACGCCGGTTATCAGCCAGGTGAGTTCAAGCGAGCCGATCCGTTCCGGAACGGCTTCGGGCGCCCGGTCGCCGAGCACGGCCAGCATCGCGATGATGTCGCCGCGGTCGGGCGCTCCCGGGTGGCTCATTCGGCCTTGCCTCCGGCGGTCACGGCAATCCGCTTAGCCACCTCGGCCGAGAATTCCTCGAGCGTCATGAGTGCCAGCTGCTCGGTGTCGTCGTCGGCGAACTTCACCCCGAACTTGTCCTCGACCTGCACCGCAAGCTCGGCGACGGCCAGGGACTCCAGATCGAGCCCGGCAGGCCCCAGGTCCGTATCGCCGGTCACGTCGCTGACGTCATAGTTCATCGACCCCAGTGCCTCGATGACGAACTGGCGAACCTCGTCCTCCATCTGGTGGACTCCCTTCTGTGCCGTTGGAATCAGGAAATGCGCCGACCGGGGTCGACGTATGGCTGGGCAATACGCAGGCCGGCGCCAGCGGCTGCGGCGACCATCTCGCCGCGCGCGGCTGCGGCGACCAGCTCGCCGTGCGCGCGGCCGCGGCCATGCTCGGCGTGCCGGGTTCCCGGCTGGGCGTGATTCACGAGCCGGCGGGCCGGCCACGGCTGACCGGGGATGCCGAGGGCATTCACCTCAGCGTCAGTCACAGCCGCGGGGTTGTCGCGGTGGCGGTCACCGCGCTGGGCCCGGTCGGCGTGGACCTTGAGCTGGTGCGTTCGGTGACCGCGCTCGCCGTGGCTCGCCGCTGGTTCGGTGACAGCGAGGTCGCCTGGCTGGCCGGGCAGCCCGCGGGCCAGCAGGGCGAAGCGTTCCTCGGTCTGTGGACGCAGAAGGAGGCGATCGCCAAGGCGCTGGGGACCGGCCTGCGCGGCGGAGCTGGACTGCGCCAGCGCGTTGCGCTCAGCCTGCCGCCGTCCGGCCCGGACCGGATGGTGCTGGCGGTGGTGCCAGGCGCCCCCGGCCTGATGGCATCGGTGGCCAGGGTCAGCGGCGACGCGATCCTCGCGGTCGCCTGCCTGAGCCGGGCGGCGGCCGGGGCACCGGTCACTGTGCGGCAGGCCGGCCAGCGGCCGGGCAGCTGACAGCGCCTGGGTCACGATGACACCGCGGGGGCGGCAGCGGTCGCGGCGCGCAGCACCGCATGATCGCGGACGATCTTGCCGGTGGCCGTCCGCGGCAGCTCGGCCAGGACATGCAGCTGCCGTGGCCGCTTGTAGGCGGCTAGCTGCTCTGACAGCGCGGCCTCGGCGTCTGTCAGCGACGAGCCGTCGGTCAGCACCAGGTATGCCCCGATTGCCCCGTCGTAGGTCACCACCGCAGTGGCCACCTGCGGCAGCGCGCATATAGCCTGCTCGACCTCGGTGAGGTCCACCTTGAGCCCGCCGATGGATACCTGGGAGTCGAGCCGCCCGAGAATGGTCACCAGGCCGGTATCGGGGTCGATGGCAGCCGCATCCCTGGTGTGCAGCCAGCCGTCGGTCCAGCGGGTGGGATCGACCAGCCCGATATAGGGCGATGCGGCCATCTTCACCAGCAGCTCGCCGTCGTCCACGCGCAGGGTCATGCCAGGCGCGGGCGTGACGGCCGGCCGGAGGCTGCCGGACAGGTCGGTGGCGATCACGCCGAGCTCGGTCATCCCGTACATGCTGCCGAGCGGTACCTGGTAGCGGGCGGTGAAGGTTTCCGGCACGCCAGGCCGGGTGAGCTCACCCGCGACCACCATGCGCACCAGCTGGGGGAGCGGTTGCGTGACCGTTGCCGCGCCGAGCAGTTCGGCGTGAAAAGGCACCCCGAGCACCATGGTGGGCCGGTCCCCGGCGGCCACCGCGGCCTTGATGCCGTCGGCGGTGAGCCGGTCGGGATAGACCAGCTCCAGGCCCGCGTGCAGGCTGTGCAGCAGGCCGCCGACCAGGCCGAGCACGTGCACGATCGACGCGAG
The DNA here is from genome assembly GCA_003168255.1 of Actinomycetota bacterium. Lineage (GTDB taxonomy): Bacteria > Actinomycetota > Actinomycetes > Streptosporangiales > Streptosporangiaceae > PALSA-505. Next base: position 87,030 of record PMSU01000104.1, read on the forward strand.
CAGCACGATGCGGCCGCCCTGCTGCGGGTAGTCGGCGAGCTGGCGGTAGCGGCCGAGCTCCGCCGTCAGGTCCGCCGCGGTGCGCGCGATCACCTTGGACGGCCCGGTCGATCCCGAGCTGAGCTGGATGAGGGCATGCTCGGTGGCGGCGGGCCGCCCCCCGCCGCGTGTCAGGGCTACGGCCTCGACCTGCGCATATCCGGCCATGACCGGCCCGGAAACCTTCTCGGCGGCAACCACGACCTGGGGCGCCAGCACCTGGAGCGCCCGCTCGACCTCGCCCGGCGCCAGCCGGTGATCGAGCAGGCTCACCTGCGCGCCAAGCCGCCATCCGGCCAGCAGGCTGGCCACGTAGGCCAGCGAAGGCGGCAGCCGCAGCGACACGGTGCCGCCGGCCGTCAGGCCGGCCGCAGCCAGTTCGCGTTGCTGCTGATCAACCAGCCGGCGCAGGTCTTGCCGGTCAATGGGCCCGCCCATCCACAGGCAGGCCTGGTAATCGTCTCCGGTCAGGAGAAATTGGTCGATCCAATCGCCACTCGCTGTGAGCGTCGACTCGGCCGATGGGCGGGAGGGGCGATCAGTCATGGAACATCACAGGCCAAGACCGACTTTTCAGGAATAAGCGGGCGTTTGCCGAGAGAGTCGCATATCCCCAGCTATATGGTCAAGCTGTCAGAGAATCTTCTCGCGCCGTTACCAGAACCATGATCGCAACGGTCGATCGGGTCTCCCGGCGGTGTTCATCTCGCCGTAACCGGCAGATGACTGAAGCCGCGGAATACCGTTTCGCCCCGTCGTGCCCCATGATGTTCAGGGGCGCAGGCCTGCTGGTCCCCGGCGCTCCGGGAGGTGGTTGCAATGGCCGTCCGGGAACCCGAGGGCTTCCCGTTCCGCTTGCTGCCCGAGGACTTCGGGACACCATCGCGTCTGTATGCGGAGCGGCAGGATTGCCCGGTCAGGCAGATCAGGCTGCCGAGCGGTGACCTGGCACACCTGGTAATGGATTACGACGAGGTGGAAATGGTCCTCAGGGACCGGCGATTTAGCCGCAATTTCCGCTACGACGGCGCCCCCAGGCTGGTTGCCGGGGACGACATGTCGCTGAATCCAGACGCGATCGTCAACCTCGATCCGCCCGAGCACACCCGGCTGCGACGAACCATTCAGTGGGCTTTCAGGCCGGGCAACGCGAAGTCCTGGCGGCCGGTCGTCGAGGGTGTGGCGGGCGGGCTGCTGGACGAGATCGTCTCCGCCGGGCCGCCTGCCGACCTCGTCGCCGACTACGCCAGGCTGCTGCCCATCAGGGTGATGTGCGATCTCATCGGCGTCCCGCCGGGCGACCAGGAGAAACTGATCAGCTGGACCGGCGTGTTCTTCTCCACGTCTGCCGTCTCGGCGCGCGAGCGCGGTGAGGCCGGCATGGAGTTTCTGTCCTACATCGGGCACCTGGTGGCGACGCGGCGCGACGATCCTGGGGACGGCCTGGTTGACGCGCTGATCAAGGCGTGTGATGTGGACGGCGCGCTCAGCGAGGCCGAGCTCCTCCAGATGGTCCCGGCCCTGCTGATCGGGGGGCAGGAGAATACCTCCGCCATACTCGCCCGCGGGATCTTCACCCTGCTGCGCAACCGGCAGGCTTATGACGCCCTGCACGCCGATCCTGGCCTGCTCGACGGCGCCGTGGAGGAGATACTCAGGTTCGAGGTGCCCAGCGAGGGCGCGTTCCTGCGGGTCACCACCGAGGATGTCGAGCTCACCTCGGGCACGATTCCCCGCGGAACCGCCGTCCAGGTCTCCCTGCCGGCCGCGAACAGGAGTGACGAGCACTTCGCAGACCCGGAGCGATTCGATGTCCAGCGCGCCCAGAATCCGCATCTCACCTTTGGCGCGGGCGCGCATTTCTGCGTGGGTGCCCCGCTGGCCAGGCTGGAACTCAAGATCGCGCTCGGCGCGGTGACCTCGCGTCTTCCCGGGCTACGTCTCGCCGCCGGCACCAGCGTCGGCGATATGCGGTATGCCCAGGACACGCTCGTTCGGACACTGCTAAGTCTTCCCGTCTCCTGGTGAGACGGGGCAGCTAACCTACGGGCTGTACCACCGACCTGCCGCGCGCTTGGCGCGGCGGGGCAGCTATCCCGTCGGCTGTACCACCCTCCTGCGCGCCTGCTCGGCGATCGCGGCCGTGCCCGGCTCGCACGCCGCCCGCAGCGCGGCCAGCATCTCCTTATCGAGCCCTGCCGCGCTCCCAGGCCGGCCTGGGTCGATCATGCGGCGGCCCGTGGTCAGCCATTCGGGCGTGGCCGCCACCCCGATGAACCCGGCGAGCCGGGTCAGTTCCGCCGCCGGATCACGCATCAGATCCTCATACGCGAGGGTGGTCCACGCATCGTCTGGCAGGTCGCTGAGAGCGGTCACGCCGACCCGCGTCATGTCCGACCACCAGTCGCCGAAGAAAGCGAGGGGGAACTCGTAGTCCGCGAGCCTGGTCATGTCGTACGGCGGCGACAGCAACCCGGCGAACCGCTGCGGGAGAGCTGCCTGGATGTCCTGCCACGCAGAATCGGCGGGCAGCCCGGCGGCGAGTGCGGCCTGCATGGTCACGGCGCCGAGCCGGTACATCGGGAACCTGCTCATCGACAGCGCGCAGTCGGGGCCGTCGCGGTACATGTGTACCAGGCGGGCCTCGGGGAACTGCCTGCGCAGCAGCTCGACCAGGATCACCGATCCGCCGGACCGCTCGACGACGACGCGGCGCCGCAGCAGCCTGGCCAGGTACCCGAAAAGCGCGCGGTACTGGTCCGCGGCGGTGCGGGTTGGCCAGCTGGGTACCTCGCCGGCCAGCTGGTCGAACAGGGCATCCGGATTATCGGACAGCAACGACAGCGTGCTGTGGCAGATCATCGGGATGCCGGTATCCGCGCCGAATCGGCCGCTGCCATAGGGGTAGAGCATCTCCGGTGTCCCCAGCCCGTCGCGGATCAGCGCGTCCGCCAGCGGATCGGGTGCCGACAGGATCCGCCAGAGTTCCTCGCCGTTCATGTCCCACGCCGGGTACGGCGAGCGCCGCAGGATGCCCTGTAGGTCGGCGAAGAACTCGCTGACGCTGAGCACCTCCGGGTGCTCGTGCAAGATCCGCGACAGCAATGTCGATCCGGCCCGTCCGGAGCTGACCACGAAGGTGAGGTTCAAGGGGTTCGTCCTTGCCGCCCGGGCACCAGAGCACGGCCGAATGAGGCTGGCATGCTGCCAGGTTTCGGCCGGTTGAATCGGATTTGCATCAGTCGTAGTGTGCCAGAGTGGCGGATCGGAGCCTATACGCGGCGGAAGCGGCCGACCCGCATTGCCTGCGGGACACAGAAGCGGCGCGCTTGCTCGCCGGGCACCCGTGGCGGCGGTTCGCCGTGGTCGGCGACAGCATCGCCGAGGGTCTCGGCGACCCTTATCCCGGCTATCCGGATGAACCCTGGTGCGACCGGATCGCCGCCGAGCTGACGCGGCAGCAGCCCGGCCTGGCCTACCTCAACCTGGGCAAGAGCATGGCAACAGCCGCCGACGTCGCGGCGGCCCAGCTCCCTGAGGCGCTCGCCTTCTCGCCGGATCTGGCGCTCGTTTCTTGCGGCGGTGCCGACCTGCTCAGGTTCTCCTACGATCCGGATGCCGTCGAGGCCGCGCTGCGGGCTATCGTGTCCGCCTTCGCCGGGCGGGGCTGCGACGTGGTGACCGTGGGCCTGTTCGACGGATCGTACGCAGCGGGCGTTCCCGCCGGAATCAGGGGGCGGCTGCGCGAGCGGCTGCATGACCTGGCCGGGCGCACCAGGAGGGTTGCCGAGGATCTGGTTGTCATGCACGTCGAGCTGACCTGGCACCCGGCCTCCCGCGACGCCGACATGTACAGCAGCGATCCGCGGCATGGCACCATGCGCGGTCACGCGATCGCGGCCGCGGAGACGATCAGGCTGCTCGGCGCGCATCTTGCGGCCGACCCCGCCCGGGCCGCCAGCACGAGCACCCGGCCCTGCTGATGACCGGTCGCGATGAGGCCGGCGCTGCCGCGCCAGGCCCGGGCGCGGCCGACCGGCTCAGGCTCTTCAGCATCCTGTCCAGCCCGTGGGTCGCCCAGTCCTGCTACGCCCTGGCCAAGTTCGGCATCCCCGACCTGATGGCGGAGGGGCCGCGCCCGGTTGCCGAGCTCGCAGCCGCGTCGGGGACCGATCCGCGCGCTCTGTACCGGATTCTGCGTGCGCTTACCGCCGCGGGACTGGTGACCGAGCCCGCGGCGGGCAGATTCGGGCTCACCCCGGTAACGCAGCCGCTGCGCACCGGCGTGCCACGATCGAGCCGCGATGCCGCCGTCATCTTCGGCGAGGAGGTGTTCCGCTCCTTCGCCGAGATCGGCTACACGCTGCGTACCGGCAAGCCGGCTTTCGACAAGGTCTACGGCACGCCGTTCTATGACTACCTGGCCGACAACCCGGACGCGGCGGAGACCTTCTCGACGGCGATGGGCGGAGCCGGCCTGCCGGCCGTGCTGGCCAGCCTCGACCTCGATGGGCTGCGCACCGTTGTGGATGTCGGCGGCGGCAACGGCGGGTTGCTCTGCCGGGTGCTGCGCACCCACCCGCAGACCCGCGGGATTCTGCTCGATCTGCGGCCTGCCCTGGTGCAGGCGCGGGAACGCGTGGCCAAGGCCGGGTTCGCCGACCGGGTCGAATTCGCCGAGGGAAGCTTCTTCGACACCATGCCCGCGGGCGCCGACGCCTACGTGCTCTGCCGGGTGCTGCACAACTGGCCGGACGAGGATGCACTGCGGCTGCTGCGCCGGATACGCGGCGCGATGGCGGCTGACGGGCGGCTTATCGTCATCGAGGACTTCGTGGCGCAGGCTGCCGGTCCGGACAGCGATGTTCCACCGAGCGGACAGGTCATGGATCTGCTGATCCTGCTCATGCTGTCCGGCTGCGACCGCACCGAGGCGGAATACCGCGATCTGCTTGCCCGCGCGGGGTTCGCCATCCGGGCGGTGCGGCCGTTTCCGCCGGGCGGCCGCAGCACCGAGAGCGCCATCGAGGCAGTACCCGTCTGAACTAACCGGCATCGTCGGCCCTTCGGCGCCGAGCCAGGCAAGATCGACCCAGCCAGGAGGAGGAGAGAATGCCGTTCGACCCCCAGGTCCAAGCGATCCGCGACCAGCTCGAGCGCAACCAGGTGCCTAATCTCTACACCCTCACCATCGAGGAAGCACGGGAAGCGGACCTCAAGGCGACGGTGGGCGGCGCGGGCAAGCGCGTGCCCGTGGCCGAAGTCACCGACCGGCGGATTCCCGGGCCAGCGGGGGAGCTGACGGTGCGGGTATACCGGCCCGAGGGCGACGGCCCCCTGCCGGTGCTGATGTATTTCTTCGGCGGCGGGTGGAGCCTGGGCACCCTGGACACCGCCGATGATGTCTGCCGCCGGCTGACCAACGGCGCGGGGTGCATCACCGTGTCGGTCGGGTACCGGCTGGCGCCAGAGAATACGTTCCCCGCGGCCGTCGAGGACTGCTACGCCGGCGCGGCCTGGGTGACCGCGCATGCCGGCGAGCTGGGGGCCGATCCCTCGCGGCTCGCTGTCGGCGGGGACAGCTCAGGCGGCAACCTTGCTGCGGCGGTCACTTTGCTCGCGCGGGAACGTGGCGGCCCGGCCATCGTTCATCAGCTGCTCGTGTACCCGAACACGGATTACCAGTCGGACACCCCGTCCATGCGCGAGATGAAGGACGAGCATTTCTTCAACCCGAACGCCGTCCGGTGGTACTGGGGGCTCTACCTCGCATCGGACTCCGACGGCGCGAACCCGCTCGCCTCGCCGCTGCGGGCGAAGGACCTGACCGGGCTGCCGCCGGCCACCATCATCTCCGCCGAATTCGATCCGCTGCGGGATGAGGGGGAGCGGTACGGTGACCGGCTGTCGGAGGCCGGAGTGCCGGTCGAGGTGACCCGCTACGACGGGATGGTGCACGGCTTCTTCACGATGACCGGCCTGCTGGACGCGGCCACGCTCGCGGTGGCGTATGCGGCAGGCCGCCTCCGCGAAGTGTTCGGCTGACCGTAGCGCTGTATCCGCAGCCGTCAGCGGATCGCGATGGGGAAGTGCGAGAAACCGCGGAGTACGGATCCGCGACGGACGAGCGGGCCGGCCGCCCGCAGCCGGGGGAAGCGGGTCAGCAGCGCGGGGAAGAACCTGGCCGCCTGGACCCGGGCCAGCGGCGCTCCCAGGCAGTGGTGGACCCCGCCGCTGAACGAGAGCGGCGCCGAGCCGGTCCTGGTGATGTCGAAGGTGTCCGGCGTGGTGAAGCGCGCCGGATCCCGGTTGGCCGCTCCGAGCATGGCTACCACGAAGGTCCCTGCCGGGATGGCCTGCTCGCCGATGCGCAAATCGCTGGCCGGGATCCGGCCGATGGCCTGCACGGGAGCGTCGTAGCGCAGCGCTTCCTCGACTGCCCCTTCGGCGAGACCACGATCCCCCCGCAGCAGGGCCGCCTGGTCAGGACGGGCGAGCAGCGCGGCCGTGCCGTTGAGGAGCAGGTCGACCGTGCTCTCGATGGCCGCGCTGAAGATCAGGGTGAGCGTCTGTAGCAGCTCGTCCTCGGTCATTACCGGCGTGCCGTCGTCCAGCTCGGCGCTACCCGGACTGTCCATCGTGGCCAGCGCCGAGGCAAGATCATCCCGAGGGTGTGCACGGCGGTCGGCAACAAGCCCGGCGAAATACCCGAGCAGGGCGACCGCGCTCTCGTCGATCGTGGCCAGCTGGGAAGCGACCCTGGATCCGTCAACGGCGAGCCGCAGCCCTTGCAGCGGCTCGCGCAACAGCTCCTGGTCAGTCGCCGAGACGCCGATCACCTTCCCGATCACCGAGATAGGCAGCGAGGTGGCGAGCAGTTCATGCAGGTCGACCGCGCTTCCGTCGGCGCCCGCATCGGCGATCGCGTCAAGAACGCTGTCGATGCGGCCCCCGATGTAGTCGCCGAGGGCTTCCGCCTGCCGATGCGTAAACGCTCCGCTGACCGGACGCCGCAGCCGGGTGTGATCGGGCGGATCGCGGAACACGAACGACTCATGAGTGACCCGCAACCCGGGGTGATCGCGCCAGCCGGGGCTGGCAGTATCCATCCATTCCGGGTTCTGGCCCGTCAGCTTTGTGTCGCGGATCACCGCCAGGCAATCGTCATACCTGGTCAGGTACGCGACTCCGGAGGCGGTCAGTAATACCGGTGCGATCTCACGCAGCCGTGCGTAGATCGGATAGGGATCGTCGTAGCCCGCCTGCGTTCCGAGCGCAGCGATCAAAGCTTCCGCACCGGTGCGCTGGGGGTCTTCGGTCGTCTCAAGCCCGGCCATGGGGGTCCTCTCGCTCCGGCGCCCCTTCTTTACTCGCCGGGCTGGATATGGCTGCCGCCGAGCCGTACGGGCTGAACAAAGCTTGCCGCAGCGAACCGACGGCGTCGAGACCGCAGCGGCCGCCTCTGAGTCCCTGAACTCACGGGCGACGTGACGTATACGAGCGTGTCACCAGCCGTAATCGGACTGTAGGCGTCGCGTTGGCTCGGCCAGCTAGCTGGCCACCACTGGGCCTAGTAGGCCAATTGCCTGGAAAATCCAGGTAACTGGCTTAATATCCCTGCCGGGCATTGCCCGTCGGCCGCGGTCCGGCAGCGGGTGCTTGCGCTGTCCGCAGCCTGAGTATGGCAGGGAGCCTGACGCCGGCCGGACCGGCATTGGTTAGTGCCAGTCCGGCCGGAGTGAGATCGCTATGAGCTGGGGCCTGCCATCACGATGGGCCGAGCTGCGCGCCGTCGCCCGTCGGAGTGGTGGGAGCGGTGGTGCAGGTGTAGGAGCCTGCGTCGATGAGCGTGAAGAAGATCTGCCTGCCGTTCGTGAGCTGGACGTTACCGAAGCTCAGTTCCGTTCCCGCTGGCATTGCCGCGGGATTGATCGTCACAGCGTGGCTCCCCTGGAACGACACGACCTTGGTGAATCCGGCCGGGGCCGGATTCGATGTGCAGTAGCTGCCTACCCTGACCGTGGCGGGGATGCCGTCTTTCGCGAGGTCGCGCTGCAGGATGCCGGGCTCGGTTAGCACTTTCGGGTTGATGGTCAGCGTGGCCGTGCCGTTGGCGTTGCTGACCAGCGTGAATGCCGCGGTCCGGATCGTGCCCGTGCCGTGCGCCGACGGGGAGCCGGTCAGGCCGAGGCTCAGTGCGACGCTCGCCCCGGCGATACCCGCCACCGACAAGCCGCCCAGAGACCGGCGCGTCAGGGACCGGCGGCGGTCGCCCTGCCGGATGATGTCGGCCGCGGCGGGCGGCCGGGCCTGGCGGGCGGCATCATCGGCCATCCGCTGTAGTTCGCTGGTTAGCTCAGACACTGGGATTACCTCCTGGTTAGTTACTCGGTTACCGGGGCGGCCGTTTCTCGCAGGTAGGGCACCAGGGCGATCCGGCCGCGGGCCAGCCGCGACTTGACCGTTCCGGCCCGCACTCCGGTCTCGGCGGCGATCTGTTCGACCGTCAGGTCGCATAGGTGGTACAGGACCAGCGCACGGCGCTGTTCGGCGGGTACCTTGCGCAGGGCGTCGCTGAATGCGACCCGGTCCGGGGTGGGCCCGGCGGTGGACTCTGGCCGGGCGGTCAGCAACCCGAGCCGGATGCCGTCACGGGCACGGCGCCACCGCGAGGCCGCGATGCGCCAGGCCGTGACGCGGACCCAGGCCTCGGGCGCCCCGTTTCGGTCGATCTTGCCGCGGCGCGCCCAGGCCCGCACGAACGCCTCCTGTACGGCGTCCTGAGCCTCGGACTGGTCGCCGATCATCGCATGGAGTTGCCCTACCAGCCGCTGGAAGCTAGCGGCGTAGAAGTCGGCGAATTCCTCACGCTCCACTGCATCTCCGCCTTTCCCGGGGAAGCTGGCCGCCCGGTTATCTGGCCTGTCACCATGAATACCTACCGGAGCAGTGGCTGGTTGCACAGAACACCACCCGAAAATGGGATACGGGTGTCTAACCCCGCACCGCACCCGCAAACCCTGACCGGCACGCGCGGCCCGGGGTTCGCTGCCGCGCCCTGGCTGAGGTAGATGATTAGCCGGTCAGTGGTTTAGGTGAGCGGCGGTGGCGCGTCAGGGAGCGGGATGCCCGCCAGGGATACTCGCGGGGTGCCGCTGCTGGCGGGCAGGTGGAAGTATGTGCCGTTAACGAGCGTGTCACCAGCCGTAATCGAACTGTAGGCGTCGCGTTCGCTTGGCCAGGCCGACAAGCTAGCTGGCCACCACTAGCTGGATGTCTTGGTCGCTAGCTAGTCATCGTTTTGCTGTCCGCCCGACTGCCGGCGGTTGAAACGTCTCTTGCGGAGCCAGGAGAAGAGGAATACTCGGGCCACCAGCATGATCCCGCCGATCCCGAGTACCCAGAAGATGGCGGCGTGCGTGCCAGCGAACGAGTCGACCAGCAAGAAGCGCAGGGCGAACAGGGCAATCAGGACCCCTATCCACGCGGAGCCACCCCGCATTCCCATGCCGAAGCGTCGCCCCCCGCCATATCCATATACTCGGTTATTAGGTCCCCCGGCATTGGGTCCGCTGTTGCCCGGTCGACGGCTGCCGGAGGCTCGACCACTGGGAACAGCGACGCCCTGGCTTCGCTGCATCTGGGCGAACTGGCGGATCTTGTCGCGGTGTTCCCTCGCGTACTGGCGAGGATTGATCCCCTGCGCCTGCAAGTCCTCGGCTGAGGTGCCGAAGATCTGGGTGAAGTTGGCGCGAACCCATTCCTGGCGGTCTTGTTGCCCGCCACTGCCCTGAGTGTTGGCGTTGCCGTTTGCCGGGGTTGGGTCGATGTCAGAGTCTCCCACGTACCCCACTGTACGAGGACGCGGCCCAAGAGCCGGTGGGACGGCAGTGGATCCCCGCCGAACAGGTCTGCGATCGGGTGCGGTCGCTGCTGATGGCGCTTGCCGCTGGACCTGGAGTTCGCCACCAAAGGGCAGCTGGCCACGGCGATCGTCGGTGACGCGGTGGCTGACGGCGTCCCGGTCGACTTCATCTGCCGGGACGAGGTCTACGGGAGCTGCACCAGGCTGCGGGATTACCTGGAAGAACAGGGCCAGGCCTACGTGCTGCGGGTCCCGTCCAGCTTCCGCGTTCCCCTGGCCCGCGGCCTCGCCCTCACGGTTCGCTGCCGCGCCCTGGCTGAGGTAGATGATTTACCGGTCAGTGGCTGGTTGGTCCCAGGTAAGCCGGTCGGGAAGGGGGCCACGCGGGTCGATGCGCGGTCCCCTTTGGATGGATGGTTAGTGTCGTCGGGTGATCGGCCGGGAAGGGCTTAGCTTCCGGTGCACTGCGGGCTGGCCTGCACCAGGTCCAAGTTGATATCTGCGACGGTGCCCTGGTGGCGGACGCTGCTGAGGAACTGGAGCCCGGCGCCGTTTGGCAGGTCCGAGGGGTGAACGATCGTGAGGGTGTGTCGGCCTTCGAGGCGGACAGAGACGACCTTTCCCAGGAGGCCCGGCCGGTAGGGGTACGGCTGGCAGGCCGGATTCCGCTGGCCGGTGAAAGCGACGCTGGCCGGGACGCCATCGGCGCGCAGCCTGGTTTGCAGTCCGGCCGGATCGCGGAACTGGCGGATGGTGACGTAGATATTGCCGTCAGCCTGCTTGACGACCGTCCTGGCGGCCAGCTGGGCGCCGGGCTGGTGGCTGGCCGGGTGCCTGGCCGGAATCAGGGCGGTCGCCGTGACTGCCGCGCCTGCGGCCACCGTGGCGGTGCCTGCGGCCAGGGCGGTGAGCTTGCGTCGGGTCCGCTGCCGGTGCCGCTGGCATGTCCTGGCGGCGAGGTCCGGCGAGACCCGCATCGTGGCCGTGAACTGCCGCATGCCCTCACGGGTCAATTCCTCGGTGTCTGAATTCATGATGACTCCTTTGCAGTGGTCGCTTCTGTGCTGTCCCCGGAGGCGGTGATCTCACGCAGCCGGGCCAGCCCGCGGGCGGTGGACGACTTGACTGTGCCGACCGAGCAGCCGAGAGTTTCCGCCGTTTCCGCTTCGCTCAGCTGCTCGAAGTAGCGCAGCACCGGGACCGCCCGCTGCCGCGGGGGGAGCTGGGCCAGCACCCGGACCACGGCATCGCGGAGGTCAACGGCGGTGGCCGGGTCTACCGGCGGGGCGGGCTCGAACAGCGCCGCCTTGCGCTGCCACACCCGCTGGCGGCGCCAGCCATAAGGTCGATAGCGGGGAAGGCGACAGCGGGTCGGGGGTGATCCGCTTCAGCGGCTCCCTGGCCGAAGCGGCCGGCATAGATTCGGCGTTCTCGACAGGTGGCGAGGTGGCGTGCGTGAACTCCCCCAAGGTCACCAGCCGGCTCAGATGGGTGCCGCCGCCCAGGCAGCGCCGGGTCGTTCTGACCGTAGCGGTAGCGCTGGTCACGCTGGCGGCTGGCTGTGGCTCCGGGGCCACCCCGCATGCGGCAAGAGCCGCAGCAGCCATCACGACACGATCGGCACAGGTCGCGGCACCTGCAAAACGCGCGCCAGGGCTGCGGCCGGAACACCTGCCAGAGTTGCGGTCGACGGCGCACCTGGCCGTGGTGCCCTGGCGGCTGCTGCACATCACTGGCCAGGGAAGAACGCTCGAGATCGCGGTCACCTGGAGCTGCGGGCTGCCTCCCATCGGGGAGCGAGTTGAGCAGACCCCCTCGACGGTCACGGTCATCATCTACGCGCACCGCCTGCCAGCTGGCTCCGCATGCTCAGGAGCGCTCGGGACTGGCATCATCACAGTTACCCTGGCGGCACCCCTCACCGGACGCAAGCTCACCCGGTAGCCGCGCGGCGCAGGCGGCCGACCGGGCTGCTACTGCCGCTGAGCGTTCGGTTTTGTGCCCGCAGGGCCTTATTTAGTCCTCGCGGCGGCTTCCTGCTCAGTGTGTTCCTGCGCGACGGCGCGGACGTCGACTCCCCACCCGGCTGGCCGCAGCACCCCACGTATGGATAGGTAAAGCCGCGGAATGCAACATTCCGGGTAGGCCAGCGGGACTGGATGGTATTCCGTGATTGGCTGGGACTCGGTGCGTGCCAATGTGCTCACGATGCGCAACATAATGGCCCTGGATGGGCCCGCGGTCGTAACTGTTCGCAACAATAAGAAACCCGCCGCTGCGCTCCGGCGAAGATCGTTAGCGGGATGAAGGGGAGTGAGCGTAAACTTCGGGCTACCTGTAACGGAAGGGTTAGCAAATGATGCCTGCCGGGCCGCTAGATTGCGAGCCGGGCATTCCCGACGCGAACCGCTGCCCTCAGCTGCTGTCCGTGCAGGACGCCGAGCAGATCGGGGCCCGCGCCCTGCCGCGGGATGTGCGGGATTTCGTGGCAGGCGGCAGCGGCGGCGAGGTGACGCTGGCGGCCAACCGGGCCGCCCTGGACCGAGTGCAGCTGGTGCCCCGGGTGCTGAACGACGTTTCGGCCTGCGCCGTGGCCACCGAGCTTGCCGGATGCGCCGCGTCGATGCCGGTGGCGGTCGCTCCGATGGCCTTCCAGCTACTGGTTCACTCCGATGGCGAGCTTGGTCTTGCCCATGCGGCCAGGCAGGCCGGGATTCCCTTCGCGGCGAGCATGCTGAGCAGCTACCCGATCGAGGAGATCGCCGCAGTCGGCGCAGCCACCTGGCTACAGGTGTACTGGCTGCGGGACCGGGCGCAGGTGCTGGATCTGATCCGGCGGGGCGAGCAGGCCGGCTGCCGTGCACTCATCCTGACCGTGGACGTTCCGGTAATGGGCCGTCGGCTTCGTGATCTGCGGAACGGGTTCGCGTTCCCGCCAGGGGTTACTGCCGCGAACCTGAGCGACGGCGCGGCAACGCTGGGGGATACCCGGGTGGCAGGCTCATCCGCGGCGGCCGTCCACACGGCTCAGGCATTCGACCCCTCGTTGAGCTGGAAAGACGTCGGGTGGATCCGCGACCAGACTGATCTTCCCCTGGTGCTGAAGGGGATTCTTGATCCGCGTGACGCGCGTCGCGCCGCGGACATGGGGGTCGACGGCCTCATCGTGTCCAACCACGGCGGCCGGCAGCTGGATGGTGCGGTGGCGAGCATCACGGCGCTTCCCGCCGTGTGCGACGCGGTCGCAGGCCGCTGCGAGGTTCTGCTGGATAGCGGGATCAGGAGCGGAACCGATGTGCTTAAGGCCATGGCTATGGGCGCGTCAGGAGTGCTGCTAGGACGCCCCGCCCTCTGGGGGCTGGCCAATGGCGGAGCCCGCGGAGCGGCCGCCGTCCTCACCCTGCTCAAGGAAGAGCTGACCGGGGCTATGGCGCTGGCCGGCTGCCCAGATCTGGCCGCCGTCAGGGAACTTCACACCGTGGTGGCTCCCGGCCAAGAGCCTTCGATGCCAGTACCCTTTTCGACCGAAGCAGCCGAGCAAACCGGGGTGAGTCAGGTATGAACGAATCTCGGCAAGCAGGGCTGCCGGAGGCTGATCTGAGCACGGCGACATTGCATGCCAGCCTCGAGGACCCGGCGCTGGCGTCCATGAATTTTCTCAACGAGATCGGCAGCCGCTATCCCGAGGCGGTGTCTTTCGCTTCTGGCCGCCCGTGCGGAGAGTTCTTTGATGTTAAATTAATTCACCAATACCTGGACTACTTCTGCGAATATCTGAGAAATGATCTCGGGTATAGCGAGGCGCGACTGAGCCAGACCCTTTTTCAGTATGGCCGGACCAAGGGAATCGTGCACGAGCTGGTTGCCCGCCACCTGGAAGCGGACGAGGGAATCAGCATCCCGGCTGAGTCGATCGTCGTCACCGTGGGGTTCCAGGAGGCGATGTTCATCACCCTGCGCGCACTCCGCGCGGACGAGCGGGACGTGCTGCTCGCGGTCTCGCCGACCTACGTCGGGCTCACCGGGGCAGCCCGGCTGGCTGACATGCCGGTCTGGCCGGTGCGCAGCGGGCCGTCCGGGGTCGACCTAGACGATCTGGCCGCCCAGGCCCGGCGAGCCAGGGAAGCGGGCCTGCGGCCCAGGGCCTGCTATGTGATGCCCGACTTCTCGAATCCTTCCGGGGTAAGCCTGAGCCTCGAGGTCCGGCACCAGCTGCTCGAGGTAGCGGCGCGCGAGGGGCTCCTGCTGCTGGAAGACAATCCGTACGGCCTGTTCCACGACGGAGAGCACGCCGCGACCCTCAAGGCGCTGGACTCCCGGCGCCAGGTGGTCTACCTGGGCTCCTTCGCCAAGACCGGCTTCCCTGGGGCTCGAGTCGGCTATGTCGTGGCTGACCAGAAGGTGGCCGACAGCGGCGGCACGGTGAGCTTCCTGGCCGATCACCTGTCCAAGATCAAGAGCATGGTCACGGTGAACACCTCTGCCATCTCCCAGGCGGTGGTGGGCGGCAAGCTGCTGGAGCACGACTGCTGCCTGGCCGAGGCGAACCGCCGCGAGACCGCCGTCTACCTGAGGAACCTGCATCAGGTACTCGACGGCCTGGCGCGCCGTTTTCCCTCCGGTGTCAGCTGGAATGCCCCGGCCGGCGGATTCTTCGTGGTGGTTTCCCTGCCGTTCGATGCCGGGGACGACCTGCTGGAGCACTCGGCGCGCGAGTACGGCGTGCTCTGGACGCCGATGAGCCATTTCTACGGCGACGGTGGCGGGCTGCGTCAGGTCCGGCTCGCCTACAGCCAGCTCACCCCCGGCGAGATCGAGACCGGGCTCGACCGGTTCGCCGCCCTGGTCACCGACCGCCGCCGGTAACCGGATGCACCGGCTCGGCGAAACCCGGCTCAGTGAAAATCGGGTGCGCGTCGAGGCCGGCGGCTGTGATCATGGGGCATGACGTGGTCGATCAGTGCAGATGTCGAAGAGTTTGCCGCCGCGGCCGGTCCGTTCCTGCGGGCGCGGCCCGCGCAGAACACGGTTGCGCTCACCGTCGTAGAGTCGCTGCGGGCGGGCGGGCCGCGGGCATACGGCTCGGATGCTCCGATGTTCGGCTGGTGGCAGCCGCCTGGCGGTGAGGTGGCCGCCTCATTCCTGCAAACCCCGCCCTTTCCCCTCCTGCTCAGCAGCGGGTCGGCTGAGGCCATGCGCGAACTGGCGAAGACGCTGGTCAACGCGGGACGGGCGCTGCCCGGGGTGAACGGGGACATGACTGCCGCGGAGCAGTTTGCCGCGCAGTGGCAGCAGTACACGGGAGCCGTCGCCGCCGTTCACCAGCACACCCGCCTGTACCGGCTGGGCGACCTCGTGCCTCCCCGGCCGGCGCCGCCCGGGCATCCACGGATAGCGGGCAGGGCGGACCGGGATCAACTGACGGCGTGGTTCACCGCGTTCATGACAGAAGCCGGGGCCCTGGTCGAGCGCGATAGCGAGCAGGAGGTTGATGATCGGATCGGGTATGGCGGCCTGACCCTGTGGGAAACCGGCGGCGCCGCCGTGTCTATGGCGGGCCGGACCCGCCGGGTGGCGGGAATGATCCGGGTCGGGCCGGTGTACACACCTCCCGAGCTGCGTCGTCGTGGCTACGGCGGTGCGGCGACCGCAGCGGTTACCCAGGCAGCGCTAGACGAGGGAGTCGCAGAGGTGCTGCTGTTCACCGACCTGGCCAACCCGACAAGCAATGCCCTCTACCAGCATCTGGGATATCAGGCTGTCGAGGATCGCGTCCTCTTGACCTTCTCATCCTGACCCGAGCGGCGACCGGGGCTATCCCTGGTCTGGGCCGATGAGGGTGATGCCATCCAGTTCGGTGACGTAGCGCGGGCCGAATGCTGTCGACGGCGTGTGAGTGCCGGGAGCAACGGAGTCAAGCCGCGTGATCGCCCGCACGACCGAGTCGGCGGTCAGGTCGTAGGGGTTAGGGGTGGTCAGCGTCGCATGAACCGCCTGATCTCCCGCACTGGCTCGTCCCCATACCTCGCTGCGGGTGCGTTCCCTGTGGCCTTCGTCCGGGCCGGAGATGCTCCTGCCGACCACGGCCAGGGTCAGCCGCAGCGCCGGACTCAGCCGCATCAGACGGTGTAGCCCGAGCACCTGATTCGCCCGCACGATGCCCGCGGGAACTGCCGTGTAGGTGGTGATGTTGCCGATGCCGGTGGAGTAGTAGGCGGTGCTGACATCGCCCCACGGCACGGACGCCACGGTGCGCGGCCCGCTGGGGAACTCGGCCCGGATCGTCCGCGAGCCGAACGGCACCGCCTGGATGACCCCGTCGATGCGTACCCTGCCGCCCTTCCCCATTCCCTCAATTCCGGTCCTGGCGGTTCCCCGGCTCGGCCCCCCGCCGGCCAGGAACGCCAGGTCCAGCCGGCTGGCCCCGGGCAGCGCCTCGGAAAGCATGGCAGCCACGCAGTCTGTGGGAACGACGTCGAACCCGGCGCCTGGCAGCAGCACGCTGCCGGCCGCCTTGGCGCGGTCGTGCAGGCCGTGCAGCTCCTCGAACACCTCGATCTCGCCGGTGATATCGAGATAGTGCAGGCCGGCATTGACGCACGCCCGGGCCATCGGGCCCGCCGTCGCGGAGAATGGCCCCGCGCAGTGCGCCACCGCTGTCACGCCGTCCAGCCCGCGCCGCAGGACATCAGGATCATCCAGTCCGAACGCACGGTGCGGGAGGTCGAGCTCATTGGCCAGCGCCTTGATCTTCTCGGCCGAGCGCCCGGCCAGCACCGGCTGCTCGCCCCGAGCCACGGCTAGCCGGGCGACCAGCGTGCCGGTGTAACCGTTAGCGCCGTACAGCAACCACGTCACAGCCACTCCCTCCGTCGGCGCGCACGCCACGAGCGCTCGCTTCAGAAATCCAGTGCGCCACCCCCGCCAAGGCGAGCGGTGACGCGCCAGGATCCCGTTACCCTCTGCCTATGGTGACAGGGGACCAGCACGCCCAAGAAGGCGGGCGAGCAGCAACGATGGGGTCAGTCGAGCGGCGCACGATCGATGTGCCGGGTGGCCGCAAGGTGGAAGTGCTCCTGGCCGGACCCGACGACGGGCTGCCGCTCGTGCTGCACAACGGAACTCCGGGCGGGCTCGTCGCATGGCCCGAGGCGGTCGAGGCCGCGCGGGTACGGGGAATGCGGACGATCATGCCAGCCAGGCCCGGATACGTAGGCTCGACACCGCGGCCCGGCCGGCTCGTCGCCGACGTTGCCGGCGATGTGGCCGCGGTGCTTGACGTGCTCGGCTGCGACGCGTTCGTCACGGCGGGCTGGTCGGGTGGCGGTCCGCACGCCCTAGCCTGCTCGGTCATGCTGCGCGGCCGGTGCCTTGCCACCGCTGCGCTGGCGAGCGTGGCCCCGTACCGGGCCGAAGGGCTGGACTGGCTGGCCGGGATGGGACCAGAGAACGTCACGGAGTTCGGTGCCGCGCTGCGCGGTGACGCGGCGCTGACGGCTCTCCTCGAGAACCAGGCAGCCGGCCTGCGCACCGTCCAGGGCGGCCAGCTGGCCGCGGAGCTCGGCGGCCTGCTATCCGGGCCGGACAAGGCCGCCCTCACCAGCGAGTTCGCCGACTACCTCGCCGCATCGCTGCGGTCGGCATGCAGCGCGGGCATCGGGGGCTGGCGTGACGACGATCTCGCGTTCGTCGCTGACTGGGGATTCCCGCTCGCCTCAGCAGGCAAGGTCGCGATCTGGCAGGGCAGCGATGACCTGATGGTGCCCGCAGCACACGGCAAATGGCTGGCCAAGCACATCCCAGGCGCCCGCGCTCGGATGCGCCGCGGCGAAGGCCACCTGACCCTCCAGGCAACCGGCTTCGGCCACGTACTCGACGACCTTATTGACCTGGCCGGCCTGTAGCCCTGGCCCAACGGCGCAAATAGTGATTTTTGCGGACGTATCAATGCGAGAAGTGCGGCAACGCTCCTTCTGTCAACGTCTCCCCGCAAAGTATCGGACATGCGGTACTGTTCCCATGACCATGGGGAAGGCGTCATGAAAAATAAGATTTGCGGGCTGGTCCTTGCCGTTGTCGCCATTGCTGCCTGCACCAATTCACACCCCTCTGCAGGCGGCGTCACGCAGCCGTTCCTGACTCCACATAGCTGCCATCAGCGATACGAGACCTGGAACCAGTCCGCTACCGTAACCACCGCTTTCAGTGCACTCAGGGCCGACATGCTCGGCGTGGAGGAGGCGTCGTCCTCCGGCACAGTAGACATGGAGAAAGCCCGCCAGTCGATAGAGAAAGCTAACGCCGAAGCAGCGATTTTGCGGTCAGACCCGATTCCCCAGTGCGCCGACCCGGTCGGCTACTAGAGAAAGTTTCTCGCTGAGTTCAACGTGGCAGCCGCCGACATAAAGCTCGATAAGGGTCCGATCGACCTCGCAGACTCTGGGACCGCATTGTACAACGCTGGCGAGCTAGAGGACAAAATTGGCGCGGAACTCAAGAAGACCGCGAACGTATCTTGATCTAGCGCGCATGGCACTTGCTGGCAGGTAGACTACAGAGCCTTTCTGTGCTTCCTTGTCTCCGCCAGCAGGGTCGGCCGAGTTGCGATAATAGTTCAGCCGGGGTTTCAGCTGCGGTTTTCCGACCCTTTGTTCCGCCTGCGCCCGACGCATGCGCATGCCGTCCCGTCGGCCCTGCACGCCTCCGGCAGCATCCTCGACGCATGCCTCCAATCCCGCTGGCGAGGAGGACGTTGGTGGCGGGGGTGAAGCTTTGGCCGCTGCAGGTCGCGCCGGCATCGGCGTGATCACCTTGGCGTAGCCGCGGTACTGATCCCAGGTCCGGTAGGTGTTGCTGATCATCGGCGAGTCGTCCTGGTGCCAGGCAGCCCCGCCTTCGTACTGGTAGTTGGTGACCTGGGGTAGCGACCCGGCGCTGGTCTGGTCGGACACGTTGACCTGGGTGATCAGGTACTTGTTGAACCAGTCCAGGATCGGCGACTGTCCGGGCGGGGTCCACCACACCGGGAAGCACGGCATATCGTTGCTCGCCGCCGATGCGGGCGTGGTGTGGCGGACCCGGGAGCAGGCCGGGCTGGCGTAGGTGATGGCGATCTGCTCGCCTGTCTCGGTGGTAATCCCCCCCAGCCGCGGCCGGTACAGCGGCGACGCGGCCGGCACCAGCCCGTCCACCCGGTTGTTGAAGTCAGACGGGCTGAAAGTGACCGCCGGGAGCCGGACAGCGGTGCCGTCCTCGCCGGTGTGGGTGATCGAACCCAGGAACATCACCGGGTCCGACCCGGCGCCTACCGGGAATGACTGGGTCAGCGCGTAGCTGTCCGCCTTCTGGTAGGACGTGCCTTCCAGCACCCGGGTGGTGATCGAGGTCAGCCGCACTGTGGACCAGAACGTCGACGAGTAGTTCGTGCACGACCCGGACGACCCGCAGTGCTGGTCGTAAGGCGTATCGGGCCAGTCGGAGGCGGTGGAGGATTTCAGGTGCGCATACGACGAGCAGATCGAGGCCGACTTCACGCAGCGCTGCGCGGTGCCGAACAGCACCTGCGCGGCCGGCTTGGCGCCGTGGATCGCATCCGGCAGCCGGTACCCGTAGGAAACGGAGACCGGGTAGCCGGCCCGCACATAGGAGGTGAGAGTACCGCTGCCGTCGTTCTGACCGCCGCCGCGGGAGTAGTCGTTGGTCTCGGTGACGTAGTGGTAGACAGTCAGGTTCCCGTGCGGGTCGACCACGTAGTCCAGGTTCCACCGCCAGCCCATCTGGCACCACGAGCCCTGCCCGGAGTGCGAGCTGTAACAGGGATCCCCGGAGCCGGGGTTATAGACCGGTACGCCCCACGCCGAGTCGGTGGCCGGATCCGAGCCGCTGCCGCCGGGCAGGTGATCCTGCCCGAAGTAGTACTTGGTGCCGTCGGTACCAGTGATCAGCCAGTACTCCCCGTCCCACACGCCGTTGGAGGCACCGGTCAGCAGCTGCGCCTTAGAGCCGTCATCGCCTTGCAGATGCCATGCCTTGGCGGAGTCGTCGCGGACCAGTACGGTCGATGTCCCGCCCATCGACAAGGTGGCATTCCAGCCGCCCCAGCACTCATCGCCGGAGTGGCTGATGCCGTCCTGGGAGCACGGCTTGTACGACCGCTCGATGAATCCCGGCTGGTAGTCCCACCCGTCCCCGATCCACGACGCCTGCGTGTTCTGGCCGGAGGTCTCCGAATCGATGGACTGCGAATCGTACGACAGCTTTATATCCGGCGCCTGCCCGCCTAGCGCTGGCGGCACCGTCACCGGGTAGGAGTAGCTGAAATCACCCTGCTGGACGGCCCAGGTACCGGACGGCTTCAGGGATGTCGCCGCGTAGTTGCCTATCGACCCGGCCGGGACCGACGTCGCTGCGATCACTACCGCGCCACCCCCCGGGCCGCCGGCCGCCGCGTCCCGCGATGGGGCGGGCGGCAGGCTCACCGTCGCCGACACGAACTGTCCGGCCGGATCGTTGCCGCCCGGCAGCGGCACCTCCCGGCGGCAGGACGCCGCCCCCGGGGTGACCAGCGCGCAGGCAGGCAGCTCCACCAGTCGCAGCCGCGACGCCCACCCGCCGCCATAATCACGGGCGAATGAGGAATAGCCCAGCCGCAGCGACACCGGCCCCGCCGCGCGTACTCCGTCGGCCCGGGCCACGCTCATGATTACCCCGTGAATGCCGGCCGCTGCAGCGATGGTCTGGGTGGCGATGCTCACTCGCACCGACCCCGGCGCTGTGCCCGCGGCCTTCCCGGCGGGCGGCCCGGCCCACACTGGCAGCCGCCCCGCCCGCTTCAGGCCGGGCGTCGCCCCGTTGCCGGCCGCACCGGCCCGACCCCGGCTTGCTGCTGCCGCGTCGGTCAGCACCGCCGTGGCGGTTCCCGCAACCGGCCACGATGGGTGCGCGGGAGGCCGGTACGCCATGGCCGACGTCCCGCCGGGCTCTCGCACCGGGCGGGTCCGCGCGGTCCGCTCCATCGACGCGGCCAGCGGGTGGCCCGGTACCGAATACGGCGTCGGCAAGGCAAAGGGGGACCAGGTCTCCCCGCTGTGGGCGGGCGGCGGCACCGCCGCGATCACCCCCGGCAGCACAAGCGCCAGCCCCGCGGCCAGCACCATGACCGAGCGGACCCGCCCGCCCCGGCGAAACTGCGCACGATCTACCCAGCTGCCCATTGCCGCCCCCATCCCGCGTCGCGCAGGGGGCACGCGCGCGGCCAGCCAATCCAGCCGCGACAGCGGCCGGTTGAAACGTAATCGGCCGACCACGCTCTGACAAGACCTTGAATCCGCCCTAAAGGTAGAATTTCGGCAAATCCACAGCGATGGGCTTGCCGGGTGACCCGTGCGGCAAGCGCATGCGGCGCTCAGGAAGGCCGCCGGCAGACGCCATCGCGGGCCTGCGCCGGTCATTACCGATTGCTTCCGAGGGGTTACAGTCTGCTCTGGTATGTGCAGATGGCATCTGGTAAGTTCCCTGCTGCCGGGCGGCGTCCGGCTGATGCCGAGGCGGGTCCGGCGATCGTCCCCCGCTGAAAGAGGCTGCCGGTGAGACCGACCCGATCACCCAGGACGACGCTGGTCCGCAGGCTACGGCCGCAGGCGGCATGGCTGACCGGGATCGGCCTGGCCGCCGCGATGACCGCCCCAGCCCAGGCGGCGACGGTCACCGCCGGTCGGCCTGCAGCCAGTGTCGGTCGGCCTGCGGCCGCGTCCGGTGCCGGTCAGCCTGCGGCCAGCCCGGACGCACGGGCGATGGCGGCAGCCCGCTCATCGGGCCGCCCGCAGACCGTGACCTCGGCCACCACGCAGACCTCTGTCACCGTCGCCCGCCCCAACGGCACCTTCACCACCACCAGCTACGTGCTGCCGGTGCGGGTTAGGCAGCACGGCGAATGGACTGCGGTGAATGCCGCCCTGCGTCGCACCCTCGCCGGCCGGTGGCGCCCGGCCGCCGTCCCGTCCGGGCTGACCCTGTCCGGCGGCGGCCGCGGTCCGCTCGCGGTGTTCGCCAGCCCGGCCGGCGGTACCTTGTCGGTCTGGTTCCCGGCGGCGCTGCCAGCACCGGTTATCACCGGCGCTACCGCGACCTACCATGCGGTGCTGCGGGGGGTGGACCTGCGGGTGACGGCCACTCCGCTCGGCGGGCTGTCGGAGGTGCTGGTCGTCCGGGACGCCGCGGCCGCCGCCAGCCCCACACTGCGCCGACTCCGGCTGCCGACACACACCACCAGACTGAAGCTGTCCGCCGATACCGCCGGTAATCTGACCGGGGTCGGCTCCGGCGGCCAGCCGGAGTTCAGTGGCCCCGCACCGGTCATGTGGGACTCCACCTCCCCAGCCCGATCCGCGGCGAACGCCTCTCCAGCGGCGGGCTCCTCGGAATCGGGACCGGGCCGCCGCGCGCATTCCGCCCGGGTCGGCCTCGCGGCTGGCGACGGGACGCTGATCCTCACCCCGGACCCGGCGCTGATCAGACCCCACACCGCCTACCCGGTGTATCTGGGCGCATCGGTCACCCCTGACACCTTCACCTCTTCCTCCAATTCCACGAAGAGCACCCAGGAAGGATTCGTGGAAACCCAGGGGGGCGACGGCTGCCAGACCTACAAGAACTGGGATACCTCGTTCACCTATGGCAATGGCGTCGGATACCAGGCTCACAATCCGTGTTACGGCCTTTACCGGTCGTACTACGCGATCAACGTGTCTAACCTCGACCCGTCCATGCACGTACAGTCGGCGACCCTGAAAACCTGGGAGAACTACAGCGCCGATTTCAACTGCAGAGACACCTGGCCGCTGACGCTGTACTGGGCCAGCGGGGCCGGTCCGGCCACCAGCTGGGACAATCCGCCCAAGATCATCTCTAGCGGGGACCCGGTGACCACCGACAAGGTCAAGCCCGCCTCCAACCCGGGCTCATCGTGCAGTGACCAGCAAGCCAACTTCAACGTCACCTCGATCATGAAGCAGGCCGCCGCGGGGAGCTGGCACACCTGGGACTTGGGCCTGTATGGGGACGAGACCAAGGTTTCCAGCAACTACGGGTTCATGCGTGTCGGCGACAACCCCGAGGTAGATACCGTCTTCGACCTCACCCCCAACGTCCCCACCGGCACCCACACCACTCCGGACGCCCACGACACCCCCGGCGGCCCAGCCGACCCCGGGTGCAACCAGTCCGGCGACTGGGGCTGGATCGGCAACAGGGACCCGGACCTGACCCTGAACGCCGGCATCAGCGCCAACATCACCAACGAGGAGGTGCGCGCCCTATTTTCCGTCTGGGACAACAAAGACAACGGAATCACCATCGCCACCCCCGCCAGCAACTGGTATGACACCAGCGGGCAGGTCAACACCTCGATCGGCATCACGCTAAAGGACGGCCACCAGTACGGCTGGGACGTCGCGGCCTACGTCAAAGGCGTCCCGGAAGGCAGCGACGGGGGGTACACCTCCGCCGAATCGGCCTACTGCCATTTCAACGTGGACTTGACCGCCCCGGCCGTGCCCGCCGTCACCAGCGCCGACTTCCCGCCATCGGGCAGCAGCCCCGGCACCACCAAATACGCCGGTGACTCCGGCTCCTTCACCTTCACCTCCAGCGACCCGGTGCCCACCGGGTGCAGCCCGTCGCCATGCCTGTCCAGCGGAGTCGCCTACTTCGAATACTCGCTTAACACCCCCATCCCGGCCAGCGGGGCCAGCAACGTGCCAGCCGCCACCAGCGACGGGGTCGCGACCGCCACTCTCAGCAACCTCACCGTCGGCGACTGGGGCACGAACATCCTGTACGTAAACGCCGTCGACAGCGCGGGCAACGTCTCCCAGGCCTACCAGTACGACTTCTACGTCCCGTGGAAGCGCACTGTCAAGGTGCACCCCGGTGATGTCAACGGCGACCACATCCCCGACCTGCTGGGCACCACCAGCGCCGGCAACCTGGTGCTCTACCCCGGCAACGCCGACCCCGCCCTAGCGCCAGTCAACGCCAGCGTGCCAGGCGGAAGTCCGGACAATGGCACCAACTGGAACAGCTACCAGATTACCCACCGCGGCTCGTTCAGCCAGAACGCTGTTGATGACCTGTTCGCCCATAAAGGACCCAACCTCTACGCCTATTTCAATAACCCAAACGACCCTGGGGCGACACCTCAGTTCGGCAGCCCCAGCAACGTCTACTTCATCTCCAAGCCGCCCTGCTCCGATGCCGATGATCCCGGGGCATGCAAGAGCTATGACTCCACCGACTGGTCCAAAGTGACGCAGATCCTCGCCCCTGGCGACGCCTACTCCACGGCGCCAGCACACCGCGGCCCGCCCGGCCTTCTCACCGTAGAGAAGAACCAGCTCTGGCTATACCAGGATTCCTACCTCCTCGAAGGACAGCCGATTCTGCTCGGCTCCTCGGGAGGTTCCACCGGCTGGTCTGACATGACCCTCATCGCGCCCGGCCAGGTGAATGGCGCGGTCACGATCTGGGCTCGCGACAACCTCACCGGCGCTATCTACAGCTACCCCATCAGCATCGACGCCAACGGGCTGCCCACCCTCAACCCCGCCGACCCCGGCAGTCCGCCGACCGCCACCAGCGGCACCATCATCACCCCACCGGGCGTCTCGTTCACCTCCTCCGCCTACCCAGCGATGGCGTCTCCAGGGCCGCTCGACAACTCCAGTTACCCCGGCCTGTACGCCGAAGACAGCTCCGGCAAGCTCTGGTATTACCCCGGGCAAGCCGGCAGCCAGCCCATCAGCTCCACTCCCACCCTCGTCGGCACCCTCAGCACCCCCGTCACCCAGCTCAGCTAAGCCCGGGGAACGCCTGACGCGCTAGGCCGTCCAGCTCAGCTCGCCCCCGGAGCGCCGCACAACGCGGCGGCCTGCGACTCCAGGATGCCGAGGCCTAGCGCGGCGGCCCAGCCGCGGATTCCGGCAGCAACCGGGCTGGGCTCGCCCAGGCCCTCCTGGGCCGTCATCTCGGCGACCAGCAGTTGCTGCGCCAGGGTGAGCGGCACGCATCCGGCCCGCTGGCGGAGCTCGACGGAGCGTTCTGCCTGCCTTCGGGCCAGGTCGCGGTCGCCTGCATCGTGGTTCATGGCACAGAGGTGGCGGAGCGCTTCGGCGGCGAGCAGGTCGTCGTCGGCCTGCTCGCCGGCCGCCAGCGCCGCACCGAACAGCGGCCGTGCGGCCTCCGGATCTCCGCGCAAGTTATCGGCGACAAGCCCGCCGCAGAAGGCGGCCGAACCGCCGCGGCCACGGTCAGGCGCCGTATCCCGCAGCCGGTGCGCGCGCAGCGCCAGATCGTCGACGGCGGCCAGGTCACGGCCTTCCGGGCCAAAGCGCGGACCATCCGGGCCGAGCAACTCGGTGAAGTAGTCCTGGCGCAGCCGGAGAAGCTCCAGGTCGAAGGAGAGCAGGGCTATCGTCGGCTCCTGCCCCGCGTCGGCAAGGGCCTTGGCGGCTCGCTGCATCGCAGCCTCAGCGGACGTGGTCCAGCGCCAGAAGTCGCTGTCCACCGCGACCTCGGCCCTGGCCATCGCGACCGCGGCAAGCTCGGCCGGGTCATCCGCCGCGGCCGCCGCAAGTACTTGCTCGGCGAGTGACCAGCGGCCCGCCAGCCGGAGCGCGTGAGCGGCCGCGACCACCTGCTCGACCGGGATCTGTACCATGATGGCATCACTCCTGTAGGCGACTTAGTGTGTTTTGCCGCCTACTTCAGCACGGAACTATGTAGGCGGTCAAGTGAGTTACGACGACTACGACATGAACCCGCTGCGGCTCGCGCTCGATCTCGCCTCGGTCGGGGACGGCACGCTGAGCGCGGACGAGTTCGCCGCTGCGCAGTGGCTGATGTTCGCCGACCACGGGTATCCCGCAACCACCCTGAGCAGCGCCGACGCGGCGGCGCTGGCCGGCCTCGGGCGCGCGCTCGCCGCCGTGCTGGCCCAGCCGGACGAGGACGCGTTCATCGACAAGCTCGCTGGCCTCCTCGGCGAGCAAGACTGCCGTCCCACGCTGACCAGGCACGATGGCGTGCCGCACCTGCATTACGCGCGTGACGGCGCCCCGCTGCCGGACTGGATGGGGACCATGGCCGTGTCTGCCCTGGTCCGCTACGTCTGCCGGAACGGCAGGTCGCGGCTGCGCCGCTGCACCGCATCCGGCTGTGGCCGCTGGTACGCGGACACCTCGCGCAACTCCTCACGCCGCTACTGCTCGCACGCCTGCGCGAGCAGGACCACCGTCGCCGCTCACCGTGCCCGCCAGCGCGGCTGACGCGAGACGTGCAGCCCGCGAGCAAGAGGTTGACGCGGGAAACGACGGCAGGCCCGCCCAAGTGCTGACGGGCCGAGCCGTGGATGACGTCATGGGCAGAGCAGCCCGGCGGGTACCCGATCTCCCGCAGGCGGCGGCAGAACGAGCTCACTCCGGCGGGGCCGCACCTCATCCGCCATGATGAATGTGACGCAGCCCCCCATCGGTGGGGGGTGGATTCACATCCATACCCGGACCTTGCCTCACGCGTGCTGCCAGTGATACCCAGCAGTCACATTCGCCCCACCTACCCCGAGCGCCCCGCCCCGTCCCGCCCCGTCCCGTCCCGTCCCGTCCCGTCCCGCCCCGGGCCGTCCCGCGATGCACTCGACGTGGTGCGTCATCGGCACGGTGGGCTCGCCTGCGGAAAGCAGGTGAGGCTCGTCGCTCAGCATGGATAGCATCGGGGCACGGGCAGGCGACACGTTCCTGCCGGCAGCCACTCGCACGCACCGGGAGTCAGCCGTGTCCGCCACTCAGCTCCGCATCACCCTCGCAGGCCGCGAGCAGGAGGTTGACGCGGGAACAACGGCTGGCGAGGCATTGATTAGTCCGAACGGTGCCACCCCGGGCACTCCGGCCGCGCCGAGCTCCGGCGGGGTAGGCGCGGCCGGGGGTCCGGCGGCCAGCCCGCAGGCGAGCGGAACCGGCGGAGCCGCGATCGCGGCGCGGGTCAACGGCGAGCTGCGGGACCTCGCGCACCCGCTCGGCGACGGGGACGTGGTCGAGCCGGTGCCGGCCGCCAGCCCCGACGGGCGGTCGATCCTGCGCCACTCGACCGCGCACGTGCTCGCCCAGGCGGTACAGCAGCTTTTCCCGGATGCGAAGCTTGGGATCGGGCCACCGGTCGAAAACGGTTTCTATTATGACTTTGATGTGGCGGAGCCGTTCGGCCCAAATGATCTTAAGAATATCGAGCAGCGGATGCGGCAGATCGTGAAGCAGGGCCAGCGGTTCTCGCGGCGGGTGGTCAGCGGCGACGAGGCGCGGGCCGAGCTGGCGGGGGAGCCGTACAAGCTCGAGCTGATCGGGCTGAAGGGGCCGAGCGGCGAAGAGTCGGTCGAGGTCGGCGGGCATGAGCTCACCATGTACGACAACCTCGACCGGCAGTCCGGCGAGGTGTGCTGGAAGGACCTGTGCCGCGGCCCGCACCTGCCCACCACCAGGAACATTCCCGCGTTCAAGCTGATGCGCACCGGCGGCGCTTACTGGCGGGGCAGCGAGCATAACCCCCAGCTACAGCGGATCTACGGCACCGCGTGGGAGTCACGCGAGGCGCAGGATGAGTACCTGAAGCTGCTGGCGGAGGCGGAGCGTCGCGACCACCGCAAGCTGGGCGCCGAGCTGGACCTGTTCTCCTTCCCGACGGAGATCGGCAGCGGGCTCGCGGTGTTCCATCCGAAGGGCGGGACCGTCCGCCGGATCATGGAGGATTACTCGCGGCGCAGGCACGAGGAGGCCGGCTACGAGTTCGTGAACACCCCGCACATCACCAAGTCGGAGCTGTTCGAGATCTCGGGGCACCTGGGCTGGTTCGCGGAGAACATGTTCCCGCCGATGGAGATGGAGGGGGCGAAGTACTACCTGAAGCCGATGAACTGCCCGTTCCACATCCTGATATACCGGTCGCGGGGAAGGTCATACCGCGAACTGCCGCTGCGGCTGTTTGAGTTCGGCACGGTGTACCGGTACGAGAAGTCCGGCGTGGTGCACGGCCTGACCCGGGTGCGCGGGCTGACCATGGACGACGCGCACATCTTCTGCGCTGTGGAGCAGGCCGGCCAGGAGCTGAAGGACCTGCTGGACTTCGTGCTGCGGCTGCTGCGTGACTACGGCCTGGAGGACTTCTACCTCGAGCTGTCCACCCGGGACGACGTCAAGGAGAAGTTCGTCGGCAGCGACGAGGACTGGGAGCACGCGACCGCGGTGCTGCGCGAGGCGGCCGGTGAATCGGGCCTTGAGCTGGTTGAGGACCCGGGCGGGGCGGCGTTCTACGGGCCCAAGATCTCGGTCCAGGCCAAGGACGCCATCGGCCGCAGCTGGCAGCTGTCCACCCTCCAGGTCGACTTCCAGCTGCCCAAGCGGTTCGGCCTGGAGTACCAGGCGGCGGACGGCTCACGGCAGCAGCCGATCATGATTCACCGGGCGCTGTTCGGGTCGATCGAGCGGTTCTTCGGCATCATGGTCGAGCACTACGCGGGTGCCTTCCCGCCCTGGCTGGCGCCGGTCCAGGTGGTCGGCATCCCGATCGCCGACGCGCACGTGCCTTACCTGGAGGAAGTGGCGGCGGAGCTGCGCCAGCACGGGATCAGGGTCGAGGTGGACTCGGCTGATGACCGGATGCAGAAGAAGATCCGCACCGCGCAGCGGCAGAAGGTGCCTTACATGCTGCTGGCCGGCGACGAGGACGTGGCCGCGGGCGCCGTGTCGTTCCGCTACCGAGACGGGTCCCAGCGCAACGGGGTGCCGGTGGACGAGGCGGTGGCGCAGATCGTGACGGCGGTCACCGAGCGCGTGCAGGTCTAGTGCGCCCCTGGTATCTGGTCGGTTCCGCCGATCCCGGTCATCACGGCCTATGCTGCACCCATGTCTAGCGAACATCCCGCGCAGGAGGGGGCTGGCGTCCCCGACGGTTTCGAACGGCTGTGGATGCCGCACCGGATGGCCTACATCAAGGGTGACGCGGGCGTACGGGAGGGTACTGGCGCCGGCTCGGAGTCGGACGCAGCCGACAACTGTCCCTTCTGCCGGGCCCCGGCGCTGACTGATGAAGAGGGGCTTGTCGTCGCGCGCGGCAGCCTGGTCTTCACCGTGCTCAACCTCTACCCCTACAACGGCGGCCATGTGATGGTCTGCCCGTACCGGCACATCGCGGATTACGTCGAGCTGACCGAGCCAGAGACGGCCGAGTTCGCCGCGCACACCAAGCGCGCGATCCGGGCGCTGCGCGAGTCTTCGGGTGCGCAGGGCTTCAACGTGGGGATGAACCTGGGCGGCGTGGCGGGCGCGGGCATCGCCGCGCACCTGCACCAGCACGTGGTGCCGCGGTGGGGCGGCGACACCAACTTCATGCCGGTGGTCGGGCGGACCAAGGTGCTGCCCGAATTGCTTGCCGATACCCGCAAGCTGATCGCGGAGGCATGGCCGACCGACTGATCCTGGCCCGGCCAGGGTCGCTGCGGCGGCACCGCGACTTCAACAAGCTCTGGCTGGGGCAGGCGGTCTCCGCCGTCGGCAGCCAGGTCACCTTGCTCGCCCTGCCGCTGACCGCGGTGCTGTACCTGCACGCCAGTGCGGGCCAGGTCGGGCTGCTGACCGCGGCGGGGCTGGCGGCCTACTGCGGTCCCAGCTTGTTTATCGGGGTGATGGTCGACCGGATGCGCAGGCGGCCGCTGATGATAGCCGCGGACATCGGCCGGACGGCGGTCATCGGGCTGATTCCCGTGCTCGCCTGGACGGGCTCCCTGGACATGCAGGTGATGTACGCGGTGGCGCTCATCCAGGGCGCTCTCAGCGTGATCTTCGATGTGGCCTACCAGTCTTACCTGCCGAGCCTGGTCGGCGCCGAGGCGCTGCTCGGGGGCAACAGCAGGCTCCAGTCGACGGCATCGGTGGCGGAGGTCGGTGGCCCCGGACTCAGCGGCGCCTTAGTAGACCTGATCGGGGCACCGTTCGCCTTGCTGGTGGATGCCGGCTCGTTCCTGGTCTCGGTCATGTCATTGCTGTCGATCCGAGCCCGCGAGCCCGGATCGCAGCGCAGCCAGCCGCCGGATGCCCCGGTCGGCGTCCGTGGCGTATTCGGCGAGATCCGGGTCGGCGCGGGCTTCATCTACCGTCATCCTGTGCTGCGCGCGCTGGCGGGCTCCGTCGGCATCTTCAACTTCTTCTCCCAGCTTCAGCTGACCCTTTTCGTGATCTACGCCGTTCGCGAGATGCACATGTCCGCGGGATCGATCGGGCTCGTGCTCGCCTTCTTTGGCGTCGGCGGGATGGCGGCCTCGGCCACGCTCGGCCGCGCCCTCGCCTGGTTTGGCTACGGCAGCATCCTGCTGGCCGGGTACGCCCTGGCAGCCCTGGCCATTGTCTGCATCCCCCTGGTACCCGGGCCGCCCGCGCTGAGCACCGTCCTGTTCGCCGTCGTGTATTTCGCGGCCGGATACGGCCTCATCGCCATGAACGTCGCGATGATGACCTTGCGTCAGGTGGCCACTCCGGCGTCGCTACAGGGCCGGGTGAATGCGAGCTTCCGGTTCGCGATCGGGGCACTGATGCCGGTCTCCGCCCTGCTGGCCGGCCTGCTCGGCGAGCGGCTTGGGCTACGGGGCACGTTGTTCATCTGCGCGGGCGGCATGCCCATCTCCGTGGTGTGGATTGCGCTGTCGCCCGCCAGGAAGGTAAGGACCGCGCAGCAGCTCGCCCAACCGCGGTCCGAGCCTCGGCCAAGCTAAGCGGCCAAGCTAAGGCTGGGCAGCCAGGCAGCAGCCGATGGTCAGGCCACTGCCCGTTTTGGCCACCGCCAGTTGCGATTCTTCGGTGAAGGCGCGGGCGAAGACTCCGCCGTAGCCGGCCGGGAACGTGAATACTCCCCAGGTGACGATCCAGGGGACGGGCTGGCCGTCCTCGCCCGGGCACAGTTCCGGGGCCGGCCGGATTCGCCGCTGGATCACGTAGGGGCCGCCCATCGCGCTGTTCAGCGCGTCGCGCCACATCTGCGGGCTGGTGTCGGGGTGCCAGCCGGGCAGGACGCCAAGGCCGCCGTGCATGAGGGCGGGTTTCAGCACGAGGTCGCCGGGGTGGCTGACCGCGTATCGGGGCAGGTCCACCGCTGTGCCGTCGTCCAGGGTGACCGGGCCGGGACGGACCATCCGGGTCCAGGGCAGTATGCGGTCGAAGGCAGCCAGTTCTGCCGCGCTGAACAGGTGCCGGTTGGCGTGGTCGGAAAGCATGGCGAGGGATGCCTTGCTGGCGAACATTTCAGCGTCCAGCGGGGTGAACATCGCGACCCGGCCGCTGGCGGCCGCGTCGACCAGCGGGTCGATCAGGGCGTGCCCCTCCGGCTCGAGCAGATGCTCGATCAAGAAGATGCGGAAGATGATGTCCACTGGCCGTCCGCGCAGCCGAACGCGTCCGTCGCCGCTGCCCACCGTCAGCTGCCCGATATGGCAGGCATGCGCGTCCAGCCCTTGTGTGCGCCAGCGCCGGGTAACGGCGTGCAGGAAAGATCTGAACCGGCTGAAGTGATCAGGCCAGTCCACCACGGCGACCATCGGGAACGAGTCCCGCTTGTACCCGGTCTCGCTGAAGATCAGGCTGAGGTGCTCGGCCATCGTGTCGACGTAATGCAGCCGGTGCGCGCGGGCGAATTCGGCTAGCAGCGGATGGCGGAGCATGGCCCGGCAGATCTCGGCATTTTCGATGCCGTCCGCCATGCTGCCCATGTTGAACTCCAGCAGCCGCAGGCCAGCGGCCTGCGGGTACAGGTCCGCCCTGGCCAGCTGGGTGACGTTCGCTAGCCGGCCGCGCAGCACCGTGGCGATCTGGTCATCGGTCAGGCCCACGGCCTTGCCGAACACCGCGAGGTCGCCGCCGTATAGCCGGTCGGGGAGGCTGATCAGCGCCGTCCGCAGATGCTGAAGGTCGGCGTTCAGCTGCTCACTCTCGCCGTGGCCGATGAACAGCGGCCGGGAGAGGTACCGCCCGGCGGCCCCGGCCGGCAGCATGCCGGTCCTGGGCAT
This sequence comes from Actinomycetota bacterium, assembly GCA_003168255.1. GTDB lineage: Bacteria > Actinomycetota > Actinomycetes > Streptosporangiales > Streptosporangiaceae > PALSA-505. The sequence goes on from PMSU01000104.1 coordinate 119,030, forward strand.
TACCTCGAGCAGCTCGCTGGCCCTGACCCCGCGGCGCGCTACCTCGTCGAGATAGCGGGCGGTCAGGGTGGCCCGGTCCGTCATGTCGCCCCGTCGGCCGGTGCCCCGTCGGCCGGGGTCGGCTCGGTCGGGGTCGGCTCGGCCGGTGCCGGCTCGGCAGTCAGGCCGCAGCCGATGGGCGTGCCGCCGTGCAGGTTGAGCACGGCCTGCCCGGATTCGACGGGGGTGCCCCTGGCGAAGATGCCGCCGAAGCCGCGGATGCCGGTGTACAGGCCCCACAGGACGATCCATCGGCCTGGGACGCCGTCCTCGCCGGGGAATAGCTCGGCGACGGGCCGGATTCGCCGCTGGATCA
>PMSU01000155.1 GCA_003168255.1 Actinomycetota bacterium
CTTTTGGAATGCCGCTTAGCCGGAGGTTGGCAGATAAGAGGCAGGTGATTAGATGAGAGGCAAGATGATTGCTGTCTGGCCATTCCGTAGGGGTTTGCCTCCAAAGCGGCCGGACGCCCGGCGCGGGCACACCGGTGCGTCTGATCATGCCTGGGCCTGACCTGGGCGGACGGGCTGCGCCCGAAGACGCGCCCCAGCCCGCTAAACCCGCCCCGCAGGTCACCAGCACACGGGCAGCCCCGGCCACGACGCAGGATTCGCTCCGGGAAAGGCAGAAACACAGAAGCTGGCGCGGTATGCCGACCTGGCACCGCATGTCTCAGCAGGTATGGCTACGCCGTCTTGCCCTGACGGCGATCGCGGCCCTGGCGGGCCTGTTGTATGCGTGGGCCATGGGCCAGGACACGCTGGAGTACTACTACGCCGCAGCTGACCGCAGCATGTCCATGAGCTGGCATAACTTCTTCTTCGGCGCCTTCGACCCAGCGGGAACCATCACCGTAGACAAGCTGCCGGGGGCGTTGTGGATCCAGGCGCTTTCGGTGCGGGCGTTCGGCCTGCACACCTGGGCGATCATCCTTCCGCAGGTCATCGAGGGCATCCTGACCGTGCTGGTGCTCTACCGGGCGGTGAGCCGGCTGGCCGGGCCGGCCGCCGGCCTGATCGCGGCACTGGTCCTGGCGGTCAGCCCGGCCACGGTGGCTCTGGATCGCGAGAACATCTCCGACTCGCTGCTGATCTTGCTGCTGGTCCTGGCCGCCGACGCCGTCTCGGGGGCTATCGCCGGGCTGGCCGCTGGCGGCACCGGCCGTGACGCCACGCTAGGTGCCAGCGACCCGGATGGGCCGTCGCCCGGCGCCGCCGACGGTGATCACCTGGTTGCCGGTGAGCGAACTGCTCCCGCCCGGCGGGGTGCCGGCGCTGACGCCTCCGGCCGCCTGAGCGACCGCGCCGCCCGCGTCCGCCGGCCCGGCGGAACCTTGGGCCGGCTCATCCTGGCCGGCTTGTGGGTGGGTCTGGCCTTCCAGGCTAAGGAGATCGAGGCGTGGATGGTGCTGCCCGCGCTGGGCCTGGCTTACCTGCTGTCCGGGCCTGGCCCGGTGTTGCGGCGCTCCGGTCAGCTCGCGGTCGCCGCTGTGGTCCTCGCACTGGTCTCGATGTCCTGGATGACTGCTGTTTCGCTGGTGCCCGCCGCAGACCGGCCTTATGTCGACGGCAGCCACGACAACTCCGTCATCGGGCAGGTCTTCGCCTATAACGGGTTCGGAAGGTTCGGCGACCAGACTTCAGTGCAGGTGCGGGCCGCGCAGCTGGATCCCGGTGCCGCGGTCCCCGTTCCGGCGCGTGCCGCCAACCGCCTGCTGCGCGGCAGCCTGGGCCGGGATACCGGCTGGCTGATCCCGGCGGCCGCCGCCGTGGCTGCGTGGGGTATCGCCAGCCGACGCCGGAAACCACGCGGTGACCCGCTCCGGGCCTGTTTCATATTGTGGGGCGGTTGGCTGCTGATCTTCTTCGCGGTTATCTCGGTGGTCACCGTACTTCAGCCCTATTACACCGCGGCGCTGTCCCCGCCGGCCGCCGCCATCATCGGAGCCGGCGTCGCCGCGGCCCGGTCACGGGACCGAGCCCCGGTCAGCTGGACGATAGGCCTGGCGGTCATCGTCGCGGGCACAGCCGTCTATGCGGCCTGGCTGGTGTCCTCGTCTGAACGCGCGCCAGGCTGGCTGGTCCCGGCCATCATCGCCACCGGCACCGCCGCGACCGGCTTGATCGTATGGTCGCTGGCGGGCCGCCGCTCTGTCCCGTTCGCCGCGGCCCTCCTCGCGGGCCTGGCCGCCGTATTGCTGGCGCCGGCCGTCGCCTCGGTCAGCCTGGCGGCTCACAGTCAAAGCGCTTTTGATACTCCGTTCGAGTCGGCGCGGGTACAGGAAGCTGTCGCTACCGGCTTGGGGAAGCAGGCAGTCGTCAGCGTGCGTGCTGCGATCCCCTTGTGGCAGCACATCGAGAACGGAGCCCCCTACCTGATGGCGGCGCAGAGCATAGGGCTGCCGTCGGTGATTATCTATGACACCGGCCTCGAGGCGCTCCCCATCGGGGGGTACGACGGTACGACTCCGTCGCCGACCCTGGCCCAGCTACAGGCCGACATCCGGCATGGCCTGTTCCACCTCGTCTGGATAGACTCCGCCACCGACCCCCGGCTGCGGTGGATCACCGCCCACTGCACCCCGCTATTGAAGCGGTCGTATTACTGCGGAACGGCTCGGGAGCGACTCCCGGTGCCCCAGCCGGCCCCTGAGCCCCAGCCGGTCCCGGTGCCCGCACCCAGGTAGACGACCACCACGTGACTTCGATAGTCGACAGCCGCCCGGCGCACGCCGGGCCACACCTGCAACGACCCGCATAGATCACTACGGCCTTCCGGCGCGCGCCTAGTTGCGCAGCTTGCCGCCAGGTCATCGGCGATCGGGACGTCACGGCACCTCTGGTGCCAACAGGGCCTCATCGCTTTTGATCGTGTCTGCGGGCGATGGGCCGGTCAACCCGTCATGATGCTTTGCCCGGCCCGCGTACGTGCGCGCTGCGTGCCTGGGATCGGCCTGTCATCCGAGTTATCCCATGGTCACCAATGCCAATGCCAAGGGTGAGTCCAGGGGGGACCCCCGTGCATAGCGCAGAGGATGCCCCACACGATGAGGCCCAGGACGAGGACCAGCACGTAAATCATTACCCATCGCGGGGGATATGGCTTACTCGGCTTAGCGTCTGCCATGACCGTTCACCCCGCCCGAGGATCGCTCCGTGTCTGGGCATCTGGAAGCGGGCCTTAGCCCCCATCTAGCAGTTCACAGAAGGTCCACAGCCCTAGGAATAACTCTACAACGAACGAGTGAGCTCGAGCGGTAACCAACCGGCCTGCTCCACCCAGGTGAGGGATTCCGCCCGGCGCGGGCAACGTACCATGGCCCCGGCCGCGGGCCTGGTGATGACGTGGCTCGGCTGGGTGCACCACCCCTCCTACACCGGCGTACTGACCTGACAGGGGCCAAGAGGGTGCCACCGATCTTCCAAGCTGGTCATGCCGGTTCGATCCCGGTCGTCCGCTCCATCACGAATGCCCAGTTCAGGGGGCATGATCCTGAGTCTCAGGCAGACAGCAGCGCCACTCCATAGTCGTTGAAGCGCGCGAACTGCGACATGCCGGGATCAGTCCTCGCTACCCGCTGATCTACTCGACAACCTCGCGCCTTGACCAGAAACGGTGGCGCGCTCTGCAAACAGTGCCGCTATGAGCCCTCCGCCTGGGGCAATTCCTGCGCGATCTCCCAGATATGGCCGTCTGGATCGGTGAAGCTGGCAGTGCGCATTCCCCAGTCCCGGTTCATCGGGCCGTTGAGCAGCACCACTCCGCGCGTGTCCAGCTCCGCGCATACTGCATCGGCATCATCCACCCAGACGGTGAGCTGGAAGCGCGATCCAGCCTCGCGACTGGCGACAGCTCCGGGCTCGATAAGTTCGCGTGCGGCAGGAATCTCGAGCAGATTGATGAGCGTGTTCTCGAACTTGAATACCGCAGAGCTCTGGTCCTCATAGACGACCGGCGGGCCAAAGACGTCCTGGTAGAACAACTTCGCACGCTGTAGGTCCTCGACGAACAGGGTAATGGCACCGACACTCTTCAGCGACGCGTTCACTCCCGCACCTCTTTCTGCTCGCTCAGCTAATTCGAATTAGTCACGCCGCTCAGGGATACGGTCACGGCGCTCCCTCCCGCTGCCCGGCTAGCATCTGTTGCCGCCATGACACTAGGCAACGTCTCCGCGACCGGCTTCGCCGCATGAGCACGACCACCCTTCCGCAGATCCGCTGCTGCCCGGCACCAGATCCCGGACAGTCACCAATGCGACGAACGGGAGTGCCCACGATGGACAGGCGGCCCGAACTGATGGCCAGACGAGAGCCGTCACGGCCCGTAAGGCCATTAGTGTCAGCCGGGACAGCCCTGGGCCGCGGGACAGCAGGTCAGCGTCGGACAGGCCGCCCACGACGGCGACCACATGATCTGGCTGCTCCATGCGCTTCTCGAATGCCTCAATCTTGGGAAATGGCGCCCTCGACACGATCACGAGGGTGGTCTCGCAGCCGGTTCCAGCGCCTTCCTGGTCCAACTCCACGGCCATGCCGACGCCATCGGCCAAGATACGGGAAGCGCGCTCCTTATGAGACCCGCTACTTCCGCCGTCCCGGCCAGCGTGACAAGAGCCGACCGGTCAGCCGCGGCAGAGGATCTCGGCGTGCAGGATGGCGAACCAGCCGTCGTCGGCAGCTCCCCATTCACGCCAGCCCTCCGACAGCCGCTCCAGGTCCTGCCTGGTGGCCATGCCACGGGTGAGGGCCTGCTCGGCGATGGCCGACTTAATGATCCGCTCGCTCCATGTTCCGCTCCACCAGGCGCGCTCCTCGGGCGTGGCGAAGCACCAGGTGGAAGCGGTGCATGTCACCTCGGTGAAGCCAGCCCGGCGGGCCCAGGAATGCATCCGCCGACCGGCATCAGGCTCGCCCCCGTTGGCCCGGGCGACCCGCCGGTACAGGGCGAGCCATTCGTCCATGGCCGGAACGGCGGGATACCAGGTCATCGCCTCGTAGTCGGCATCGCGCGCGGCGACCATCCCGCCGGGCGCGCAGACCCGTCGCATCTCACGAAGTGCCAGCACCGGGTCAGCCACATGCTGGAGCACCTGGTGCGCGTGCACGACGTCGAACGAGTCGTCGCGATAGCCGAGCGCGTGCACGTCCGCGACAGCAAAGATCACGTTGCCGAGGCCGCGGCCGGCCGCGGTACGCCGCGCCTCCGCCAGGGAGCCGGCAGCGGCGTCCACTGCGGTCACCTGCCCGGGGGCGACCCGCTCGGCCAGATCCGCCGTGATGGTGCCGGGCCCGCATCCCACGTCGAGCAGCGACATGCCGGGCTCCAGCTCGCAGATGAGATACGCGGCCGAGTTCGCCGCGGTGCGCTGCCGGTGCGACCGCATGACCGACTCGTGGTTCCCGTGGGTATAGATGGCCTGCGGCCCGGTCATAGCAGATTGCCTTTCCCGCGAGACGGTCTGGCTGATGCCGCCACCATATCCCGATGTCTCATATTGCGGATCAGAGATCTCACATAACGAGATAACGGACGAGGAGCCGCCACCAGCCAGCCGGCTCCCCGACCCGCCGGCCGCAGCAGCGCTCCGCGACACAGCCTCGTGCCGCTATGAGCCCTCCGCACGGGCAGGCTGCCCGCGATCTCCCAGACATGGCCGCCGGGATCGGTGCGGCTGGGCGTGCAGAGAGGGAATTCCCCATCCCGGTTCATCGGGCCGTTGAGCAGCGCCACTCCGCGCATCCACATCATTCACCTGGATGGGTGACGGCCGGGATCGGTCACTCCAGACTCCGTTTGGAGGAGACGACCTGCTGGGATCATTGAGCTGTGCAACGGCCCGCAGCTGAGTACGTCCGCTTCCGTAGTCGCTACCCGAATGCCGCCGGGTTGAAAGTCGGGGTGTTCGGCCTTGTCAATGTCCTGGGACGGCATGGGATGCTCTCCCCGGACGAGGAACGATTCCGGCGCGAGAACAATGCATGGTACGACGCTGCGTATCCAGATCCATGCGTGAAAAACCCCACGGTCTACGACCAAGACGCCAACCCTGCGGCGGCAGCCTGGTTCAAGCCCACCGCGAGAGAACTGCTCAGCAGGGTGAGCGGATATCTGGCGATCTTGGATGCGCACTCCATCGCCTGGGAAGAGGCGCGGACCGCCGATCCTGGAAAGATCGTCTACGAGGACATCTATCAGGTGGTTGCCGTACCCACGAGCACGTGAGGGCCTGCCAGCAACTGTGACCGGGGTGCTACCGATCTTCCATGCTGGTCAGGCCGACCGGATCCCGGTCGCCCACTCCCCCTGCTCAGTCCAGAGCAGATGCATGATCATTAGTTTGTGAGTGATCTTCAGGATGCCCTGCGCCGGTCGCCTGCTCTAGACGAGACTGCCCGTACCGGCGACCGACCAGCCAGTAGGCGACCGAGTTACCGGGGTTGATCGTGCTGACGACTCGCCAGAGCCTTTTACTCCCGCGGATCTGTTCCGCCGGTCGGTGCCGGATGTCTCGCCAGGTCAACGCTGCGATCCCGACCTGCGCCCCCACAATGGCGACGATCACGAACCTGTTCGGCTTACGTCTCATGCTTGTCCATTCTGGTAGCCCCGGAATCTGGAAGCTACACCGGGAGCCATCCCGAGGAACAATCTTGGCACTACGCGCGGCGGTAGCGCTTGATCAGTTCGGCTGAGCCGCCAGTTCGGTGAGCGCCAAGACCGGTTAGCAGACGACCGGAAGCGACGTTAGTGTCATCAACCTCCGCAGTGACTGCGAGCTTGCCCCGCTCGCCTGCTCGATAGCCACCAGGTAGCCTGCTCGATAGCCACCAGGTAGGTAGCCGGATCGAAAGCCGGGCTGAACGTCTCCCGGCGGAACCCCTCAGAATCCCAGCGCCAGCCGTCGGCGCCCGGAACATCTTGCCGCAGCGCGTCATCCAGCAAGCGGAGCCGGTCCTCGTCGGATTCCCTGGCGGAAATGACAGCCAGTCCCGCCGGAATCTCGGTACTGCCCAGGCCGGTAACATCCGGGCTCGTGGGAATCAGGTAGTGACTCTCGCGACGGTTGACTTCGAATCCGAGCTCCGCATACCGGATCAGTTCCTGGTCGTTCTCGTCGACTGAGGCGTATAGATCGCGTCCAAGGTTCTCGGCGACCGCGGTGAGCAGCGGCTGGTAGGCATCAGCCCGGCACGAATCGAAGAAGACGGAACACCGCTCGTCCGGCCTCACCCACGCGCTTACCGCACCCACTGTCTGGCCAGCGTCAGAGACGCGCCAGGCGAGGCCCGGCGGGACTTTCATCACGCTCAGGAGTGGAGGAGGCATGCCACCGGACGGTAGCATTCCGTCAGATTCTGGAACCAGTCATATATGGCTCCTCCCTTGGCCGCTAGCCGCGATCTACCACGAGAGACACCGCGAAGCCGAGGAACACCACGCCGCTGACCTGCTCCATCCTGCGCCGGAACGATGCCCGGCTCAACCGGTCGCGCAACGCGGACGCGGCGCCGGATACCACGCAGTACAACAACATCAGCTCGGTGATATCGATCGCGGTGAGCAGGATCGTGGTGCCGAACACGGGCGCGCCATGCGGGATGAACTGAGGAAGCAGGCTCATGTAGAACACGCCTGCCTTGGGGTTGAGCAGGTTTGTCCCGACCCCGGAACGGAAGGCGGCGAACCGTCCCTCAGGGGCATCGGGTGCCGGCTGACCGGCCAGGGCGGCACCGTCCGCCGTGCGCTCCATGTTCCGCCGCCTCGACCGCCAGAGCGCCGAACCGCCCAGCCACGTCAGGTAGACGGCGCCGGTGATCCGCACAACGTCGAAGGCCACGTGGGAAGCGGCGAGCAGCGCGCTCAGCCCGGCGGCGGTCGCAACACCCCAGGCGAGGCATCCGGTGTTGACGCCGAGCGCGGCGGCCAGTCCGGCTCTCCTCCCCCCGGACACCGAGGTTCGCAGCACCAGCATCATGTCCAGGCCTGGCGTGACATTCGCGACGGCCGCGACACCGGCGAACGCGAGGACGGCGGCAAGCATGTGTCAGGCTCGCTCCACTCCGAAGAGAATGTGGGTGCCGCCGTCCAGCGCACCGGGCTCTTGAGCCAGTTCTTCCTCCCAGCGGAGGAACCGTGCCCATACGTCAGGGTCGGCGGCGAGGCGGTCAAGTGCTTCTGGGTCGCCGAGGGAAGTGGCGTTGGATGCCGAGGCGGCCAGGAGCCGGCCCGGCTGTCGCTCGATCATCTCGGCTATCTCCCGCCACCGAAACATCCGGCAGCGGTGCCCTGTGGCATGGGTGTGGCGTAGATCTCCGGTGTGAATGACGGTATCGGTGACATCCGCGCCGAAGGCTTCGATCTCGTCGACCACCGCCGGCAGGAAGTAGCGCATGGTCCCGATGGTCGCCATGACGCTGGCCAGCACGACCCCACGTGTCCGGGTCACCCGGATGCACTCGGCCAGTGCGGTTTCAGCCTGCTCGAAGGCGTAGGAGATCGGACCCCCGTATGCCACGACGGCGTCAAAGACACCATCCGCGAAGACAGACAGATCTCGCACATCGAGCAAGCGGCGCTCTTCGACAGCCAGCTCATGACCGGCCTCACGCACCTTGGCGCGCACCAAGTTCATCAAGTGATCCCGGATAACTCCGACGGGATCTTCCCCAGGTGGCACGGTCATCGCGGGGTCAGCCTCCGATGGGTCCGCCGCGCCAGGTCGGCATGGCTTGTTCGCCGACGGCGACGCCGAAGGCTGCGTGGGCCAGCAGCCGAGTCGAATCCAGCGTGGGCAGCGGCGAGGCTTCGGGCGTGACCAGAAGCGGGATTTCCGTACACACGAGGGCGACCGCGTCACAGCCCCGGACGCCCAGCCGCTCGATGATGCGGACGTACTCCTGGCGTGAGCGTTCGGAAAAAATGCCGTTTACGAGCTCATCAAAAATGATCTTGTTGATGATGCGACGGTCGTCTGCTCCGGGTACTTCCGCTGCTACCCCGCGGGCGCCGAATGCCCGCGGATAGAGCGGGCCGTCCATGGTGTAGCTGGTACCAAGCACACCGACCCGGCTGCGCCGGTCGCGGGCGGCCTGGTCGCCGACTACCTCGGCGATGTGCAGCCCCGGCAGCGCGAGAGCCTCGCCCGGGTACTCGAGCGCCAGGTGCGCGGTGTTGTCCGGGCAGACGAAAAAGTCCGCGCCGGCCAGGGCGAGCCGATCCACGGTCTGCGAGAGCGTGGCCCGGATCGAGACGTAGTCCCCCGCGTCCCACGCGGGCATGCTGCGCGCCAGGGCGATGCAGTCGAGGGTCACATCCGGGTGCTGGTGGGGACCCAGCCGACGGGATCCCTCCAGGCAGAAGGCACGCAAGCACAGCGCTGCCCCTTCCACGCTGTGCGCGAGAATGCCAAGGTGCTTGATGATCTTTCCTAGCCGCTGGGCGGGAACTGCTCGCGTGGTCGATCGTATGAGCCAACTGCCGGTGACGCCACCCGCAGCGCGCCTGCCGCTCCGTCAGGTGGACGAGGAGCGCTGGCGGTGTGCCAGCAGCATGCCGATGCACAGCACTACCAGCGCTGCCTCCACGACGAGCGACACCGTGCCGACCCAGTAGCCCCAGTTGCCGACGTCACCAGGGTCACCTGGCACCCCCACCGAACGCGAGGCGACGTAGCCGACGAACGGCCCGACGCCGAGTAGCACGCCGGCCGCCCAGCCGAGCCAGGCCGACCGGGGCAGCAGCAGCGTGACCGCGGTGAGCACACCGCCCACCTCGATGAGCCGGTACCCCCAGCCGATCCAGTCCGGTGATGCGAAGGCCGTGATGCTGCCCTGATCGGCCACGTGAACGGCGGCGATGGCAAGTGCGAGCATGGCGCCGACGAGCCGCACCGCTACCACCGGCGCGACGCTTACATACGCGCTGCCCCCGCCTAGCCTTGTCCGGCCAGCCATTGTCTGTTCTGCCATCGTCACTCCCTGTTTCTGGTGGTTGCCCTCCGCCTCTAAACACGGGGGGGACGCCGCGACGGTTCACCGCTACCAGGACGGACTAGGCGGTGGGGGCCCGGCCGTTGCGCGCGGAACCTGCCGTGCCAGATAGCGTGTGCGGCGCGCTGGAGAAGGTGACCGTCATCCGCTATGCGACCCCGCTGCGCGAGGGGGGCTCGCTGCCCGCCATCGTCGAGGCCGACAACCTGGGAAACGTACGTCATGAAGTTCCACGGGGCCGGCCAGGGGCCGAAGGCGCTGGTGGCGGAGATCATCTGCGGCGAGCTGGCCCGCCGTCTGGGCCTGCGCACGCCGGAGCTCGCCCTCGGCTACCTGGACCCGCGTATCCCCGGCAGCGAACCGGATCGTGATATCCAGGATCTGCTGCGCGCGAGCAGCGGGCTGAACCTTGCCGTGGACTTCTTGCCGGGTCGGCCGGCTTCGATCCGGCGGGATGGAGTGTCGATCCGGACTTCGCCAGCCAGGTGCTGTGGTTCGATGCGCTGGTGCAGAACGTGGACCGGACCTGGCGCAATCCCAACCTGCTGGTCTGGCACGGCGATATCTGGCTGATCGACCACGGCGCGGCGCTCTACTTCCATCACAACTGGCCCACCGCCAACCCGCTGAGGCCATTCGATGCTGGCGAGCATGTGCTGAGCGAGACTGCAAAGGGGCTCGGGGCGGCACATGAGGCGCTCGCGCCACGGATCACCAAGAACCTGCTCGAGGAGGTCACCGGCCTGGTACCGGGCGATTGGCTCGGCGACGGCCGCCGCGAGGCCTACGTCACCCATCTGCTTGACCGCGCCCCGAATGTACCGGCGGTGATCAGGCGATGAGCAGCGAGCCGTTCGAGTACGCGGTGATCCGGGTGGTGCCGCGGGTCGAGCGCGGTGAGGCAATGAACGCGGGCGTGATCCTCTACTCGCAGCTCCATAGATACCTCGGCTGCCGTATCTACCTCAATGAGGAGCGCCTCCTGGCGCTGGATCCGACAGTCGACATGACCGCGGTAACGGCGGCCCTGGCCGCCATCGATGAGGCGTGCCAGAGCGGCCGGCCGACCGGTCAGCCACCGGGTGCCCGGTTCCGCTGGCTCACCGCGACGAGGAGCACGATGGTCCAGCCAGGTCCGGTGCACACCGGGCTGACCGCCGACCCGGCGGCCGAGCTCCAGCATCTCTTCGACCTGCTCGTGCGCTGAGCGCAGCCGCAGACGGCCGCGGATACCCGATCATCTGCGGCGAGCTTGGGGCAGCGCCGTTCGGACTAAGGGCCGGCCGGCACCCGCACCGGCTCCGGCACCCGCACCGGCTCCGGCACCGGCACCGGCACCGGCACCCGCACCGGCAAGGCGGCCCGGAGGCGCCCCTTTCCGCGTCGCTTCCAAGATCGATGTGACGGAGCCCCCCACCGGTGGTAGGCCATGCCACATCGATCTTCGGCGGCGCTATGGGGAACGTGGCTCACGGGGTCGATGGTGCCGGTGTGACGGGAGTAATCCGGCCGGCCGGGTCCGCGGGCACGCTCTTGCGAACATAGCTGCGCCTAGCGGTCGGCGCGTCGCCGCAGGTGGTGCAAGACCGCTGATCCGTCGGGTCCGGCGAACCAGCGGGCATGCCCCAGCAGGTAGCCGTCGTAGGCAAGTTCCGCATTGGCCGCTGAGCGCACGATGTCGGCAAAGTACTCGACCTCGGAAAGCGCGAATTCGACATGGACCACGGGCAGGATCTCGGCCAGGGCCGCTGCCTCGATCCGGCTGAGCGGCCTGATCGATTCGTAGCCGTCGAGCATCGCGTCCATGGCCGCGAAGTCGACGTCGGCCTGCCCGGAATCGGCCAGGTCGAGCCAGGTCACCGTGCTGCGTTCGATGGCGGTGGCGAGGTCGTGTACGGCAAAGGTGCGATTGGCCAGCCCGAAGTCGAGTACCGCTGCGACCCGCGCGTCCGGGCCGGGGCGGGTCCAGGTGAGGTTGGACGGATGCCAGTCGCCGTGCCCCCACTGCCGTGGCAGGCTGCCGCACAGCGGCGCTGCCCGGTTTATCGCCGGCAGCAGGTGCCTGGTGAAATCGGCGCGCCAGGGCCGCTCCGCTAGGTAGCGAGCCAGGCCGGGCCGGCTGGCGAGGATCTGGGTCAGCTGGCCGAGGGGGTCGGCCGACACGGTCACCGCGCAGCTGCTCAGCAGCACCGCGGGCGGGCGCTCGGCGGCCGCGAAGCCTGCCGCGGCCAGGTGCAGCCTGGCCAGCGCCGCGCCAGCCGCCCGGGCGTGGCCGGGGCTGGCGAACGGCGACCAGGAGACCGCGTCCCGGTACAGGTCGATTCCCTCGGCCAGCTGGTGAGCCTCGTAGACGAAGTCGCCGCACGCAGCGGCGGTCGTGCCGTCCGCGAGCCGGATGACGGCCGGAACCGGCTGGCCGCTGGCGCGCAGGTGGCCGGCGAAAGCGTGTTCGGCGGCGAGCTGGTCCACGGTACGGACGCTGACGTGGTGGCGCTTCACGAAGATGCTGGCTCCGCGCCAGCTGACCAGACCGGCGGCCGACATGGGCCGGGGGCTGTGCCAGGTCACGGCCGCGCCCGTGCGGGTGCCGGCCAGTGCCATGCTGACCTCGTCATCGGTGAGCGGCGGCCAATCTGCCGGGACAAGCGCCTTGCCCATGCCGTGCACCAGCTGGTCCTGCTCGGGCCGGTCCCGCTCCGGCCGGTCCCGCTCCGGCCGGTCCCGCTGGTCCTGCTCGGGCCGGTCCCGCTCCGGCCTGCGCTGCCCCGGCCGCGCTAGCCCGCGGGTCTCCGCGCTCATTGCCCGTCGGCTAGCTGCGTGTCTGCGTGGCGGCGGACGCGCCGGCCGGGCAGCGTGAGGCCGCCGACTACCAAAGTCGCGACCGCGGCAACGCTGAACGAGAGAATCGACGCGGACATCCAGCTGGCCGGGGTGAAGCTGATCTGGCGGGCGATCCACGTCCAGGCCGTCACCCACCAGGAGATGTAACCGGGGTTGATGAGCTGGTAGGTCACGAAGCCGGCCGCCCACGGCAGCAACATTACCCAGCGCGAGCGCGAGCTGGCCGAAAGGTCCCAGCGCCCCTTGGACAAGATGAAAAAGTCGATCACGAGCACGGCGAACATCGGCACGAACACCGAGCCGAGCAGGTCGAGGAAGTTCTCGTAGTCGGCGATGTTCAGCACCAGGGCCAGCACCGTGATGACAGCGGAGATCATTATGGCTAGCACCCGGCGGTCCCACAGCGGGCGCAGGTTCTGGGTAGACACGGCGGTGGAGTAGACGTTGGCGAAGGACTGATCGAGCTCGCGTGCGGCCAGCACGGCGAAGCAGGCCGTGCCGACCGGCAGCGCGATGAAAGCGCCGTAGATGTCGCTGGGGTTACGCGCGACGGTCACCAGCGCGAGCAAGCCGATCACGTAACACAGAACTTGGGTCACGCTGTAGCCGATGAACGCACCCGCGAACGCGGCCCGCTCCGAGCGCGAGTGCCTGGTGTAGTCGGCGGCCAGCGGCGCGAACGAGATGGCCGCTGCCACCACTGTGTCGGTCGCAGCCCAGAACCCGGACCAGGTGCCATGGCCGAACGCGGGCAGCGGACGGCGGGCAAGCTGGATGAACAGGTAGGCCAGCACCACGACCACCGCGCTGGTCACGTACCGGCGCAGGATGCGGATGGCGCCCAGCGGCCGGACCGTGAGCAGCGCGGTGGCCACTCCCGCGATGAGCACGTAGCCCCAGCGCGGCAGCGCCGGCGCGACGGTGTGGGCGGCTGTGGCGATGGTGACGAGCTCGAAAATGCCCCAGCCCACGCACTGCAGGATGTTGAGCGCCGTCGGCAGGTAGGACAGGTCGGCCCCGAACAGGCCGCGGAGCAGGACCATGGCGGGAGCTCCGGTCCTGGCGCCTGGCAGCCCGGCGAACGCGATGCCCAGCGTGCCGAGCAGCGTGCCGAGCCCGATCGCGGTCAGCGCCGCGGCAAGGGACAGCTCGGGTGTCCCGGTTCCGCCTGGCTGTAGGACGAAGATCGCCCCGGTAAAGCCGAGCAGGCTCACGCCCAGGTTGCCCCACAGGCCGAGCTGGTCAACCAGGCTGAGCGCGCGCGGCACCGGCTCGACAAGCGTCCGGGACACCTCCGAATGGCGGTCGCCAGGAAGTGTGGTGAACTCGGATATTCCCGACTTGACTGGAGCCGCCACGGCTGCCTCCCTACGCCGGCATTACCCGGTCAGGTTCCGACGGTCGGTGGCGCGCGGGCCGCGTGGCCAGCCACCCTCTCAGCCCGGTCAGCCCGAGCTCCCGTGTCTGCTTGTGCCTGTTATGTTACCGGCGCTGGCGGGATGCCGGCCGGGCAGCGGCGGAGATGACTATCTTCGGCTCGACTCCGCCTGGACCAGGTCTATTTATTCCCTTCCGAACGGCCGCGCCGCTACCCTCCGCGAATGAGTGATGAGCGATCACTGGCCGAACGGCTGCACCCGGGACACTCCCCCGCTCTGGCGGATGCCCGCGGCCCTGGTTTCGTAGTCCCATTGTGACTACTGTGGCTGGGTGGCTGGACTGAGCCGCTGAGCTGCCCGCTGGCGAGAACGCAGGTCCGCTCATGCCTACCTTGGAGGTCGTGGATGTTAGTGCGTCGGCTAGGCAGCATCGCTGTCGCAATCGTGGTCCTACTCGTGCCGACGGCCGCCGCGTCGGCCGCGTCCGCGGCTCCGCCCGGTCCGACCCTGACCGTCAGCGGCACGGTCTCGGACCCGGCCACTTACACGCTGAGCCAGCTCAATGCTCTGCCGACCGAAACCGTCACGGTGCCGTTGCCGGGCTGGGGCGGCCACCGGAGCGTCACCGCGGTGGGGGTTTCACTGGACAACCTGGTGACCCTGGCCTCGCCCGTACTGCCGCCGGTCAAGAACGCCCTGCTGAGTGTCATCGTCACGGCGCAAGGACCATTCGGCCGACAGGTCAGCTTCGCGCTGGGAGAACTCGACCCCGACTTCGGCGACCACGATGCAGTGGTCATCCTCAGCGTCGCCGGCCATCCGCTGCGCGCGCCCGCGCTCGCCGTGCCCGGCGACAACGGGACGTTCAGGGACCTGCTGGTGGTGAGCCAGATCAAGGTCGGGGTTGTCAGCACCTCCGTCGTCACGCCGCCGACTCCGGGCGCGGTGGTAGTGGAAAACGGTTCTCGGACGGTGACGTTGTCAGCGCAGTTGCTGTCCAGGCTGCCTGCGCAGACCCTGACGGTGAACTTCCTGGCAGCAGGAACCCCGGAGACCTTCACCGAATCAGGCCCGCCGTTGTCCGAAGTGCTCCAGGCCGCTCATGTCAGGGCCGGGCTGACCACCTGGGTCGCGGCGGTTGGCTCCGACGGCTACGTCGCTGCCGTGACGCCTGGTGAGGCATGGTTTGGCGGCAGGCCGTTGCTGCTCTCCCTCAACGAGGACGGCACGCCGCTGTCAGCCCCGCGCCTGGTAGCCGATGGCGACATCGAAGGCGGCCGGTACGTCTACGGCGTCTACGACCTCGTTGTCGGCCAGGGGTCGCCAAGCTGACCCCGCGACCCGGATCCTTCTCGGCCGGATCAGCGGTTCCCGCAGAATCTGGCCGGGCCGCCGCATCGACTTGCCCAGGTAACACATTCGTCGCGTTTTGGTGCCATGCGGGAAACCGATTGCTGGTCTAGCATACGTACTGCGTGCGGCGGCAGGCTCTGCCTGGCGCCGTCACGTCAGAGATGTCGGAGGTTGCATGACAGGTGGCCGTGGACGCCAGCGGGGATCTCCTGATCGTCGGATAGTAAGGGGCTGACCGCAGCGGTGCACCCCGCGCGTTCCACGGGTGAAGATACCTGCTGGCGCGACAGAAAGGATAGTAATGCGTAAGATCCTGGCACTGCTAATAGTGACCATTCCGGCGCTTACTCTACTGGTATCCGCTGGGGGTTCTGCTGAGGCATCGAACACGGGAACTCACTACTGCCTGACAAATTCCAGCAGTTATTGCTGGGACGTGAAGGACAACTCCTACAAAGCGGGACAGCCCGTCTGGCTGTACAGCACCAGCGGAGCTAATGGCCTCGGTTTCTACGGGACCGTGCAAGAAATTGTCTGCGACGGAAGCGGCTGCGGCGTCGGCCCGTTCACGGATACCGCGCTGGATAAGAAGTACAACGGCGACGATGTCTGGTTCTTCACGGCTGGCACCACGAATCTGTGCGTGCAGCTGAACGTGGACACGGCCGCGATCGCCCTATCCGCGCTCGGGCAATGCGGTTCTGCCGACACCTTGTGGGTGCAGTCAGGCCACTACCTGATCAATGTTGCTGGTTCTGACGCTATTGGGACATCCGACTATTTTACCGCCGCCAGCAACACAACCGGGGCGGCGCTGTCCGGTAAGGTCTCGGGAACCGACTGGCAGCAGTGGAATGTCCCTTCGTAGGCACTAAATCCTGCTGAGTGGTCATCGGGTAAATGGAACGAGTGGACGCCCTCTCCCCCACGTGGGGGAGAGGGCGTCCACGGTCACGCGAGGTGGCGTCATTACGCGCTGCGCCGTCCCCGGCGGGCGAGAGCATCCACGGTCACGGCAGCGAGTAGCACCAGGGCGGTCACCATGTCAGTCGGGGCCGCCTGCAACCCGAGCAGGTAGAGGCCGTTATAGATGGCGGCGACGACGAGGCCGCCCAAGACCGCGTTGAGCATCTTGCCACGGCCGCCAAAGAGGTGAGTCCCGCCGATGACGGCGCCTGCCACCGCGAAAAGGACGAGTTGACCGCCGTCGACGTCAGTAGAAATGGAGCCCAGTCTCGAGGCATAGACGATGCCTGCGACCCCCGCCGTCATCCCGCACAGGGTAAATGCGAGCGTCCTTATCATGATGACGTTGACACCCGCTCGCCTAGCTGCTTCCGCATTGCCGCCGATGGCGTAGATGTAGCGGCCGAAGCGAGTCCGCCCCAGCAAGGCCGTCCACAGCATGAGCATGCCGAGCACGACCAAGACCACCCAGGGAAGACCCCGAAGCGGCGTTGTCGCCAAACCGCGGTTAGTGTTGCTCACGAGCACGACCACCACGCCAGCAACGGCCATGGTCGCTATTTTGAGTGCCGTTACGCTAACAGGCGGGGTCACTAGGCCGGATAGCCGGCGCCGCCGGTCGCGAAGGATCATGAAAACACCGGCCACTACGACGACCGCCATAATGACGATCCAGCTGGCGACCGGAGTGAGGTTGCCGCTGGTTAGATCAACGATAATGCTGTTTGAGATGGGGATTGTGCCGCCCGTCCCGTGACCGCTGCGCGCCACGAGTTCGATCAGCAGTCCTTCGAAGCCGAGGAAACCAGCGAGCGTGACGACGAACGAGGGCAGCCCGAGCCTGGTGATGAGAGTACCCAGGATTGCGCCGAGCACCGTGGTGGCCGCGAGTCCTCCCAGGATGGCGATCCACCAAGGGGTCGAAAATGCCAGCCAGGCAGTCACGGTGGCGCCGATGGCTCCGCCGTACCCGATGGACAAGTCGATCTCGCCGAGCAGAAGGACAAAAACCTCCGCCATGCCGAGCAAAATAAAGGGCGCGCCCTGAACCAGCAGGTTGACGAGATTACCGGTAGACAGGAACAGCGAACTGCGTACCTGGAAATACACGACAATGGCGACGAGACCAAGTATCACGGGCAAGGCGCCGCTCTCGCCATTGCGGACCCGCTTGGCCCAGATCCTGGCGTACTCCCCGAGCGAGTTAGCGATGATCTCAGGAGCGGCGAGCCCGGCAGACTCCGCCGCCGCCGCATCGGCCTGTGCGACGGCATCAGGCGGCGGCTCGTGCACGTCAGTGCTCACAGCGCCTCCCCCGCGTTGAGAGCATTATCCTGACTCTGCTGCGATCCGCCATTCCCAGGGTCGGCGGACGGCGACCCGGCAGCATCACCGCGAAGACGAGTAGATGCGCCGGTCGTCATCAGATCGACGATTACCTGGGTGTCGAATCGCGATGTCGGCCCGACCGCGGCTAGACGGCCGAGGTGCAGCACCGCAACGCGATCTGCGACCGCCATGACGTCGTTGAGATTGTGGGAGATAACAACCACAGCAATGTTTCTCCTCGCCAGCCGGCCGATGAGGTCGAGCACTACGCGGGTCTGGGTGACACCGAGGGCCGCAGTGGGCTCGTCCATGACCACCAGCTTGGCCTCCTGCATCACCGCCTTGGCCACCGCGACTGCCTGGCGCTGGCCGCCGGACAGCGAGCCGACGGGCTGCCGGATCGACCGGACCGACATGACCGCAAGATCGGAGAGGGTCTGCTTTGCCGAGAGTTCCATAGAGTTCTCGTCCAACTGCCAGTGCCGTATAGCCTCCCGGCCAAGGAACATGTTCTGGACGATATCCAGGTTGTCGCACAAGGCGAGATCCTGGTAGACCGTGGCGATACCGAGCTTGGCCGCATCCCGCGGGCTGTGCAGGTGAATCGGCCTGCCCATCCAGACGATCTCGCCGTGATCAGGCTGCCAGATACCCGAGATGGTCTTGATGAGCGTGGTCTTGCCCGCGCCGTTATCGCCGACGATGGCGGTGACCAACCCCGCCGGGATATCGAGGTCGATGCCGGCAAGTGCCTGGACCGGGCCGAAGTTCTTGCCGACCTGGTGCAGGCGCAGCAGCGACTGCTGCCCCTCGTCAGCCGCGGCCGCGTTGCCTAGCGCCGCTGGCGATGGTGCCCGGCCCGCACCGGCGGGCCGGGCACCATCGGAGGCGCTAGGAGTCGTCACTTCGAACGTCCCGTTCTGCGCCGAGAGTTCCTCATTACACCGAGATCCCGTTTGCCTTGCAGGCAGCCGCGTACGAGCCGACACACAGTTGCTGTGCCGGGACGAACTGGTCCTTGATGACGGTGGCGGCAATCTTGGATGCAGTAACCCACTCCGGTGTCAACAGCACCGAGGGAACGGCCGTCTTGGTCTGAGTATCCATCGTGCTGCCGTTGACGAGGCTGCTCGGCGGGGTCACGCCGGCCCGCAGGAAGATGGCCAGCGCGGCGGCGGCTTGCGCCTCCAGGTAAATCGGCTTGTAGGCGGTGCCGCACTGGTAGCCGGCCAGGATGTTCTGAAGCCCGACCAGGGTGGCGTCCTGCCCGGTGACCGGGAAGGTCCTGGGCTTGACGTGCAGCGTCTGCAAGTAGTGGATGATCGGCGCAGCGTTCTCGTCGTTGGGCACGAGGACCGCGTTGATGTTTTTGTGTGCCGTGAACTGCTGCTGGAACTCGGTCTCGGCAGTGGGCGGATCCCACGTGCCGGCCGCCTGACCCACCTGGGTCCAGCCGGACTGGAAATGAGGCGCCAGCACGGCGTCATAGCCCTGGGCGAACAGTGTGGCGTTGTTGTCGGTCGGGTCGCCCCTCATCACCAGGACGTTGGGCTTGGCCACGTGCCAGGCGCTGACGCAGCTGACCATGCCGTTGCCGATCAGCGTTCCTACCTCTACGTTGTTGAAGCTGACGTAGTACTTGCGGCTGCCGCCGAGGGTCAGCCTGTCGTAGTCGATCACGCCTACGCCGTGCGCCTTGGCGTAGTTCTCGATCGCCGTCCCGACACCGGAGTCCAGGGGATCCATGATGAGCACGCTGGCGCCCTTGGTAATGGCCTCCTGCGCATCGGTGAGCTCGGTGGCATCACTGCCTTGCGCATTCTGCACCGAAAACTGCGTGGGCGAGAGCCCCGCCGCCTCAAGCGCCTCTGAGAGGTACGGCGCGTCAAATTCGGTATACCGGGCCGAGGAAACCGTGTCGGGAAGGATAGCGGCCACATCACCCTTGCCCTTCGCCGCCAGCGCCTTCAGCTCTGTCATCGCGGAGAAGTTCCTCGTGAGCGAGCTAATCGAGATTGCCGGAACTTTCACCGTAGCCCCGGAACCGCCTGAGCTTGCCCCGGGCGAACTGCTCCCGCAGGCCGAGAGGGCTAGGCCAGTGGCAAGGGCCATTGACGCGACAATGCTTTTCCTGGTCACCAGGCTCAAATAAACCACCTCATCTGTAACAGCGCCGTGCTAGGGGCGCAGGCATACCCGGCACCTGCACCGAGGCGACCCCGACCACAGGTTTCGAGAAGACCCTAGGCCGCCAGGAGTTAACGCGCTCTTAACATCGTGGTCGCGCCGTAAACATACTGTTAACGCGCCGTCTGGCGGCCGCGGAGCGGGATCATTCAGGCGCGAGCCGGTAACCGGCCCTGGGCTGCGTGAGGATCAGCGGCTGGCTTCCGTCAACCTCGAGCTTGGCTCGAAGCCGCCGGACATAGACGCGGACGTACTCTGTCTCGGTCTCATAGCCGTGTCCCCACACCCGCCTCAGCAAGTGCGCGTGCGTCAGCAGCTTGCCGCGGTTGGTCGCCAGCTCGCGCAGCAGGGCGAATTCCGTGCGGGTCAGGTACACCGGCTGCCCCAGTCTGGTCACCTGTTGGCTGGCCAGGTCGATCACGATGTCACCTGCGGTGATAACCGGCGGCTCGGGCTCGGAGGGGGCCGCGGGGCGGGTGCGACGCAGCGTCGCGGTGATGCGGGCCAGCAGCTCCTCGATGCTGAATGGCTTGGTCATGTAGTCGTCCGCGCCCATGTTGAGCGCGGTCACCTTGTCCCGCTCACCACCGCGGGCCGAGACCACGATGATGGCGACGTCTGACCGTTCCCGGATCTGACGGCACAGGTCGAAGCCGTCGACCTCGGGCAGCATCAAGTCGAGCAGCACGATGTCAGGCCCTTCGGTCTCCAGCAGCTGGAGGGCTCGCATGCCGTCGACTGACACCACCGTGTCGTATCCCCGCACGGCCAGGTTGGATCGAATGAGGTCGACGATGTTGGGATCGTCCTCGACGACCAGGGCGCAGGTCTTCAGCGCGCCGTCAGCCATCGTGACCATCCACCGGCAGGCAGACTTGGAAGCTCGTTCCTCGCTCCAGATGCCTCAGCTCGATGCGTCCCTCGTGAGCATCGACGATGCCCTTGGCGATGGACAGCCCCAGCCCGGCCCCGGAGCTGGGAGTCCGTTTCCGCCGGGCTGGTTCGAACGGGGTGACGGCGAGCTCGGCGGGCATGCCCGCGCCGTCGTCGGTCACGCTGATGACGACCCGGGCGTGCGGGCCATCGCTGGCGGGAAGCTCAGTCGCCTCCTGGCATGCAGTGACCTGGACCCGCGTCCCAGGCGGGTTGTGCGCGACCGCGTTGCTCAGCAGGTTCACGAATACTTGCTCCAGTCGGTCATGGTCGGCCCAGACGACCGGAAGGCCGGGTTCGCATGTTACCGAGATAGCCGCTGCCGCCTCCTGCGGCAGGCAAGCGATGGCGGCGTCGAACACCAACGGTATGTCGCACCAGTCACGCTGAAGCCGCATGATGCCCGACTCGATGGCGGAGAAGTCGAGCAAGTCGTCAACCAGGCGGCCCAGACGGGCCGACTCGGCTGCGATGCGGCGCAGGAAACGCTCCTGAGAATCCCTGTCCCAGGTCACGTCCGGCTGCATGAGGCTGGACGCATACCCCCTGATCGCTGTCAGCGGGGTGCGTAGCTCGTGGCTGAGCCGGGAGAGGAAGCCGCGCTGGAGCTCCCGCGACCGGCGCAGGGCGGCTGCCTCCTGATGCGCCAGGCCCGCCTCCTCCCGCTCAAGCGCGAGCCGCAGCGAGTGCGCCGCGTCTTCCATGAACGCGGTCTCGTCCTTAGTCGCCCGCAGGTGCTCCCAGCTGGCCAGCAGGATGGTCGGACCTCGCGGCGCCGTGAAGGCGGCCGCCAGGGCCCGCCGGCCGCCGCTGCCCTGGAGCCGCCGGGCGATCCCGTCACCCTGGACGCTGGCTACTGCCTTTCGCGCGGTGCCGCGCAGGACGGCCGAGGCCGCCGCCGGATCCGTGCCGAGCGGGCCGGCGAAGGCACGCCAGGAGAGCGCTTCTCCCGGTGGCTGGGTCAGCAACGCCACCTCGTCGGCTTGCAGACCACGGCGCAGAGACTGGACAGCGATGACAAGGCCTTGGGCCACCGGGACGGGGCCAGCCAGCGTCTGGAGCATCTCCCGGATCGTCTCCAGGACCCGGTTCCTGGCCGTCACCTGCTCGAGCAGCCGGTCACGTTCCACCGCGCTGGCCGCGTACCCCGCGTAGAGCGTGACGAGATCCAGCTCGTCACGTTGCGGCAGGCCGGTGTCCTTACGGAAGACGGTGATGACTCCGCTCAGCCCGCCCGGGCCCATGACCGGGACCGACCAGGAACTCGCTACCTTGGCGACCCTCGCCAGATCGGCGAAGCTCAGCCACGCGGTGCTTACCTTGACGTTGTCTTCGACGACGGCCTTCTCGGACGCGGCCGCCAGGCCGACCGGGCCTCCCGGGGCTCCGAACGGCAGCCTTGCCCACGGGGCCAGCTCGCCTGGCGCGAAGCCCAGGGTCGCGGCGCAGATCAGCTCCTGATCGACCACCAGGTGGATGCACAACCGCTCGGTTCGCAGCGCCGCACCCAGGGCGGACAGGATCAGCGACAGGCTCGATGAGGGGTCCGCCGACACCAGCCGGTCGGCGAGTCCGTGCAGCCGGGTGAGCTGGCGGCGAGCGGACGAATCCACTTGCTGGCCTGATAGCAGTGCCGCCACATCATCGGGATGCGAGCTACCCGGATCCAGCTCTGCCACGATCCGCCCTTGGCGCAGCACCACGATGCGGTCTGCCAGCCGGAACATCTGGTCGATGTCGTGGCAGGCGAGCAGGATCGTGGTGCCCTGATCGCGCAAGCCCATGATCAGTTTCTCGACCTGAGCCGCTTCCATCACCCCGAGTGATGCTGTGGGCTCATCGAGGGCGAGCAAACGGGGCTTTCGGCTCATCGCGCGTGCTACGGCCACAAGCTGCCGCTGGCCGCCGGACAGGTTCCGGACGGGACGCGTGGTGTCCCGGATCGGGATGCGGAGGCCGACGAGCAGCGAGGCGGCTGCCGCATGGAAGCGGCTCTCGGACCACATGAGGCGTGCTGACTCCTGCCCCAGCAGGATGTTGGCAGCCACGTCGAGGTTGTCACACAGAGCCAGGTCCTGCCAGACGACGGCGATCCCCGCACGTGCCGCGGCACTGGGATCAGCCGACACCTGCCTGCCCGCGACAGTGACCTGGCCCTGGGTAGGAGCAATGTCACCAGCTATGCAGCGCACCAGGGTTGTCTTGCCCGCCCCGTTCTCGCCAGCCAGGGCGACCAGCTCCCCGCTCTGCACACGAAGAGTAACGCCATCGAGGGCACGTACCAGGCCGTAGCTGACCCCCAGGTCGGACACGGACAGCAACGGCGGCGGCGCCTCAGGCCGGGCAGACTGGAGAGGCGTGCTCATTTGATCATTGTGCTGCCAAAAGGTGCGCCTGGCCACAAACCACCCCGGAACATCATCAGGGACAGGACCGCCAGCCGACGGCTAGGGCCCACTCCTCGGCCGCGGCGATCACCACGTCAACGACCGGATCCTTGACGTCGGAATAGGTTCCCATGTCGGAGACGACCGCGGAAAGCGCCACCTTGAAGGCCGCGTAGCCGGCTATCGCGTCCGGATGAGCGCGGAACCAGTCCCGGAACAGCAGCGCCAGCCGCTCGTTGGGCGATCCCGAACGGCGCACATGCAGGTTGACATCACCCAGTCCCCCACGGCGTTGCCAGACCCGCTTGGACCAGCGCTGCGGCTCATCGGTCCGGCCTGCCGGGATGTGATCGGACTGATAGGGCATCCGCCCGAACCCGAGCCCGGCAAGCGGTTCATCGAAGGCTAGCGCCGCCTGCTCCAGCTCGGCCACGCTGACCTGCATGTCGAGGATGTCCTTGGCGGCCATCCCGGGGATGGACGTGCTGCCGATATGCTCGATCCGCTCTGCCGACGGGCCGAGTTGCTCTCGCAGCGCTGCGGCCGCCGCAGCGGCTCGCTGCGGCCAGTCAGCCCGGTAGGAGACGACGACTGGGCGCACGGAGTGTTCCTTCCATCGTAGGGGCTGCCATGGGCGAGATAGAAGTTGTCACGACCGGTGAGCGGCCGGACCTCGACGAGCAGGTTCGCGCTGCCTTTCGCGGCGAATGGCCGGAGTTCATCTTTCACGACCCGGTCTCAGCCGCGCACATCGGCCGGGTCGAAGAGTACTTCCCGCGCTATGACATCCTCCTGCTCGATGACGGCGAGGTGGTGGCCGGCGGCTGGGGGGTGCCGATCCGGTGGGACGGCAGCGTCGCCGCCCTCCCGGACGGATACGACGGGGCCCTGGTGACGGCGGTGACCGGCCACGAGAGCCAGGCCGTGCCGGACGCCCTGTCGGTGATGGCGGCCGCGGTCAAGCAGGGCCGGCAGGGCAGCGGGCTGGCCGGACGGGTGCTGACCGCGCTGCGCGAGCGGGCCATTGCCGACGGCCTGCAACGAGTGATCGCGCCGGTCCGGCCGACGCTGAAGAGCCGCTATCCGCTGACCCCGATGGCGGACTTCGCCCGCTGGGCACGGCAGGACGGCCTGCACCTGGACCCGTGGGTCCGCACCCACCAGCGACTGGGGGCCAGCATTCTGGGGCCAGCGCCGCGCTCCATGATCATCAATGGCAGCGTTGGCGAATGGGAGGACTGGGCCAAGATGGCGTTTCCGCAGACTGGCGGTTACGTGGTGCCAGACGCGCTCGACCTGGTCAACATCGACCGCGAACAGGACCGCGGAACGTACGCCGAGACGAACCTGTGGATGCGGCACGTCTAGGGGTTCGGTCAGCCCGGTCCGTTCGCCTCGAGCAGTTGCCTGGCGCGCAGCGCGATCTCCAGCTCGAACCGGCCGTCCGGGTCGCGCAGCTCGCCGCCGAAGAGTTCGTCGATCTGGCGTAGCCGGTACCTGACCGTCTGCGGGTGTACGTGCATCAGTGTCGCCACCTCGTTGGCGTTCCCGCCATGCTGAAGCCAGACGAGCAGAGTCTCGGCAAGCCGGTCTCGCTGGGCCGGCCTGAGCTGGTCGAGCGGCGCGAGCCTGGCGGCGCGCAGCGCACGGGTGAGCTCCTCATCGGACAAGATCAGCAACGTTGACATGTGCTCGTCGCAGCGGATCACCCCGCCGCGGAAGTCGATGACGCCGCGGAGCCCGAGGGCGAGCGCCTCGCGCGCCCAGCGCAGCGAGGCGCTGGCCCGAGACAGCGGGACCGCGGGGCCCAGCGCCGCCGACCAGCCGGTCAGCGCCTGGTCGATGAGCGCGGCACGCCCCGGTCCGTCCGGGTCGGGAACCAGCAGGCACGGCTCGCGCCGGGTCCAGTCGATCAGCACCTCCAGCGGCAGCAAGGGGCCAACGGCGACTTCCAGCCCAGGGCGTTCCTCGAGCGCCGCGAGGGCAACCCGGCCGGGCAGTGCCCATCCGGCCGCCTTGGCTACGTCGGCGATCGCTTCCCGCGAGGCCGGCGGGTCAACGACGATCAGGTCGAGCAGCCGCCTGCGCCGGCGCTCGCGCTCCCCCGCGACCTGGGCGCGAGCCTCCTGGTAGCCGGTCGCGCACGCGGCCGCCAGCTCGTCCAGGTAGATGAAAATGGCCTCGCCGATGCTGCCGAGCACGTGCAGGTCCAGCCCTGGCTGGCCGGCCGCCGCGCACAGCCAGCGCCAGGCCACCCTGGCGCCGAGCCGCAGGGCGTTCTGGAGCGGATCCAGGCTGCGGCCTTCGTGTGCCTCGACGGCTCCGATCGTGCGGAATTCCGCGACGATCGCCTCGAAGGACGCCTCGGGGTTGGCGAGCCGCTCGATGAACTGGTCGACCGAATGCCGCACGGCACGGCTGATCGCCCCGGTGTAGGACGCATCGAGCGGGCGCGCGTATTCGGGCACGCCCAGCTGGATCGCGTCGATCATTTCGGCGACCGCCTGGTCAAGCTGCGGGCGCAGCAGTGCCGCCAGCTCGGCCGGCAGCGCATGCCATACATCGGAGGATTCAGTCAGCTCTCGCACCTGCTCACCCACCCGGACGCGCCAGGACGGGACCGGGAAGGGACAGCGCGGGCCGGGGCGCCCCCGCGATGATTACCAAGACGTTACCGCTAGGTAACTACGTTGTCACGCGGCGGGGCCTTCGGGCGCGGGCCGCGGGGCATCTGTCAGGAAGTGATAACTCACGATCCCGAGTCGTGCGTGGACGCGTGGGAAGCGCCGCGCGGCGGTGGTCTAATGCTGTCAGCGATGCGGAAGGAGCCGGTCATGCTGCATTTGACGCGCACGTTCGCCCTGAGGCTGATCTGCGTCCTGGTGCTGGCGGCGGGGGGTTCGCTTGCCGCTGGTCCGGCGCTTGCCCGTTCGGCATCATTTTCGGCCCTTCCGGTCAATTACGATTTCGCGACGGCCTTTGTCGCCACCTTCGCGCTGCCAACCGTCTCGCCGCCAGGAGCGAACAACTTCTCCTGCCGGCCGAGCGCTGCGCACCGCTATCCGGTCGTGCTGGTCCACGGCACCTTCGAGAACCAGAACGACAACTGGCAGGCTGCTTCGGCGGTGCTTGTCAATCACGGCTACTGCGTCTTCGCGTTCAACTACGGCGGGTCAGATGCCGCCAACCCGGTCCAGGGGACGGGGGACATCGTCGCCTCGGCCCAGCAGCTATCGGCCTTCGTCAACCAGGTGCTGGCCGCGACGGGTGCGGCCAAAGTGGACATCGTCGGGCATTCCCAGGGCGGCATGATGCCGCGGTACTACCTCAAGTTCCTCGGCGGCGCCGCCAAGGTGAACACGCTGGTGGGGCTGGCCCCGTCCAACCACGGAACGACCATCGACGGGCTCACCACGCTGACCCAGACACTGGGCCTGCTCGGGGTGTTCACCAGCGGGCTGAACGTGGCGTGCACCGCCTGCGCCGAGCAGGAAGTCGGGTCGCCTTTCCTGACCAGCCTCAACGCCGGCGGCGACACCGTCCGCGGGGTTCACTACACGGTGATCGAGAGCAAGGACGACGAGGTCGTCACCCCGTACACGTCGGCCTTCTTGTCCGGGCCGAACGTCACCAACATCACCGTGCAGAACCAGTGCTCGCTGGATCAGTCCGACCACCTCGAGCTCGCTTACGACCCCATCGCCCTGGCCGACGTGCTGAACGCGCTCGACCCGGCGCACCCCGTGCACGTGCCGTGCGTGCTGGTGCTCCCGGTAACCGGGCCGGTCGGCCCCGTCCCGCCGTTCTGACCGGCGCGGCTAGGTCGGTGCCGTTACCGCCGGCTGACAGCCGGATCCAGGTGTGCCGTGTCGTTGAACCGCCGGATGATCCACTTATCGTCCCCGAGTACCAGCTCGGAGATGGACCCGTTGGCCGCGGCGACGAAGGCGAATCCTCGCGATCCGCTGGCCAGGACGAAGGCCTGGCCGATGACGCCGCCGTGGGTGAACACGGCCAGCCGCTGATCGGGATGGGCCGCGGCCAGCCGCTGCATCGCGTCGCTGACCCTGGCGGCGAATTCCTCGCCTGGCTCCGCGCCCGGGATGACATCCCAGCGTTCCTCGGCCAGCATCCGCCGCGCCACGGGATCGTTCTCCGCGACCTTCTTGCGGTAAAGGCCGCCTTCCCAGTCGCCGAGGCCGACCTCGCGCAGTTGCCGCTCTACATTCGGGACGAGACCCAGCCGGCCGGCCAGCGGTGCCGCGGTCTGCACGGTCCGGCGCAGCGAGGTGACGTAGATGGCGTCGATCCGCTGGTCGGCCAGCCGTTGCGCTACCGCCTCGGCCTGCGCGACGCCCTCGGGCGCCAGCTCGGGGTCGGCGCGGCCGTCGGTCAGCGGGAATGGCCTGTCCGGGTGGTAGGGCTGCGATTCGCCGTGCCTGATCAGCAATAGCTCCGTCGCGCCCGGCGGCGGCGCAAAACGGTGCTGCCGGTACGCGGTCACTGCTCGACGGGGCCGGCTATGTCGGTGGCGGCCACCTCGCAGCCGTGCTCGAGCAGGTCCTTGACGACCGCCCGGCCAGTCCGGCCGCTCGCGCCTGTTACGCAGATCCGTTCCGCCATCGCAACAGGATGTCATGGGTGGCCGGCCGGCTTGGGGGGTGCCCCGTGACAGCGCGCCACGGCGCCGGGCCTAGCGTGTATGGGACGCGGGTTTCCGCGACGGCCAGCCCGCGCCTGCGGCGAAGGGAGCCTGGTGAAGATCGCAGGAATGGTCCTGTGGGTGCTCACGGCGGGCATCGGGGTCTACCTGCTCGCCGCCGGGATCGCTGCCCAGCGGCAGGTGGCCGGCCGGGCGCAGCCAGCGCCAGGCGGCGCGGCGCTGGCCCCTGTCAGCGCGGCGCCGGAGCAGACCGCGGACGGCGCCCTCGTGGTAGGCGCCGCGGCGCTGGCGAGTGGCGCGGTGCTGGGCAGTGCTGCGGTGGCGGCGGGCGGCGCG
>PMSU01000076.1 GCA_003168255.1 Actinomycetota bacterium
AGGGCGATTTGCGCGCAGGAGCTAGCGCGAGGGCGATTTGAATGTCGTCGATGTGGCAGCGCCTACCACTGGTGGTGGGCGCTGCCACATCGATCTTGCACGAGGCGGGTGCTCAGTAGGCGACGGCCGGTGACTGGCCGATGTAGCTGCCGACGGTGAGCGCGGCGCCGATAAAGTGCGCGACGTCAGCGCGGGCGATCTTGCGACCGCCGGACGGGGGGTGATCGGCCCGCACCCGGTACTCACCCTTCGCTGGCTCGTTAAGCAGCCTTACCGGGCGGACCAGTGTCCAGTCGAGATCGCTGTCCTTGACCACCTGCTCCATCCGCCGCACGTCAGCGAAGGGCCTTGCCAGGATTCGCGGCAGGATCTGCCTGATGATCCAGGACGTATCCGGATCTCCGGTCACGAAGGCTCCGGCGGCGGATACGGAGATCAGCCGGTGGGCTCCGGTCTTGTGCATGCCGTCGATGATGTTCGATGCGGCCGGAGCAAGCAGTTCGGTCTTGCGAAAGCCGTCGAATCCTCGCGGGCCGAGGGCCGAGAGCACGGCGTCCGCCCCGGAGATGACCTCGGCGACCACGGCTGGATCGAGCACGTCGCCTCGGGTCACGGTCAGGCCGCCCCTCGACCGCACGGCCGCCGGATTGCGGGCGAGCGCGTGAACGTCGTGACCGGCGTCAATGGCCCAGCTCAGCAGATGCCCGCCGATGCCACCGGTAATCCCGAATACGGCCAGTTTCATTGACTACTTTCCTCTCAGGCTTCAGCAGCATCTGGTGTCTGCACGGTGCGCGGAGCCGACTCTGCATCGCCGCGGATCCGGCTGCTCGCGGTCAACGGCCGGAAGTGCCAGGATCGGGACGTCGGAAGTCATGAGATCTCCACTACCAGGGACTCTTGCCCTACACTAAGAAAAACTAGCATCTAGTTTACCTAATGTCTAGGTTACTTAAATAATAGGGAGCCGAGCATGTCTTGGGACTTGCCTGGTAATGGCCAGCCGGGCCGGAGAGGTCTTGAAGCGGCGTTCGAGCTGTCGCTGCGCAGGACGAGCTCGTTCATGCAGCTGATGAGCCAGGCGGCGGCCGACCGCATCGGCATCAACGCCACGGACTTGAACTGCCTGAACATCCTCAGCCTCGGCGGTACCCTCACCGCCGGCCATCTGGCCCAGGCCACCGGGCTGACCACCGCGTCCATCACCGGCGTGGTGGACCGGCTGGTGGAGGCGGGCTACGTCCGCCGCGAGCGCGACGCTAACGACCGCCGCCGGGTGGTCATCCACCTCATCATGGAGCCGGTGCTGCGCGACGTCGTCGCGGTCTTCGAGCCGATGCTCGCGGCCTGGAAGCAGGTCGCGGACGGCTACACCGATGCCGAGCTAGAGCTCATCCTCGGCTTCCAGGCGCAGAGCGAGCGGGTGCTCAGGGACAACCTGGTCAGGCTGCGGCAGCCGGACGACACGACGCCGGGGTCGACCCCGGGCAGCGGCTGACCGAGATGGCAAGGCCGGCCCCGGGCAGCGGACGACACGATGCCGGGGTCGACCCCGGCGAGCGCCTGACCGAGACGGCAAGGCCGGCCTTGGGCAGCGGCTGCCCCGGGGATCAGCGGCGGCCGAGCCGTTCCAGCCGTCGGATCGACCTCTCGTCCGAACGGGCGGCCAGCCGCCGCAGGACGCCAGGAGCGACCCTGGATACCGCGTACGTGATCCGGGCCTCCGCGTTGACCGGCACCAGCGGCCGGTTGTCGAGCACCGCGCGCAGCACCGCGAGCGCGACCTTCTCCGGCGGGAAGTTCCGCATCCGGAACGCCTTGGTCGCGCCGGCCCGAATGCGCTCCTCGGTCTCCCCGCTGGTGCCGGCGTAGTGCGTGGCCTGCCCGATGCCGGTGTTGGTGAAGCCGGGGCAGATCGCGCTCACCCCGATCCCGGCGGGCGCGAGCTCGGCGCCCAGGCAGTCGCTGAGCATCCGCACGGCGGCCTTGGTGGCCGAGTAGGCGGGCAGCATGGCGGTGGGCGCGAACGCGGCCGCCGAGGCGATGTTGACGATGTGACCGCCCTGGCCGCGCTCCACCATCTGGGTGCCGAACAGCCGGCAGCCCCGCGTCACGCCGAGCAGGTTCACGTCGACGATCCGCTGCCAGTCCTCCTCGGTGTGCTTGAGGAAGGACCCCGCGATCGCGATCCCGGCATTGTTCACCACGACATCGGGCACGCCATGGGTGTCTCGCACCCACGAGGCGAACCGGTCCATCCCATCCGGACTCGTCACATCCACCTGGTATGGATACGCCAGCCCGCCGCGAGCGCTGATGAGTTCGCCTGTCCGTTCGGCTGAATCGGGGTTAAGGTCGGCCGCCACCACTTCCGCGCCGTTAGCGGCGAAGGCGAGGCAGACGGATCGCCCGATGCCGCTGCCCGCTCCGGTGACGACGACAAGATATCCACCGAACGGCTGGCGGCCGCGGCTAGAGTCGGCACGCCGGAGTTCGCGCGTGGCTGGCGCCCCGTCCACGTGCTCGGCGAACTCAGTGATCCAGCCGGCCAGTTGTGCCGCATGGGTGCGCGGTATCCAGTGCGGCGCGCGGGCCCTGCGCAGCCACAGCCGGGGGGCGTACCCGCGGGCCGAGAGCTGGGTCTGCTCGGCGATGAACCGGTCGCCGGTCGCGATAATCACCTGCACCGGGACGTCGACCTTCGCGGGGTGCGGGCGGGCCATCCGGCGCGGCATGTTGGCTCGGTACAGCGAGATGCCATTGATCGCGTCCTGGGTGATCGTGTCGGCCGGGTGGCCGGGCCTGGGCGTGATGCCGCCCGCAGCGAGCACCCGCCCCCAGCTGCGGCCGAGCCCGCCGCGCCAGACAGACTCGGGCAGCACGGGGAGCTGGAAGAAGCCGATATACCAGGACTTAGCGAGCTGATTCGCGAGATCGGCCATGCCCCGGGGGGTGCGCAACGCGCGATGGCGCAGCCAGGCCGTGGCCTGGTCGATCGACGGCCCGCACATCGAGGTGAACGAGGCCACCCGGCCTGCCAGCCTGGGGGTGCTGACCGCCTCCCAGCACTGTAGCGACCCCCAGTCGTGGCCGACCAGGTGAACCGGCTGGTCGGGGCTCACCTCCCGGATGACCGCCTCGAGATCCGCGATGAGTAGCGGGAAGGCGTAGCCCGCCACGGAGCCAGGCGCGGTGGAAGCCCCGGCGCCGCGGACGTCATAGCTGACGACATGGAAGCGAGCCTCGAGCAGTTCGGCGAGCTCATCCCATACCGCTTGGGTGTCGGGATAGCCGTGCACCAGGACGACCGTGGGCTGGGCCGGATCGCCGCGCTGGGTGACTGCGAGCTTCACGTCCCCGGCGTCGAGTCTGCTGCGGCGCACCCGATGCGGTGTGGCCGGCCCGGTCGAATCCATCGCGCCTCCTCGCCACGGCGCAACGCCGAAGTGGCAGCGCCGAGAGTCTCATTATCGGCGCTGCCACTTCGCGGGTTACTGGCGGGTAGGCTCCCGGCGGTGCCGCAGCCTCCGCATACACCGTTGGCCGCCGGTGACAAACCTCGCCTGAAACACCAGCAACTGAAACACCAGTAACAAGCAGAGCGGTAGGGCACGCCCGGTACCGGGTACGGGGTGCTACGTGAGCCCTCCATCCCCCCTGCCATTCTCCCGCGGCGCCCGCAGTCCGGGCGACGACACCACAACCCCGCAGCACAGCCAGCCGCGGCAGCGACGCCTGAAGAAACCGCTGCCCCGGCCGGTGGAACTGGCCGAGCGGATCGAGCATGCCAGTGCCCTCGACAACGCGACCGCCATGCTCACCCATGCGGTGCGCGGAGCCCTGCGCCGCAGCGGCACGGCGGATCTGCTGCACGGGGTCCCGCTCGGCCAGCCAGCACATCCGCCGCTGGTCCGGCTCCCGATCGGATGCTGGGCCTCCGCGGCGCTGCTCGACCTACTCCCCGGCACGTCGCGGGCATCGGGCGCGCTGATCGCGGCCGGGATCGTCGGCACGGTCCCGGCCGCGGTAGCCGGACTGGCCGACTGGTCGACGCTGCACCGCGAGCAGCAACGGGTCGGACTGGTGCACGCCGCCTCGAGCGCGACGGCGACGGCACTGTTCTCCGCGTCGCTTGTGGCGCGTGCCGCCGGGCGGCACCGGAGCGGCAAGCTGCTCTCGATCGGCGGCCTCACCGCGGCCGCTGCGGGCGGGTACCTGGGGGGGCACCTTGCCTTCAGGCTGGGCGCAGGGGTCAGTCATGCCGAGCCGGTCGCGCACCTGGCGCCGCTCGGCTGGCACGATCTCTGTAGGTTCCGTGACCTGCCGGACGGACGCCCGGTCCGCAAGCCGCTCGGCTACCTCAGCCTGCTCGTGCTTCGCCAGGGAACCGAGGTACACGCGCTCGCCGACCACTGCGCACACCTCGGCGGCCCGCTGCACCAGGGCCGTCTCATCTCCGAGGGGGCTGACCTCTGTGTGGTCTGCCCGTGGCACGGCAGCACTTTCCGGATCGCGGACGGCACCGTGGTACACGGCCCTGGCACCGCGCGCCAGCCTGCCTTCGACACCAGGGTCACGGCATCGGGCTTCGTGCAGGTGAGGCCGAAGACCTGACCGCGCCGGCATACCGGTCTACCCGGCCGCCCCGTCGGAAAGCTTGGCCGCCGCGCCATCGGTCGGCTGACCCAGACCGCCGTTGGCCGCCGGGCCGCCGTCGGCGAGCCGCGCCGCACCGTTGTCCAGCTGACCGGGCGCCCGCAGTGGCCGCTGCACCGGGGGCTGCACGTCGGCCGGGGACTCGACCCGATCCCATCCCCGCTCCCGTGACCCGGCTCCCGGGGGGAAGAACCCGCCGAGTCCCTCGAGTGCCTTGCCGAGCTCGCTGGGAATGATCCAGATCTTGTTCGAGTCACCTTGGGCGATCTGCGGCAGCATCTGCAGGTACTGGTAGGCGAGCAGTTCGGTGTCCGGACGCCCTTCGTGAATCGCGCGGAACACTGTGGTGATCGCATCCGCCTCGCCCTTCGCCCGCAGCGCCTGTGACTCAGCGTCCGCCTTCGCCCGCATCACCGCGGCTTCTGCCTCACCGCGCGCCCGTAGCACGGCCGCCTGTTTGCCGCCCTCCGCGCTCAGGATCGCGGCCTGCTTCTCGCCTTCCGCGCTCAGGATCGCCGCGCGCTTGTCGCGGTCGGCACGCATCTGCTTCTCCATCGAGTCCTGAATCGATGACGGCGGCTCGATCGCCTTCAGCTCGACTCGGCCCACCCGGATCCCCCACTTGCCGGTTGCCTCATCGAGCTCGTGCCGCAGCTCGCTGTTGATCTGGTCACGCGACGTCAGCGTCCGCTCGAGATCCATGCCGCCGACCACGTTCCGCAGCGTGGTGACGGTGAGCTGCTCCACCGCGGTGATGAAGTTGGCTACCTCGTAGGTGGCCGCGCGCGGGTCGGTCACCTGGTAGTAGATGACGGAGTCGATGCTGACCACCAGGTTGTCCTTGGTGATCACGGGCTGCGGCGGGAAGCTGACCACCTGCTCGCGCATGTCGATCAGCGGCCGGAGCCGGTCGATGAACGGGATCACGATGTTCAGCCCGGAGTTCAGCGTCCGGTGATAGCGGCCGAATCTCTCTACCAGCCCCGAGGTCGCCTGCGGCACGATCCTGATAGCACGCACCACGGTGAACACAGCCAGGGCGACGATGACAAGTGCCAGGACGGCCGCGACTGTACCGCTCATGATGACTCCGCTAAGGGACTAGTCGGGCGATCCGCATACCCGGGGTTGGTAAGTGCTCACACTCCGAATACTAGGCCGGAAACGGACATTCGTCAGGGCCGGACCTGAGCCGTCCAGCGGGGATCGCCAGGGCGCGGCCTCAGCCTTCCACCGGATCCGTCAGGGCGCGGCCTCAGCCGTCTACCGGATCGTCAGGGCGCGGCCCGGGCTGTCCAGCGGGACTGCCTTTGCTCCACCGAGAGCGGCAAGCCGAAGCATTTGGAGAGCTTCCGCTCGGTGAACACGTCACCCAGCTCCCCGGCTGCTACCACGGCTCCCTTACGCAGCAGGATGGCATGGGTAAAACCGTCGGGCACTTCCTCGACGTGATGCGTGACCAGCACCATCATCGGCGCCTTGGGGTCGCGCGCCAGTGCGGAGAGCCGCCGCAGCAGATCCTCCCTGCCGCCCAGGTCGAGACCGGCGGCAGGCTCGTCGAGCAACAGCAGCTCGGGGTCCGGCATCAGCGACCTGGCAATCTGCACTCGCTTGCGCTCGCCCTCGGAGAGGGTGGAGAACCTGCGCCTGATCAGGTGCGCGCAGCCGAGCGCGTCGAGCAACTCGACGGCGCGGGTGAGGTCGGCGGACTCGTAGTCCTCTTTCCACCGGCCGAGAATCGCGTAGGAAGCGGTGAGCACCAGGTCGATGACCTTTTCGGTGGGCGGTACCCGCTCGGCCACGGCAGCGCTGGCGAACCCGATCCGCGACCGCAGCTCGAACACGTCCACCTGGCCCAGCCGTTCGCCGAGCACTTCCACCGAACCCGCGGAGGGGAATAGCTGCGCGGCAGCCACCTGGAGCAGCGTGGTTTTGCCCGCGCCGTTGGGGCCGATTACGACCCATCGCTCGTCCTCGTGCGCCGTCCAGTCGATGTCGCGGAGCAGCATCGACTTTTCCCGCCGGACTCCGACGCCGCGCATCCGGAGGACCTCGTCAGACATCCAGGCCCCTTCCTGTTGCGGCACCGCCCAGAGGAGAACCTACTCCCGCCGCGAGCCGGCCGGCCCAGTCAGGCTGGCGGGTATGCGCCGTGTCCGGCGTCCCAGCCGTGATCGCCCGCGTGAGCGACCGCGTAGAGGGCCGCCTGCGTTCGGTCCTGCACCCCCAGCTTGGCGAGCACGGAGCTCACATGTGTCTTCACCGTCTTCTCCGCCACGTTCAGCGCACGCGCGATCTCCCGGTTTGATTCGCCCATGCTGATGTGGCCGAGGACCTCGCGCTCGCGGCCGGTGAGGGCGGCCAGCCCGCCGGTCGCGCCGCGATCCCCGCCAGGGCGCAGCAGCGTTCTCGCCGCCTCCGGCGACAGCAGCAAGTTCCCGTCGTGGACCGAGCGGATCGCTCGGACCAGCGCATCAGGGTCGACGTCCTTGTACAGGAACCCGGCCGCCCCGGCACGAACGGCGGCCTCGGCCGCGGCCGGATCGGTCACGCTGGTGAGCACGAGAATTTTCGCCAGAATCCTGCGGGCCGCGAGGTCCGCGATCACATCGGTGCCCTTCATCCCGGGCATCTTCAGGTCCAGCACGATCACGTCGGGCACGAGCTCGGCTGCCAGCCTGGCCGCCTCGGTGCCGTCCGGCGCCTCCCCGACCACGTCCATGTCCTCCTGGACCTCAAGCAGCACCCGCAGGCCCTGCCGGACGACGGGATGGTCGTCGGCGATCAGCACCCGGATCCGCCGGGCCGCCGGGTAGCCGCCCGCCGGGCGGTCGCCCACGGGGTCATCGGGCGCCGGGCGGTCGCGGGTCATGCCCGGCTTCCTGATTCGACTGGGATCTCCAGCGTGACCTTGGCCCCAGACCCCGGCGAACTGCTGATCGACAGGGCGGCGCCGATGGCGGCGGCACGCTCGCGCATCGATGCCAGTCCCAGTCCGGCAGCGGGCGCGTCGGGGGCGAACCCCTGACCGTCGTCGGTTACCTCGAGAACGACGCGCCGCGCCGTTCGGAATATCGATATTTCTATCTCGGCCGCGCCTGAGTGGCGGAGCGCGTTGTGCAGGGCCTCCTGGGCGACGCGGTAGGCGGCCGCGTCGCATGCCGCGCCCAGCGCCGGGATCTCCGCCGCGGTGAACCGGACGCTGACGCCCTGCGCCATGGCGGCGAGGGCCGCGTATCCGCGCAGCGACTCGGCCAGGCCGAGCTCGCCAAGATCGGGCGGGGCCAGCCCGCTGATCACGGCGCGCAGCTCGGCGTGCGCCGCACCGCTCAGCGTGGCGACGCTGTCCATCTCGGCGGCGGCGCGGGCCGGATCCCTGGCCGCCAGGACGGACGCGGCACGGGCCTTCGCCCTGATGCTGAACAGTTTCTGCGACACCGCGTCGTGCAGGTCCCTGGCCAGCCTGGCGCGCTCTTCCATCACCGACAGCTCGCCGACCCGCTCGTACAGCCGGGCGTTGATCAGCGCGATCGCCGCGTGCGCCGCGAACAAGCCGAGCAGTTGCTCGTCCCGGGCGGTGAAGCCACCCGCCGCTGTCTTGTTGGCCAGGAAGATGATGCCGAGCACGTCCGGACCGTCCTTGATCGGCACGCCGAGGAAATCAGCAAGATCGGGGTGCGCGGACGGCCAGCCCTCGAACCGCGAGTCGGCGCGGATGTCGGCTAGCCGCTGCGGCTTGCCCTCGGAGAGCAGCACGCCGAGCATGCCGTGCTGGCGCGGCAGCGGCCCGATCGCCTTCTGCTGCTTTACTGTCATGCCGTCCACCACGAATTCGGCGAACGAGCCCTGTGCGTCAGGCACGCCAAGCGCCGCATAACGCGCCCCGGACAGCGAGCGCGCCGACCGCACGATCACCTGTAGCACGTCCCGCACGGACAGCTGCCTGGTGACCGCGAGCACCGCCCGGCTGACCTGGTAGAGAACCTGGTCCTCGTCGGGAGCGAGATGCGGGTTAGGGGCGGGCGCAGCCGCAGGGCGTAGAGCCTTCACCCAGCTGACGCTACTCGCGGGCAGGCGGCGCGGCATCAGCCACCGGTCCTAGGACGATAGGCGCAGGACCGCACCGACCGTGGTCCGATGTGCCGCGGCGCTGGCCCGCCTAGCGTCGCTGGCATGACAACGAACAACCGCATCGCGGTCATCACCGGCGCCTCGCAGGGCCTCGGCCTCGCCCTCGCCGCCGGGCTCGTGACCGACGGCTACCGCCTCATCGTGGACGCGCGAGACGGCGCCACACTGCGCGCTGCTGTGGCCGCGCTACCCGATCCCGCCGGGATCACGGTCGTGCCTGGCGACGTCGCCGACGCGGCGCACCGGGCCGCGCTGGCCCAGGCAGCCGACGAGCTGGGCGGCGCCGACCTGCTGATCAACAACGCCGGGACGCTGGGCGTCAGCCCGCTGCCGGCCCTGGCCGACTACCCCATGGACGAGCTCCGCGCGTCCTTTGAGGTGAATGTGCTCGCCCCCATCGCGCTCACCCAGCTGCTGCTGCCCTCACTGCGCGTCAGGGGCGGCGCGGTGCTCAACATCACCTCGGACGCGGCGGTCGAGGCTTATGCGGGCTGGGGCGGGTACGGCGCCGCGAAGGCCGCCCTTGAGCAGGCGTCGAACGTGCTCGCCGCCGAGGAGAACGTGATCCGCGTCTGGTGGGTCGACCCGGGTGACATGCGCACCAGGATGCACCAGGACGCCTTCCCCGGCGAGGACATCACCGACCGCCCGCTGCCCGACACGGTAATTCCCGCCCTGCGCAGGCTGATCGCGGAGCGGCTGCCGAGCGGGCGTTATCGCGCCGCCGAGCTGCTGCCGGTCGCGGCAGTGAGCAGCCAGGCCTGACGAGGGAGACAGTCATGCTGACGGATTTCGTCCTGGCACCCGAGCTGGCGGCGCACGAGCCGGCGGAGGCACGCGGCCTGCCCCGCGATGGGGTGCGGATGCTAGTCAGCCGCCGCGGCAGCGGTGAGATCAGCCACCACGCGTTCGGCGTGCTGCCGACCCTGCTGCTGCCCGGCGACCTTCTCGTGGTCAATACCTCGGGTACCGTCCCGGCCGCTGTCCGTATTGGCGGCGGGCTGGCTGTCCATTTCAGCTCTCCTATGCCGAACGGAGCCTGGCTGATCGAACTGCGGGAACGCCAGGGCGGCAGCACGGTGCCTTACGGCGGCGGCTCGGTCGGTCAGGTGCTCGACCTGCCTGGCCGGGCGGTGCTGACGCTGGAGCAGCGGGTCACTGGCCGGCTGTGGCGTGCCCGGCTATCGGCGGCCGTGCTGCCCTACCTGCTCAAGCATGGCTCGCCGATCAGGTACTCCTACGTCGAGCATGACTGGCCGCTTGAGTCTTACCAGACGGTGTTCGGCACCCAGCCAGGCAGTGCGGAGATGCCGAGCGCGAGCCGCCCGTTCACCCCGGATCTGGTCACCCGGCTGGTCACGCGGGGGATTGTGATCGCCCCGGTGACGTTGCACACGGGAGTGTCCTCGCTGGAAGGCGACGAGGACCCGTATCCCGAGCCGTACGACGTGCCGCCGGTTACGGCGCGGCTAGTGAACCACACCCGGGCAACGGGTGGCCGGGTGATCGCCGTCGGGACGACGGTGGTGCGGGCGCTGGAGACGGCCGCGGGTCGGGACGGCATGGTGACCGCGTCGGCCGGCTGGACCTCGCGCATTGTCACGCCGGAGTCCGGGCTTCACGCGGTGGACGGACTGCTCACCGGGCTGCACGAGCCGCGGTCATCGCACCTGCTGATGCTGACTGCGTTCGGCGGTGCGGAGTTGCTGCGCCGGTGCTACGGGGCAGCCGCCGAACGCGGCTACCTGTGGCACGAGTTCGGCGACGTCCACCTGCTGCTGCCGTAGCGGCGCGGCACCCTGGCCGCGCCGGTAGCGGCCGAGCAACCCGGCCACGCCCGTAGCGGCCGAGCAACCCGGCCGTGCCCTGCGCGGCGCGGTCGCATCTTGCCGGTAGCGTTGCG
The DNA here is from genome assembly GCA_003168255.1 of Actinomycetota bacterium. Classification (GTDB taxonomy): domain Bacteria; phylum Actinomycetota; class Actinomycetes; order Streptosporangiales; family Streptosporangiaceae; genus PALSA-505. The sequence goes on from PMSU01000076.1 coordinate 10,691, forward strand.
TGCGCGATGAACGTTCCGCAGACCACGCTGCTCGTTACCCTCACCGGCCGCGACCGGCCGGGGGTGACTGCCCGCCTGTTCTCCGTGCTCGCCCGTCACCAGCTCGACGTGATCGACGCCGAGCAGGTGGTGATCCGCGGGCGGCTCGTGCTCGGCGTCCTGCTCGGCTGCGCCGGTCCGCCGGACCTGACCGCGATTCACCGGGCGGTCTCGGGCGTGGCCGCCGACCTTGGCCTAGAAGCCGAGATCACCGCGGGCACCGGGGATGAGCCGCGACGCCGCGGCCGGCTGCATGTGACCGTCCTCGGCAGGCCGCTCACCCCGGCGGCGATCGCGGCGATCGCCGGCCAGATCGCCGCCGGCGGGGCGAACATCGACCGGATAGGCAGGCTCGCCCACCGCCCGGTCACCTGCATCGAGCTCGATGTCTCTGGCGCAGATCCGCCAGCGCTGCGCGCCGCTCTCACCCGCGAGGCGACGCAGCAGCAGGTGGATGTGGCCGTCCAGCCGGGCGGTTTGCACCGGCGCGCCATGCGGCTGGTGGTCATGGACGTGGACTCCACGCTCGTCCAGGACGAGGTGATCGATCTGCTGGCCGCCCGCGCCGGGTGCGCCGAGCAGGTGGCCAAGCTGACAACGGCCGCGATGGGAGGGCAGCTCGACTTCACGACGTCGCTGCGTGAGCGGGTCGCGCTGCTTGCCGGATTGGACCAGCGAGTCCTCGACGATGTGCGGCGTGACCTGCGGCTCGCGCCTGGTGCCCGGACGCTGATCAGGACCCTGCGGCGGCTTGGTTACAAGTGCGGGATAGTCAGCGGGGGTTTCGTCCAGGTCATCGAGCCGCTCGCCATCGAGCTCGGTATCGATTACGTGGCAGCGAACGAACTAGAGATCAGCGGCGGGGTACTGACCGGGCACTTGTCCGGGCCCGTCATCGACCGTGCGGGCAAGGCAGCGGCCCTGCACCGCTTCTGCGAGCAGGCCGGCGTCCCGGTCAGCCAGGCCGTCGCCGTCGGCGACGGTGCCAACGACCTGGACATGATCGCCGCGGCGGGCCTCGGCATCGCCTTCAACGCTAAGCAGGTCGTCAAGGATGCCGCCGACGCCGCTGTGAGCGTTCCCTTCCTGGACTCGATCCTGTACCTGCTCGGCATCTCCCGCGAGGACGTGGAAGCAGCGGACATGGAAGCAGCCAGCGTGGAAGCAGCGGAGATGGCCGCTGGGGACATCGCGGCGTGGGACGTGGCAGCGCGGGACGTGGAAGCGCGGGACGTGGAAGCAGCGGACTGAGCGTCAGGCCTCGGCTGAGCCGGGAGTCCAGAACGAGTGCGCGGTCCCGGCGCCAGGGACGAGCCGTACCCAGCTGCCAAGGTCGATCACCGCAATGGCGCAGGTAGGGAATGCCAGATCACCTTGGCCGGTGAGGCCGCATACAATCTGCTGCGCCGCTGGATTGTGGCCGACGATCAGCAGCGTTCCCGTGTCGTCCGGTGTCTCTGCGATGACGTCGAGCGTGGCGTCATCGTCGGCCAGATACAGACGCGAGTCATAGAACACCTCGATGCCCGGCCCCGCGCGCATCGCCAGGGCGACCCGATCCCAGGTTTCGCGGGTGCGGCGTGACGACGAGCAGAGTACGAGGTCCGGGATCAACTGGCGGACGCGCATCCATTCGCCCGCGGCGTCCGCGTCATGCCGTCCGCGGCCGGTGAGCGGACGATCCTCGTCCGCGAACCCGGGCTTGTGCGTGGCCTTCGCGTGCCGCAGGACGATCAGTCGCTTCGTCATGGACTCCACTCCGATGAGCGGGAAGGATCCTGGCCGCCAGAGCGACCACGATCCTTCCCCTTAATCAGGATCCGGCGGTGGTGCTTCAGTTATCCACAGGCAGTGCTTGCTGTCCACCACCTTGCACATGGTCCCATCCGCCCCGCCTGTTTCGGCGACGCTAGCCGGATGGAAACCGGAATGCCAGAACAGGCCAGTGAACTGGCTGCGTCGCAGGATGGCGTCATCACCCGTTGCCAGGCTCTCGGCTCCGGGATAACCGACAGCGCGATCAAGGCGCGGGTGCGCAGCGGCCGCTGGCGTCCGATCAGTCAGGGCGTCTATGCCACCTTCACCGGCGAGCCGCATCGCCGGAGCCTCTGGTGGGCGGCCGTTCTCGGCGCAGGCAGCGGGGCCACGCTGAGCTACCAGAGCGCCGCGGAACTTGACCGGATGACCGGCACCTTCAGCGTCCCGATACACGTGACAGTGCCCAGGCGGCGCCGGGTCGATCGGATCCCAGGCCTGGTCGTCCACTATTCCATGAGGATCGACGAGGCTCGCCATCCCTGCCTGCAGCCGCCGAGAACCCGCATCGAGGAGACCGTGCTCGACTTGACCCAGGCGGCTGGCACGTTCGATGAGGCGTTCGGCTGGCTATGCCGGGCGGTAGGCGGCAGGTTCACTACCCCGCAGCGGCTGCGCGCGGCGATGGACGCGCGCAGCAGGGTGCGCCGTCGCGTGGGGCTGGATATCGCGTTGAACGATGTCAGTGAGGGCGCGCATTCCCTGCTCGAACTGCTGTATCTGAAGATCGAGCGAAGTCACGGGCTGCCGCATGCCAGTCGGCAGGCAAGACTGAGCCGGGGCGGCCGCAACCAGTACCGGGACAGCCTCTACGAGGGGTACGGCGTCGCGGTGGAACTTGATGGCAGGGTCGCGCATCCCATCGAGGTCCGCTGGCGCGACATGCGCCGTGACAACGCCGGAGCCGCCGAGGGGATCCTCACACTTCGTTACGGCTACGCGGATGTGACGGAACGCCCGTGCGCGGTCGCAGCCGAGGTCGGCCGTGTGCTCCAGTCACGCCGATGGCATGGCAAGCCGCGCCCTTGCGGGCCGGAATGCATGATGGGGAAGGATCCTGGCCGTTAGAGCGGCCACGATCCTTCCCCATCACAGGCTGATCCTTGGGTTAGGCCTTTTCGGTAGCGGCGGGGTTGCGTGCGGCTGCCGTCTCGGCCGCATCGGGTGCGGTCATGCCCGCCGTCGCGGCATCGCCGGGCCCGGCGATGCCAGCCGCCGAATCCGATCCGACGGCTCCCGCTCCGTCGGCACCCGGTCCGCCGGAAATGACGCCCGCCGAGCGGCGCTTGGAGATGACGATGGCGGCGACGATGATGATCACAGCGCCGAGAGACACGCCAGTACGCAGGCCCACGTTGTGGCTGTAGGTCACCACGCTCGGCGCGATCAGCAGCGCGACCAGGTTCATCACCTTGATCAGCGGGTTGATGGCCGGGCCCGCGGTGTCCTTGAACGGGTCACCCACGGTGTCACCGATGATCGTGGCCTCGTGTGCCGGGGAGCCCTTGCCGCCGTAGTTGCCGTCTTCCACCAGCTTCTTCGCGTTGTCCCAGGCGCCGCCGGAGTTGGCCAGGAAGACAGCCATCAGGACCCCGGCCGCGATCGCGCCGGCCAGGTACGAGCCGAGTGGCGCGTAGCCGACCGCGAAGCCCACCGCGATCGGGGCGAGAATCGCCAGCAGGCCAGGCGTAGCAAGCTCGCGCAGCGAGTCCTTGGTGCAGATGTCCACCACCCGGCCGTATTCGGGCTTCTCGGTGTAGTCCATGATCCCGGGGTGGTTGCGGAACTGCTCGCGCACCTCGAAGACGACCCGCTGGGCGGCCCGGCCCACAGCCATGATCAGCAGGCTGGAGAACATGAACACCACCGCGGCACCCACGATGACCCCGACCAGGACGTTCGGCTTGTCCACCGAGAGGCTGAACGAGCCGCCGTGGTTGCCGAGCGCGGTCACGACCACGCTGCGGAACGCGGCGAACAGGGCGGTCGCCGCCAGCACCGCGGTGGCGATCGCGATGCCCTTGGTGATCGCCTTGGTGGTGTTGCCTATCGCGTCCAGACGGGTCAGTGTCTGCGCGGCCTCGCCGTCGAACTCGCCCGACATCTCGGCGACGCCCTGCGCGTTGTCTGTCACCGGGCCGAACGAGTCCATCGACACGATCACGCCCACCGTCGTGAGCAGCCCGGTGCCCGCGAGCGCCACGGCAAAGAACGCGATCGTGGCGTTGCCGGTGCCGAGCAGGAAGGCGCCGAAGACCGCCCCGCCGATCAGCAGCGCCGAGTACACGGCGGACTCCATACCGGATGCGATGCCGGACAGGATGACCGTGGCCGCACCGGTACTCGACGCCTGGCCGATCTCACGCACCGGCCTGCGGCTGGTCTCGGTGAAGTACCCGGTCAGCAGCTGGATCGCGCTGGCCAGCACCAGGCCGATGAGCACCGCGCCGATCGCCAGCCAGCGCGGGCTGCCGCCATGGGACAGGATGCTGTGGTTGGTGACGCCCTTCAGCCCGCTGAACTTCGCCGGCAGGTAGATGAACGCCGCGCCGATCACCAGCACCAGCGAGCAGATCGCCGAGATGAAGAAGCCACGGTTGATGGCTGTCATGCCGCTGCGGTCACCCCTGCGCGGCGCGACAGCAAAGATGCCGATCACGGCGGTGATCACGCCGATCATCGGGACGATCAGCGGGAAGACCAGGCCGTCGTTGCCGAACGCCACCTCGCCCAGGATCAGCGATGCCACCAGCATGACCGCATACGACTCGAACAGGTCAGCCGCCATGCCCGCGCAGTCGCCCACGTTGTCGCCCACGTTGTCGGCGATGGTGGCCGCGTTCCGCGGGTCGTCCTCCGGAATGTTCTTCTCCACCTTGCCGACCAGGTCGGCGCCGACATCCGCCGCCTTCGTGTAGATGCCGCCGCCGACACGCATGAACATCGCGAGCAGCGCGGCACCAAAGCCGAAGCCCTCGAGCACGCTCGGCGCGTTCGCCTTGAACAAGATCACCACGATCGCCGCGCCGAACAGGCCCAGGCCGACCGTGAACATCCCGGCCACCCCGCCGCACCGGAAGGCGATCCGCATCGCCCGCTGTTCACCGCTCTCCTTCGCGGCCGCGGCCACCCGCACGTTGCCCCGCACCGTCAGCGACATTCCGGTGAACCCGGTGAGCGCCGAGAACAGGGCGCCGACCAGGAAGAACGCGCTACGGCCCCAGCGCACGTCGGTGCTGTCGGCCGGCAGCAGCAGAAGCACGAAGAAGATCAGGACCACGAAGACGCTCAGCGTCCTGAACTGGCGCTTCAGGTAAGCGCCCGCGCCCTCCTGGACGGCCAGCGAGATCTCCTGCATCTTCGGCGTGCCCTTGCTGGCGGCGAGAACCTCTCGCACTAGCAAGCCGGCCACACCGAGTGCCAGCAAGGCGACCACCGCGACGACGACCACCCAGGTGAGGTTGGCGCCGCTCAGGGTGACCGCCCCGGACGAAGCGAGGTTGTGCCTAAACATCCGTCCTCCTTGACAGGGGCACAGGGGATCCCGCGCACATGCCCGCTGGCCGGGGGAATCGCCGTGTGCCCAGGCGGGCACTCACCAGGCAAGCGCGCCTGTAGGTGCCACGGGGCAGTGGCGGGAGTCTACGCAGACAGGTACCTGCATGGTAAAGCAGGGGTACTTCCTAACCGTACCGTGATCATTTCGTTACATTAAGGAGACCCAAAGGTAATTGTGATGTTGCCGGTGGGATCAGCGCCGTCAGCGTTCACAGGCGGACGACGGCCAGCTCATGGAGACGCTGATACCGGCGGGCGTCCTGGAGATCCTTACGTCGTCGGCCAGTTCCGCGATCACGGCCAGCCCGATCCCGTCTTGCAGGCCGCTCTGCCCGTTGGCGAGGGGCATCTGGATCCCGGCGGCGGCACTGCCCGGAGAAGGAACGTCGCCATGCGCTCCGGGCTCCGGAAGTCCGCCGGGCTCGGGAAGACCGCCGGGCTCGGGAAGACCGCCGGGCTCGGGAAGACCGCCGGGCTCCGGAAGACCGTTGCGCACCGCGGCGTCGGCGATTTTCGCACCGGGAACGCCGTCCGGAATGCCAGGCTCGGCAGGAGCCGAGTCGGTCACCACGACCTCGAAACGACCCCCGGAGTCGGTCAGCTCGATCTTGACCGGCTCGGCCGGGCAGTGCTGCCGGTGCGCCTCTACCGCGCGGGAACAGGCCTCGCCGACGGCTAGGCGGACCTCATCGAGCAGTGATTCGGCGACCCCGCTCCGCCTCGCGACGGCTACAGCGACGAGCCGCGCCGTGCGCACGTGCGCTGGCAGCGGGCTGAACGCAACTTCTACCGTTGCCATCTCGGGGGCCGGCCGGGGGTCCTTGTGTTACTTCTCTGACTTCCTGGCCTTGATGGCTTCCTCGACCGTGTCGTGGATGCCGAAGACCTTGGTGAGGCCGGTGATCCGGAAGATCTTGAGGATCCGCTCCTGCCTGCAGACGAGGTCGAGCGAACCGTCGTGTGCCCGGACCCGCTTGAGCCCGCCAACCAGCACGCCGAGGCCGGTCGAGTCGAGGAATTCCACTTTCTCCATGTTCACCACGAGCTGGTAGTCACCCTTGTTGACCAGCTCGATGAGAAGCTCACGCAGCCTGGGCGCGGTGTAAACGTCGATCTCGCCCTCTACGTCGACGACCCTGATCCCATCCTTCATGTGGTCATCCAGCTTCAGATCCACAAATCCTCCACGCCATGCAGTCGTCGTCTGATCAAGCCGAGCGGGCAGCCTCACGGCACCCAAGGGAGTGAGCCTATCCCGTTGGGCATTCAACCACGCTCCGATGTCATGCTTACACGAATCCGTGCAGCCGGCACCCTTTGTCGGGCATGGCAGACTGAAATTCGATGTCCATCGCTACCCCCATCACCGCTGAAGAGCCACCGGGCCGGCCGCCTGCGGTCGCCGCCGCGGGGTCGATGCCTGTGCACGTCAGCAATGATCTGCCGACCGCGCGGATCCTGCGGGAGGGCACTCGGGACGGCTGCGTCAAGCACATCCAGTACATTCCGGGCCGGGCGGGCCGGGCGGTGCCATGGCCGGACTGGGTCCCGCAGGAGCTGCGGCAGCGATTCGCAAGCAACGGAATCAGCGCGCCCTGGACGCATCAGGCGGCCGCCGCGTGCCACGCCAGGGCGGGCCGGAACGTGATCGTTTCCACTCCGGCAGCATCGGGCAAGTCGCTCGGCTATCTCATGCCAGCGCTCACCGCCGTGCTCGAGGGCGGGACCGCGCTCTATCTCACCCCGACCAAGGCGCTTGCCGCAGACCAGCTGCGTGCGGTTCGCGCGCTGCGGTTGCCCGGGGTGAGGGCCGCCGTCCTTGACGGCGACACCCCGGCCGCGGGCCGCAGCTGGGCAAGGGCGAATGCGAACTACCTGCTCACCACCCCGGACACGCTGCACCTCGCGCTGCTGCCCGGGCACGCCCGGTGGGCCAGGTTCCTGGCCAGGCTGCGCTACGTCATCGTCGACGAGTGCCATGGCTACCGGGGAGTGTTTGGCTCGCACGTGGCGCAGGTGCTGCGCAGGCTCCGCAGAGTCGCCGCCTACTACGCCGACGGCAGGGCGGCTAGAGCACGCGCCTGGCGGGGCGGCAGGGGGCACCAGGAAGGCCGCAAGGGGCATCAGGAAGGCCGCAGGGCGCTGCCTGCGAACGGCTGGCCGGCCAGGGCAGGCAACGGCGCAGACGCGCCTGCCGCAGGTCCGGTGTTCATCCTGGCCTCGGCCACCGTCGCCGAGCCAGCCAGCTGCGCGGCCCTGCTTACCGGGCTCGGTGCCGAAGAGGTGGACGCGGACGCGTCGCCGCGCGGTCCCGTTACCTTCGCCCTGTGGGAACCGCCGCTCACCGCGTTGCGCGGTGACCGCGGCGCCCGGCTGAGGCGCCCCGCCACCAGCGAGGCGGCGCGGCTGCTGTCGGATCTGGTGACGGCGAACATGACCACGGTGGCCTTCGTGCGCTCTCGCCGCGCGGCCGAGGCGGTGGCCATGGGCGCACGGCGGGCGCTCGCCGAGGGGAACGCCGCTGACCAGGCGCAGCGGGTGGCGGCCTACCGGTCGGGTTATCTGCCCGAAGATCGCCGCCTGCTCGAGGAAGGGCTTCGCTCCGGCCGCCTGGCGGGCGTGGCTGCCACGACCGCGCTGGAGCTAGGCGTCAACATCAGCGGCCTGGACGCGGTCCTCATCGCCGGCTGGCCGGGCACCCGTGCCTCGCTGTGGCAGCAGGCCGGCCGGGCCGGCCGGGCCGGCCAGGACGCTCTCGCGGTCCTCATCGCCAGGGCTGACCCGCTGGACACCTACCTGGTGCATCATCCGGAGGCGGTGTTCGGCCATCCGGTCGAGGCCACCGTGCTCGACCCTGATAATCCCTACGTGCTCGCGCCGCACCTGTGCGCGGCGGCCGCCGAGCTGCCGCTCACCGCGGCGGACCTCGAGCTGTTTGGCGCCAAGTCCGCCGAGGTGGCTGATGAGCTCTGCGACCGCGGCCTGCTGCGCCGCCGCGGCGCGGGCTGGTACCTGTCCGGGCAGGGCCGCGCCGCGGCCCGCACCGGCCTGCGCGGCTCTGGCGGGCGGCCGGTGAAGATCGTGGAGGCGACGACCGGACGGCTGGTCGGCACCGTGGACGAGCCCTCGGCGCACATGCTTGCCCACACCGGTGCTGTCTACCAGCACCAGGGACAGACCTACCTGGTGCGATGGCTCGACCTGGCAGACGAGGTGTCACTCGTCGACGCCGCCGAACCCGGTTATGTCACCTCGGCGCGGGAGCTGACCGAGATCGAGGTGGCGGGCGAGCTCAGCCGATCCGGCTGGGGAGAGGCGACGATCCACTTCGGCGACGTGCGGGTGACGCATCAGGTGACCTCGTTCGTCAGGCGCCGCCTTGACACCGGACTGCCGGCCGGCGAGGAACCCCTTGACCTGCCGCCCCGCACCTTGGCGACCCGGGCCGTCTGGTGGACGATCTCCCCCGGTCAGCGCCGCAGCCTGGCCCGTCAGGGCGTTGACCTGGCCGGCGCAGCGCACGCCGCCGAGCATGCCTCGATCGCCCTGCTCCCGCTTGTCGCCAGCTGCGATCGCTGGGACATCGGCGGCGTCTCCTTCGACCTGAACGCCGGGACAGGCCGGCTCACCGTCTTTGTCTACGACGGCCACCATGGTGGTGCGGGCTTCGCCGAGCGTGGCTTCCGCGCCGCTCAGCAATGGCTGCGGGCCACTGCCGCGGCGATCGAATCCTGCCCGTGCGAGGCCGGCTGCCCCGCTTGCATCCAGTCGCCGAAGTGCGGAAACGGGAACGAGCCGCTGTCGAAGACCGGGGCGCTCCGGCTACTTGGCACCCTGCTCGCAAACGCCGGGCCGACGCATCAGGCGAGATAGGGGGCGACCCCCGCCGGGGGGGAGAGCGGGGGCCGCCACGCGGTCCGGCTCCGGGGGGGTAGAGCCGGTTCCGCTACCCATGACAGCCTACGTGCGCGGCGCCTGCGTTACTAGCCAGTTACGCCGTGACGTCAACAGTCGTGGGCATTGCAACATATGCTGCCTGAACGTGAAGGGTTCCGTCGACCATATGACTCCGGCTGTCGCCGCTTTTTTCGACCTCGACAAAACGGTCATCTCAAAGTCCAGCACCCTTGCGTTCGGCCGTCCATTTTATAAATATGGGCTCATCAGCCGTGCCGATGCGGTGCGCAGCGTGGCCGGCCAGCTTGTGTTCATGGTCGCCGGGGCCGGCCACAGTCAGATGGAGCGGATCCGGGAGTGGGTGGGGGGCGTCTGCCGCGGCTGGCCGGTCGACCGGGTCACCGAAATCGTGGCGCGCCATGTCGACGAGCTCGTCCTGCCGTACGTGTACGCGGAGGCCCGAGCGCTGATGGCGGCCCATCGTGACGCCGGCCGTGACGTGATCATCGTGAGCACATCGGGACATGAGGTGGTTGACCCGATCGCCAAGCTGCTCGGCGCGGACAGTGTCATCGCCACCCGGATGGAGGTGGCAGCCGGGTGCTATACGGGGGAAATGGAGTTCTGGGCCTACGGCGACGCCAAGGCGACCCGGGTGCGTGAGCTGGCGGCCGAACGCGGCTACCGGCTGCAGGACTGCTACGCCTACAGCGATTCGGTTACCGACCTGCCGCTGCTGGAGACAGTCGGTCATCCGCATGCCGTGAACCCGGACCGGGGCCTTCGCCGGATCGCGCGGCAGCGCGGCTGGCCTGTCCTGGAGTTCACACTGAGCACGAAACACCCACTAAGGGGCATGCCGTCTGCCGAACCGATCGATATTACAAATCCATCACACTGAGGTCTTTCCAAGCTCGCGGATTCGTCGTACAAAGGAATCACGGACGCAGGACGTCCGGGCACGGCAACCGGGCACCCACGCGCGACCAGCCGCGGGAGGCGTGTCGAGATAGGCCAGGTCAACAAGGTGCGCGCGCACGGGCGCGCCGGGTGGGCCACCTATCCGACAGAGTAAAGGTGCACGCTTTGGTAACCCGGCGTGACGTGGCAAGCGACGGCGCCCCTGCCAGGGGCGCCGTTCGCTATGTGCCATGCTTTTGGTGAGCCACACTTTCCTCACGCGCCCGCATCCTGGATTACCCGGCCCCGGATGTGGTACGGGTTGTGGCACCCTTCATCACGGACTGGGGGACCGCCAGGCAGCTTGCTTCCCCGCGGCTGATACGCCCGCGGCGGCCACAGGCGGCTAGGGCCTGGACACGAGGGCACAGGATTGGAGAAACACACGATGGTCCAAACGGAATCCGCGCAGCCGACAGATGGCGCGGCAGACCCGTCCCTAGGCGACCTCGTGGCGCTGGCGGTCAAGGACCTCTCCCAGCTGGTGAAGTGGGAGATCGACCTGGCCAAGCTGGAACTGAAAGCCGATGTCAAGCGGCTGGGCCTGGCCGGCGCCATGCTCGCCGTCGGCGCCTTCGTCGGCTGCCTGGTCTTGGTGCTGCTGTGCTTTGCCCTCACATACGGGCTGGTGACGCTGGGCATCTGGACCTGGGCGGCGTTCCTCATCGTGGCGGGCGCCGGAGTCCTGCTGATAGGCATCGCCGCGGGTATCGCCCTGCTCAAGATGCGCAAGCTGAGCGGACTGCGGCGAACCCGCAAGTCGGTCCAGGATGGCCTGGCCATGATGCATCACGATGAAGCGGCGGATGACACACCCGCGGTCGAGGCACGATAGGTCCATGGATGCGTCCGGTGAGCTGGCCACGAATATCGAAGGGCCGTGGTCGCACCGGTCGGTGAGCGCGAACGGCACTCGTTTTCACGTCGCGGAGGCCGGCGAGGGACCGCTGGTGCTCCTGCTGCACGGTTTTCCCGAGTTCTGGTGGACCTGGCGGAACCAGCTGACCTCGCTGGCGAATTCCGGTTTCCGGGCGGTCGCCGCAGATCTGCGCGGGTACGGCGCCAGCGACAAGCCACCGCGCGGTTATGACCTGGTGACGGCCGCCTCGGACGCCAGCGGCCTGATCAGGGCGCTGGGCGAGGCGAACGCGATCGTGGTCGGGCACGACTGGGGCGGGCTGGTCGCGTGGACCATGGGAGCCTACTTCCCCAAGATGGTCCGGCGGCTCGCCATCGTGTCGGTGCCGCATCCGCTGCGGCTGCGCTCGGCGGTCCTGACCGATCCGCTTGGCCAGGGTAAGCGGAGCGGGTACGCGCTTGGCTTCCAGCTTCCAAGGCTTCCCGAACGGCGGTTGCTTGAGGGCAATGCGCGCAGGGTCGGACGCATGCTCCGGGACTGGTCGGGCCCTGGCTGGCCGGATGCTGAGACCGAACGCAGGTATCGGATGGCCATGCTGGTCCCGTCCGTGGCGCACTCGGCGCTGGAGTACCACCGGTGGTTCGTCCGGTCGAGGCTGCGCCCGGACGGGCTGCGGTACGCGCGCCACATGCGGGAACCGATCCAGGCGCCAACCCTGCAGTTGCACGGGGCGCTGGATACGTGCGTGCTACCGCGGAGCGCGCGCGGCTCCAGCCGTCACGTGGAGGCTCCCTACCGCTGGCACCTGATCGAAGGGGCCGGCCACTTCCCGCACGAGGAACTGCCGGAGCGATTCGACGCCGAGCTGGGCGGCTGGCTTGCCGATCCCGAGCCCGAGCGATGACGCCGCCGGGCAGGGACAGGGACCAGGCAGGAAGACCGCGCAACGCGCGGCCCCGTGACGCGCTCGGCCGCCCGCTGCCACGCGGCGCGGCAGGAGAGCCGCCGGTGCCCGACGATCTCGCGCTGCCGCCCGTCCGCGCGCTTGCCCTGGCCCAGCAGTTGCTGGACGATGGCCGTCCTTTCCAAGCGCACGAGGTGCTCGAGGCGACATGGAAATCGGCGCCGCCGGCCGAGCGCGACCTGTGGCAGGGACTTGCCCAGGTCGCGGTGGGCCTGACCCACGCCCAGCGCGGCAACGCACGCGGCGCCGCGGCCCTGCTCCGCAGAGGGGCCGGGCGGGTGAGCGGCTACCTCCCGGCCGGCCAGGCCGGTGCGGGGCCGCACGAGATCGACGTGCGCGGAGTCACCCGGGCGGCTGACGCGCTCGCTACCCGGATTGAGCAGGACGGCGCGAGCGCCGTGACGGCTGACGACCTGCGATTGCGGCTGCGGGCCGTGGCCGACGCTGAGTAAGCCGGGCGGTCAGGCGCATTCCTGCGTCGACACCGGCGCGGTGGCACTCTCTCCGGCCTGCGCGTCGGCCGCCACCTCGGCCGCGGTCAGCGCGTAGCCGACGCGCGGCACCCCGACCGCCGCCGCGAATACGACTCCGTACACGTTCCCGTTGGCCGGGTCGATCAGCGGCCCGCCTGAGTTTCCCGGCTGGATCAGGGCCCGGAGCGCGTAGATCTGGCGGGTCACATCGCCGCTCTGGTAGATGTCCGGCGCCGTCGCCCGCTGCACCCCGCCGATTCTGGCCGCCACCACGGTGAACGAATGATTCTCCGGGTACCCGGCCACCACCGCGTTAGCACCCGTCCCCGCCGTCCCGGCAAACCGCAGCGGCGCGAGGTTCAGGCCCGGGACGTAGAGCACCGCGATGTCGCCCCTCGGGTCGAAGAACACGACCCTGGCCGCATATTGGCCGCCACCCGGCGTGTACACATCCGGTCCCTCGTTGACACCGGCCACTACATGCGCATTCGTCAGCACATGATCTGGGGAGATCACGAACCCGGAGCCCTCGATCCTGCGCGCGCAGCTCAGCGCCGTTCCCATGACCTTGACGATGCTGGGCTCGTCGCGGCGGATCGAGGCGTAGTGCAGATATTTGCTATCCGGCGGCGCCACCGTCAGCGGCGCCTCCGCGCCGAGCCCGCCGAACACCTGCGGGTAAGGACCGCTGGCGAGTAGCCGGCGGAAGTCAGAGAACATGGTGTCTGCGGCCGGGGGCATGATGCCGTCCACTGTGCGCAGCACAACCGAGTTCTGCACCTGGCTGGTGATCGCCGGGAACGGCGCGTTCAGCATGGCGGAGCCGATCAGCCACGCGATGAGCAGAACCGACACCATGCTGACGACGGCCCCGCCCGCTGCGTCCAGGTATGTCACCGGCCGCCAGGTGAGCCGTGCCCGCATGGCGGCGCCTACGGCGGAGGCAATGAGCTGGCCGACCATCGCCGCGACGAACACGACGACCACCGCTATCAGCGCCTGCTGCGCTGGATCGCTGGACAGCGAATGCGCGATGCCGGGCGCGAACAGCGCGCCCACCACCGCGCCGACTATGAACCCGCCGAAACTGAGCACACCGATAATGAAACCCTGGCGATAACCAGAGACGGCGAACGCAGCCACAAGCACAAGCAAGATCAGGTCCAGCAGGTCACCTGGCACGTGCCCAACCGTATCTCGCTAGGCCCGGTGCACAGTGCGGTTAGCAATGTCGTCTGGTGCCGCCGCGGCCAGCGCCTCGGCCGGGAGATCCTCGATCCTGCCGGTGTCCCACGGTGTCTCCCAGCCGCCGAGGGTGAGCAGCACGTCGACCAGGGCGGCCGTGAAGCCCCAGACCAGCATCCCGCTCACCCGGAAGGCCGGCCCGCTGAAGCCAGACGGATGCCGGATGGTGAGCCGGTTCGCACGGTCGGCAAGCTCGCAGATGCGGACCCGCGCCACCGCGGCAACCTCCGCGGGGTCGGCCGGCCTGATCGCGACCGGCCGCCGCCACCAGCCAAGCACCGGGACGACCCGGAATCCGCTGCGGGAGATGAACAGCTCGGGCGCCGTGCCGATTACGTCTACCCCGGACGGGTCCAGGCCCACTTCCTCCGCCGCTTCCCGGAGCGCCGCCTGCACCGGGCCGGCATCCTCGGGCTCGACAGCGCCGCCGGGGAAGGCCGGCTGGCCGCCGTGCCTGCGCAGCCCGGGCCTGCGCTGAATGAGCAGCAGATCGAGGTCTTCGGCGCTGCCGGCCCCGGCTGGGCCGGTTGGCCCGGCTGGGCCGGGCGCTCCGTGGCCGAAGAGCACCAGCACGGCGGACTGCCTGCCCTCGCCGGGCGGCGGCCTGAGCAGCGGCGGCACCGGCATCCTGGCCAGCGCCACAGCAAGGTCGCACAGCCACGGGGGCGCCGCCGGCCCTGCCGTTTGCGGCCCCCCGGTGGCTGGCTGGTCCTGCGTCACGAGAATGGCCCCGCCTTGACCAGCTTGCGTGCCGTCTGCTCATCGACCGGGCCCTCGCCGAACGAAGGGCAGAGCTGCGCGACCTCGCACGCACCGCAGGCCGGCTTGCGTGCATGGCACACCCGGCGGCCATGCCAGATCAGCCGGTGCGACAGCATCGTCCACTCTGACCGGGGAATCAGCTCGCCGACCTGCGCCTCGACCTTTTCTGGCTCGGTGTGCACGGTCCAGCCGAACCGCCGGGCCAGCCGCCCGAAGTGCGTATCCACGGTGAGGCCCGGTACGCCGAAGGCGTTCCCCAGCACCACGTTGGCCGTCTTACGGCCCACCCCGGGAAGCGTCACCAGCTCCTCCAAGGTCCGGGGTACCTCTGCGCCGAACCGGTCCCGCAGTGCGGCAGACAGGCCCATGACCGACTTGGTCTTGGCCCGGAAAAACCCGGTGGGCTTCAAGATCTTTTCCACGTCCTCGGGGTCGGCCGCGGCCAGATCCTCGGGGGTCGGATACTTGGCGAACAGCGCCGGCGTCGTCAGATTGACCCGTACATCGGTGGTTTGGGCCGAGAGTACGGTGGAGACCAGGAGCTGGAACGGGTTTTCGAAGTTTAGCTCGCAATGCGCGTCCGGGTAGGTCTCGGCCAGGATCCGGTTCATCCTGCGAGCCCGCCTGACGAGCGCGAGATGAGTCTCAGACTTCCATGCAGGAGTCCGCACCGGTGGGATCAGATCCGTCGCCATACCGGTCAGCGTAGGGCCTCTGCGAGCCGGTCAGAGGCCACCAGCAAAGTCGCGCCGCCCAACTGGAGCCGCCGGCATCATGCGATCATCAGCCGTGACCGTTTCGGCAGTGATATTCGACTGGGGCGGCACACTCACGCCCTGGCACACCATCGATCATGACGAGATCTGGCGGGTCATCTGTTCCCCGCACTACGACGCCGATCATTTCGCGCCGACGGCTGCGGCGCTCCGTTCGGCAGAAAATCAACTATGGGAGATCTCCGAACGCGAGCGGCGGAGCTCGACGCTCGAGGAGCTGCTGTCGCGCGCAGGCGTTGAGCCATCGGAAGCGTTCTTCGACTCCTACTTCCAGGCATGGGAGCCGCACACGTTCACCGATCCGGACGCGCCGGAAGTCCTGCGCCGGCTGCGCGGCCGCGGGATCAAGATCGGCGTGCTGTCGAACACCATGTGGCCCCGGGCCAGGCACGAGCAGATCTTCGCCCGCGATGGCGTGCTCGAGCTGATCGACGGCGCGGTCTACAGCAGCGAGATCCCGTGGACGAAACCTCACCCGGAAGCGTTCCGCGCGGCGATGGCGGCAATCGGCGCGACCGAGCCGGGGGAATGCGTCTTTGTCGGCGACCGGCCGATCGACGATGTACACGGCGCGCGCAATGCCGGAATGCGCACCGTGCTCGTCCCCAACAGCGACGTGCCGGCCTTCGCCAACGCCGTGCCCGACGCGATCATCGAGCGGCTCGCCGACCTCATCGCGGTGATCGATCGCTGGTGACCGGGCTCCGGTCCGGCTGAGGCTGCCCGCCGGACTTACGTGCTGGTCGGCGATGGCGAACCCGTCGGGCTTGGCGTCGCCGTCTGGGTCTGGGTCGGCGTGGGCGAGGGGGACGGAGTGGGCGATGCTGTCGGGGAGGGCGAGGAGGAAATCACGGTGGGCGACGGGGAGATCGTGGGCGGCGGGCCTGGCGGCGAAGTCACCGGCGTCGACCAGCTGACCGTGACCGCGCCGCCGCCCGGCCCGATGGTGACGGTGGCCTGCCCTGAGACGTGCTGAGAACGGCTGACGTCCACGGTCAGGACGACCTGCTGTCCCGCAGCGATGGTCCCGCCGTCACTGCTCAGCGTAATGTCTGGCGATGACGTTCCCGCCGACCAGGTGACCGGACCACCGGTTGCGGTGAGCGTGATCTCGCCGGTGGAGCCTGTTCCCAGGCTGAGCTCGGTGGGCGAGACCTGTAGCTGGCCGGCGGGGATCGGCGTACCGGTTCCCGGATCGGACTGGCCAGGGCCTGGCACCTGGTACGGGACGGTGCTGCCGCGCAGGAATAGCCGGGTAGGCGCACCGGCCCCCCGGGTGTTAACCGATTCGGCCGGTGCCTGGGACGCTCCGCGCCTGGCCGACCCTCGGCCGGCCGAACTGGTTCTGCTGGACTGTACGGTCGCGGTGGGCGCGGCCGCCAGCGTCCTGCTGCTGGTCGCGGACGACATGCCCTGCACCGCGGTGTCGAAGCCGCCAAGCCTGCTGATCGCGAATACAGCCGCGAGAAGAACGGCTACGGCCACCGCGGCCGCTGCGGGCCCGGACCATACCCTGGCACCGGCGCGGCGCGGCGCGGCGGCCGGAGCGGCGTCCTCGTCGGGGAACCCGAGCTGATCGAAGTCGACGACCCTGGCCGCGACGAACATCCGGTAAGCGACAAGCTCAGGATCGGTGAAGCAGGTCATCACCCGCAGCCGCATGGCCTGGGGAGGTACCGGGACGGGGAGCAGGCTGTAGACCTTGGTGGCCGAGACGTTGCGCGGTAGGTAGCGTCCGCAGACCTGGCATTCCATCGCGTGCTGCACGAGGCGCTCGCGCAGCGGCACGGTCAGCTCGCCAGCCCAGCCCTGGAGCGCCGCGGCGCGCTCGGGGCACCCGTGCACACCATGCCTGGCGAGGATCTCGCCGGCCAGCGCTTGCTCCAGATGCACCCGGGCCCGGTCGAGGATCCCCTGTACCTCGCTGGACGGCATGCCCAGCACGAGGGCGGCCAGCGCGGTATCCAGGCCATGCCGCATGGTCAGCTCAAGTGCCTCGCGCTCGATCGCGGTCAGGCTCATCACCGCATGCCAGGCGATCAGGCGGCGGTCAGCGTCCGGCTGGTCGGGGCGGGCGATCACGGCGTCATGCGCCGCGCCAGGGGACTGCTGCCGCCGCAGGCACTCCGCTCGGGCGAGCGCGTAGAGCCAGGGACGCAGCATTTCGGGCGTATGTAGCTGCCTGATATGCGCCTCGGCGACCACGAGCGTGTCGCGCAGCGCAATTTGCGCGGCATCCCGGTTGCGGAGAATAAACCAGCAATACCGAAAGAGGCTCTCCCCGTGCGTGTCGTAGAGAGCGGCTGGGGCGCCCGGATCACGCGCACGGAGCGCATCAACGAGCAGGGGGGCCTTCATGGCGAGAAACGTAGAGGTTTTCGCATGCATTCCTCTACCGATTCCACCAAACGCGACCGTGACGCCCCGCTAATTGCACATGATACATAAATTCCTCGATATGCCCGCTGTACCACTATTTTGATGGCCCGCTTTGACCTAGTTTATGTCTATGCAGCCATGGATTCACGCAGATGAACGTGGTTGCTCCTGTTTCTGGCTGACCCGCCGCGAATACCCGCCCGAGCTGTGGACGGGTGCCTGCGGCGGGGATTTATGACGGCGGGCCGGCGGCGGCCGAGAATTCCTGCCGGATCTATGCGGCAGCGCCATGCACCGCGCAGAGTTCCGCTCGGAATGAGCTTCCCGCAAGTGCTGCGGCGAGGGAATTCGCCAGGGGATCTGACGGATTCACATGTCGCCCGAGGACCACCGTCACAACGGATCTGGCGCCAGCCAGCTTGAGGGCCGCGGCTGCCGACTGGGCGCTTGAACCGGATGTCCACGTGTCGTCGAGCAGCAAGACCGTGGCACCAGTCAGCCGACCGGCCGCCTGGAATCGGCCGGTGTGCAGATCCCGTCCGTACACCGGCTCGCCAGGGCGGATGGCCAGGGCAGCGGGCGGCAGGGCCAGATAGGGGCCGACCAGTGCCTCCAGCGGATGAGCGCCCGGACGGCCGCGGCCGGTTGGCACCACGGCGACGTGGGTGGGCGCCGCGATCCTGGCGCACGCCCACACGCATCGGCCGTGCTCGTGCAGGAAGACCAGCAGCATCAGCCGCAGGGCCGTGCGGGCCGCGTTCTGACCTGCGCCATCGGACTTGTACAGCCATAGCATTCGGGCGTAGGCGGTCCCTGCCACCGAGTACGAGACGGGGACCACCACGTCGGCAAGCAGTCCGGGCGCGCGCCGGCGATGCAGCGCACAGTGGAAGCAGCGCAGGTAACCGACCCGGGTCGGACCACGGCAGACCGTGCAGCAGCCGGGCCCGGCGGGCAGCGGTGCACGCAGGCAGAGCGATTCCCTGCCCGCCGCCGCCCGGAGCCGGTCCCAGGTCACGTTGCCGCGGACCTGGCCGCGATCGCGCTGTCGGGGATGCATGTGGCCCGATGGTAGGGACGACCTCCGACGATTCAGCCCTATGTGCCTCGCGCGCGCCATCGCGCGACCGCGATCATGTCGCTGAACACGCCCTGCCCGGCGAGCTGCGGTCCGGCGCCGGGCCCGATGACGGTGACCTCTCCGACCGGTTTTGCCTGGCAGACCAGCGCGTTCGTGGTTCCGTCGATCCTCGCCAGCCGGTCGTCGTGGCGGACGAATTCGGGCTCCACCTTGGCGATGACCGCGCCTGGCCCGGAGAAGTCGAGCGTCGCCACGTGCTTGACGCGCGCCCCAAGGGCAGCGGCCCGGTCGATGTCCCGGCGCGTGATCCCGGTAATTGCGCGGCAGCCGACCTGATCCCGCCGAAGCTGCCTGCCAAAGACCAGGGCGGAAAGAATCATCACCTTTGCTACCGAATCATGACCCTCGACATCCGCGGCCGGGTCACGCTCGGCAAGGCCTGCTTGCTGTGCCTCGGCCAGCGCCTCCGAGTAGGACTTGCCCTCAGCCATCCTGGACAGGATGAAGTTGGCAGTGGCGTTGAGGATGCCGCGGACGGCTGTCGGGACCGCGCCCGCGAGCCCTTCGGTCAGCGCGGCGAGCAACGGTGTTCCCGACATGACGGTGGACTCAGCGCGGAACGCGACGTGGGCGCTACGCGCCAGTCCCGCGAGCTCCACCCGTGCAGAGCCACCGGCCACTTGTTGGAGGTGACCACAGGGATCCCTCGCCCAAGGCTCTCGCCCATGTGCTGGAAGCCGGGCTCACCGTCAGCAGCAGAGCTCGCCGTCACCTCAACCAGCAGGTCGGCCTCGGTGGCACGAATCCCTTCGATGGCGCTCGGCCACCTGCGGACGCCGGGTCGCCCGCTGATCGGCTTTCCGCTGGCGGCCAGCCTGAGTGCGGACGAAAGGTCGAGGCCGCTCCCGTCATAGATGAATCCGTCACGCGCATTGGCCAGGCCAACGACCGTGATGCCGATGCCGTACTGGGCGGCGAGCCGCTCCGTCTGCGCGCCGAGGGCTCCGGCCACCCATTGGCCGACTGTGCCGAACCCGACGAGCCAGGCCCGCAATGGCCTCACGGCTTGACCCGCCGTATCCGCCATGCTCCCAAGGCTAACGGCCTACCCGCGCCCGGGCCGGGTCACGCTCCGCGTGAACTTGTCCGGCCAGCTGCCCGTTTCACAAGTGGCAGGTTGTCAGCGTCCCCGCCGGAGGGCTGAATGCGCGCGTCCAGGATCATCTCAGGCTTGACTGTTCCCGTCGTCGTTGCCCTGGCCGCGGGTAATGGCATCGCTGGCCTGGCTGCACCCCCGGCAGCAGCCGCGACCCCGGCCAAAGTCGCGACCCCGGCCGCGACCAGCGTCATGGCCTGGGGAGACAACAGCGCGGGTGAGCTCGGCAACGGCTCGCTGACGGCCAGAACGACGCCGGTCGCGGTAGGAGGGTCCGGCGGCATCCAGGCCATCTCCGTCGGCGGCCGCCATGTGCTGGCCCTGCGCTCCAACGGCACGGTGGCGGCCTGGGGGGATGACACCTCCGGCCAGCTGGGCAACGGCGCCGCCAGCGCTGATGATGACGCGGAGAACCCGGTCGCGGTCAACGGCCTGGCCCACGTCACGCAGGTCTCCGCCGGAGCGGAGCACAGCCTGGCCCTGCTGTCCAACGGCACGGTCATGGCCTGGGGCGACAACAGCCACGGTGAGCTCGGCGACGGCACGACCACCAGCAGCGACGTCCCGGTGGCCGTCACAGGCCTGACCGGCGTGACGGCCGTGTCGGCGGGCCAGGAATTCAGCGTGGCGGTGCTCGCCGACGGCCACGTCATGACCTGGGGCGACGGTGGTAACGGACAGCTGGGCGATGGCAAGACGAAAGACAGCGACGTGCCGGTGGGCGTCAAGGGCCTGACCGGGGTTACGGCCGTCTCCGCCGGGGGCGAGCATGCGCTCGCCCTTGAGGCCAACGGCACCGCGGCAGCCTGGGGCGAGAACCTGGACGGCCAGCTCGGCAACGGCGGGCCGCCGGGGTCTAGCGCGGTACCGGTGACGGTCCAGGGCCTGACCGGCGCCGTCGCCGTCTCCGCCGGGGACCAGCACAGTCTCGCCCTGCTCTCCAGCGGGATCGTGATGGCATGGGGCGATAACGGCTTCAACCAGCTCGGCCAGCCCGATGGCTTCCCCGGCGGCATCCAGAGCAGCAACGTGCCGGTCCAGGTGTCGGACCTCGGGCAGACCTCGGCGATCTCGGCCGGCGGCCTGTTCAGCCTGGCGCTGCTGGCCAACGGGACCGTCGATGCCTGGGGTGACGGAGCGTTCGGGCAGCTCGGGAGCGGGACTACCGACACTTTGGTGGCGCCTACCGCGGTCAGCGGCCTGACCGGCGCCAGCGCAATCGCCGCCGGCGGCGCGAGCAGCACCGCCGTGGTGGCGGGGCCTGGTCCGGCCAAGCCAAAGCCGGTGCCCAGTATCTGGCAGGTGTCCGGCACCCCGATGCCACAGCACATCGGCGTGGTGAGCGATGAGAGCTTCAACAGCGTTTCCGCCGCGAGCGCCAGCGACGCGTGGGCCGTGGGCAGCCACCAGGTGTCCGGGCAACTTCCGCTGGCCGAGCGCTGGACCGGCAGCTCGTGGTCGAAGGTGTCGGTACCGCTGCCGACAGGCGCAACCGCTGCCAGCCTCAACGGTGTCGATGACCTGAGTCCGGTCAACACCTGGGCGGTCGGGTCCACCGGGGCGCAGAGCGAGCAGACCCTGATCGAGCACTGGAACGGCAGCCGCTGGAAAGTCGTGCCCAGCCCGGATCCCGGCGGGACCAACGTGCTTGAGGCCATCAACGGCACGGGTCCCGATGACCTGTGGGCAGTCGGCTGGTTCGAAAACACCGATGCGACCTTCATAGCGCTGCTATTCGAGCACTGGAACGGCACCGCCTGGTCGTCTGTCGCCCCGCCGGACGAGTCCGGAATCGAGTTCGGCGAGGCCGTTACCGCCATCGCACCGGACGACGTCTGGGCCGTCGGCAACACCGGCGGGAACGGCACTGTGTCGGCCCACTGGGACGGCACGTCCTGGCAGCTAGTGAACACGCCGAATCTGACCAGCAAGGATTCGCTCAACTTCCTCAGCGGCGTGACCGCGACGGGTGCCAACGATGTATGGGCGAGCGGTTATGAGGGCAACGTGAACGACACCCTTTTCGACAAGCCCTACATGCTGCACTGGACCGGCTCGTCGTGGCATCTGGTGAAACTGCCGAATGCCGGCACAGAAGGCAGTTCGCTACATGCCACCGATGCCCTGTCGCCCAGCGACGTGTGGGCCGTCGGCATTACCGATCAGACCGACGGCGCCTTGCTCGCCCTGACCGAGCACTTCAACGGCACGAACTGGTCGATCATGCCTGCGCTGGATCCCGGCCAGCTGGCCGGACTGCCCGACAACACCCTGTTCAGCGTCGCCAGCCCGGGCGCGGGAATTGTCTGGGCGGTCGGTTCTCAGGAGTTCCCCGGCCAGTGCTGCACAAGGACGCTCGCCCTCACGACCTCGGCCGGTTGACGGGGCGACCGCCGCGGCGTGGCGGTCAGCTAGCTGTCAGCTCGGAGATCCGGCGGTAAGGACGCGGACGTCGAAGGTCACCCTGATCGTGGTGATTTTGCCGTTCTCGATGTGGCTCCAGTCAGCGGTCGGGCATGGCGGCGCCACAGTGGACGCAAGCGTTCTCGCGTCGTCGGTCATGGTCAGCTTCCTTTCCAGCCAGGTGACCGGATTGCCGCTAGCCAGCTGACCGGATCGCCGAGAACCGCTCCGCCGAAAGATCCAGCTGCCCGAGGATGTGCGCCTTGGCCTGATCGCTCAGCGGAGTGTCAGGCCGCGCGATCAGCTCTCGCAGGACGGGTACCAGCGGAGCGTACTTGTCGGCCAGCTTCGTCAGCTTAGGCCCGGTGGTGTGGATCAGCCCCACGCCGTTATCGGTGAAATCAGAAACCTTGATCACTCGCGCCCACGGGCTGCTCTCCAGGCTGGTGGCCACGTGCTCGCGGTACTGCTCATGCTCATCTCGCCCCGGTAGGTAGGCCGGGTTGGTGACCGCTGCGACCAACTCCGCCACCCGGGGCCCGAACTCGGCCGCCAGTACGGCCAGCGCCGCATCCTGGCCGCCGCCTGCGGCCAGCTCACCGGGATGATCCTCCACCGCGTCGTGCAGCAGCGCCGCGCACACCACGTCAGCGTCGTGTACGCCGTAGTAGCAGATGATCCGGATCGCCACCCGCAGCAGGTGATTGACGTACGGCTCCCGCTGCCTGCGGTCGGCAGCATGCAGCCGCCCGGCTAGTGCCAGCGCCCGCTCGAGCCGACGCTGGTCGGCATCGGCGAATGCGGCAGTTTCCAGGGTGAAGCGCTCCCGCAGCCCGTCCTCACCGTAGGTCGCGGTGATCGCATGCAGCGGCATCGTCGCCAGCAGCCGCTGGGCAGCTATTTCCATGCCTCCAGAGTTAGCACATCAGTCCGGAGGCCGCGCTTGGCGCCAGGTCGTGAGCTGACCGGCCGACGTTCAGCCTGGCGGGGGGACGACGACGGTGTTATGGCCGGTGACGATCAGCCACAGGTCCGCTTGCCGCTCGATGACCAGCGTCAGCAGTGAATGCCGTACTTCCTCGGGAGTGCGTTCGTCGCCCCGGACTTCGGTGCGCAGGTGAGCCACGATCACGCCGGGCACTACTTCGCGGACGTCCTGGACCTCGGCGCTCAGCGTGGCGTTCCGGTAGGGGCCGGCATGGGTGAGGCCGTGACCCTCCCGGATTTCCTCCCGGCCGCGCATGTACGTCCCCCGCACGTTGACGAACGTAGCGTCGTCGCGGAACAGATCGGCCAGTGCCGTCATATCATGCTTGTTCCACGCGCCGGCAAAATCAGCAGCAAGCTGCCCGGCGACATCTGTTTCGCTCATCGTCGTACCGCCCCCCGATCACACTGGCCAGAAATTAACTGCCTACAGCATGCCAGCGGGCTGCGCATAATCCTCTACAACGCCCAGATCGCCCCGCGCGGCGTCCGGCTCGTCAGCGCCTTGGCAGGCAGCCCGCAGCAGCCCCCGGACATCGGATCGCCGACGGTCCGGACCGGCCATATTGTTGGTAATAAAGATTGATTTTATAGATAATATGGGTCTGGTTCTATACCTGGGAGGTCCCGCAATGTCGCTCGCCACCCTCATCGCAGACACACGCAAGGCGGTCGACAGCGACGCCGGGCTTTTCGGAGGCCCGCGTCCACGTCACCGTCAGCGGGCAGGAGAGCGCTGAGCGCTACCAGCAGCTCTCAGAAGCTGTTGACCAGCACTGTCCCGTCCTCGACCTGTTCAGCAACCCCGTCCCGGTCACCCGCAGCATGGCGTCCGGCAGCTGAACCAGTTCCCGGCCTGGCTATCAGGCTTCAGCCACCGTCAGGATGATCTTGCCGCTGACGTGGCCGCCCTGGCTGCGTTCGTGCGCCTTCGCCGCATCGGCGAGCGCGAACTCCGAATCGATGGCGAGGGTGAACTTCCCTTCCCCGGCGAGGCGAGCGGCCTCGGGCAGGGCCTGGAATGCCTGCGGTTGGCTGGTGAGCCGGACTCCGTGCTCGGGAGCAGAGAAGTCGGCGATGGTGACCACGTTGTCAGGTGAGCCGGCGATCTCGATCAGTTCCGTCAGGGAGCCCTGGCCGGCGGTGTCGAGCACAACGTCGACCCCTTGCTGCGCCAGCGCAGCCACCCGCCCGGCCAGCCCGGGCCCGTAGGTGGTGGGCAGGACGCCAAGCGAGCGCAGGTACTCATGGTTCGATTCGCTGGCCGTGCCGATGACAGTGACACCGGCCGCGCGGGCGAACTGGGCGGCGGTGCTGCCCACTCCGCCTGCCGCGCCTTCGATCAGAAGAGTCTGCCCGGCTGACGGGTGGATGATGTCCAGGGCCCGCACCGCGGTCTCCGCGACCACCGAGAGGCCGCCCGCTTGCTCCCAGCTCAACCCGGCGGGCTTGACGGCGAAATGATCCAGGACGGCGAATTCGGCGGAGGTGCCGTTGCCGAGGCCAAACACCTC
Organism: Actinomycetota bacterium; assembly: GCA_003168255.1. Lineage (GTDB taxonomy): Bacteria > Actinomycetota > Actinomycetes > Streptosporangiales > Streptosporangiaceae > PALSA-505. Next base: position 35,559 of record PMSU01000076.1, read on the forward strand.
ATCACCGATACTGACACCCTGAACATCCTCGCCGACCTCGTCGACGACACCGGCCGCCTCCAGCCCGGGAATCGCGGGGAAAGGTGTCGGAAACGCGTCCTGCAGGTAGCCGGCCCGGACCTTCCAGTCGAACGCGTTCACTCCGGCCACGCGAACGGCGATGCGCACCTGTCCGGGGCCGGCGTGCGGCTCGGGCATGGTGGTCACCTCGAGAACCGAAGGGTCACCGAACTTCGCGTATGTCACTGACAACATGCCTTATCTTCCTTTCGACACTTCTGTGGTTCGCACTGCCGAAGACTGTACGGCGGACCTGCAAGCCGTCGTCGCCGTCGCCTGCGCGATCTCACGCGCCGCGAGCAAGAGGCCCCGCCGCAACAGCGGACGGGACCTCTGACGTGGGAGCCGCCTATCGGAATCGAACCGATGACCTACGCATTACGAATGCGTCGCTCTAGCCGTCTGAGCTAAGGCGGCACGCCGCCTGTCAGGGCAGCGGCCACGAGTTTACCGCTCATGGCAAGCCGCCACGCCACCCCGGCAGCACGCGGGCAAAAAGCCGCTACGGGCACATGGTCCCGCTGCGCGGCACAGCCCCCTTGATCAGGTAGCTGTTCACGATGTTGTCCACGCAGGAGCTCCCCATCATGTACGCGGTGTGGCCGTCACCGTTCCAGCCGAGCAGCACCCCCGACGTCAGCTCCCTGGCCAGGGCGCGGGCCCACCGGTATGGGGTCGCCGGGTCCCGGGTGGTCCCCACGACCAGGATGGCCGGCGCGCCGACAGCGGTGATCTTGGGCAGCGGGTATGACGTGACCGGCCAGTAGGCGCACGGCAGGCTGCCCCAGACGATCGCATCGCCAAACTGCGGCGCGGCCTTCTCAGCCGTCGCGGCGGCCGAACGCCAGGCCGACAGAGCATGCGGCCACGGCCGGTCCAGGCAGTTGATCGCCATGTTCGAGTCCGCCAGGTTGGAGTAACTGCCGCCCGAGCTCCGCTCCAGCAGCAGGTCACCCAGCTCGATGAGCACCGTGCCGTCCCCGCCGAACGCATCTTGCAGCGCGCTGCGCAGCGTCGGCCAGTACGACTTGCTGTACAGCGACGCCACCACGCCTTCCAATAGCAGGGCCCCGTTGGCCGGGCGGCCGTCGCCCAGGTCGTTGGCCAGCGGAGTCCGGGTAGCGCGGTTCAGCAGGCCCTGGAGCTTGGCGATTCCCGCACTGACGTCGCTGCCGCGGCCGAGAGGACAGACCGATCGCTGCATGCAGTCCGCGGTGAAGGAACGGAGCGCGACCTCGAACCCCTCGCCCTGCGTCATGTTGATATCCGTCGAGGTAGCGTCGGGGTCGAGCGCGCCGTCAAGCACGAGAGCGCGGACGCGGTGCGGGAAGAGCTGCGCGTACCAGGCGCCGAGATAGGTCCCGTAGGACTTGCCCAGGTAGGTGAGCTTGGGCTCGCCGAGCGCGGCCCGCAGCACGTCGAGATCGCGTGCCGCGCTGCGGGTGCCGACATACGGCAGCAGCGAGCCGGCGTTCCTGCCGCACTCGCTGGCGAACAGCTTGCTCTGCGAAACGACCTCGGCCAGCTGGGCGGCGTTGTCCGGCGTGTCATCGGTCTCGAAGTACTTGTCGAGCTGCGGACCGGTCATGCAGTGCACCGCGGGCTGGCTGCCGCCGACGCCGCGCGGGTCGAATCCGACCACATCGAACCGGTCAAGAATCGCGGGAGATATGACGCTCCGCGCCCCTTCCGCGTACTGGACGCCGGACCCGCCTGGGCCGCCAGGGTTGACCACGAGGGAGCCGATTCGCTGCTGCGGGTCGGCGGCGGGCAGCCGGATCACCGGCAGCGAGAACCGCTTCCAGGCCGGGCGGCTGTAGTCGAAGGGGACCAGCAGCCTGGCGCACTGGAATCCGTTGTCGCACGGTACCCACCGGAGTTTCTGCGCGTAGTAGGCGGCCAGGGTCGTCGGCTGGCCCGAGGTCACGCCCTGGCGGGAGGGGGCCTGGGCGCTGGAGCAGGCCGCGACGACGCAGGCCACGGCCACCACGACCGCCACCAACGGGTGCCGAGCGCCGACCTGCGGCCTGGCACGACCGCCGGTCCCCAGCCTGGAACGGGCGCCGCTCCCCGCGCGCCGAAGGAGGCCGGCCCTCACTCGGCTTCCCGGCCGGAGTCCGTCCCGACGCCGGTGCCGGGCGTGTCCTCACCCGCCCCCGGCGAGACATACTTCTCCTCATACGCCTTCCGTGATCCGCAGACGCTGGCCCGCGGGCACGCGCACCTGCGGCCGTCCGCCGCCAGCTTCATCACCACGGTGTCCGAAGGAACGTTGTGCCCGACAACCGTGCCGGGCCCTTCCGGTGACTCGACCCGCTCGCCGATCTTCGGCGCCTTCTCATGAAAGTCCTGGTACAGCGGATGCTCATACTTCAGGCAGCACATCAGCCGTCCGCAGGCACCGGCGATCCGCAGCGGATTGACCGGAAGATCTTGATCTTTAGCCATCCGAACGGACACGGGCTCGAAGTCCTTCAAGAATGTGGCACAGCACAGGTCGCGACCACACGGCCCGATCCCGCCCTGCAATCGTGCCTCGTCCCTGGGACCGATCTGCCGCAGCTCCACCCGGGCATGCAGCTTCCCGGCCAGGTCACGGACAAGCGCGCGGAAATCCACCCGGTGCGGGGCGCTGAAGTAGATGACGACCACGTTGGGCCCGGCGGGCTGCCCGGGACCATGGCGGTCGTCTAGGTAGTCCACGGCAGTGATCTTCATCGGCAGCTCGTGCTCGCGGACCAGGCGCTTGGCGGCCACCCTGGCCTCTGCTCGCCTGCGACGGTTCGCCTCGTTTCTGGCCACGTCGGCCTGGCCGGCCAGGCCTGCGCACACCGGCAGCCCGCCCACATCCTCGGAGATCCACTGCGGCGCCCACATGCACTCGGCCACCTCGGAACCAGAATCGGTGGGCACCAGCACCTTGTCGCCGATCGACGGCGAATACGGCCCGGGGTCGAGGTAGTAGAGCCGACCGTACCGCTCGAAGCTCACTGCCATCATCATGCCCACGCAACCAGAGTACGGCCGGACCGGCCGAGCGCCCGCCGTCCGCGACGACGCCACCTATCTCACCGGGACCGAGATCCGTGACCAGCGGATGCGCTGGCTAGACAAGCACGTCATCACCTGCGACGACGGCATCCGCGGCGAGTGGAACTACACCATCGCTCCGGCCGGCGACGGCACCGGAACCGACGACGGCACCGCCCCCGGACCCGGACCTGACCCGGCACTGCTCGCGGCGCTCGCCGCCACCGCCTGCCACCACCACGCCGGCGTCAGCTACCAGATCCTCGGCCAGCTGCCCGGTACCGACGCCAGCACCATCGCCCTCACCGCCCGCCGGCTCACCCCGCTCCTGGAACCGCACGGCATCACCCCCCGCTACCAGCGAGCCCGCACCCGCACCCTGGCCCAGCTCCGCGACCACGCCGCCACCGACGGCATCACCATCCCCGATATGCCAGCAACCCACGACACGCCCGAGACCGCCGACTAAAAAGCAGACGCGTCCAATTGCGACCACGATCCTTCCCGCTAACGAATTTCGCCCGCGCAGGCGGGCGGAGGGCACGCGGGCGGGGGCACGCGCGGGCGGGGGCACGCGCGGGTTAGGGGGCGAGCAGGGCTAGGGTCATTTCCTCGACAGCGAGCAGTGGGGCCACGCTGACGGCCAGCCGCTCGCGGCAGGCCATGATCGCCTCGATCCTGCGCACCGTGGACTCCGGCGTGGTTGCGCCGGCCAGCCTGCGCAGGTCCTCCTCGCGCCCGGCATTGCTCAGCTCCACCTGTGCGCCGAATTGCACCGCCAGCACGTCGCGGTAGAACCAGGCCAGGTCCAGCAGGGCGACCTCAAGGGTGTCCCGCTTCGTCCGGGTGGCCCGCGACTTCTGCCTGTCATCGAGGTCCTTCAGCGCGCCCGCGGCGCCGCGGACCGCCTTCGCGACCCCCTTGCCGGTGGAGCCTTCGCCGAACGCCTGGCGCAGCGCGTCACGTTCGGGCTGGTCACGTCCTTCGGTGACCGACTTGGCTTCCTCCTCGGCTGCCTTGACGAGGGATGCGGCCGCGGCGAGCGCGGGACCAAGGCTCGTCACCGCGACCGGGATGCGCAGAACCTCTTCGCGGTGCCTAGCGGCCTCCTCATCGGTGGCCAGCCTGCGGGCCCGCCCGATGTGGCCCTGCGCCGCCCGCGCCGCCGCCAGCGCTCGCTGCGGCGCGACGCCGTCCCGCCTGATCAGCACGTCCGCCACCGCGGCCGACGACGGGGTTCGCAGGGTGATCAGCCTGCACCGGGATCTGATCGTCGGGGGCAGGTCCTCGGCCGACGGTGCGCACAGCAGCCAGACAGTCCGCGGCGCGGGTTCCTCGATCGCCTTGAGCAGGGCGTTCGCCGCCGCCTCGGTGGCCCGGTCGGCATCCTCGAACACCACCACGTGCCAGCGCCCGCCGGTCGGCGAGGTGGCCGCGCGCAGCACGAGCTCCCTGGTCTGCTTCACCCCGTACGACAGCCCCTCCGGCCGGACGAGCATGAGGTCGGCGTGGGTGCCTGCCCGCACCTGATGACAGCTCGGGCACGACCCGCACCCCTGCGCGGGGCACAGCAGCGCGGCGGCGAATGCCCGGGCGGCCACGCTGCGGCCGGAGCCGGGCGGCCCGGTCAGCAGCCAGGCGTGCGCCATCCCGCCCGCGGCCCGCCCGGCTCGGCCGGCCCGTCCGCTGAGCACGTCGGCAGCGACGCCGGCCGCGCGGCGCAGCTCGGCGATCACCGGCTGCTGCCCGGTCAAGTCGCCGAACACATCGGCGTCGGCGCCGTCCCGGCTCAGCGAATCGGCCGCGGCGATCTCACTGCTGGTTTGCACGCGTCCGCCCTGGCTCCCTGATGGCCGGGAACGTGCCGGTAACCGCCTCCGCCGACGGCGGGACCGGGTCCGGCAGTATGTCGCGGACACGGTCCTGGATCTCGCGGCTGAGCTCATCGGCCGGCCTGGTCGCGTCGAGCACCAGGTAACGGCGCGGCTCCGCCTGGGCGAGCGAGCGGAATCCGGCCCGCACCCGCTCGTGGAACTCGGTCGGCTCGGCCTCCAGCCGGTCGGCCGACCTGGCCCGGCGGCCGAGCCCGGCAGCAGGCGGCAGGTCCAGGACGATGGTGAGGTCCGGCACCAGGCCGCCGGTCGCCCACCGGTTGATCCGGGCCACCTCGCTCATCGGCAGGTCCCTGCCGGTGCCCTGGTAGGCAAGCGAGGAGTCCACGTAGCGGTCGGTAACGACGATCGCCCCGCGGTCAATCGCGGGGACGATGACCGAGATGACGTGCTCGGCGCGGTCCGCCGCGTACATCAGCGTCTCCGCCCGGGCGCTCAGGCCGGCGTGCGCGGTATCGAGCAGCACCGCGCGCAGCCGCATGCCCACCTTGGTTGCGCCGGGTTCATGGGTAGAGACCACGTCGTAGCCCTGGTCCCTGAGCCAGATGGACAGCACCCGTCCCTGCGTGGTCTTGCCCGCCCCCTCGCCGCCCTCGAATGCGAGCAGCAGCCCGCGGCGAGCGGGCGCCTTCCCCCCCCAGGATGGCTGCCCGTCCGGCATGTCGGACAGCGGCTCGCGACGGATCGCCCGCATCAGGTCCTGGCTGAGCGGGACGCCCTTGCGGTCGTCCATCTTCCGGTAGGCGAAGACGCCGACGGTAGCTGCCACCACCGCGCCGAGCAGCAGCACCACGTTCTGCCCGACGGAGTGGTAGACGACAGAGCCGATCTTCAGGTTTCCCGAACCGGTGATGTCCGAAATGAGCTTGGTGAAACCGGTGGAGAGGAAGCCCGAAATGGCGATCACCAGGAACAAGATCACCTGGATGGTCGACTGGAAGAACGCGAATGCCCGGCCGCGAATCTCGTCATCCACCTCCAGGCCGACGATCGTGTTGCCGGTGGCGTACGCGATGCCGGCCAGCGCCCCGAGCAGGACAACGAACAGGGTCACCAGGGCAAGGTTGGGTACCAGGGCGATGAGCGCGAGCGGCACGGCCGCGCTGACGATGGACAGGCCGAATAGTCTCCTGAGGCTGAAGTCCTTAAGCCGCGTGCCGCCCACCATGCCCAGCGCCAGCCCGACAAAGATGGCCGAGAAGACCAGTCCCCATCCGGCGCTGCCGCCGTGCAGCGTGTCGCTGATGTAGACATACCCAAGGCCGACGACCACGCCTGCCGCGGCGAACGCGCCGGCCATTCCCAGCGCCAGGGCGCGCAGCACCGGCGTCTGGCGGAGGAATCGCCACCCCTCCCAGATCGACTTGGCCACCGACGGCTGGGAGATGCGCTCGCTCGCGCTCGGTTTGCGTATCTCACGCAGGAAGAACACGGTGAGCGCGGAGATCCCGTACGAGGCGGCATTGAAGTAGAGCGCCAGGTTCACCTTGTTGGGCTGGAGGAACGGGGCCACACTGCCGAGCGGCCCGCTGATCAGGGCAAGCACCGAGAAAAGCCCGGCGGCGATCGGCGCGGTGCCGTAGGTGGTGAGCAGGCTCAGCTGGTTGGCCCGCTCCAGCTTGTCCTTGGGCACCAGGTTGGGCACGGACGCGGCGGTGGCCGGGTTCCAGAACAGCGAGGCGCACCCGGCCAGGAACTTGACGACGTAGATCCAGGTCAGATTGGGGAAGATGGGGATCGTCAGGAACAGCAGGCCGCGGATGATGTCACCGGTGATCATCGTCATCCGGCGGTTCAACCGGTCGGCGATCGCCCCGGCCAGCGGGCCGAATAGCAGCGCCGGCAGCAGCGTCGCGATCCAGACGCCGCTGACTGCCGCGCCCTGCGCCGCGGTTGCTTCCACCACGCCGGCGTGCGCGAGGTGTTTTCCGGTGAGGGTGGCGGCGAGCACGGTGAGTGCGACAATGCTCAGCCAGTCACCCAGGCTGGACAGCGACAACGCGATCCACAGCCGGCGGAACGGCCGGATGGAGAGCACCCCGTTGCGTTCACTTGCGGGGTGGGATCGGATGTTCACGGGCGACAGCGTATCTGGCTGCGCCCGTCACGCACGCTTACTAGGCCGGGAACGGGACTTTCCGGTTGAACCGGACGTACTGCGAGCCTTGCTGCGCGGCTTCGGCGGGCCTGCCGCACGGCGCTCGGCGAGCAATTCCGCGCCGCGCTGCGGCGTGACCGATTCCACCTCGTCACCCTTGCGGAGCGACGCGTTGGTCTCGCCGTCCGTCACATACGGCCCCCACCGGCCGTCTTTGATCACCATCGGCTTGCCGGTCGAGGAGTCCTCGCCAAGCTCGCGGAGCGGCGGGGCCGCGGTGGCGCCTGCCCGCCGGCCACGCGTCTTAGGCTGGGCGAACAGCTTCTCCGCCTCTTCCAGCGTGACGGTGAACAGCTGCTCCTCGTTCTCCAGCGAGCGGCTGTCCGTGCCTTTCTTTACGTACGGCCCGTACCGCCCGTTCTGCGCCGTGACGGGCTCGCCATCCAGCTCGCCGATCACGCGTGGCAGCAGTAGCAGATTCAGCGCGTCCGCCAAGGTCACCGTCTCCAGTGCCATGGATTTAAGCAGGGATGCCGAACGCGGCTTCGCCGGGCCCGTGCCGCCGGCGCTCTTGCTGTCCCCGTCAGCCGGTTGTTCGGTCACGTATGGCCCGAACCGGCCGGCCTTGGCAACGATGACATGGCCGGTCTCGGGATCGGTGCCGAGCTCGCGGTCCCCGCTCGGCTGGGCAAACAGCTCGGCAGCCCGCTCGGCGGTCAGCTCGTCAGGCGCGGTGCCCTCCGGGATGTTCACCCGCTGGTCTTCGCGCTCCAGATAGGGGCCGTACCTGCCGACCCGGATCACGATGTCGGTGCCGGCCAGCGGGAACGAGCTGACATCGCGCGCGTCGATATCGTCGATGTCGCTGACCAGCTCCTTCAGGCCTTCCTCGCCCTCCGAGCCGAAGTAAAACCGCTGTAGCCATGGCACCCGGGCCGCCTCGCCGCGGGCAATCTCGTCGAGCGCGTCTTCCATCCGGGCGGTGAACTCGTAGTCGACCAGTTGGCCGAAGTGCCGCTCAAGCAGCGTGGTCACGGCGAAAGCGAGGAACGACGGGACGAGCGCGGTGCCCTTCTTGAACACATACCCCCGGTCCAGGATGGTGCCGAGGATCGTGGCGTAGGTGGACGGCCTGCCGATCTCGCGCTCTTCAAGCTCCCTGACCAAGGTGGCCTCGGTGTACCTGGCCGGCGGGCGGGTCTCGTGGCCTGCCGCAGCCAGCCGCGCCGCGTCGAGCGCGTCGCCCTCGGCCAGCGGGGGCAGCCTGCGCTCCCTGTCGTCACGCTCGGCGTCCGGATCGTCGGCGTCCTCCACGTAGGCCTTGAGGAACCCGTAGAAGCCGATGACCTTGCCGGACGCGCCAAACTCAGCCCGCTCGCCTGCCGACGAGCTGCCGCTGACCCGCACCGACACCGATTCCCCGGTGGCGTCCTTCATCTGGGAGGCGACAGTGCGCTTCCAGACCAGCTCGTACAGCCGTAGCTCGTGGCCCGACAGCCCGCCCTTGGCAACCGCGGCGGGCGTACGGAAGCTATCCCCGGCCGGCCTGATCGCTTCGTGCGCCTCCTGGGCGTTCTTCACCTTGCTCGAGTAGACCCGCGGCGAATCCGGCACGTACTCGTCGCCGTAGAGCTCGCGCGCCTGCCTCCTGGCGGCGGTCACCGCCGTCTGCGACAGCGTGGCCGAGTCGGTGCGCATATAAGTGATGTAGCCGTTCTCATACAGCCGCTGTGCCACCGACATGGTGTACTTCGCGGAGAAGCCGAGCTTGCGCGAGGCTTCCTGCTGCAGCGTGGTGGTACGGAAGGGCGCGTACGGAGACCGCCGGTACGGCTTGCGCTCGACCGAGGCGACGGCGAAGTCCGCGCCGGTCAGCCGGTCGGCCAGCGCTGCGGCCTGCTCCCCGTCCAGGTGCAGTAGGTGCGCCTTCGCATCCGCCTTGGCGGAGCCCTTGAGCTCGCCGCCGGGGCTGAAGTCACGGCCCTGCGCTACCCTGCGGCCGTCAACCGAGACAAGCGTGGCGCTGAACGACGACGGGTTCTCCTGGTCGCCGGCCCCGTTGGCTCTGGTGGTGAATTCCGCCTCCAGATCCCAGTACCTGGCGACGCGGAACGCGATCCGCTCGCGCTCCTTGTCTACGACCAGGCGGACGGCGACCGACTGCACCCGGCCCGCCGACAGCCGGGGCATGACCTTCTTCCAGAGCACGGGCGAGACCTCGTACCCGTACAGCCGGTCCAAGACGCGCCGGGTCTGGTAGGCATCTACCAGGCCGTCGTCCATCTCACGGGGATGGGACACGGCCTGCGCGATCGCCTCCGGGGTGATCTCGTGGAAGACCATGCGGTGGGCGGGGACTTTCGGGTTCAGCTCTTCGAGCAGGTGCCAGGCGATGGCCTCGCCCTCACGGTCCTCGTCTGTCGCGAGGAGCAGTTCGTCGGCGCCCTTGAGCAGCTGCTTGAGCTTGGCCACCTGCTGCTTCTTGTCCGAGTGGACGACGTAGAGCGGCTCGAACCCGGCGTCCACGTTAACGCCGAGCCGGGCCCACGGCTCTGACCTGTACTTGGCGGGGATCTCGGCTGCCTTGTCTGGCATATCTCTTATGTGGCCGATGCTCGACTCGACCACGTATCCCTTGCCGAGATACCCGGCGATGGTGCGCGCCTTGGCTGGCGACTCGACGATCACGAGCCGGGTGCCGCTGCCCTTGGGCTTAGCGGCCGCGCCTGAAGTCCTTGGTGGCACGCTGTTTCAACCTCACATCTGGCGGCGTAACTCCACGCCGCGTCACGCGACGCTACCATCCCGGCGGGAATCCGGTGTCCTCCGTCATGTCGGGTAACCCGCCATCCGGCCACCGATGTTCCCGATCGCGCTTGCTGACTACCACGCGGGACTTGAATCGTCGCCCGGATCGCGCACAATGTAAGCGATGACCGAGTACTCCTACCTCACGGTCTACCTGCCGCGCGGCACCACTCGCGACACCGCGAGGCGGATCCTGACCGATTATGCCGAGTACGGGCAATGGGAGCTGGCCAGGCTCCGGCTGAATCCGGACGGCAGCAGGAAGGTCACGCTGCGGCGCAGGATCATCCGGCCGGTCCGCACGCTGTGACCTGGCCAGGTCTCCCGCGCGACGGCCGACTTCAGCCGGGCAGAGCTTTGCCCGCCCCGGGCCGCGCCCCCGGGACGGGCAAAGCGTTCTTGGAAGGTTTGTTAGCCGAGAACGGCTAGCTCGCCATCGCCGTGCCGGTCACCCGCCTGGTAACGGCGAGCACGCCATGTGCCAGACGACGCCGGGCGGCGAACATCAGGCAACCCGCGCCGCTGACGGTGACGCCGCCAGCCAGGGCGAGCAGACCCAGGAAATTCGCGCCCGTGGTCGGGAGCGCGCTGGCGCCGGTGACCATGGCGGTGGTCTCGGGCGTGCTACCTGAGGTCGTGCCGGTGCCGCCGTGGTGGCCCTTGCCGCCACCGGTGCCCTTGTGGTGGTGGTGCTTGCCGGGCGTCGGGGTGGTCGGGTGGTGGTGCTTGCAGTTGCAGGGCGGCGGCGTGCCGGTCGTTCCGGTGGATGATCCGCCCTTGCAGCCTGAGGCGGCCGTTCCGAGTACACCGGCGCTGTTCCCGCAGACGTTCACGGGAACGCTGATCGGGACGGAGATCTGGTTGCCGCCGCCGATCGAGTTGTCGCCCGAGGTAGCAGACCATCCGCCGCCGGAGCCGCCCAGCACCGAGGCGCCGCCCTGGCAGCCGCCAAAGGCATCGCCGAGGATGGCGAGCGCGTTTCCGCAGACGTTCACCGGAATCGACACCGGCACGCTGATCTGGTTGCCGCCCAGGATGCTGTTGTTACCACTGGTCGTGCCCGCCATGGCTACTGCCGAGCCGGACGCGGCGAAGGCGACGGTCAGCACCGCGACCTTGGCCGTCCGCTTGAGCGAAAGAGATGTGATCATTTTCCGTCCTGAATTTCTCTCGTGTTGTGTACGGGATGGGCGATTCGATGCCGCTACAGGGACGCCCTGCGGGCACTGAACCTGCGGCCTGCCGCGACCAGCGCTGCCGCGCCGGCCAGCAGGGCGCCGATCGCGAGGGCGATCAGGGACCCGGAACCCATACCCGGCGCGGTCTGCGCGCTCAGCAGGCTGGCCTGGACCGGGTTCGAGCTGCTACCGGCGATGCCAGAGAGCTGCGAGGCCTGGATCGGCAGACCGGACAGGACCGGGAGGCTGGACAGGCCGGACAGCGCACCGCTGTCAGGCAGCTGGACTGCGGACTGACGGACCACGTGCGCCGCGCTGAATGAACGGGGCGCGGACGAGGTATGCGCGAGCATGTGCTCCACGCCGGAGGAGGTGGCCATCGTCCCTCCGGTCCAGGCACCGCCCTGGCAGCCGACGAAGGCGCTGCCGAGCACGGCCGCCGCGTTGCCGCAGACGTTGACCGGAACCTTGACCGGAACGCGTACCTGGTTGCCGCCGAGGATGGAGTTGTCACCCGAGGTCCAGGAGGACGATCCCCCAGAACCCTGCGCGGCGGTGTGCATGACGGCAGCGCCGCCCTGGCAGCCGGCGTCAGCGACAGCGTCCAGCACGGCCGCCGCGTTTCCGCAGACGTTGACCGGAAC
>PMSU01000172.1 GCA_003168255.1 Actinomycetota bacterium
ACCCTCGACACCCGTCCGCGGCGGCCACACGTGAACCTCATCCGCGGCCACACGCGAACCTCGTCCGCGCGGCCGCACCCAGACCCTGCCCGCGGCCACGGCAGCCTCTCAGCGGTTCCGCATGGCCGATGCCGCCCCGCCCGCCCCGGTCCCGGCAGCATCCGCGTCCGGACCACACCGCACCCGTTCATCTGCGAACATCGGCTTATACCCGATCGGTCGGACCTCACACACCTGGCATGATGTGGCATCTCTCACGCGTCCCGACCACTCGGACCAGGCGGGTCAGACTTGACGTTTCGCCGTTCAGGAGCGATGCTGCGGAGCAGTGTGAATCTCATAAAAGCGTACAGTTGACCAGCAGTGTGCCGCTCGGCTACACTGTTCTTTTGCGCTGCACTCTGACGCCCTCGGCAACCTCGAACCTCCCACGATGTGCCAGCAGGGCGTTTGGCGTGCGTGCGGTGAACGTTCCGCCACAAGCTCGGAAGGACCCCTGTTGGCAGCTTCGCGCAGCGCCTCAACTCACGTTCCCGGCCCGCATCGCGTGTCTTTCGCGCGAATCAGCGAACCACTCGAGGTACCCGGCCTGCTCGCGCTGCAGACCGAGTCGTTCGACTGGCTGCTCGGTAACGAGCGCTGGAAGGAACGAGTGGATGCCGCGGTCCAGGCAGGCCGCGAGGACGTGCCCGGACAGTCCGGCCTCGAGGAGATCTTCGAGGAGATCAGCCCGATCGAGGACTTCACCGGCACCATGTCGCTCTCGTTCCGTGATCATCGGTTCGAGCCGCCCAAGTACTCCGTAGAGGAGTGCAAGGACAAGGACATGACGTTCTCCGCCCCGATGTTCGTCACGGCGGAGTTCATCAACAACAGCACCGGCGAGATCAAGAGCCAGACCGTGTTCATGGGCGACTTCCCGCTCATGTCCGGCAAGGGCACCTTCATCATCAACGGCACCGAGCGCGTCGTCGTCTCCCAGCTTGTCCGCTCGCCGGGCGTCTACTTCGACCGCCAGGTGGACAAGACCTCGGACAAGGACATCTACAGCTGCAAGGTCATCCCGTCCCGGGGAGCCTGGCTGGAGTTCGAGATCGACAAGCGGGACAGCGTAGGCGTCCGTATCGACCGCAAGCGCAAGCAGAGCGTCACCGTGCTGCTCAAGGCTCTCGGCTGGGATGAGGCCAGGATCCTCGACCGGTTCGGCGCCTACGAGTCGATGCGCGCCACCCTGGAGAAGGACCACACCACCGGGCAGGACGACGCACTGCTCGACATCTACCGCAAGCTGCGCCCAGGCGAGCCGCCGACCAGGGAATCCGCGCAGGCACTCCTTGAGAACCTGTACTTCAACCCCAAGCGGTACGACCTGGCCAAGGTGGGCCGCTACAAGATCGACAAGAAGCTCGGGCTGAACCTGCCTATCCGCCAGGGCACGCTGACCGAGGACGACATCGTCGGCACCATCGAGTACCTGGTCCGGCTGCACGCCGGCGAGGACGAGATGAAGTCGGGCGACTCGGTCATCCCGGTGGAGACCGACGACATCGACCACTTCGGCAACCGGCGGCTGCGCACCGTCGGCGAGCTGATCCAGAACCAGGTGCGGCTCGGCCTCGCCCGGATGGAGCGGGTGGTCAGAGAGCGGATGACCACCCAGGACGTCGAGGCGATCACGCCGCAGACGCTGATCAACATCAGGCCGGTTGTGGCGTCCATCAAGGAGTTCTTCGGCACCAGCCAGCTCTCCCAGTTCATGGACCAGACCAACCCGCTGGCCGGCCTTACCCACAAGCGCAGGCTCTCCGCGCTGGGCCCGGGCGGCCTGTCTCGCGAGCGGGCCGGCTTCGAAGTGCGTGACGTGCACTCCTCGCACTACGGCAGGATGTGCCCGATCGAGACGCCTGAGGGTCCCAACATCGGCCTGATCGGGTCGCTCTCCTCTTACGGGCGGGTGAACGCGTTCGGCTTTGTCGAGACCCCGTACCGCAAGGTGCGCAGCGGTACGGTCACCGCCCAGATCGATTACCTGACCGCCGATGAGGAGGACAGGCACGTCATTGCCCAGGCGAACACGCCCATCGGATCCGACGGTGCGTTCGCCGAGGACCGGGTGCTCGTCCGACGCAAGGGCGGCGAGGTCGACTACATCCGGCCGGACGAGGTCGACTACATGGACGTCTCGCCGCGGCAGATGGTGTCCGTGGCCACGGCCATGATCCCGTTCCTTGAGCACGACGACGCGAACCGCGCGCTGATGGGCTCCAACATGCAGCGCCAGTCGGTGCCGCTGCTGCGCAGCGAGGCGCCGCTGGTCGGAACCGGCATGGAGTACCGCGCCGCCGTTGACGCGGGCGACGTGATCGTGGCAGAGAAGCCAGGCGTGGTGGAGGAAGTCTGCGCCGACTACGTCACCCTGCTGAACGACGACGGCACCAGGAGCACCTACCAGGTCGCCAAGTTCCGCCGGTCCAACCAGGGCACCTGCTTCAACCAGAAGCCCATCGTGAACGAGGGGCAGCGGGTCGAGACGGGCCAGGTCATCTCGGACGGGCCATGCACGGACAACGGCGAGATGGCACTCGGCAAGAACCTTCTCGTCGCGTTCATGTCCTGGGAGGGTCACAACTACGAGGACGCGATCATCCTGTCCCAGCGGCTCGTCCAGCAGGATGTGCTCTCCTCGATCCACATCGAGGAGCACGAGGTCGACGCACGCGATACCAAGCTGGGCCCCGAGGAGATAACCAGGGACATCCCGAATGTCTCCGAGGAAGTCCTCGCCGACCTTGACGAGCGCGGCATCATCCGGATCGGCGCCGAGGTTGTTACTGGCGACATCCTGGTGGGGAAGGTCACGCCCAAGGGCGAGACCGAGCTCACCCCGGAGGAGCGGCTGCTGCGCGCGATCTTCGGTGAGAAGGCGCGTGAGGTCCGCGATACCTCGCTGAAGGTTCCGCATGGCGAGGAAGGCAAGGTCATCGGCGTCCGCGTGTTCACCAGGGAGGACGGCGACGAGCTGCCGCCCGGCGTGAACGAGCTCGTCCGGGTGTACGTGGCGGCCAAGCGAAAGATTACCGACGGTGACAAGCTGGCCGGCCGGCACGGGAACAAGGGCGTGATCGCCAAGATCCTCGCGATCGAGGACATGCCCTTCCTTGAAGACGGAACTCCAGTGGACATCGTGCTCAATCCGCTCGGCGTGCCGAGCCGGATGAACGTCGGCCAGGTGCTCGAGACGCACCTCGGCTGGATCGCCAAGACCGGCTGGAAGGTCGACGGTGACGACGGCGAATGGCAGAGCCGGCTGCGCACGATCGGCGCGGATTCCGCGGAGCCGTACACCCCGGTGGCGACTCCGGTCTTCGACGGCGCGCGCGAGGAGGAGATTACCGGGCTGCTCGGCAGCGTGCTGCCCAACAGGGACGGCCGGCGGCTGGTCGGCTCCGGCGGAAAGGCGATGTTGTACGACGGCCGCACCGGCGAACCGTTCAAGGACCCGGTTTCCGTCGGTTACGTCTACATCCTGAAGCTGCTGCACCTGGTCGATGACAAGATTCACGCACGGTCGACCGGCCCGTACTCCATGATCACGCAGCAGCCGCTTGGTGGTAAGGCGCAGTTTGGCGGCCAGCGGTTCGGTGAGATGGAGGTCTGGGCGCTCGAGGCCTATGGTGCCGCGTACGCACTCCAGGAGCTCCTGACCATCAAGTCCGACGACGTCCTCGGCCGGGTCAAGGTCTACGAGGCCATCGTCAAGGGCGAGAACATCCCCGAGCCCGGCATCCCTGAGTCCTTCAAGGTGCTGATTAAGGAGATGCAGTCGCTCTGCCTGAACGTCGAGGTGCTGTCAAGCGACGGAGCCGCAATCGAGATGCGCGACACAGACGAAGATGTCTTCCGCGCCGCCGAGGAACTCGGCATCGACCTGTCGCGGCGCGAGCCAAGCAGCGTAGAGGAAGTCTGATCCGCTCTACCCCAGGGGATAAACAAAGTGCTCGACGTCAACTACTTTGACGATCTACGTATAGGCCTCGCGACCGCGGATGACATCAGGCAGTGGTCGCATGGAGAGGTGAAGAAGCCGGAGACCATCAACTACCGCACGCTCAAGCCAGAGAAGGACGGGCTCTTCTGCGAGAAGATCTTCGGTCCGACCCGGGACTGGGAGTGCTACTGCGGCAAGTACAAGCGGGTCAGGTTCAAGGGCATCATCTGCGAGCGCTGCGGCGTGGAGGTTACCCGCGCCAAGGTGCGGCGCGAGCGGATGGGCCACATCGAGCTCGCCGCGCCGGTCACTCACATCTGGTACTTCAAGGGTGTGCCTAGCCGGCTTGGCTACCTGCTCGACCTGGCGCCGAAGGACCTGGAGAAGGTCATCTACTTCGCCGCCTACATGATCACGTACGTGGACGACGACGCGCGAGCGCGCGACCTACCCTCGCTTGAGGCGAGGATCTCGGTCGAGCGGAGTCAGCTCGAGCAGCGGCGGGACAGCGACATCGAGGCCAGGCAGTCCAAGCTGGAGGCCGACCTGGCCGAGCTTGAGGCCGCGGGCGCCAAGGGTGACGCGCGCCGCAAGGTGCGGGAGAGCTCCGACCGCGAGTGCAGGCAGATCCGCGACCGCGCTGGCCGGGAGATCGACCGCATCGAAGAGGTCTGGAGCAGCTTCAAGAGCCTCAAGGTCCAGAATCTTGAGGGCGATGAGCTGCTCTACCGCGAGATGCGGGACCGGTTTGGCAAGTACTTCCGCGGTGGCATGGGAGCACAGGCCATCCAGGAGCGGCTGGCCAGCTTCGACCTAGAGGCTGAGGCGCTCTCGCTCAGGGAGACCATCCGCACCGGCAAGGGCCAGCGCAAGGCACGTGCGCTGAAGCGGCTCAAGGTCGTGTCGGCCTTCCTGAACACCCGCAACAGCCCGATGGGCATGGTGCTCGACTGCATTCCGGTGATCCCGCCGGACCTGCGCCCCATGGTCCAGCTGGACGGTGGACGGTTCGCCACGTCTGACCTGAACGACCTGTACCGCAGGGTGATCAACAGGAACAACAGGCTCAAGCGGCTGCTCGACCTCGGCGCGCCCGAGATCATCGTCAACAACGAGAAGCGGATGCTGCAAGAGGCCGTGGACTCGCTGTTCGACAACGGCCGCCGTGGCCGCCCGGTGACCGGTCCTGGCAACCGTCCGCTGAAGTCCCTGTCCGACATGCTCAAGGGCAAGCAGGGACGGTTCAGGCAGAACCTGCTCGGCAAGCGAGTGGACTACTCGGGCCGGTCGGTCATCGTGGTCGGGCCGCAGCTCAAGCTGCACCAGTGCGGCCTGCCCAAGGAGATGGCGGTCGAGCTGTTCAAGCCGTTCGTGATGAAGCGCCTGGTGGACCTTAACCATGCGCAGAATATCAAGTCGGCCAAGCGGATGGTGGAGCGCGCCAGGCCGGTGGTCTGGGACGTGCTCGAAGAGGTCATTACCGAGCACCCGGTGCTGCTCAACCGTGCGCCGACGCTGCACAGGCTCGGCATCCAGGCCTTCGAGCCGCAACTGGTCGAGGGCAAGGCCATCCAGATCCACCCGCTGGTGTGTACCGCCTTCAACGCCGACTTCGACGGCGACCAGATGGCGGTCCACCTTCCGCTGTCGGCCGAGGCGCAGGCCGAGGCGCGAATCCTGATGCTGTCCGCCAACAACATCCTCAAGCCTGCCGACGGCAAGCCGGTCACCATGCCTACCCAGGACATGGTCATCGGGCTGTACAGCCTGACCAGGGAGACCAAGGATGCCAAGGGCGCTGGCCGGGCGTTCTCCTCGCCATCGGAAGCCATCATGGCCTACGACCGGGGCGAGCTGGACCTCCAGGCGCAGGTCCAGGTAAGGCTGTCCGGTGTCACCCCGCCGCACGGGTTCACCCCGCCGGAGGGATGGACTCCGGGTGCGCCGTTCCGGATCACCACCACGCTTGGCCGCTGCTACTTCAACGAGACGCTGCCCAGCGACTACCCGTTCATCAATCACGAGGTGGGCAGGAAGCAGCTGACCATCATCGTGAACGAGCTCGCCGAGACCTATCCGAAGGTCCAGGTCGCGACGGCGCTCGACGCACTCAAGGATGCCGGCTTCCACTGGGCCACCCGGGCCGGCGTCACGATCGCCATCGAGGACGTGATCGCTCCGCCAAACAAGAAGACGATCCTCGAGGCCTACGAGAAGCGCGCCGACAAGGTGCAGCGGGAATACGATCGCGGCCTCATCACCGATGACGAGCGCCGCCAGGAACTGATCGAGATCTGGACGCACGCGACCACCGACGTGGCACAGGACTTGGAGGCGGCCTTCCCGGAGACCAACTCGGTCTGGATGATGGTCAACTCGGGCGCGCGCGGTAATCAGATGCAGGTCAGGCAGATCGCCGGCATGCGAGGGCTCGTGGCCAACCCGAAGGGCGAGACCATCCCGAGGCCGATCAAGTCCAGTTTCCGCGAGGGCCTGTCGGTGGTCGAGTACTTCATCTCCACGCACGGTGCCCGCAAGGGCCTGGCCGACACCGCCCTGCGGACGGCCGACTCCGGGTACCTGACCCGGCGCCTGGTCGATGTCGCCCAGGACGTCATCGTGCGCGAGGAAGACTGCGGTACTGACCGGTCGCTGGTCCTGCGGATCGCGGAGAAGGACGCAGAGGGCCGCCTGCGCCGGCTACCCAACATCGAGAACAACGGCACCGGACGGACCGTCGCTGAGGACATCGAGGTGGACGGCACCATCGTGGCGGCCACCGGAGTCGACACCACGGAGGCCGCGATCGACGCGGCGATCGCCGGCGGGATCGAGTCGATCCGCACCTTCAGCGTGCTGGTCTGCGAAGCCAAGATCGGCGTATGCGCCAAGTGCTATGGCCGGTCCCTGGCCACCGGCAAGCTGGTGGACGTCGGCGAGGCGGTCGGCATCGTGGCTGCCCAGTCCATCGGTGAGCCCGGTACGCAGCTGACCATGCGGACCTTCCACACCGGTGGTGTGGCGGGCCAGGACATCACGCACGGCCTGCCGCGAATCCAGGAGCTGTTCGAGGCCCGCATCCCCAAGGGCATGGCCCCGATCAGCGAGGTCGAGGGGCGGGTCAAGCTCGAGGAGACCGACAAGACCCGCAAGATCGTGGTCGTCCCCGATGACGGCTCCGAGGAGGTCCCCTATCAGGTGCCGATGCGCTCCCGGCTGCTAGTCAGCGACGGCGAGCATGTCGGTGTCGGGCAGCAGCTGATCCAGGGCGCGGTCAACCCGCATGAGGTGCTCAGGATCCTCGGCTCCCGTCAGGTCCAGCTCCACCTCGTTCACGAGGTGCAGGAGGTGTACCGCTCGCAGGGCGTGTCGATTCACGACAAGCACATCGAGATCATCATCAGGCAGATGCTCAAGCGGGTGAACGTTCTCGAGTCCGGCGACACCGACCTGCTCCCCGGCGAGCTGGTGGAACGGCCCAGGTTCGAGAACCTGAACCGCTCCGTGGTGGACGACAACGGCACCCCGGCGTCGGGTCGCCCGGTGCTCATGGGCATCACCAAGGCGTCACTTGCGACCGAGTCGTGGCTATCGGCAGCTTCCTTCCAGGAGACGACCCGGGTGCTCACCGACGCGGCCATCCACGCCAGGTCCGATCCGCTCCTGGGGCTGAAGGAGAACGTCATCATCGGCAAGCTCATCCCGGCCGGTACCGGCATGCCGCGTTACCGGGGAGTCCGGGTTGAGCCGACGGAGGATGCCAGGTCGTCGGTGTACCCGGCCACTTCCTACGATGAGGCCGACGGATACGCCTTCGGTCAGGGCTCAGGTGAGGCGATCCCGCTGGAGGAGTACGACTTCGGCGCCTACAACAGGTAGAAGTACGAGCGAGGCGATCAGGGGCCACCGGGCAGCCGTCCGGTGGTCCCTTTCCTTGTGCTACCGGGTAGCCGCCCGTCGGCCCGCAGCGGCGCGTCTGCGGGCGTGCAGGCCATCAGCTGGTCGACGCGCGACGGAGAGCCTCCTCAGCCGGAATAGCCATCGCGAGGACGTCCCGACCCGGCGAGCGCCTTACCCGGCCGTCCAGGGGCGGGAATGAGGCATGCCGGCTGACTGTTACAGCTATCTGGGAGTTTGGTTCGCACCCACGTGAGCCGTGATCGCAGAGCCGTTCGGCAGTTGCAGAGCCGCCGCTGCGTGGCTGTTCACAGGGGGTAGCCAAGATCTCCTGCCTGGAGATCTCCATTCGCTTTGACCTGCGGGCAAAACGTTGGGTACTCTTGGCGATCGTGCCCGTGTGAATGCGGGCACGTGCGCGTGCTAATGACGCACGAGGTCCCTCGGACCGCGTCGTCGCTGGTCCGCGCGGCCCGGAGCCGGTTGGCCCGGGGCCGCGGACACCAGGCGCGCGGGTTTCCTCCCTTGCGACGTCCGGCCACAATGTTGGCGGCCGGTACGCCGTGGTGGCGCCGACACACCCGACCCCGGGGGTCGGCGGGCGAGGGAAATCCGCTGGTCAGGGTGCTGCGTCCCGGCCCAAAAAGGTCCGGAAACGGTCAGAAACTGTCCGGTTTGAGCCCGGATGGACCCCCCTGGGGGCCCGGAAGGGTGGAACAGGCGCGCCTCAGGGCGCGTGAAGGAACGGAATCAGGCGCCCCCGAGGCGCACAAGGAAGACGGAGACGCGGTGCCCACGATCCAGCAACTGGTCCGCAAGGGTCGGCAGGACAAGACAAGCAAGAGCAAGACGCCGGCGCTCAAGGCGAGCCCGCAGCGCCGGGGAGTCTGCACGCGCGTCTACACCACCACGCCAAGGAAGCCGAACTCCGCGCTCCGCAAGGTTGCCAGGGTCCGGCTGACCAGCCATATCGAGGTCACCGCCTACATCCCCGGTGTCGGCCACAACCTGCAGGAGCACTCCATCGTGCTGGTCAGGGGCGGCCGAGTGCGGGACCTGCCCGGAGTTCGATACAAGATCATTCGTGGCTCCCTGGACACCCAGGGGGTGCGTAACCGGAAGCAAGCCAGAAGCCGGTACGGCGCGAAGAAGGAGAAGAGCTGACATGCCGCGCAAGGGCCCAGCAACCGCGCGGCGGCTAGTGACCGATCCGGTCTACGGCTCGCCGCTCGTCACTGCGCTTGTCAACAAGGTCCTGCTGGACGGCAAGCGGTCACTGGCGGAGCGGATCGTATACGGAGCGCTCGATGGCGCCAAGGACAAGTCGGGCAACGATCCGGTGGTCACCCTCAAGCGCGCCCTGGACAACGTCAAGCCCACCCTCGAGGTGAAGAGCCGCCGGGTCGGCGGTGCGACCTACCAGGTGCCCATCGAGGTCAGGGCATCCAGGAGCACCACCCTGGCGCTGCGCTGGATCGTGATGTATTCACGCCAGCGCAGGGAGAAGACCATGACCGAGCGGCTGATGAACGAGTTGCTCGACGCGAGCAACGGCCTCGGGGCGAGCGTGAAGCGCCGCGAGGACACGCACAAGATGGCCGAGTCCAACAAGGCCTTCGCGCACTACCGATGGTGAGCAGTTGCGGCACCGGCAGGATTAGCCGGGCCCGCTGACCTGTCGGCCGCCCAGACCAAGAGCACGACCACGAGCACCACGAGACAGCAAGGACGCCAAGCAGTGCCCACCCAGACCGCCGTAGGGCTCGCCCTGGTCCGCAACATCGGGATCATGGCGCATATCGACGCGGGCAAGACCACCACCACCGAGCGAATCCTGTTCTACACCGGCATCAACTACAAGCTTGGTGAGGTCCATGAGGGCGCGGCCACCATGGACTGGATGGAGCAGGAGCAAGAGCGCGGCATCACGATCACATCGGCCGCCACCACCACCGAGTGGCGTGATCACACGATCAACATCATCGACACGCCGGGCCACGTCGACTTCACCGTGGAGGTGGAGCGCTCGCTGCGCGTCCTCGACGGTGCGGTAGCCGTCTTCGACGCCGTCGCGGGCGTCGAGCCCCAGTCGGAGACCGTCTGGCGGCAGGCGGACCGGTACGGCGTGCCGCGGATGTGCTTCGTGAACAAGATGGACCGGGTAGGCGCCGAGTTTCACCGCTGCGTGGAGATGATCTCGGACCGTCTCGGTGCGACCCCGCTCGTGGTTCAGCTGCCGTGGGGCGTGGAGGCGGATTTCCGCGGCGTCATCGACCTGATCCGGATGCGTGCCTTGCTCTGGCAGACCGAGGGCAAGGGCGACAAGTACGACATCGTGGCGATCCCGGACGACCACCTGGAGGCCGCCAGGGAGTGGCGGGACAGGCTGGTCGAGGCCATCTCGGAAAACGACGAGCAGATGATGGAGCTGTACCTCGAGGGCACCGAGCCCGACGAGGAGCAACTCGTCGCCGCGATCAGGCGGGCAACCATCGCCAGCAGCGTCACGCCAGTGCTGTGCGGTAGCGCCTTCAAGAACAAGGGCGTCCAGCCGATGCTCGACGCGATCGTGGACTTCCTGCCGAGCCCGATCGACATTCCGCCGGTCCAGGGTCACGGACTGGGTTCCGAGAAGGAGATCATCGAGCGGAAGCCCGACCCGGCTGCGCCGTTCTCCGCGCTGGCTTTCAAGATCATGTCAGACCAGCACCTGGGCAAGCTCACCTACATCAGGATCTACTCGGGCACGCTCAACGCCGGCTCCTCGGTGCTCAACTCGGTCAAGGAGCGCAAGGAGCGGATCGGCAAGATTTACCAGATGCACGCCAACAAGCGCGAGGAGCGCCCGACGGCTACCGCCGGCCACATCGTGGCGGTGATGGGGCTCAAGGACACCACCACCGGTGACACGCTGTGCGACCTTCAGCAACCGGTGATCCTCGAGTCGATGACCTTCCCTGCGCCGGTCATCAACGTGGCGATCGAGCCGAGGACCAAGAGCGACCAGGAGAGGCTCGGCACGGCGATCCAGCGGCTGGCCGAGGAGGATCCGACCTTCCAGGTCCGGACCGACGAGGAGACCGGGCAGACCATCATCGCCGGCATGGGCGAACTGCACCTCGAGGTGCTGGTCGACCGGATGAAGCGGGAATTCAAGGTCGAGGCCAACATCGGCAGGCCGCAGGTCGCCTACCGGGAGACCATCAGGCGGAAGGCCGAGAAGGTCGAGTACACGCACAAGAAGCAGACCGGTGGTTCCGGGCAGTATGCCCGGGTGTTCATCAACCTCGAACCGACCGGCGGCGACGGCGGCGGCTACGAGTTCGTGAACAAGATCACCGGCGGCCGCATCCCGCGTGAATTCATCCCGTCGGTCGACACCGGCTGCCAGCAGGCGGCGGAGTTCGGCGTGCTGGCCGGCTATCCGATGGTGGACGTGAAGGTGACGCTCACCGACGGGGCCTACCACGAGGTGGACTCCTCCGAGCTCGCCTTCAAGATCGCGGGCTCGATGGCGTTCAAGAAAGCGGCGGCACAGGCCGACCCGGTGCTGCTTGAGCCCGTCATGGCGGTAGAGGTCAGAACGCCAGATGCGTATATGGGCGACGTCATCGGCGACCTCAACAGCCGCCGCGGCCAGGTTCAGGCCATGGAGGAGTTGCTGGGCGCCCGTGTCGTCAAGGCCGTCGTCCCGCTATCGGAGATGTTCGGCTATGTCGGGGACCTGCGCAGCCGCACCCAGGGCCGCGCGGACTACAGCATGCAGTTCGACTCGTATGCCGAGGTACCTCCTGGCATAGCGAAGGAGATCATCGCAAAGGCGCGAGGCGAATAGGCAGCCGGATTCAGAAAGTTACATAGCAAGCATCGGCGCTCCCTGGGGAGCGCCGGGCCGCCGGGGTGGATACCGCGGCGGGGAAGATCGCAACGAGGAGACACCAGTGGCGAAGGCCAAGTTCCAGCGGACCAAGCCGCACGTGAACATCGGCACCATCGGGCATATTGACCACGGCAAAACAACGCTGACCGCGGCGATCACCCGGGTGCTGCATGAGAAGTACCCCGACCTCAACCCGTTCTATGCGTTCGACCAGATCGATAACGCGAAGGAAGAGCGCGAGCGCGGGATCACCATCTCGATCTCGCACGTCGAGTACCAGACCGAGAACCGGCACTACGCGCACGTGGACTGCCCGGGTCACGCCGACTACATCAAGAACATGATCACTGGTGCGGCGCAGATGGACGGCGCCATCCTGGTGGTCGCGGCGACCGATGGCCCGATGCCGCAGACCCGCGAGCACGTGCTGCTGGCTCGCCAGGTCGGCGTCCCCTACATCGTGGTGGCGTTGAACAAGGCCGACATGGTCGATGACGAGGAGATCCTGGAGCTTGTCGAGCTCGAGGTCCGTGACCTGCTCACCCAGTATGAGTTCCCCGGTGATGACGTGCCGGTCATCCGGGTGTCCGCACTCAAGGCACTCGAGGGCGACTCGGAGTGGGACGAGAAGATCGTCGAGCTGCTCCAGGCCTGTGACGACAGCATCCCCGAGCCTGTCCGCGAGATAGACAAGCCGTTCCTGATGCCGGTCGAGGATGTGTTCTCCATCACCGGCCGCGGCACCGTGGTTACCGGCAGGATCGAGCGAGGCACGATCCACACCGGCGAGACGGTCGACATCATCGGCATCCAGGAAAAGCCGCACACGACCACCGTCACCGGCGTGGAGATGTTCCGCAAGATCCTCGAAGATGGCCAGGCCGGGGACAACGTCGGCCTGCTGCTTCGCGGCATCAAGCGCGAGGAAGTGGAGCGCGGCCAGGTCGTGATCAAGCCGGGCACCAACACGCCGCACACCGAGTTCGAGGGCCAGGTCTACATCCTGTCCAAGGACGAGGGCGGCAGGCACACCCCGTTCTTCAACAACTACCGGCCGCAGTTCTACTTCCGCACCACGGACGTAACCGGGGTGGTGTACCTCCCCGAGGGCACCGAGATGGTGATGCCCGGCGACAACACCGAGATGCGGGTCGAGCTGATCCAGCCCATCGCGATGGAGGAGGGCCTCCTCTTCGCGATCAGGGAGGGCGGCCACACGGTCGGTTCCGGCCGGGTCACAAGGATCATCAAGTAACGACGCCAGCGGGGGCGCCCGCCGCAGCCGGGAAACCGGCCGAGGCGGACGCCCCGGGGCACTGAGAAACAGCGGCATCACGGCGAGAGCGAAGGACACCGAAGCCACATGGCGGGACAGAAGATCCGCATCCGGCTCAAGGCATACGACCATGAGGTCATCGATGACTCGGCACGCAAGATCGTCGACACGGTGACGCGGACCGGCGCGCGCGTGGCTGGTCCGGTGCCGCTGCCCACGGAAAAGAATGTGTACTGCGTTATCAGGTCACCGCACAAGTACAAGGACTCGCGTGAGCATTTCGAGATGCGCACGCACAAGCGGCTGATCGACATCATCGACCCGACGCCCAAGACGGTCGACTCGCTGATGCGGCTTGACCTGCCGGCCGGCGTCGACATCGAGATCAAGCTCTGAGGTACGCACCGATATGACCAAGCAAACCAAGGGAGTCCTGGGCACCAAGCTCGGCATGAGCCAGGTCTTCGATGACGAGGGCCGGATCGTACCGGTCACGGTGGTCAAAGCCGGGCCGTGCGTGGTGACCGCCGTGCGCACCCAGGAGCGCGACGGCTATGCGGGCATCCAGCTTGGCTACGGCGAGATCGACCCGAGAAAGGTGACCAAGCCAGTGGCAGGTCACTTCTCCGCGGCCGGCGTAACGCCCCGCAGATACCTCGCCGAGCTGCGCACAGCGGACGCGAGCGAATACACGCTCGGCCAGGAAGTCACGGCCGAGGTCTTCGCGGCCGGCCAGCTCGTCGATGTGACCGGTAAGAGCAAGGGCAAGGGCACCGCCGGCGTCATGAAGCGGCACGGGTTCAAAGGGCTCGGCGCCTCGCACGGCACCCAGCGCAAGCACCGGTCGCCCGGGTCTATCGGCGCCTGCGCTACCCCGGGACGCGTCTTCAAGGGGGTGCGCATGGCAGGTCGAATGGGCAACGAGCGAGTCACGGTGCAGAGCCTGACGGTGCACGCGGTCGATGCAGACCGCGGGCTGCTGCTCATCAAGGGAGCGGTGCCGGGCTCACGAGGCGGCCTTGTCCTTGTCCGCAACGCGGTCAAGGTTCCGCTGCCCGCCGCGAACGCGAGCACGGAGGGCGCGGCCTGATGAAGACAGTAAGCATCGTCTCGATCAGCGGCGAGACGGCAGAGACCGTCGAACTGCCCGACGAGATCTTTGACGCCCAGGCGAACGTCCCGCTCATGCACCAGGTGGTGGTCGCACAGCAGGCGGCGGCGCGGCAGGGTACGCACTCCACCCGCACCCGCGGCGAGGTGCGCGGCGGCGGCAAGAAGCCGTACCGGCAGAAGGGCACCGGCCGCGCCAGGCAGGGCTCGATCCGCGCGCCGCATTACGTGGGCGGCGGAGTGGCGCACGGTCCCACCCCCCGTTCCTACGTTCAGCGGACGCCGAAGAAGATGAAGGCGGCCGCGCTTAGGGGCGCATTGTCCGAACGGGCACGCCATGACCGCGTGCATGTGGTGAGCGGGTTCGTCGAGGCGGACCAGCCGAAAACCAAGGATGCGGTCACCGTGCTCAGCCGGCTCACCGGCACTCGCGGCGGTGCGGGCGCTCTGGTCATCACCCACCGCGATGACGAGGTGACCTGGAAGAGCCTGCGCAACGTGCCCAGCGTTCACGTGCTCGCGGTGGACCAGCTCAACACCTACGACGTGCTGGCCTGTGAGCACGTGGTGTTCACCCAGCAGGCGCTGTCGGCCTTCCTGGCGGGCCGCAAGGACAAGGAGGCGCAGCAGTGAGCGTTGGCAGGGTCGCAAACCCGCGGGACGTCCTGCTGAAGCCGGTCATCTCGGAGAAGAGCTACCGGCTTGCCGATGATGGCAAGTACACCTTTATCGTCGCGCCCGGATCGAACAAGACAGAGATCAGACAGGCCGTTGAGGCCATTTTCACGGTCCGCGTCACCGGCGTGAACACGGCCAACCGGCCAGGGAAGCGGCGCAGGACGAAGTACGGCTGGGGTAAGCGGCCGGACACCAAGCGCGCCATCGTCAGCCTCGCAGAGGGAGACAGGATCGACCTGTTCGGCCCGATCAGCTAGGCCGCCGGATCGATACCGAGGAGATTTAAGCAGTCATGGGCATCCGTAAGTACAAGCCGACAACCCCCGGCAGACGGGGTGCAAGCGGCTCCGACTTCGCCGAGATTACGCGGAGCGAGCCGGAGAAGTCCCTTGTCCGTCCGCTGCACTCGCAGGGCGGCAGGAACGTGCACGGCCGGATCACCACCAGGCACCAGGGCGGTGGCCACAAGCGTGCTTACCGCGTGATTGATTTCCGTCGCGCGGACAAGGACGGCGTCCCGGCGAAGGTCGCGCACATCGAGTACGACCCCAACCGGACCGCCAGGATCGCCCTGCTGCACTACGCCGACGGGGAGAAGCGCTACATCGTCTGCCCCGAGGGCCTGGCCCAGGGTGACAGGGTGGAGAACGGCCCGGGTGCCGACATCAGGCCGGGTAACTGCCTGCCGCTGCGTAACATCCCGACCGGCACCGTCCTGCACGCGATAGAGCTGCGTCCGGGCGGTGGTGCCAAAATTGCCCGTTCGGCAGGATCTGGGGTTCAGCTTCTGGCCAAAGAAGGCAGTCATGCGGCGCTCCGGATGCCCTCGGGCGAGATCAGGCGGGTCGAAGTTGCCTGCCGCGCCACAGTCGGCGAGGTCGGCAACGCCGAGCAGGGCAATGTCAAGCTCGGCAAGGCCGGCCGAAACCGCTGGAAGGGCAAGCGGCCGACCGTCCGCGGCGTTGCCATGAACCCCGTCGATCACCCCCTCGGCGGCGGCGAGGGCAAGAGCTCCGGTGGCCGTCACCCAGTCAGTCCCTGGGGTAAGCCCGAGGGACGCACCAGGAGAGCCAACAAGCCCAGCGACCGGCTGATCTCTCGCCGGCGCAGCAGGAAGAAGCGGTAGGAGCAGCTTGCGATGCCTCGTAGCCTGAAGAAGGGGCCCTTCGTGGACGACCACCTGATGAAGAAGGTGGACGTGCAGAACGACAAGGGCACAAAGAACGTGATCAAGACGTGGTCACGGCGTTCCATGATCGTCCCGACGATGCTCGGGCACACGATCGCCGTGCACGACGGCCGCAAGCACGTGCCGGTGTTCATCACCGAATCGATGGTCGGCCACAAGCTGGGGGAGTTCGCGCCCACCCGCACCTTCCGCAGCCACGTCAGGGATGACCGGCGCAGTCGCCGATAGTCCCGCGAACCCCGATGGCCGGACCCTCGGGTAGGAGGAACGATGGAAGCTAGGGCACGGGCGCGGTACATCCGCGTGACGCCCCGGAAGGCACGTCGCGTGGTGAACCTCATCCGCGGGATGCCTGCCGAAGAGGCTCAGGCGGTGCTTGCGTTCGCGCCCCAGTCGGCCAGTGATCACGTCGGCAAGGTGCTGGCGAGCGCGATCGCCAACGCCGGGCGGGGGACCGACCGGGTGGATGCAGGCAGGCTTCGGGTAAGCCGGGCCTGGGTGGACGAGGGGCCGACGCTCAAGCGGTTCAGGCCGAGGGCGCAGGGCCGGGGCTACCGGATCAACAAGCGGACTAGCCATATCACCGTCATCGTCTCTGACGTGACCAAGGAGAGGACCCGCTAGTGGGCCAGAAGGTGAACCCGCACGGGTTCAGGCTCGGCATCACTACCGACTTCAAGAGCCGGTGGTATGCCGACAAGCTGTACAAGGACTACGTGGCGGAGGACGTGGCGATCCGCCGGATGCTACAGCGTGGCATGGAGCGCGCCGGTATCTCCAAGGTCGAGATCGAGCGGACCAGGGACCGCGTGCGGGTGGACATCCACACCGCCAGGCCTGGCATCGTGATCGGGCGGCGCGGCGCCGAGGCCGACCGCATCCGAGGTGACCTCGAGAAGCTGACCAGCAAGCAGATCCAGCTGAACATCCTGGAGGTCAAGAACCCCGAGATCGACGCCCAATTGGTCGCTCAGGGAGTGGCCGAGCAGTTGTCCAGCCGGGTTTCGTTCCGGCGCGCGATGCGCAAGGCGATGCAGAGCGCGATGAAGGGCAACGCCAAGGGAATCCGGATTCAGTGCTCGGGTCGGCTTGGCGGCGCGGAGATGTCCCGGTCGGAGTTCTACCGCGAGGGGCGAGTGCCGCTGCACACGCTGCGGGCCAACATCGACTACGGGTTCTACGAGGCGCGCACCACGTTCGGGCGGATCGGCGTGANNGGCGTGAAGGTCTGGATCTACCTGGGCGAGGCGCCGGCGACCCGGGCCGAGCGGGTGGCGCAGCAGGTGGCACAGCGAGCCGAGCAGCGCAGGGATCGCCCGCCGCCGCGGCGCGCCACCGCCGGCCGGCGACCGGGCGGGCCGGGCGGGCC
>PMSU01000041.1 GCA_003168255.1 Actinomycetota bacterium
GGGCCGGCCCAGGCTGCCGGGCTGCGGCCGGCAGCGGACGCGGAGCAGACCAGGCTCCGCGGGGCCAGCGCGCGAACAGTCGCCAACATGACGGCGAGCCTGAGCGTTCCGACGGCAACGAGCGTGCGATCGGTGCCCGCCAAGCTGCTCATCGACAACCGCATTGTGATCAACAACCACCTCGGACGGGGCCGCGGTGGCAAGATCTCGTTCACCCATCTGATGGGCTTCGCGGTGATCAGGGCCCTTGGCGCCATGCCGGAGATGAACGATTCCTTCGCCGAGGTGGACGGCAAGCCGACGCTCGTCAAGCCGGAGCACGTCAACCTCGGCCTGGCCATCGACGTTCGCAAGGACGACGGATCCCGCCAGCTCCTGGTGCCGGCCATCAAGGCCGCCGAGACCATGGACTTCCGTCAGTTCTGGATGGCGTACGAGGACGTGATCCGCAGGACCCGGGCCGGCAAGCTCGAGGTCGATGACTTCGCGGGCGTGACCATCAGCCTGACCAACCCCGGCACCATCGGAACGGTCCACTCGGTACCGCGGCTCATGCCGGGCCAGGGCTGCATCATCGGCGTCGGCGCGATGGAATATCCCGCGGCCTACCAGGGCGCGTCCGAGGAGACCCTGGCACGGAACGCGATCAGCAAGTCGGTCACGCTTACCTCGACTTACGATCACCGGATCATCCAGGGGGCGCAGTCCGGCGAGTTCCTGCGGGTGATCAACGAACTGCTGCTCGGCGGGAACGGCTTCTACGACGAGATATTCAAGGCGCTGCGGATCCCCTACGAGCCGGTCCGATGGGTGCGTGACCTGCCGGCCGGTCACGAGAATGACATCAGCAGATCCGCGCGGGTGCACGAGCTGATCCACGCCTACCGGGTGCGCGGTCACTTGATGGCCGACACCGACCCGCTCGAGTACAAGCAGCGCAAGCATCCCGACCTGGACATCAATGAGCACGGCCTCACCCTCTGGGATCTGGAGCGCGAGTTCGCGACCGGTGGCTTCGGTGGCAAGCCGCTGATGAAGCTGAGGGAGATCCTCGGTGTGCTGCGCGACTCGTACTGCCGCACGGTGGGCGTCGAATACATGCACATCCAGGAGCCCGACGAACGGGCCTGGCTACAGGCGCGGGTCGAGCGGTCGCACGACCCATCCGGTCACGACGAGCAGATCCGCATACTGAGCAGGCTCAACGTGGCCGAAGCGTTCGAGATGTTCCTCCAGACCAAGTTCGTGGGACAGCGCAGGTTTTCGCTTGAGGGCGCCGAATCGCTCATCCCGCTGCTCGACGCCGTCCTCACCGAGGCGGCCCTCCAGCAGATGGACGAGGCCGTGCTCGGGATGGCCCACCGCGGCAGGCTGAACGTCCTGGCGAACATCGTCGGCAAGTCGTATGCGCAGATCTTCCAGGAGTTCGAGGGGAACCTGGATCCGCGCAGCATGCACGGATCCGGTGACGTGAAGTACCACCTGGGCGCCGATGGCGACTTCGTCGCCGCCGACGGATACTCGATCCACACCACGCTGGTCGCCAATCCCAGCCATCTGGAAGCGGTCGACCCGGTCCTCGAAGGCGTCGTCCGCGCCAAGCAAGACGTCATCGACATGGGCGAGCCTGGCTTCACCGTGCTGCCCGTGCTCATCCACGGCGACGCCGCGTTCGCGGGCCAGGGGGTCGTCGCCGAGACGCTCAACCTGTCGCAGCTGCGCGGCTACCGGACCGGCGGCACCGTGCACATCGTGGTCAACAACCAGGTCGGCTTCACCACCGCGCCGGAGTATTCGCGGTCAAGCGTCTACTGCACGGACGTCGCCCGCATGATCCAGGCGCCGATCTTCCATGTGAACGGTGATGACCCCGAAGCCGTTGTGCGGGTGGGCAGGCTCGCGTTCGCCTACCGGCGGAAGTTCAAGAAAGACGTGGTCATCGACCTTGTGTGCTACCGGCGCAGGGGCCACAACGAGGCGGACAATCCGTCGTTCACCCAGCCGCTGATGTACGACCTGATCGACGCGCGGCGGTCGGTCCGCAAGCTCTACACCGAGGCGCTGATCGGGCGCGGCGACATCACGATGGAAGAGGCCGAGGCCGCGCTCCGCGACTACCAGCAGCAGCTTGAGCGCGTCTTCACCGAGACGCGGGAGGCATCAAGCCGGCCTGCCGAGCCTGGCGCGGTGGTCAAGCCAGAGCCGGAGGCGGACGAGCCCATCAACCACGGCGCGGCACCGACGGCGATCACCCAGGAGATCATCAAGCAGGTCATCGACACCCAGCTGAACCTGCCGGAGGGCTTCACCCCGCATCCGCGGCTACAGCCGCAGCTACAGCGCCGCGCCACGATGGTCACCGAAGACGCGATCGACTGGGCGACGGGCGAACTGCTCGCGTTCGGTTCGCTGCTGATGGACGATCACGGCGTCAGGCTGGTGGGTCAGGACACCCGGCGCGGGACGTTCGGCCAGCGGCACGCGGTGCTCGTGGACAGGGTGACCGCTGCGGAGCACACTCCGCTCAGGCAGTTCAATTCCGGCACTTCGAAGTTCTACGCCTACGACTCCCTGCTGTCGGAGTTCGCCGCCGTCGGCTTCGAGTACGGGTACTCGGTCGCCCGGCCAGAAACCCTGGTCTGCTGGGAGGCGCAGTTCGGCGACTTCGTCAACGGCGCACAGACGATCGTCGACGAGTTCATCAGCTCCGGTGAGCAGAAGTGGGGGCAGCGCTCCAGCCTGGTACTGCTGCTACCGCACGGCTATGAGGGCCAGGGACCCGACCACTCATCGGCGAGGATCGAGCGCTTCCTCGGCCTGTGCGCCCAGGACAACATGACCGTGGCGCTGCCGACCACGCCCGCCAACTACTTCCATCTGCTCCGCTGGCAGGTGCTGTCCGGACGGCGCAAGCCGCTGATCATTTTCGCGCCTAAGTCCATGCTCAGGCTGAAGTCGGCGACGTCAGCGGTGGCGGATTTCACCGCCGGGTCCTTCCTGCCGGTGATCGGGGACCGCGGGATGACCGGCGAAGTGGCGGCACGCAGCGTGCGAAGGGTGCTGCTGTGCACCGGCAAGATGTACTACGACCTCGCCGAACGGCAGCGTGCCGTCGCCTCGCCGACCGCGATTATCCGGCTGGAGCGGCTCTACCCGCTGCCGCTGACGGAGCTGAAGGCAGAGCTCGGCAAGTATCCGGCAGCGGAAGAGGTCGTCTGGGTGCAGGAGGAGCCGGCCAACATGGGGGCATGGCCGCGGATGGCGCTGAAGCTCCCCGAGTATCTCGGTCGGCCGATCGACCGCATATCGCTGCCGCCAAGTTCGGCGCCAGCAGGAGGCTCGGCCACCAAGCACCGGGATGAGCATCAGGCGCTGGTCGAGGCGGCCGTGCAGCCCGCGGCAAGCACCGGCGCGTAGCCTGGAGCTGGCCGAGGATGGGCGCGGGGGGCTGATGTACTTCACCGATCGTGGCATAGAGCAACTCGAGGAACAGCGGGGAGACGACCAGGTCAGCCTCGCCTGGGTGGCTCAGCGCCTCAGCGAGTTCATCGACCTGAACCCCGAGTTCGAGACCGCTGTCGACCGGCTGGCCGGCTGGCTGGCCTCGGTCGGCGACGATGACTAGCGGTCGGCAAGATCGACTGAATGTTGACTTTCAGTAAACGAGATATATCGTGTATGTTGATGTAGCCCTGCCGAGCCCGATCGATGCTCGCTGCCTGCGACGGAAGGGATTCGCGTGATGTCACGCTGGATCATCGACTCCCCCACCACCCTGGATTTCGACGGTGTCGTCGCACTCCGGGTCAGGATCGTCGCTGGCTCAGTCGCCGTGCTCGCCACCGCTGACCGACCGCGCATCGAGGTAAACGAGGTCTCCGGGCAGCCGTTGCTGGTAACTCACGAGGCTGGCATCCTCACCGTCAGCTACGAGGATCTGACCTGGGAAGGCTTGCGGGGCTGGCTCAGGCCAAAGCGGCATTCGGCGAACATCACGATCATGGTGCAGAAAGACTGCCCGACGCAGCTTGGCGTGGTGAACGCCACCGCTATCGTGTCTGGTGTGTCCGCCAGGACGTCACTCAAGAGCGTGTCGGGAGACATGACGCTGGACGGCGTAACCGGGGCGGTTGACGCGAACACTGTCTCCGGCAACATCGAGGCTCAGGGACTGGAAGGGCATGTCATCTTCCGTTCGGTATCTGGTGACCTGACGCTTGCCGATGGCTGCGTCGGGCGCCTAGACGCGAGGACGGTCAACGGCGGCCTTACCGCCGACGTCGCGCTCGCGCCGACCGGGGAGATGCGCGTCACCACGCTCTCCGGCGATGTCGCGATCAGGCTGCCCGCCGGGACAGACGCGCGGGTGGACCTGCGTTCCGCGTCGGGACAGATGCGCAGTGACTTCGACCCGCTGACTTCCGCCGGCGACCCCGGTTCGAAGACCATGGCGGGCACTCTCGGCGGCGGATCGGGCAAACTCTCGGTCAGCACCATGTCCGGGGATGTCACGATCCTGCAGGGAAGTCAGCGCGAAGGGCCTTGCGACGCAGCCGCCTCAGGTCCGGAGGAGACTGCTGCAGCAGGGTCGGCAGAAACAGCTACAACAAGCCCAGCGAAAACAGCTACAACAAGCCCGGCGGACGCAGCCGCATACGGCCGGGCGGAAACAGCTAAAGCAAGCCCGGCGGACGCAGCCGCTGCAGATCCGGAAACAGCCGTCATGGGTACGGGCGGCTCGACGAAAGAAGGCGAGGCCCGATGAGTCCGGTCTTTCGCCATGGCAGGCTTCGGCTCTACCTTCTCAAGCTGCTCGACGATGCGCCCAAGCACGGCTACGAGGTGATCCGGCTGCTACAGGACCGCTTCATGGGCGTCTACGCGCCATCGCCAGGGACCATCTACCCGAGGCTGGCCCGGCTTGAAGAGGAAGGGCTGGTCACGCACGACGAGATCGACGGGCGCAAGGTCTACCGGCTCACCGAGAAGGGCCGCGAGGAAATCCGCGCACGTGAGGACGACCTCGCCGAGCTCGAGCAGGAGATTACCGATTCCGTGCGTGACATCGCACGGGAGGTCAAGGAAGACGTCAGGGAAACCGTCCGTAACTTGCGCGAGGAGATCGCCCGGGCCGCCAAGGACGTGCACCGGGACGGCGGGCGCCCCGGCGAGACCCACGATCGAGCGCATGACGAGGCGTGGCGGACGTCCGAGGAAGCCAGCGATCGTGCGCGCTGGGCCCGCGAGGAGACGCGACGAGCACGCGCAGAGGCCCGCGGGGCGACGCAACAGGAAGCTGGCGAAGCCCGGCAGGAAGCTGGCGAAGCCCGGCAGGAGCGCGGCGAAGCCCGGCAGGAGCGCGGCGAAGCCCGGCAGGAGCGCGGCGAACCGCGGCGGGAGCGCGAGGATGCCGGGCCCTGGGAACATGGTGCTCATCGGCCGCATGAGGAGTACGAGAGGGCGAGCGAGGATGCCGGCGCACGCTTCCGCTCCGGACGCGGCCGGGCTCGGAAAGACTGGGGCGACTGGTCCGCCTTCCGCGACTGGCCTGGATGGCAAGAATGGCCTGGCTGGAAGGAACGGCCCGGCTGGCGAGAGCGGCCCGGTGGCCATGACTGGCCGGGACACGGACGCACGCCGGGCTGGCCCGATGCTGCCAGGTTCAGGGACCTAGAGCGGCTTGCTCTTCAGTTCGCGGGGGAACTGCGACGGCTAGCCTCGCATGCCAGCGCGGTCGGCGAGGACGCCCTGGTCGACCTTCGGGTGATCCTGGATGAGGCGCTCGGCAAGATCAGGACCGAGATATTCGAGCCAGAACGCAAGCAGGACGACAACGGATCCCAGCAAGACAGCACGAGCCAAGACGGTCAGCCCGAAGACAGCACCAGCCAAGACCCAGCGCCCCAGCAGGAAGATAGCGGATCCCAGCCGGAGGACAGCACCGGCCATGACCCTGGGTGATCACACCTGCGCGGGCAGGGGTTAATCCGGCAGCGCTGTAATCTGCGTGGGCCTCGGCCGCCACGACTGCCACGGCCAGCACACAGATGTTCACCAGAAAATGTGGCGCGATGCGGCGCAAAATGCGATAATTGCCCGGATTTTGCCAGAATTTTTACGGGGCGGCGGTGGGGCTCGTGTCAGTAATGACAGAAGCGATCAAAAAGGCCATCTGGCGCACAGGTGCTGTCCGAGTTGCCCTTGTGGCGGCGATTGCCGTACCTATGGTGCTCGTCGGGGCGCAGGCGGCTCTGGCGACTACCTGGATGGTCCAGAATCCGCCCGTCCCGTCCGGGGCGATCTCGAGCAACTTTTCGGATGTGTCCTGCACGACCGGGAGTTCCTGCACCGCCGTTGGGACCTACGAGGCCAGCGGCAGCGTCTTCGAGACGTTCGCCGAGGCATGGAACGGCTCGAGCTGGACGCTCGAAAGCACTCCCAATCCGACCATCAGCAACCTGGACGGCGTGTCGTGCGTGTCCACAAGCGACTGCATCGCGGTGGGGGACTACTCCAATAGCGGCAAGCTTGACACGCTGGTGGAACACTGGGGCGGCACCAGCTGGACAACTGAGAGCGCGCCTTCCCCCGCGCACGCCACCAGCAGCTACCTGATCGACGTGGCCTGCACATCCGCGACCAAGTGCACGGCCGCGGGAGCCTATTACAAGCACAACGGGGATGAGTTCACGTTCGCGGAAACTTTGAACGGCACCACGTGGACCCTGCACACCACCCCGGACCCGGCCGGCGCCACGATGAGCCAGTTCAACGGCATATCGTGCACGTCCGCGAGCGCATGCACAGCCGTGGGGTACTACCTGTCACCGAGCTTTACGCTGCTGGCCGAGTCCTGGAACGGCACCACCTGGACGATCCAGCCCACGCCCCTGCCGAGCGGCGGATCCGACGGCTACTTTGGCGGAGTGTCGTGCAGCTCCACGAGCGCCTGCTTCGCCGTGGGCGACTACTACGACGGCTCCGGCATTCACACGCTGTCGGAATTCTGGAATGGCACTAGCTGGACGCCGCAGACCACCCCTTCCCCGACCAAGTCGGCGGGGCTATCGGGCGTGTCCTGCACCACCTTCGGCCCGTGCACGGCCGTCGGCTTCAAGGTAAAGAGTGGCCAGACGCAGACGATGGCGGAGCACTGGAACGGCCACAGCTGGACGGTGCAGACCACCGCGATCCCATCGGGTTCGCAGGTCAGCTCGCTGGCCAGCGTGTCGTGCCGTTCCAAGATCTACTGCACGGCTGTCGGATATTACGGCGACACCTCGGGAGAGGACTTCATCCTCGCGGAGCAAGCCTCGTAACGGCTTGCGCTGGCCTGGCGATCGCTGTGGATCGCGACGCTCCAGAGGACTGACGGCGTGACGCGGACTGACGGCGTGACGCGGACTGACGGCTAGAGCGAGAACACGATCTTGCCGAACAGCTCGCCCGAGGCCATCGCGGCGAAGCCGTCCCTGGCCTGATCCAGGGGCAGCACGCGGTCGATCACCGGGCGCACCCCGGTCTGCTCGCAAAACCGCATCAGCCTGCCGAGTTGGTCCCGCGAGCCCATCGTCGAGCCGACCACGGAGAGCTGGAGGAAGAACACCCGGGTCAGGTCGGCGGACGGCGCCGGGCCACTGGTCGCGCCGGAGACCACGACGGTGCCACCGGGTTTGAGCGCGCGCAGCGAATGTTTCCAGGTGGCCTCGCCGACGGTCTCCATGACCGCGTCCACCCGCTCGGGCAGCCGCTCCCCCGCAGGAAACGCCTGGTCGGCGCCGAGCTTGACCGCACGTTCCCGTTTGGCCTCGCTGCGGCTGGTCACCCACACCCGGTACCCGGCCGCGCGGCCGAGCAGGATGAGGGCGGTCGCCACGCCGCCACCTGCGCCCTGCACCAGAACGGTCGCGCCGGGCTCGATCCCGGCCGCGTCGAACAGCATCCGGTAGGCGGTGAGATATGCGGTCGGCAGGCAGGCCGCCTCCTCGAAGGACAGCGCGTCCGGCTTGGGCAGCAGGTTACGCCGCGGCACGGCGACCCGCTCCGCGAACGTGCCGTCGTAGCGTTCGGAAAGCAGCGAGCGCCGGGGATCCAGCGTCTCGTCGCCACCGTGCCCGGCCGCGTCACCGACGACCGCATACACCACGACCGGGTTGCCGTCCTCGTCGAGCCCGGCGGC
Organism: Actinomycetota bacterium; assembly: GCA_003168255.1. GTDB lineage: Bacteria > Actinomycetota > Actinomycetes > Streptosporangiales > Streptosporangiaceae > PALSA-505. The sequence continues at coordinate 8,180 of PMSU01000041.1, forward strand.
GTCGCAGCCGAGCACCATGGGCAGCCGGTCAGCCGACAACCCCACGCCGCGCAGCGACCACACGTCGTGATGGTTGAGCGCGGTGGCCTTAACGGTGACGGTCGTCCAGCCTTGCTCGGGTGCAGGCTCAGGACGCTCGCCAAGGTCCAGCCCGGCAATCGGATTATCGGCGTCAAAACGCGCCGCGGTAACAGCGAACATGGCTTGCACCTTAGCGGGGTCGGTCGACCGGGCTGCGGCAGTGGGGGGCCGCCTTGCCCTCCGTGTTCGGGTGCGGCGCCGCTGGAGTGAGCCGCCCGGCGCGGAGCGGGCGCTTGCCGGGGCTGCCTACTGCCTGGCGACGCCGTCGACGCGGGCCCGGCTTGCCACCGCGTCCGCCACGGCTGGCGCCACCCGCTCGTCGAAGGCACCGGGGATCACGTAGTCGGCCGCCAGCCCGTCCCCGACCAGCGCGGCCAGCGCATCGGCGGCGGCCAGTTTCATGCCCTCGGTGATCGTCGAGGCACGGACGTCGAGTGCGCCGCGGAACACGCCGGGGAAGGCCAGCACGTTGTTGATCTGGTTGGGGAAGTCGCTCCGCCCGGTGGCCACCACGAGAGCGTGCGCCCGCGCCAGGTCGGGGTGCACCTCGGGCTCCGGGTTGGACAGGGCGAACACGATCGAGCGCGGGGCCATCGCGGCGATTGCCTGCTCCGCCACGGTGCTGCCCGACAGGCCGATGAACACGTCCGCACCGCGCAGCGCGTCCTCGGTGGACCCGGTGTAGCCGGCCTTGTTGGTGACCTCGGCCAGCGCTGCCTTGACCGGGTTCAGCCCGTCCCTGCCGCGGTAGATCATCCCCTTGCTGTCCGCCAGCGCGATGTCACCGATGCCCGCCCGGAGCAGGATCTTGGTGACCGCGACGCCAGAAGCGCCCGCCCCGGCGAGCACCGCGCGCAGTTCGCCGAGTTCGCGCCCGGCCAGCCGGGCCGCGTTGCGCAGGGCCGCAAGTGCCACGATCGCGGTGCCGTGCTGGTCGTCGTGGAAGACCGGGATGTCCAGCATCGCCCGCAGCCGGTCCTCAACTTCGAAGCAGCGCGGCGCGGAGATGTCCTCCAGGTTGATGCCGCCGAAGCTCGGTGCCAGCGCGGCCACCGTCGCGACAAGGCCGTCAACGTCCGTGCAGCCCAGGCAGAGCGGCACCGCGTCCACGCCGGCGAAGCTCTTGAACAGCAGCGCCTTGCCCTCCATGACAGGCATCGCCGCGGCCGGGCCGATATCGCCAAGGCCGAGCACCGCCGTGCCATCGGTGACCACCGCGACGGTGTTCGCCACCCAGGTGTAGCGGGTGGCGAGCTCGGGCTGATCGGCGATCGCGTCGCACACCCGGGCCACGCCCGGCGTGTAGGCCATGGCCAGGTCGTCGTCGCCGACGACCGGGACGGACGGGTGCATCCCGATCTTGCCGCCGCGGTGCAGCAGGAAGACGGGATCGTAACGGTAATCAGGATGGGCAGGACTTGGCTCTGCGGCCACGGTGACCCCCACGTGATGGAGTGAAGCTTTCCTGAGAGTCCGCAGGCTGGCCGGCCGAGCACGGGGTAGCTGCCGACGCGCCGCGGACATCTGTCTGCTTACGGGGGTCACCCGTGTCGCTATTGTGCCACATCGCGTCCGGTGTCCCCCAGCCCGGCCGCCACGCCGGCGGCCGGCAAAGTCAGCGGATAGCTGACGGGACCAGGCAGCCGATGTAATATTGGGCCCTGTTTTGCCAATCACCGCGTCCCCGCCCGCGGGTATGTAATACTCGGTGACGGGCATTGCCCCTTACCGCGGACTCCCCGCAGGCTAGGAACAAGAGTGGACCTCAGCACCTACGCTGAACTTGCGGTGCGCCTGGCAAACACTGCCGTGGATGGTGAAGAAGAAACCAGCGGCGGTGATGATGGCGACAATATTTCAACCCTGGATGGGCTCCGTGCCCTGCTGACGGACCTCCAGATTCCCCATACCGGGGCAACCCGCAGCGACCTTGCCGCGATGCAGGGGCTGCGCATCGAGTTCAGGGAGATTTTCGCGGCATGCGCGGCGGGGAATGGCACCGAAGCCGTTGAGCGGCTGAATGCCCTGCTCATCCAGCATCCCGTCCATCCGCAAATCTCCGGCCACGACGGCCAGCCATGGCACGTGCACCTCACGCAAAGCGGCGGCGTCGCGGACAGGTACGCGGCGGGATCGGCCATGGGTGTGGCCGGCCTGCTCACGAAACTCGGCGCCGAGCGGCTCGGAGTCTGCCGCGCCGCCTCCTGCCTGGGCGTTTTCATCGACACGAGCACCAATCGGTCCAGGCGTTACTGCTCTGACCGTTGCGCGTCCAGGGCCAACGTCACCGCCTTCAGGGCGCGCAGGCGGGCCAGTAGTGCGCCCGACGTTCTGCCCACCGCTGCCGTCTAGCCGCTACGCAGCCGCAATGGCAAGCGCCCGCGTCTCGCACGGATGGGCCGCGCATCAGCAGGGCTGACATAACTGCTCCCGGCTAGCCAGATGGCCCGTATGCACCTCGATAGCGCGACACTTCCGCCCGCGATCTGGCGGCCGCGACCTACGTTACGAAAAAGATGCAACTTGACCACTTTTCAGACACGCTAACGATCATTACGATGTTGCCCACTCGCACGCATGTACGCATGTACGCCTGCACCCGGAATACGCGCACGGACCGAAAGAAGGTTCGGATATGGCAACGGTAACCAGCACCAGACCAGCGGATGTTGGTCTCAAACGGGAGATGGGGCTGATCGGCGCCACCTGGGCGTCCGAGACTTCGATTATCGGCTCCGGCTGGCTGTTCGGCGCGTACTTCGCCGCCCAGGCGGTCGGATCGGCTGCGCTGATCTGCTGGGTCATCGGCGGCGTTTGCGTCCTGGTGCTGGCCCTCGTCCACGCCGAACTGGGCGGTATGTACCCGGTGGCCGGCGGGACCGCGAGATTCCCGCACTTCGCGTTCGGGAGCGTGGCCGGCATCTCGTTCGGCTTCTTCTCCTGGCTCCAGGCGGTCGCGGTGGCGCCGATCGAGTGCTTCGCGGTGATGCAGTACGGGTCGTACTACTGGCATGGCCTCTACAACTCGACCAAGTCGAACGTCACAGGGCTCGGCTTCGTGATGACGATCATCTTGATGGCGATCTTCACCGCGATCAACTTCCTCGCCATGCGGCTGTTCGCTCGGGTCAACAACGTCATCACCTGGTGGAAGGTCGCGATCCCGGTCCTGGCCATCATCGTGCTGGCGTTCAAGTGGCACAGCGGCAACTTCAGCGCCGGGGGCGGCTTCATTCCCAAGGGGGTCACCTGGAAAGACATATTCGCGGCGATTCCCGGGGCGGGCATCGTATTCGCCTACCTGGGCTTCGAGCAGGCGGACCAGCTCGCCGGCGAGATCAAGAACCCGCAGCGCAACCTGCCGCGAGCGATCATGCTGGCCATCGGGATCGGCACCGTGATCTACATCCTGCTCCAGGTCGTGTTCATCGCCGCGATGGACCCCAGCCTGCTCGCGCACGGCGGCTTTGGCGCCATCGCCTGCCCGGCCACGGGGCACTGTGCCACCAACGTCTCGCAGGTCGTTGACGGGCCGTTCGCCGCCGTGGCCGGCCTGGCCGGGATCGGGACGCTGGCGATCATCCTGCGGCTCGACGCGTTCATCTCCCCGTTCGGCACCGGGCTGATGTACGAGACCTCGACCTCTCGGGTTGGCTACGGCCTGGCTCGCAACCGCTACTTCCCGCAGGTCTTCCAGAAGACCGACTCCAACGGCGTGCCCTGGATCAGCCTGATCCTGGCGTTCGTGCTCGGCCTGGTGTTCCTGCTGCCGTTCCCCAGCTGGCACTCCCTGGTCGGCCTGGTGACCAGCGCGAGCGTGCTGATGTACGCGGCAGCACCGCTGTCCCTGGGCGCGTTCCGCAGGCAGGTGCCTGAGGCCGACCGGCCGTACCGGATGCCCGGCGCGGTCGTGCTGGCGCCGCTCGCGTTCGTCATCGCCAACATGATCATCTACTGGTCGGGCTTCATCGTCGTCTGGAAGCTCGCCATCTGCCTCGTGATCGGCTACGTGGTGATCGGCATCTTCATGGCGTTCGATCCGCTCCGGCCGAAGCTGAACTGGAGGTCGGCGCAATGGCTGCCCGTCTACCTGCTCGGGATGGGCGCCATCTCCTGGATGGGCAACTTCAGCGGCAGTTCGGTAGCCCTGGTGGCGCCTAAGAACACCGGGGACATCCCGTTCTGGTGGGACATGCTGGTCGTCGCCGGGTTCTCCGTGTTCATCTACTTCTGGGCCATGGCCGTCCGGCTGCCCAGAAACGAGATGATGGAGCTGGTCGGGAGCCAGTCCGGGACTGAGCCGGATCCCGCCGTGCACTGACCCGGTCCGAAACGCCGGCCGCAGGGCCCCTCCGATGATCGTCGGAGGGGCCCTGCGTCATTCCCGGTGAGCCCGGCGATACCGCAACAGCACGCGGCCCTGGATCGCAGCGGGTGACACCGGGCCAAAGGTGCGGCTGTCTACCGCAGCGCCGTTCGGACTATCCGATTCAAGCCACCAGCCGCCGGGCTCCAGCCGCTGCGCACGCTTCACCAGCAGCAGCGTGGGCCGGGACGGATGCCAGGCGACGACTACCTGGCCGGGGTGGATCCGCCGGGTCCGGCGCACGAGCAGCCAGTCGCCAGGATGCAGCGTCGGTTCCATGGATCGCTCGGCGACGGCAACACGGAGCAGCGGCCAGCGCATGCATCCCTCCTCGGCGAGTTCTCCGGCGTGCGGGGTAGGGTCGGAACCTGCACCCAATGATCCGCTACGAAAGAAGGGGAGCGATGAGGCTTTCACGTCTCCTCGAGCCAAAGACCACCGCGTACGCTCACTGCGACCTGCCCTGCGGCGTCTACGACCCCGCTCAGGCCAGGATCGAGGCAGAATCCATCAAGGGCATCGCGGAGAAATACCAGGCGAACGAGGACCCCGAGTTCCGCACCCGGGCCGTACTGATCAAGGAGCAGCGGTCGGAGCTGGTCAAGCACCACCTGTGGGTGCTGTGGACCGACTACTTCAAGCCGCCGCACTTCGAGAAGTACCCGCAGCTGAACGAACTCTTCAACGCGGCGACCAAGCTGGCCGGGGCGGCAGGCACCAAGGGCAGCACCTCGGTGGACAAGGCCGACGAGCTGCTCGCCAAGATCGACGAGATCGCCAAGATCTTCTGGGAGACCAAGCAGGGCTGAGCTGGCCCGGACTCTGGGGCGTAAGACACATAGCAGTCCGGATTGCCGGCCGCGATGGGCCACGGCAATCCGGACTGCTACTTTCTTGCCTGCGAGGTTGGCGCAGCGCCGGCCGCCGGCAGCGCGCCGTGTCCGTCTCGTCGCCGCCGGGCGGTAGGTTGCAATCAGGACCAGCGAGCATGGGGTCGGCGAAGGAGTGATGTGACCGAAGAGAGCACACCGTGGGCATCCACGCCCGGAACCGGCACGCTGCCGCCACCCAAGGCGCGTGACCAGGTAACCATCAAGATGCCTGCCGAGGGCGCCTACCTGTCGGTGCTGCGTACCGCCACCGCCGGCCTGGCCGCGCGCCTTGATTTCACGCTGGACGAGATAGAGGACCTGCGGATCGCGGTGGACGAGGCCTGCGCCATGCTGCTAGCGCAGGCCGAAGCGGGCACCAGCCTGGAGTGTGATTTCACGCTGAGCCCGGACACGATGACCATCGCCGTGTCGGCAGAGTCCACGCTGGGACGGCCGCCGGCCAAAGATACGTTCGCCTGGACGGTCCTGTCCGCCCTGGCGGGAAGCGTCGACTCCCACGTCGGCCCCGGTGACAGGGTCACCATCGTGCTGCGTAAGAGCCGCGGGCACGCGGGGTCGGGGTGACCGAGGAGGCCAGGGTTCCGCTGCCCAGCGAACCCGAGATCCGGTCCGCCGATGTCGACGTCGCGGATGCCCCTGCGGTTACGGTCGTCAGGTCCTCGCACGCGGAGGCCGACCGGGCACGGGCGCGGGGTCTGTTCGAGCAGCTAGTAGTGCTCGACAACGACGATCCGGAACGGCTCAGGCTCCGCGGCGAGCTGGTCGAGCTGCACCTGCCGCTCGTCGAGTACCTGGCGAGGCGGTTCCGCAACCGGGGTGAATGGCTCGACGACCTCACCCAGGTGGCCACGATCGGGTTGATCAAGTCCATCGACCGGTTCGATCTGTCCCGCGGCGTCGAGTTCTCCACTTACGCGACGCCGACCATAGTCGGCGAGATCAAGCGGCATTTCCGCGACAAGGGGTGGGCGGTCCGGGTACCGCGGCGGCTTCAGGAGCTGAAGCTCGCGCTCACCAAGGCCATCGGTGACCTGGCCCAGCGCGAGGGCCGCGCGCCGACCGTGGCCGAGCTCGCCGCGCATCTACAGATGAGCGACGAGGACGTGCTGGAGGGCCTCGAGTCGGCCAACGCGTACTCTACGGTGTCGCTCGACGCCCCTGATTCGGGTGACGATGACGCGCCGGCCGTGGCCGAGTCCCTGGGCATGGTGGACGACGCGCTGGAGGGCGTGGAGTACCGGGAGTCGCTCAAGCCGCTGCTCGAGCGCCTGCCACCGCGGGAGAAGCGAATCCTGCTGCTCCGGTTCTTTGGGAACATGACGCAGTCGCAGATAGCGGCCGAGCTCGGGATATCGCAGATGCACGTGTCCAGGCTGCTTGCCCGGACGCTGGCACAGCTCCGCGAGGGCCTGACCGAGGACGATTGACCCGGGCGCGCTTATCCGGTCCGGGGCGGCGTGCTCGACCGGCGGCCGAACGCGTTCAGGCTCTGCGGCAGCAGCAGCGTGACAAACCCGGCGACGGCGAGCGCCACAGCGGGTCCGCCCCACTCGTACCGGTGGCTCTGTAGCAGGTAGATGCCCGTGATGAGGGTAAAGAGCTGGATGAGCATGGCGGGCGTCCAGCTCCACGAACGCGCCCGAGCCAGCCCCACGGCGACGACGGCTAGCGCCACCGCGGTACCGAACCCGATCGCCGTCAGCGCGATGCCGCTGCCGAACTCGTAGGACTTGCCGTCGGCCGTGTCCACCGCCGACAGCACGGACGCGATGCACACCCCGGCCGCCTCGACCGCCTGGGCCGCTGACGCACCGAACAGGACGAAAGGACGATCCCGCATGTTTCGCCTTCCTTCCGGCATGGCTACCCTAAGCGCGTGCGCGCGCTACTGATCGTTAACCCCCAGGCCACCTCCACGACCCAGCTACGCCGGGATGTGATCGTGAGCGCGCTGGCGTCCGAGATCGACCTAGAGGTCGTGGAGACACGCTACCGGGGCCACGCGGGCGCGCTCGCGTCGGGCGCGGTAAGCCAGGGCCTCGACCTGGTCCTCACCCTCGGCGGTGACGGCACGGTGAACGAGGTCGTCAATGGCCTCCTCCAGTCGCCGGACGCAAAGCCGCCGGGCGAACTGCCTGCGCTTGCCCCCATTCCCGGCGGGAATGGGAACGTGTTCATCCGCGCGCTCGGGCTGCCGGCGGATCCGATCGACGCGACCGGCCACATTCTCGCGGCCATATCCCGCGGGCAGACCCGCAGCATCAGCCTCGGGCTGGCCGGCGACCGGTACTTTACATTCTGCGCCGGGCTCGGGCTTGACGCCGAGGTGATACGGGCCATGGAGGGAATGCGGGCGGCCGGCCGCAGAGCGTCGGACGCGCTCTACGTGCGGACAACATTCCGCCAGTACTACTCCATGACCGACCGGCGGCATCCCGCGCTGATGGTGGAGCGACCTGGCCAAGCCCCGGTCGGGCCCGTGTTCCTCGGCGTGGTCGCCAATACGGCGCCATGGACCTACCTGGGCCAACGCTCGGTCAGCCCGAGCCCGCTGGCGAGTTTTGACTCCGGGCTTGACGTGTTCGGACTTCGCAGGCTGCGCACTGTTTCTACGCTGAACGTGATACGCCAGATGCTGTCCGTTAGAGATATTCCGCCGAACGGACGCCACGTACTCAGCCTGCATGACCAGCCTGAGCTCACGCTGCGTTCCGTCCGGCCGATGGCCTTGCAGGTGGACGGAGAGTACGTGGGCGAGCACGAATGTATGGTTTTCCGCTCGGTACCGCATGCGCTGCGGGTAATCTGCTGAGCGCGTAACGGGGACGTTTCCGGGCTGTGACGTATCTGACATCGAAATCACGCCCCAACCTTGACCGAATCTCTTGCGCCTGCTACGTCAGTTTTGAAAGAGTAGAAGCGATGCATCGCGAGAGGATGCCCGTGCCGCGCAACTCGGCATGAGGGGTCCGGGGTAGCACCGAAGTGGCGCCGGTTTTGCCGGAGTCACGCGGGGCAATTGCTCCGAAAATCTACGTGCATCACAGCCGGGAACTTCACGTGTCCCGACATATGGCCTAGCTCGTGAAAATCTTCACAAGACCGGAACAAGGCAGCGAGTCCGACCAAGACCCGCGGCGAAGAGGAGTGGACAGCATGGACTGGCGCCACCACGCCGCCTGCCAAGACGTGGATCCCGAGCTCTTCTTTCCCATCGGTAACACCGGGCCCGCGCTACTCCAGATAGACGAGGCCAAACAGGTATGCCGGCGCTGCCCGGTGATGGAACTGTGCCTGGAGTGGGCCATAGAGAGTGGCCAGGACGCCGGCGTCTGGGGCGGGATGAGTGAGGACGAGCGCCGCACTCTCAAGCGGCGCACAAGCAGGATCAGGGCCCGCGCGCACGTCTGACGCCTAGCCTGCGCCCGGACCGTCGGCAGACGGCGCTAGCGGTGCGGCCGTGTCCACGGGCAGATCGACCACGACCAGGGTGCCACCACCGGGGCGATCGGTGATCTCCAGGGTGCCGCCGAGTTCCGCGACCACAAGCGTCCGTACGATCTGGAGGCCGAGGCTAGTAGTCGAATTCAGGTCGAACCCCTCGGGCAGCCCGACTCCGCTATCCGCGACCATGACCGTGAGCTTGCCGGGGCGCCGCCGGGCCGTCACCTGGAGGCTCTCCCGGCCTGGACTGCCTGGCGGATCCGAACCGTCGGCCGCCTGCGGCGCGGATGCGCGGGCGGGGACGTCCTGGCCGAGACCGTGCTGAAGGGCGTTTTGCAGCAGCTCGGTCAGCACCATCGCGAGCGGTGTGGCCACCGCCGACGGCAGCCGGCCGAAGGTGCCGGTGAGCTGCGGCGTGACACCGAGTTCTGGCGCGGACACCTCGACGGCCATCATGACGACGCGCCCGGCGATGTCGTCGAAGTCGACGACCTCGTCGGGCGTGAGCGAGAGCGTCTCGTGCACGACCGCGATCGAGCCGACCCGGCGGACCGCCTCCTCGAGTGCCGCCCGCGCCTCTGGCTCGGAGAGCCTGCGCGCCTGAAGCCTGAGCAGCGCGGCCACGGTCTGGAGGTTGTTCTTCACCCGGTGATGGATCTCCCTGATGGTCGCGTCCTTCGAGAGCAGCTCGCGCTCACGGCGCCGCAACTCGGTCACGTCCCGCACCAGGATGAGCGCCCCGGTGCGGGAGCCACCGACCACCAGCGGGATCGCCCGCAGCTGGACGACCGAGCCGTTCCCCTCCACCTCGGTCTCACGGGGGCGGCGGCCGGTCGCCACGACCATGAGCGAATCGTCCATCGGCTCGTCGGGTGCGCACAGCCGCGCCGTCACCGGCCCGAGCTCTGACCCCACCAGATCTGCGGTGAGGCCGAGCCTGCGGTACGCGGAAAGGGCGTTGGGGCTGGCGTACCTGACCCGTCCCGCGCGGCCGAGCCGGAGCAGCCCGTCGCCCACCCGCGGCGACCTGGTGAGGATGGACTCTTCGCCGGGAAACGGGAAGGTTCCCTCGGCCACCATCCTGGCAAGATCGTCCGCACCCCGCAGATAGGTCATTTCAAGCCGGCTCGGGGTACGGGCGGAGTTGAGGTTGGTGCTCCGCTCGATCACGGCGATGACCTGGCCGTCGCGGGTGACCGGGATGGTCTCGGACCGGACCGGCACGCCTGTCGTCCAGTCCGGGTCACCTTCGCGGCAGACCCGCCGCTGGGCGAGGGCGGCCTCGAGCAGCGGGCGCTGCGATGCCCTGATCCGAAGCCCGACCACATCGTCATGGACCGCCGTCGGTCCCGTGGTCGGCCGCATCTGCGCGATCGCCAGCCAGCCGTTCCCATCGCGCACCGGCGCCCACAGGATCAGGTCAGCGAACGACAGGTCTGCGATCAGCTGCCAGTCGGACACCAGCGCGTGCAGCCACTCCACGTCGGCCCCGGTGAGCACGGTGTGGCGCTTGGCCAGGTCGGAAAGCGTGGGCACGCCGTCATCATCCCACCGTCGGCGGCAACTGGCGGGCCTGACAGGATGCGCACATGCCCGACGCGCGCGACCCGCTGCTCCTACTGCGCGCTGCCGGCGCGGCCCGCGAGGCGGCTGGCCTGCGGCGCGTCCTGCGGCCGCGCGCCGCTGGCCAGGACGGAGAGGTCGACCTGGCTTCCAACGACTACCTGGGCCTGGCGGCAAATCCCGTGGTTGCGCAGGCCGCCGCGGCGGCCGCCATCACGTGGGGGGCCGGCGCTACCGGGTCCCGCCTCGTCACCGGCAGCACCGAGCTGCACGCCCGTCTGGAGCGGGCGCTGGCCGACTTCTGCGATGCCCCGGCCGCGCTGGTGTTCTCCTCTGGCTACCTGGCTAACCTGGCGACAGTCACGGCGCTCACCAGCGCGCTGTCGGCCGGCCCGGCGGCACCGCCGGGTGGACCGGGCGCCGACCACCGCCGCGCTGCCCTCGTGGTCTCGGACGCCGCCAACCATGCCTCGCTGATCGACGCGTGCCGGCTGTCCCATGCGCGGATCGAGATCACCCCGCACCTCGACGTGGCCGCCGTCGCCGCCGCGCTCGCGGGGCGGACGGAACCCGCCGCCCTGGTGATCACCGAGTCCGTCTTCTCCGTGGACGGCGATCTCGCCCCGCTGGCCGACCTGCACCGGGCTGTCCGGGCGCACGGCGCGCTGCTCGTGATCGACGAGGCGCATGCCCTGGGCGTGCTCGGGCCGGCTGGGCGCGGGGCCGCCCATGCCGCGGGCCTGGCCGGCGAGCCGGACGTGGTCCGGACGCTGACGCTGTCGAAGTCCCTGGCCACGCAGGGCGGCGCCGTGGTCGGCCGCGATGAGGTGATCCAGACGCTGATTGACACCGGGCGGTCGTTCATCTTCGACACCGGTCTGGCCCCGCCGTGCGCCGGCGCGGCGCTGGCCGCCCTCGAGGTGATCGCGGCTGACGGGAATCTTGGCCACCGCACCAGGGCGAACGCGCTGCGGATCGCGGAGATGGCCACTGACCTGGGCCTGCGGGCGTCCCGGCCCGCGGCCGGTGTGGTCAGCGTGATCCTGGGTAGTCCAGAGGCGGCTGCCTCGGCACAGCAAACCTGTGCCCGGCATGGAGTGCGCACCGGATGCTTCCGGCCGCCTTCGGTTCCTGCTGGGCGCTCTTGCCTGCGGCTCGCGGCCCGTGCCACCCTGACCGAACGCGACTTCGCCGCCGTGTCGCGAGCGCTGGCCGCGGTCCGCCAGCACGTCCGGATGCGTGCGTGAGCCGGAAGGAGATCACCGTGACCGCATCCCCGGTGATGCACCGGACCGGCGACCTCCCGGCGGAAGAGCCGGGGCGGCCGCTGCCCAAGTATTACGCCGTGAAGCAGCGGCTGCTCGAGCTCACCGCCGCGATGGGCCCAGGCTCCCCAGTCCCGCCCGAGCGGGAGCTTGCCCGGCAGTACGGGACCTCCCGAACCACCGTTCGGCAGGCCCTGTCCGAGCTGGTCATAGAGGGTCGGCTGCGGCGGATCCAGGGCCGGGGCACGTTCGTGGCCAAGCCAAAGGTCGCCCAGGTGCTCGAGCTGGCCAGCTACACAGAGGGCATGCGGGCGCACGGGCTACAGCCCAGGACGTCCATCCTCGAGATCGGGTACGTCACGGCGGACGAGCACCTGGCCGACTTGCTCGGCATCAGGACCGGCGGGCGTGCGCTGCGCGTCCACCGGCTCAGGCTCGCCGACGGCGAGCCGATGTCGATCGACACCTCGTACCTGCCGGCCCGGCGGTTTCCCGGGCTGCGCAGGCAGCTCGACCGCCATTCGTCGCTGTACGAGACGCTGACCGCCAGCTATGGCGTCCAGCTAGCCGAGGCCGAGGAGACGATCGAGACCGTGCTGGCAGGCCCGGAGGACGCGCGGCTGCTCGGGGTGGACGTGGGCCTGCCGCTGCTGCTGCTGTCCAGGCACGCCTTCGATGTGGACGGGAGCCCGGTTGAGTGGGCCCAGTCCTGGTACCGCGGCGACAGGTACAAGTTCGTGACCAGACTGCGCCGTCAGTGAGCATCCTGGTCGTCAGCGGCACCGGTACCGGCGTGGGCAAGACGGTGGTCACCGCGGCGCTGGCCGCGGTTGCCCGTGCGGCCGGCACCGAGGTCGCGGTGGTGAAGCCAGTCCAGACTGGTCTGGCCGTCGGGGTGGCCGGCACGGGCGGGGTGACCGGGACTGGCGGGGTGACCGGGATGGGGGGCGACCTGGAGGAGGTACGTCGTCTTGCCGGGGTTACCGACCTGCACGAGCTGGCCAGGTTTCCTGACCCGCTGTCGCCCGAGGCCGCCGCCAGGGCCGCCGGCCTGCCGCCGCTGGATCTTCGCGACGCAGCCGGTTACATCGGCGACCTGTCGCGGGCCAGGGGCCTGGTCCTGGTCGAGGGTGCGGGCGGGCTGCTTGTCCGCTACGACCCGGCGGGTGCCACGATCGCCGACCTGGCCACGCTGCTCGATGCGAGGGTCCTCGTCGTCACCGAGCCGGGACTCGGCACGCTCAACCACACGGCGCTGACCCTGGAGGCGCTGGCTGCCCGCGGGCTGACCCTCGCTGGCGTGGTCCTCGGCTGCTGGCCGGCCGAGCCAGGGCAGGCTGAAGTCAGCAACCTGATCGACCTTGAAACGATTATCGGCGGCCCCATTGCCGGCGCGCTGCCCGGTGGCTGCGGCCTGGCCACCCCGGCCGAGTTTCTCGCGATGGCGAGAGCTGGGCTGGCGCCTGGGCTTGGCGGCTGTTTTGATCCGGCACTATTGAGAGAGGCGGCCGGGCGGTTGCCGGATTGAGCAAGCGGAGGCTACCCACGTGACCGATGACATCCTCGATGTTGCGCGACAGCAGGTGCTCGCCGAGGGGCGCGGCCTGGACGAGGCGCAGGTGCTCAGCTGCCTGCTGCTGCCCGACGAACGGCTTGGTGAGCTGCTCGCGCTGGCTCACGAGGTGCGGATGCGGTGGTGCGGGCCGGAAGTGGAGGTCGAGGGCATCATTTCCGTCAAGACCGGCGGGTGTCCAGAAGACTGCCACTTTTGTTCTCAGTCCGGGCGCTTCGAGTCGCCTGTGCGTTCGGTATGGCTGAATATTTCCGAACTCGTCGAGGCAGCTAAATCGACCGCGGAAACCGGCGCGACCGAGTTTTGCATTGTCGCGGCGGTTCGCGGCCCGGACGAGCAGCTGATGGCCCAGGTCGGGGATGCCATCGTGGCGATCAAGGAAGCTGTCGACATCAACATCGCCTGCTCGCTCGGCATCCTGGAGCCGGCCCAGGTGGACAGCCTGGCGGCAATGGGCGTGCATCGTTACAACCACAACCTGGAGACCGCGCGGTCGTTCTTCGGGCAGGTGGTGACCACGCACAGCTGGGAGGAGCGGCTAGCCACCTGCCAGCTTGTCCGGTCGGCCGGGATGGAGCTGTGCTGCGGCGGGATCATCGGCATGGGCGAGAGCCTGCCGCAGCGAGCCGAGCTGGCTGTCCAGCTCGCGGCGCTTGGTCCGCACGAGGTGCCGCTCAATTTCCTGAACCCGCGGCCGGGCACGCCGCTGGCCGACCGCCCGATGCTGTCTGGCACGGATGCGCTGCGGACGATCGCGGCATTCCGGCTGGCGCTGCCCGGCACGGTGCTGCGATACGCCGGCGGGCGCGAGCTGACCCTCGGCGACCTGGGCACCGAGGCGGGGATGCTCGGCGGGATCAACGCCATCATCGTGGGTAACTACCTCACCACCCTCGGCCGGGCGGCGCAGGACGACCTCGACATGCTGGCCAAGCTGCGGATGCCGGTCAAGGCGCTGTCGGAGACGCTGTAACTGGCTGTTGCCGCTGGGGCTGGGTGGTGTCAGGAGTACTGCTCCGCGAGGAGGAAGGTGTCTCCTGTGCTGTCTTCGTAATAGCCGACAGCCGTGCAGTAGATGGTGGACGGGCACGACAGGCTGACCAGATCGGTGGCGATCGACCCGGCTGGGATCACGGTGGTCAGCACCCCCCAGCTTGAGCCGTTCCACGCCTCGGCCAGCATCTTTGCGTGGTGGTGCTTGTATATGAAGCCCACGGCGGTGCACTGGCCTGAGGACTCGCACGATACGCTCGCCAGCGCGGTCTGCTTCGCCTTGGCCAGCGGCGGGGTGGCGTGCGGCGTCCAGGTGGTGCCGTTCCAGATCTCCGACAGGGCGACGGCGCGGGACCCTTGATCGTAGCCGCCCACGGCCATGCAGGCCGTGGCGGAGCTGCACGATACCCCGCTGAGAACTCCGTCGGTGGTACCGCTCACGTTGGTGACTGGCTGGATCGTCCAGCTCGTGCCGTTCCAGGACTCAGTCAGCAGGGTGTAACTCGGGGTGAGGTAATTGCCCACGGCGATGCACTGGCTGGCGGAGGTACACGACACGCTTTCGAGCGCGCTGCTGGTCGTCCCGGCGGGATCCGGAGTGGTCTGGAGCTTCCAGCTGGTGCCGTTCCAGGTCTCTGAGAACGTCAGCTGGGTCCCGTCAGGCTTGGCGTAGAAGCCCACGGCCATGCACGCGGTCCCGGACGTGCAGGAAACGCTGATCAGGTAGCTCTTGGTCGCGTGCTGGACATTGGGCGTGCTCTGGACTGTCCAGGTGGTGCCGTTCCAGCGTTCGGCCAGCGTGACGAGCTTGCCGTTCTTTGAGTAGTCCCCCACGGCGGTACAGGCCTTCGCCGCTGTGCACGACACTCCGGACAGGTAGCTGACTGTCGGGTTGGGGGTGCTCTCGATCGTCCAGCTAGTGCCGTTCCAGCCCTCGACCACTGGCTCGAAGACGCTGCCGCTGGCCTCGAAGTTCCCGACCGCGGTGCAGGCGGTCGCGGACGTGCACGACACGCTCCCGAAGTCGTCGGAGAGCGAGCCGGCCGGATTGGGCGGATCCTGCAACTGCCACTTCAGGCTGAACACCTCCGCGAGTGCGCGATAGCCATCGACCGGGTCGTGATAGCTGCCGACCGCGGTGCACGCGGTCGCGGACACGCACGACACGTCGCTCAGATAGGACGAGTCGTAGGAGGTCGTTATGTTGATGGCCTGGACTTTCCAGCTCGTGCCGTTCCACGCTTCCGCCGCGGCGTTGCCTACCCCCTCGTGGTAGGAGATGCCCACGGCGGTACAGGCGGTCGAGGACGAGCAGGACACCCGGCTCAGGCCGGGGCGGGTGCCGCCCTGCGGCTTGGCGATGGTCTGAAGTGACCAGGTACTGCCGTCCCAGCCCTCCGCGAAGCCCGATCCCACCGCGACGCAGGCGGTCGCCGACGAGCACGAGATGCCGTCGAGCCCGGCGCTGACCGACCCCGCTGGATTGGGGGTTGTCTGTATCGTCCAGGTCGAGCCGTTCCATGCCTCCGCGAGCGTTACCGTGTCGGTGCCGTTGTAGTAGTCGCCCACGGCGATGCAAGAGGTCCCGGAGGTGCACGAGATGCCGTCGAGCTGGGTGTCGACCGCGCCCGCTGGGCTGGGGATGGCCTGGATCGCCCAGTGCGAGCCGTTCCATCGCTCGGCGAGCATCGAGGTGCTGGTGCCGTCCGAAGAGGTGCCTACGGCGGTACATGCGTGCATGGACGAGCACGAGACGGCTTCGAGCTGCGCGGTGGTGGCGCCGGCCGGGTTAGGGCTGGACCGCAGTGTCCAGCCGTCGTTGAGAACCTCCGTGAGGGTCACCGTGTCGGTGCCGTTGTAATAGTCGCCAACGCCGATGCACTGGAGGTTTGACTGGCAGGAGATGCCGTTGAACTCATCGCTCGTCGCGCCGGCGGGCTCGGGAGTGCTCCAGATTTCCCAGCCTGAGCTGGTGTGCATCTCGGCCAGGACGTGGTTGCCCGTTGAGTTGGACGAACTGCCCACGGCTTCGCACGAGGTCGCGGACGAGCACGATACGCCGTTGAACTGCCAGGCACTGGCGCCCGACGGGGCGGGCGTGTCCGACATCATCCAGCTCTCCGCGGCGGCCGCCTGCGCCGCCACGAGTACTGCGGGTACGACAATCGCCCCCACCAGCACCACCCGGGCAACACCCGTGCGACGGGTAGCCTTCTTGATTTTCTCTGTCACGCTCGACACAGGCCTCATCCCCATAATGAGCAATTATCATGATTTGGCAAAGTTTGTAAGGTTTTGCGGCAAAGTCGGCACCGCTGCTGCCGACCGGCGTCGGGCGGGTAGCCGCCGCGGCGCCTGCCGGCCGGCGTCGGCCGGGGCCGGCCGCGGGTTCGCGAGTGGTCGGTTACGAATATTGCTCGGCCACGGCGGTCAGGTAGTGCTGGCTGTTGCTGTAGTACCCGACGGCAGTGCAGTCGATCCCGGAGAGGCACGACACCCCGGTCAGCTCGCTGCCCTTCGACCCGGGTGGGGTCACGGTGTTCTGCACTCCCCACTTTGTGCCGCTCCATTGCTCAGCCAGCAGGGTCGGGTGGTTATGGCCGGACTTGGTCAGCTCGCCCACGGCGGTGCACGGGCCCACCGCGGTGCACGACACGCTGACGAGCTCGCTGCTCTTCGCCGCCGATAGCGGCGGGGTGCTGTGCAGCGTCCAGCTGGTGCCGTTCCAAAACTCTGACAGCGTGACCTCGGTGGAACCGTCGTTGTAGCTGCCTACGGCGAGGCAGTCGCTCGCGGACATGCAGGACACGCCATTGAGCGTGGCCCCGGTGCTGCCAGCCGGGTCATCCGTGCTCTGGATCGTCCATTTCGTGCCGTTCCAGGACGCGGCCAGCGTTCCAGCGAGGCCGGCCCCCACGGCCGTGCATGCGGTGGCGGATGCGCACGACACGCTATGGATCCCGCTGCCGGCCTGCGCGGGGATGGTCTTGACGGTCCAGCTGGTGCCGTTCCAGATATCCGCGATCGTCTCCGCATTGTTGGATGAGTCGCTCGCGGTTCCCACGGCCACGCACGCGGTCGCCGATGCGCACGACACGCCGGTGAGCTGGCCGTCCGTCTTACCCGAGGGGTTGGGCACGCTCTGGACCGTCCAGCTCGTGCCGTTCCACCGCTCTGCCAGCGGCTCAACCTGGTTGTCCGCGGTGTCACTCCCCACGGCGGTACACGCCTTCGCGGCGGTGCACGACACCGCTCGCAGGTCGGCGACGGTGGGATTGGGGATGCTTCCCGTCGTCCAGCTATCGCCATTCCAGAGTTCAGTGAAGTCCATGAGGCCGGGGTTTTCACCCACGTAGCTCGCGACGGCCATGCAGGCGTTCGCGGACGTGCATGACACATCCTGAATGCTGTCTCCGACCGCTCCCGACGGGACGGGGGTGGTCTGGATCTGCCATTGCACGGCCACCGTCTCCACCAGCGCGCGGTTGCCATCGACCGGGTCGTGATAGGTGCCGACCGCGGTGCACGTGGCGGGGTACGAGCACGACACGTCGGCCAGGTACGCGGTGTCATAGGAGCTGCCGACGTTGACCTGCTCGAACTTCCAGCTCGTGCCGTTCCAGATCTCCGCGGCGGTGTTGCCGACCCCTTGGATGTAGTGCTGGCCCACGGCGGTACATGTGGTCGCGGACGTGCAGGACACCTTGAACAGGTCGGGAATCGTGCCCTGCTGGGGCTTGGCGAACGTCTGCTGCGACCAGGTGGTGCCGTTCCAGCGCACCGCCATGGCCCCAGGTCCCACTGCGGTGCAGGCGGTCGCCGACGTGCACGAGACGCCGCTCAGCCCGCTATAGGCGGAGTAGTTGGGGGTGGACTGTATCGTCCAGCTGGATCCGTTCCAGGTCTCCGCGAGCGTCGAGGTGCCGGTGCCCTCGCTGTAGTCGCCCACGGCTACGCAATCGGTCGCGGAGAGGCATGAGATGCCATTGAGCTCGCTTTGGACCGCGCCGGCCGGGACGGACGGGGTCAGCAACGTCCAGTCGAAGCCGTGCAAGGTTGCCGCGAACAGCTGCTCGCCGCTGCCGTCGGTGCTGTCGGAATAGGTGCCGACGGCGATGCAGGCATTCGCCGAAGGGCACGAGACCGCCGTGAGCTCACTCGTGGCGGCCCCCGGTGGGACGGGAGTGGAATCTAGCGCCCAGTACCCCGACCCATCCCAGTGTTCGGCGAGCGGCACTTCGTTGCTGCCGTTGACGTAGTCACCCACGGCCGTGCAGTTGGTCGCGGTGGGGCACGAGATGGCGTTGAGTTCGCTGCTGGTCGCGCCCTCCGGCTCGACTCCGCTGACAACTGCCCAGCTGGAACCCTGGCGTTGTTCGGTCAGGACGTGGTTGTCGAACGACTGGTCGGTATAGCTCCCGACGGCCATGCACTCGCTGTCTGACTGACATGACACGCCGTTAAACTGCCAGCTGGTAGCGCCTGTCGGGCCGGGCGTGAACTGCTGGGTCCAGCTTGCGGCGGACGCCGCCTGGGCCGCCACGAGCACGGCCGGCAAGGCAATCGCCGCCACAAGCGAAGCCCGGGCAACACCGGCACGCCGGAACACTTTGTTTCTCATGCCCAACATGAGGGGTCATGGTAGTCCGTTGATACATCCTTGACTGGATATATAACCAATATGACTGATTTGTTCTGTTTTGATACCTTCGTCCTCCCCTTCGTTCCAGCTCGCCGCTGCCTGCTTCGCCCAGGTGACTCGCTGGTAACGTCGCCGGCATGAACGATGGCCCCCAAGTGCCCGTACATGGCGGCATGCTCGCTGTTGCAGCCGCGCGTGGTCATGGCGTCACCACGATGTTCACGCTGTCCGGCGGACACGTGTTCCCGCTATACGACGGCGCGGTTAAGGCGGACCCGCCGCTGCGGCTGGTGGACGTTCGGCATGAGCAAACCGCCGTGTTCGCAGCCGAGGCAACCGCGCGGCTCACCCGGACCCCCGGCCTGGCCGTGCTGACCGCAGGCCCCGGGGTGACCAACGGGGTGAGCGCCATCACGACGGCGTACTTCAACGGTTCTCCGGTGGTTGTGCTGGCCGGCCGCGCCCCGGACTACCGCTGGGGATCCGGCAGCCTCCAGGAGCTAGACCATCCGCAACTGGTCGCTCCGATTACCAAGCGGGCCTGGACCGAGCACGAGACCAAGAGGATCGCGGGGGCGGTAGACGAGGCCTTCCGGCTTGCCGTCACCGCGCACCGGGGCCCGGTGTTCCTCGACATCTCACTCGAGGCACTGTTTGGGCAAAGTGAGACCGGACCCAGCGATACTCAGTCGTCGCCGAGTGAGCGGGGGGCGGCGGCCGCCCGGGGGGCGGCGGTCGCCCTCCGGGCGGCCGAGACGATCGATGCCGGGGCGGTCGACCGGATCGCCGGGCTGCTAGCCGATGCGCAGCGCCCGGTTCTTATCCTCGGATCGGACGTCTGGCTGAACGGGGCAGAGAAGGAAGCGCGCCTGGCCGCCGAAGAGCTGCGGCTGCCTGTCATCGCGAACGGCCAGGGTCGTGGCATCCTCCCGGCCGGGCACGAACTGCTCGTGACCCGAGCCCGGTCCGTCGCACTGCGCGAAGCGGACCTGGTCATCGTGGTGGGTGCACCGCTGGACTTCCGGCTGGGGTACGGCGAGTTCGGCGGAAAAGACGGCGCACCTCGAGCACAGGTCATCCACGTGGCAGACGCGGCTGGGCAGATCGCGGGACACTGCCCGCTCGCCGCCTCTGCGGCCGGCAGTCTCGCTGCGTTCTTCACCCAGCTCGCGGGCGGTGGTGCTGGCGGCGCGGGGAGCTCGGGCGCGGGCGCAGGTAGCCGGGCGGCGGGCCCTGGCCACGATTGGCTGTCTCGGCTACAAGACGCGGTGCAGACCGCCGTACAGGCTGACAGTGACCAGCTGTCTAGCGATGCCAGCCCCATTCACCCAATGCGGGTCTACGGCGAACTCAACCGGCTGCTCGAGGACGACGCAATAGTCATCGGCGATGGCGGGGACTTCGTCTCGTACGCGGGAAAATACATCGAGCCGAGCCGCCCTGGCGGATGGCTCGATCCTGGCCCCTACGGATGCCTGGGCACCGGGCTCGGTTATGCCATCGCCGCTCGGATCGCCCGGCCATCGGCACAGGTAGCCCTGCTGCTCGGGGACGGCGCGGCCGGATTCTCGCTGATGGACGTGGACACGCTGGTGCGACACGAGCTGCCCGTGGTCATGATCTGCGGCAACAATGGGATCTGGGGTCTGGAGAGGCACCCGATGCGCGCGCTCTACGGGTACGACGTCGCCGCCGAGCTGCAGCCTATGTGCCGATACGACGACGTGGTGCACGCGCTAGGCGGCGCCGGGGAACTGGTCACCGAGCCAGCACAGATCGCGCCCGCGCTGCGCCGGGCGTTCGACGCCGGCGTGCCCTATCTGGTCAACGTGATCACCGATGCGGACGTCGCCTATCCGCGATCGACCACGGGCATCTGAGCATGGATGCCGGTTACTGCGATCACTGCGGCCAGCCGACCGATTCGCGGGACCACGAGGCATGCCAGCGAGCCGGCGTCCTCGATCCGCCGCGCTACTGCACGCAGTGCGGCCGCCGGATGGTCGTAAAGGTCACCCCGGACCACTGGACGGCCCGGTGCTCCAGGCATGGCCTTGCAGAGGACGTCAGCCGATGACGGCGATCAGGTCGCCTTCCTGCACGACATCGCCCTCTGCCACTGCCAGCTTCGTCACGGTACCGGGCGCCTCCGCGAGTACGGGGATCTCCATCTTCATCGATTCGAGGATCACCAGCGTGTCACCGTCGTCAACGGCTGTGCCCTCGGTGGTGACAACCTTCCACACGTTCGCGACCATTTCCGCGCGGACTTCCGCCACCCGCGTCTCCTTTCCTCGACCGGATCCGTCTTACGGGGCCGACGACCCCCATCCTCCGACCTCACCATTGTCTAGGACTTAACCGGCAGAAACCACTCAAGTCAGACTGAGGGAACGCCGACCCACCACCTTGCTGAGCGCTTCGACAACTCCAGGATCGTATTCGAACGCCGTGTCAAGCCGCAGCCGCTCAAGCGCGGCGGCGGCACGATCCCGGTCGGCGGAGCTGCCCACCAGGTCGTCGAACGCGTTAGCAGCCCGGATGATCCGGCTGGCCACCGGCGGTCCGGGACCAGGGCCCGGGTCTCGCGAGGGTTCACTTTGCCGCATGACAATGTCCGCGACCTGATCGAGGACACCCGCCTGACGTATCACGTCGGCACCAAGCTCGGCTATGCGCCGCTGGTCGCCAGCGGAGACGAGCACGGTTGCCCCGCCAGGAATCGGGTCCCGCAGCGAGAGCTGGCCGATGTCATGCATGAGCGCCGCATACTCCAGTTCGAGCAGGTCAGTCTCGCTCATCCCGAGCTCACGTCCGACGGCCACGGCGAGCCTGCTCACCCGGCGCGAGTGCCCGCCCTCCACGTAGCCGCCCACCTCCGTCATCCTGGACAGGGCACGCACGGTCTCCAGGTAGGTGGTACGAATTCCCACGTACCTGCGAAACGCGACCTGCGAGACAAGCAGCGGCCCGGTGAAGACCCACACCGCGGCTAGACCCATGACCTCCGAGGAGAACGCGATCAGCAACGCAGACGCGCCCACCGCCGTGCCGAGCGGCAGCTGAACGCGCAGCTCGTCCCAGAGCGCAACGCTGAATCTCGCACGCAGCTCTTCGGCCCTGATGAGCGCGCCGATGACCGCATCCACGAACCACGCCAGCACGACAAGCAGGGTCATGACCGCAAGTGCGACCCACCAGTGGTTCTGCATCAGAGCGGTCGGCGCGAGCGGCCGGAATACGAAGGCCACGCAAGCCACTGCCACAAGCCGCGAGGCCATCCCGGCCAGCTTCGCGGGGCGGCCGGCGGCAAGATGAGGCAGTGCGCCCACGATCATCCCGCCAGCCGTAATCACGATCACTTGCAGGGCGGACTGGATGGCCGGGCGGTCACCGATATCCAGGAGTAGCGCGTAGCCGAGCGCCCCCCCGGCGGCGATCGGGGCCGACTCGCGGTTGCCGGGCAGCGTGATCCGCAGCAGCTCGCCAAGGGCAACTAGGGAGCCGAACGCCACGGCATCGCTGACCTGCACGACACCGGTCGCAGCTGTCTGGGCGATGGCCGCGACGGCGAGCATGCCCGCGGCTGCGATGAGCAGCAGCTGACCCGAATCCATCGCCTGCCAAGAGGCGCCGCGTGTCCCGGGTCGGTGAACGGTCATTGCCCGGCTCAGCGGTTCTCTACAACGCGCAGCGGGGCAGTCGGGTCGTCGTGATCCTGGGCGGTTATCCCATCAGGAGGACCGGCCGGCGGGTCGACAGGAGCAGGCCGTTCCCAGCCATCTCGCTGCAGCGCTGTCACGAACGCGTCCACCAGCGCCGGGTCGAACTGCGTGCCTGACCACTTACGGAGCTCTGCGATTGCCTGGTCGATCCGTCGCGCGCCCCGGTACGAGCGGGTTGAGGTCATCGAGTCGAACGCGTCGGCCACCGCGATGACCCTGGCGAACTCGGGAATCTCGTCGCCTGCCAGCCCCAGCGGGTAGCCGCGGCCGTCGATCCGCTCGTGGTGATGCATGATCCCGGCGAGCGCCTCGTCAAGGAAACCGATCTCCCTGACGATCTCCAGGCCGCGCATGGGATGCAGCTGGATCGCCGCGAACTCCTCCTCGGTCAGGCTCCCGGACTTCTGCAGTACCTTCGTGGGCACGCCGAGTTTCCCGACGTCGTGCAGCATGCCGGCGTAGGTGATCGCTTCCAGCCGGTCGGCCCGCATGCCGATCTCGCTGGCGAGCATGGCAGATCCCCTGGAGACGCGCTCGCTGTGGCCTCGGGTATAGAAATCTTTGGTCTCGACCGCCTTGCATAGCGCCGCCATCGTGGCCTCGTAGGCCCGTTGCTGGGCCGCGTACTGGCCGATCGCCCACCGCGCCACGAACAGCGGGATCAGCACCAGGATGGCGGCAAAAGCACCCACCACGCTCCAGAGCGCCGCGATGAGCAACCCGAACGCAGCGTAACCCAGATCAGAGAGCATCAATCGCAGGTCAAGCCCAGTGCGAGCCTTCCGGGCAGTCCCCTCGCCACTGCGCGTCAGCCAGAGCACGCCTCGCAGCAACCCATGATTAGCGATCACGTGGACAGCAGCCGCAGCTGCGAACGGACCGATAATTCCGGGGAAAGAATTGCGGCTTGGGACTCCGACATGACCGCCGAGGATCAGGAACGCTCGCCCTGCCGCGTACGCGCTCAGGGCGTACATGCCGGCGTTGAAGAACCGTCGCACCGGCTGAGTGTGCCGCCGCACCCTCAGCACCGCCGAGAAACCGACGAGGGCCGCACCCACAGGCCCGAGCAGCACTACTGAGGCGAGAGTCGCCGAACTGCTCGGCGACCATACCGCCCCCCGCAGCGAGCTGAAAGATGCTGGTGCCGACTCGCACAGCAAGAATAGCGAAGCCAGGACGACAAGGGTGAACCAGCCGACCCCGGTGAAGTTGAAGGGACCACGAACGATGACAACGCATGCGCCAACCAGGACAACCGCGACGTAAAGCCGTGCGGCACGCGGCAGCGAACCCACCCGCACCCCCTAGCAGTCGAGCCCGACCGCCATCAGTCCCAGGAGACGCCTGGCACGGTCTGCACGGCGTCAGCAGTCGCGTGAGAGACTGCGACCTCACGACTCACCGAGAATGCCCACAGCGCGGGCATATCTGGCCACCTCCCTAGCCAAATGCGCAGGCATCAGCCCGCTACGGTTGCGGCCTGCCACTTAGGGTAACCCGAACGCCGTGACAAGCGCAGGCCCAATCGGCATCGTGAGCACATCGTGACTCTTGACATACACAAAGTCATCACGATTCCTGCTGGCCGCCGCTAGCCTGCTTCAGCCAGTCCACCGTGCCACCGATACCGTCACGCAGACTAGTCGCGGGGACCCAGCCAAGACCATCCTTAGCCGACCCGGGATCAACGACCATATCCGGCAGGTCACCGGGCCGCACAGGTGCGTGGCCAGGCATAGCACCGGACCCGATAGCCCCCGCCACCAGGGCGTGCAGTTCCATGTCCGTGGTGCGGATGCCGGTGCCGATGTTGAAGCGCCCGCCACTGCCCCGGTTACCGCAGGCGAGCAGATAGGCATCCACGACATCGCCGACATACACGTAATCTCGCGACTGCCGACCGTCGCCGAATACGTGCGTGGGGGCACCGCGCAGCAGCGCATCAGCGAAGATCGTGACCACGCCGGCCTCACCATCTCGCCGCTGCCGCGGGCCGTACACGTTGGCCAGGGTCAGTGTGGTGAAGTCGAGACCATGCAGCGCCCGGTAGGTGTCGAGGTAGACCTCGCCGCAGACCTTGGACGCGCCGTAGGGGGAACGCGGGCGAAGTTCCGCCTCGGCAGAGACCGGGAAGGCAGCCGGAATGCCGTACGCGGCAACCGAGGAGGTGAATACCACCTTGCGGGCACCCGCCGCGCGCGCAGCTTCAAGAACATTGACCGTGCCGAGCACGTTGACCAAGGCGTCATTCACTGGGTCATCGACGCTGGCCCGGACGCTGATCTGGGCCGCCAGGTGACACACCACCTCCGGCCGCCAGCCAACCGCGAGCTCGGTTACCTCGGGGTCGGTCACGTCCATCCGATGGAAGGCCGCACCGCCGCGGATGGCATCGGCGAGATTCGCTGCACGGCCCGATGAGAGGTCGTCCACCCCGGCAACTTGATGGCCCTCGCGAATCAGCTGGTCAACAAGATGCGAGCCGATGAACCCGGCCGCGCCAGTGACAAGTACACGCATCCGATCATGATCGCATCTCAGCCGAGCACGCACGACCCGCCGCGCGGCACTCGTCCAGGGAGTGGACCGTCAATTCCTCGTATCTAGGCAGACCCAGCTCTTGGAAGATCGGGAAACACCGTTGCAGGAAGGGGACTGCCCGCTGGGCATCACCAAGTGCGACGTGCGCCTGGCCCAACTTGAGCAGGCACAGAGCCTCGCCGCGACGGTCCCCATACTGCTCGAAAACGGTCATTGCCCTAAAGAGGACGTCGATAGCCTCTTTATGACGTCCTCGATCGTTATAAGAGTCCCCCAGCATGCCCAGAAGGTACGCCTGACCTGTTACATAAGTGCCAAGCCGCTGGCTTACCTCGATTCCGCGTCGACAGCAGCCCTCTGCGAGCTGATGCCTTCCGACCAGAGACATGGAGAATGTAAGTGTCGTAAGAGCATAATATTCCCAGGCTAGCTCGTGCATGTCCCGGGCAATCGCTACCGCCTGCTCACAGAGCGCTATCCCCCGGTCATGGCTCCCTAGCCTGGTCAGCGCGAGCCCCAGCACGCGCAAGGCCATCACCTCGGTGCCAGGTTCTCTGAGCTGTCGGGCTAGGCCAAGACAGCGCTCGGCGTTATCACGCTGAATTTCGTAGCGGCCTAGCGCCTCGGCGCAGAATGCCCGCCAGTACAGCGCCGCTGCAAGAGTGCCGCGGACACCGCGCGCCTCCAAGACAGGCACGCACTCTTCCAGCGCGGCGAGTGCGTCGGCGAAACGACCCCGGTCTGCCATTACCCACGCGAGGTGGAATTTGGCATCTGAGGACGTTGCAATATCATCGGCCTGTTCTGCAGCCGCTTCAATCGCCTGCCAGATCTGCTCTGCGTCGTCGTCACGGTGCTGAAGAGACTGGAAGGTCAATTGACAGGATGCCAGCCGTGCTGCCGCCTGGTGCCATTGGCAGACGCATGCCAATCTCGTGATGGCCAGCAGGTTCAGCCGCTCGGCGGTGAACCAGGCATCGGGCTCGGCGGTAAGACGGCGGGCCAGCGTGTCCGAGACCACAATCCGGGCGGACAGCCGATCCCGTGGCGGGAAGAAACCGAGCGAGGGTAGCCCGTGATCTGCCAGATCCGCTAGCTCCAGGAAACTGGCCAGCACCCGTTCCAGTGCGGCTTCCCGTCCGGCGCTCGGTTCCTCCGCCAGCCGTTCTGCAGCGTAATCACGCAGCAGATCATGCAGCCGGTACCGTGGCTCGCCGGTAGCATCGGCCCCGACCGGAGTCAGCAGCGACTTGTCCACCAGCACACCGACGACATCAGCCGCATCCGGCTCACCGAGCAAAGCCGCCATCACCCACCCCGCCACGTCCGCCGGCCCCAGCAGGGCCAGCCGGCGGAACCCGCGCCTGGCTCGTTCATCCAGCGCCTCATAGCTGGGCGCCACGCTGGCCCGCACCGCCAGATCCCCCACCGCCAGCTCATCCAGCCGGCTCCGCTCATCAGCCACCATGCCCGCGAGCCGCGCCAGTGACCAGCCCGGCCGGGAAGCCAGCCTCGCCCCGACAATCCGCACCGCCAGCGGCAGCAACCCGCACGCATCCACCAGCTGATCCGCCGCCTGCTGCTCAGCGGCAACCCGCTCCGCTCCCACGATGTGGCCGAGCAGCTCCACCGCCTCGGCGTGACCAAGCGAATCAAGCAGGACCGGCCTGGCCCCCTCCAGGTCGGCCAGCCTGCTCCTACTGGTCACGATCACCGCGCAGCCCGGCGTCCCCGGCAGTAACGGCGCTACCTGCCGCGCCGATCCCGCATCATCAGCCACAACAAGTACCTTCCGGTCTGCCAGGCGAGACCGGTACAGCGCCGCCCGCTGCTGCGTACTCTCCGGGATCGCGGCGGGGCCAACGCCCAGCGCCCGCAGCACCTCCCCCAAGACCTCGCCCGCATCGCGCGGCTGGCAAGAAGCGCCGGCGAGCTGCAAATACAGCTGCCCATCAGGAAAAGAAGAGCGCAGGGAGTGCCCCACCCGCAGCGCAAGCGTCGTCTTGCCCACGCCCGGCGGCCCGCTGACCACTGCCACGGGCACTACGTCCGCGTCCCGCGTTTGGGTCGCTATCTCGCGGACGCAAGCGCACTCATCCTCACGACTGGTGAAGTCCGCCACCACCGGCGGCAACTGGCACACTGGCCACGCGGGCTCCGCACGCGCACGCTCCACATCACCCGGAGACGCCTGCACCTGTCTGCCACTCTGCCGGGCACGACACGCCGCCTCATGCAACTCGGCCCGCACCGGCTCGGGCGCCCCCAGCGCATCCACCAGCAACCCCACCGACCGGAAATACGGCCGCCGTGCCCGATCACGCTCCAGATCGCTAATCGACCGCGTGCTCAGCCCCGAACGCGCCGCCAGAGCCTCCTGCGTCATCCCAGCCGCCAGCCGCGCGCTGCGCAACAACCCCCCGAACGACCCCTCGCCGCCCAACCCGGCCACCACACCGCCCCCCAAGGCATGTACCTAAGACGCCAGGCCATCACCTACCAGGCAACATGGCACACCCATCACCATCCGCGCAAGGCTCCCGTTAATATCTCCCACCCCCAAATCCCGAACACCAGACCATCCCGCCGAGACACTCCCCAAGATCATGTCCCGATCATCCATACACGCAACCAGCATGACGCACTTGCAATCCTCCCCCATCCCAGGAGCTCGCCCTCTCCTCCGGCACTCAGGCGCACCACCCGCAGACCCAAGAATGCCGGAACCTCTGAACACAAAGATCCAGCGTGGCCTTGGCTCACAGCGTCACCATCCGTCCCGCTGGGCGCAAGAAGGAGACTTCCGGAACTCTTCCAGAAGATTTCATGGTGCTGTCGGCTATAGATTGCCTAGACTCTGAATCGGCTCAAGATGCAGCCTTAAGCAGCCAGCTGAGGTCGCGGAGGGGGGTAGCTCGGTCGCGCGGAACAAGTGTCTTTACAATGGCGCTGTAGAGAGTTTGCGTTGCTTCTGCCAACTGCCACTAATAGATAGGGGGTTAAGGATTGCCCGGCCACCAGGATAAGCGCTCATACCATCGACCGAGTGCACAGCTCATAATTCCAGGCGTACTCGCCGGAATTGAAAATGAGATACCTTAAACTGCAGCTGTTAACTCTGGCATTCAATGCTAGCTAATCTTGCCGGACATCGCTTAAAATCCTCGCAGTCTAGAAATCGGGGGATTCACTATGAAACCATCCAGACTCGCCCTCTTCGTTACCAAGCACCCAGACCGGCTCGCAGGACTCAGCCTGCCGTTAGTAGCTCTCGGCATGGCGGTATTCGGCCTGACATCGGTGACCTCTGGGGCGGCGGCAGCCACAACCCACCCCGCATCGGCCGGCCGCGGCCCGCTGGCGGTGGTGACGGGCCTGCTGCCGTCTCCGGCATCGACTGCCGCACCGGCCACGATTTACGTGTACGGCGTGCCGCAGCCGACTCACATGAAGCCGGGCGAGAAACTGTCAGTGTCGGCCCTGGCGTGGCAGCGGGTGACCACTGGTTCCTCGTTCCGCCTGATGATCCCGGACAACCGCTCTTCCGCAGCGGTCATCGACCGGCGCACTGGCCGGATGAATATCCAGCTCGACGCGTTCTCGCCCCAGGGCAGCCAGGTGTGGTCGGCGGTCGCGCGCGTGGGCCACGCCGCTGCGGCCCCCGGGCCGGCGGTGACATCGGTGGGCAGGCTGAAGCCTTACAGTATGGGGCTGCTGCGCCGGACCGCTGCCGCCACGCACACCTCCCCGATGGCCCTGGCCAGGCAGGCGACACCCCAAGCGCCGACTTGCGACTACGGCGACTACACCTACAGGTACGGCATCGCCACACGTATCGGCGAACTGCACGCCGCGAGCAGCAACACTGGTACGTACTCCTACACGAGCGGAGTCGACAGCACGTTCACCGTCGGGTTCAGTGGCAACGGTTCCGGTTGGAGCGTTGACGGAAACGCGGGGGTCACCCACACCAGCGGAGAGGGAGAGGCGTTCAACCATGGCGGCTATTACAGTCAGTACGTCGACGGGAAATACGACTACGAGCAATGGCTGCAGGAGGGCGACACCTGCCAGAGCGGATATTTCCAGGTAGGATATCAGTGGGACGGTAGCGCATTCCCCGGCTATAGGGGCGCTCCGGGCCGTAACATCAACGGCCAGTTCGTTAACAACTGCACTAGCGATCCAACCAACGTTCCGCTTCCTCCAGACGGATCCTACGCCTGGAAGGATCAAGGCACGTCATACTTCTGGTCATCGGGGATCTCTTCCCCGTGGGGCGCGGCGTCATTCAGCTTCGGCGGCTCCACCGGCTACTCCAGCAATGTGAAGCTGGAATGGAAAAACGATCAGAGTTCACATTACAGCTGGCTGTGCGGGCCAAATAACGACGGAGAGTACAATATATCTAGCTGGGATAGAGTCTATGACTATAACTCGTAATGACCCGAGCCATTAGCGGGGCGCTGCGCGCTGCTGTGCACGGGCGGCGCGCAGCAGCCCTGCTTTGCGCTGGCCTGGTGCTGGCGCTGGTGCTAGCGCTGACGCTGGTGCTGGCTGCCTCCGGTGCCGGGGATGGCGGGTTCCAGCTGAATCCATCTGGCGGCCTGGCGGGATTCGGCAACTTTACGGGTCCCGGAGTGCCCGCCGATTTCAGCGGGTTCGTGGGCCCGTCGTCGGTTCAGGTGACGCTGCTGTCGGCGACATTGCTGCCGATTCCCGGATTCCCGGTTCCCCGGCTGGTGCATGTGGGGGTGCACCCGGTCCAGGAGTTCGGTGACGTCGGGGAGGCTAATTACTGGCCACCGCGGCTGCCGCCCCTGTATCCCGGAGGGGCGCCTATCACGATGCCGGTAGCGGCGTTTCACGGGTACCGGCTCACCCCGGGCCGCCACTCGTCGCTGCTGATCTTCTACTCCTTCGCGGGATCCCGGCCCGGGGTGGACTACTTCGCGGCAGGCCTGCGGGTCACCTACCGGGTGGGGCAGACTGATTACACCGGTAACTGGTACGCCTATGGATCGTCCTGCGTGACGACGCCCTGGAACCTTACTCTGAGGCCACGCAAGCACTGCAGCTCAGCGCAGGCCAGCCGCGCCGTTGCTGCTTACACTCACATGGCTAAACAAGGTTAGACATCAGACCGGGGGCCTTGCGTAGTCGCAGAATGCTGAGCTGGTGCGACATGGATAAATCTCTGCAGGCGCACCTCCAGGCTCCAACGGCGTCGTCAACTACCACAAGCCTGATTTCCAGTACTGTACGCGGGAGGGCTCCTGCTGGTTCCCCCTGAACTCAAGTAACTCTGGCATCAGCCGCAGCTCAGGCACCCGCCAGACCTACAACTTCCAGCTGAGCGTGGCCGGATTCATCAACCTGTCTGAGGGAGCCTGACGGAAAGGATTAGGAGAGCCAGCTATGGTGCCTCCCGCTCTCGGCGCAGCCTTCGGCGCACTGCTGATCGCATGGCAACTGCTACTGCTGCGCCTGCGCCCGTGCTCGGAGTGGGCGTCGTGGGGGTGGGATCGGGCGTGGTGCTCCTGCTGGCCGAAGGTGGCGCCCTGACCCACAACCTTGTACTCTCCTGCGTGCTGGGCGGAGGCAGCGTCGCCGTGGCCGCGTGGATGGGCGCGGCCTGGCTGCGGTACAGACGGAGCATTACCTGAGAACCTCGCCGGGGGACGACGGCCCGTGCCAGTGGATCGCCTACCATGCCCGCCCGCTCGCCCCAGGCGACACGGTGACCGTCACCTTCACGCACGACCAGCCGAACGTGGTCAGCGTGCGGACGGTGTACCGGCGCGCGGCGTGCCGGGGTCGGGTAAGGGCGGTGCGTAACCGATCCGCCCGTGTTCCACTTCCCGGCAGGCGGCATCTACCCTGCGGGATGCAGCGTGCAGACGCTGCTCCCGGTGCACGGCTACCAGGTGCCGCCCAGAGCCCGCCAGCTTTCACCCAAGGGAGGCCTGCGGATGTGGGTGGTGGTCCAGATGATGCATCCCGGTACCTACCACTCGCTTGGCGAGGCCGTGAACTACACCCAGCAGGGAACCCGGTACCGCGATTTCATCGCGATCGGCTTCAGCGGGTCAGTAGCCCGCAATGCAGCCTGGCCGGTGGTGTACAACGAAAAGGGTTGCCTGTACAAGACCCACCTCCTCAACCCCGGTCACGGCTGACCATCGTCCGCAGCCGGTGCGCGCCCAGCTGCGGGACCAGCGTGTTCCCGTTCGGCACCAAGGCGGCGCGGGCTTGCTGCTCGTAGCAGGAGGGGCGTATCGAACAGAGCGCCCCGGGGTGCTGCCGCTCAGTCGACCCGGAACTCGGTGACCTCAAGCTCGGTGCGTACCTGCTGTATCCGGACGAGCACCCGCGCCCGTAGGTCCCCGGGGACCAGGTCGCGACCGCAGTGCTTGTGGACCAGTTTCTTGACCACTTCTTCGAGGCCGAACTCCCGCAAGCATGGCCCACACTCGTCCAGGTGCTGACGAATCTCGGCGCAGCCAACCCCATCGAGCTCACCGTCGAGGTAGTTGTAGACCCGCGCGAGTACCTCGGTACACGGGACTTCGTGAGGATTCCCGCAGCTCATCGCGCGTCCTCCCCCGGCTCATCCGCCGACGAGGCTGCCCCGGCCTTAGACCTGACCAAACCCCGATCCTCCGCGTAGTCCTGGAGGAGCTCGCGCAGCTGCTTGCGGCCGCGGTGCAGTCGCGACATCACCGTTCCGATCGGTGTTTCCATGATGTCGGCGATCTCCCGGTAGGCGAACCCTTCCACGTCGGCCAGGTAGACGGCGATCCTGAATTCCTCGGGCAGAGCCTGTAGCGCCTGCTTGATGTCGGAATCAGGAAGCCGCTCGAGAGCCTCGCTCTCTGCCGACTTCAGCCCGGAGGACGTGTGCTCAGCCGCCCTGGCCAGCTGCCAGTCCTCGATGTCCTCGGTCCCGGCGCGCTGGGGCTCGCGTTGCCTCTTCCGGTACGTGTTGATGAACGTGTTGGTCAGGATCCTGAACAACCACGCCTTGAGATTGGTACCCGGCTGGAACTGGTGGAAGGACGCGTATGCCTTGGCGAACGTCTCCTGGACCAGGTCCTGCGCGTCCGCGGCGTTACGTGTCATCCGCATGGCAGCGGAGTACAACTGATCGAGGAATGGCAGTACGTCCTGCTCGAAGCGCTGGCTCCGCTCAGTGAGTGTCTCCGGGACCGGACTCACCCCCTCAGGCACCGCTGTTTTGGGTTGCCGCTTGCCGGCACCGTATGGGCGGGAGGATACATCCTTCACGCGACTGGACTTGAGGGGAGGCGGCGCCGAACGGTCATCGAGCGGCCTGTAGCCGACTGCGAGCATGCGTTCTGCAACGCCGCTGGCAGCACCTTCATTCCTGACCAGGAAACAGCCAGAGACCTCAGGCAGCAACCAGCGCAAAGACGGGCATACAGCTACTGAAGATCCCCGCCTGAACGAGTGAAGGAACCGCTGCGGGGAAGGCTCTTACGGGGGGTACGTGCGCCGACGCCTGGCCGCACGGCGCGCGATCCGATCGTAAGGCCAGACACTCATCCGTAACGGGACAGGAGTGACGGTGGTGGCAGCTACGGCCAGCCCTCTCGCCGTGGCCGGAGACGATTCGCTCGCGAACTACTGGCGTTTCCATCGGGCCGTCGCGACCGCCCAGCTCGCCGCGTGGCTGCCGATGGGCCGGCAACTGCTCGTAGACATCTCTGGCCCGCAAGGACGGTGTGCCGCGCAAGCGGCCAGAGCAGGGCACAGCGTGCTGCGGGTGACAGCCGGGGATGATGCCCGGGGCGGGCAGCGCCGCTGGCCTGGGCCCGGCGGCACCGTTGTGACCGTCACCGGTGACCCAGGCAGCCTGAGCTTCCTCGCCGATAGCTGCGCGGACGGGGTGATCGCGGACGACCGCACGCTTTCCCGGTACATCGCGGCGGAGTACCTGGCCGCCGAGATCGCGAGGGTGCTCCGGCCCGGTGGCCGCCTGATAGCCACCGTCGACTCGCTGGTCCTCGGCATGGCGGTGCTTGCCGAACAGCACCACTGGGCCGAGCTGACCGACCTGCCGTGCGCCGAGGTCCTGCTCATCCCGTGGCAGGACGGCACGTTCACCCGCTGCTACGGGGCTCAGCACCTCAAGGATCTCTGCGTTGAGGCGGGGCTGAAACCTAGCGCCATCCGGCCGCGGACCGTCCTGTCACCATCCATGGTGACCCGCGTGCTCAGCCTGGACCCGAAGGCCATGGCCCGGCTGGTCAAGGCGGAACTCACCGCTGAGGCCGACGAATCCTTCGGCATCCAGCTCGTTGTCACGGCCGACAAACCGCTGTAAAGCGGTAAACCGGCCAGCTCTCAGTGACGCAGCCGGTCGCGCTTGGACTGACAACGCACGCACCGCGCCGCCTCCGGGCGAGCCTCCAGGCGCCCCTCGGGAACGTGATCGCCGCAGTCCACACACGTGCCGTAGGCGCCGCTCTCTATCCTGCTGAGCGCGTCAAGCACCTGACCCCGCTGCCGCCTGGCCGCCTCGATGACCGCCTCGCTGCGTTCGGCCTCAGACAGGTTGGCGCCGGCGTCCGCGGGGTCCTGCGGGGAGCCAGCGGTCGCATCGTCTCCGTGGCTCTCCCCTTGCAGCACCGCGATAGACCTGTCGAGGTCATGGCGGATCTCTTGCAGGAGCTTGCGCGCTGTGACGGTATCCACGGATCATCACCTTCCTGTCCGCATGGGTTCGGCAGCGTGATGTGCGGTGCGCTGCCCTGCCGGTACGGGGTTCAGAACAAAGTCCCGCCGGACCCAGCAGGAGCGCCATCGGGCGGATGTGCGCCCGATGGCCCCGACCTGGGTAGCGGCGGGTTGGGAGAGCCTGAGTCCGACGCGGCATCCGGCAGGAGGTCGACCAGCTCGGGCCCGTTGTTTCTGACGTTGTTCACAGCCGTCGATACCGGATGCGACGTCAGCCCGCCTGACACGGCGGGAAGCAGCAGCTCGCGCAGGTCGGCGACCTCGGTGTTGCCGGGGTCTAGCCAGTCCTGCCAAGCCGAAGGCTTGATCACCATTGGCATCCGGTCGTGTATCTGGCCGACCTCGTCCGTCGCCTGGGTGGTGATGATTGTCGCTGTCCAGAGCCAGCCGCCCGCGTGATCCGAGGGGACGGACGAATCGCGCCACAGCTCGTAAAGACCCGCGAAGGCCAGCACGCCGCCGTCGGCGCGGTAGATGTAATACGGCTGCTTACGCTTCCGGCCGTTCTCGGTGACCTGCTGCCACTCGTAGAAGCCGTCCGCGGGAAGCAGGCACCGGCGGCGCGCGAAGGCACGTCGGAACGCGGGCTTTTCCGTCACCGTTTCGGCGCGGGCGTTGATCAGGCGGCTCCCGATGGCCGGATCTTTTGCCCACCACGGCACCAGCCCCCAGCGCACGACGCGAAGCTGGCGTTCGACCAGATCGGCGGGGCGGGGGGCGTCGTGGCCGGCCGGGACGGACTCGCCGGCCGAGGCAGAGTCGCCGGCCGAGGCAGAGTCGCCGGCCGAGGCAGAGTCGCCGGAAGGATCGGAG
Organism: Actinomycetota bacterium; assembly: GCA_003168255.1. Taxonomy (GTDB): domain Bacteria; phylum Actinomycetota; class Actinomycetes; order Streptosporangiales; family Streptosporangiaceae; genus PALSA-505. The sequence continues at coordinate 42,842 of PMSU01000041.1, forward strand.
CGTCGGGTAAGTACCGCGTAGACCGGCTTTGTCGGGGCCACGTTGTAGTCAGGTTCGAGTTCGTCATCGACGCGATCGCACTGCACACCGAACTCCTCAAGGAGCTCCATGCGCTTTCGCGCAGATGCGAACCGACCACACATGCGGTCCCCCTGACCCGATCTCCTATCTGCACCTCTGCCCGGAATCTGATTGTTTACCCTATCTCCGCATACAGCCAAACACGGCTGCTACAGATCTTCCGATCGGCCAGGGCCAGGCGCCCAGTACGCTCGCAACATGCACCAAGCAGCCGAACCCGACGGCGCGGACGCCAGCACATGGCCGGCACCTGCGGCGAACGGGCCGGTTCGCGCGCGGCTGCGGCTCCCGGGCTCGAAGTCGATGACGAACCGTGCGCTCATCCTCGCCGCCATCGCGGACGCGCCGACCGAGATCGCGAACCCGCTGCGGGCCAGGGACACCCTCCTGATGGCCAGCGCGCTGTGCGCACTGGGCGCGAGCATCCAGGACGCGCCCGACGGCTGGTCCGTCGCGCCGGGCCCGATGGACCACGGCGCACAGGTGGACGTGGGCAACGCGGGGACGGTGATGCGGTTCGTGCCGCCGGTGGCCCCGCTCGCCACCGGCGACGTCGCGTTGCACGGCGACCCGCGGGCGGCACAGCGCCCGGTCCAGCCGCTCATCGCCGCCCTGCGCACGCTCGGCGCCGATATCGATGACGGCGGCCGCGGCGCCATACCTTTCACCGTGCGCGGGACGGGCCACCTGGGCGGCGGTCCGGTCACCCTGGACGCGTCCGCCTCTTCGCAGCTCGTGTCCGGGCTCCTGCTGGCAGGCAGCCGCTACGACAAGGGCCTGGAGGTCCGCCACCACGGACCGCCCGTACCGTCCGCGCCGCACATCGCTATGACAGTCGGCATGCTGCGTGACGCCGGCGCCGAGGTCGAGGTCGAGGAGCAGGGCAGCGCAACGGGGCAACTGCGCCCGCGGCCCGATACCTGGCGGGTCTACCCGGGACCGCTGCGCCCGGGGACCGTGCGGGTAGAGCCCGACCTGGTCAACTCGGCTCCGTTCCTGGCGGCGGCGCTGGTCACCGCCGGCACGGTGACGATCGCCGAATGGCCGGCCCGCACCACGCAGCCGGCCAGCCACATCGTGGACCTGCTGACCAGGATGGGCGCGACCTGCGCGCTGACCGGCGACGGGCTGACCGTGACGGGAACCGGCACCATCAGCGGCGTCACCGCCGACCTGCGGGACTCCAGTGAGCTTGCGCCGGTGCTCACCGCGGTTGCCGCGCTCGCCTCATCGCCGTCGGTGTTCACCGGCATCGGGCACATGCGCACACACGAGACCGACCGCCTCGCCGCGCTCGCCACCCAGATCAACGCGCTCGGCGGGGATGTGACGGAGCTACCCGACGGGCTGGAGATCCGGCCGCGCCCGCTCGCCGCCGACGGCCTCTTCGCCAGCTATGACGATCACCGGATGGTCATGGCCGCCGCCGTGCTCGGCCTGGCCGTCCCCGGCATCAGGGTGCAGAATGCGGCCACCGTGGCCAAGACATTCCCCGACTTCACCGCGATGTGGGGGAAGATGCTGGGACGAGCGCCTGAGGCAGGGCAAGATTTTCAGCCGAACGGCGCTGCGGCCGATGTCGAGGAAAGGAACTGACGTCATGACGGAGCGTCCGTCCTGACCCGGCGACCTGGTTATGCCGGTCTGGACGAGGACGACGTCAGAGTCAGGCCGGGCCGTAGCTCGCGGCCCCGAACCCGCACCAGGCCCGCGCATGCGGACGCCACCGAGGCATTCGTGGCCAGCGTCGACCGGGGCAGGTACGGCTGCCTGATCGGTGACGAGCCGATCATCGCGATGAAGGCACGGGAGCTTGGCCGCCGGAGTGTCGTGGTCGGCGACCGGGTGGCGCTCGCCGGAGACATCACCGGGGCGGAAGGCTCACTGGCCAGGATCGTCCGGGTGCGGACCCGGACATCAGTGCTGCGACGTTCGGCCGATGACAACGACCCGATCGAGCGCGTGATCGTCGCCAACGCCGAGCAGCTGGTTATCGTCTGCGCGCTGGCGGACCCGTCGCCGCGGGTCCGGTTCATCGACCGCTGCCTGGTAGCGGCCTACGATGCCGGTCTCACCCCGCTGCTCTGCCTGACCAAGGCCGACCTGGCATCACCGGACGAGGTACTCGCCGCCTACGAGCCGCTTGGCTTCCCGTGCATCGTGACGGGCAGGCCGCTGCGCGACGACGTGCTCCACGATCTTCAGGCCCGGCTTACCGAACGGGAGAGCGTGCTCATCGGTCAGTCGGGCGTGGGCAAGTCAACGCTGGTCAATGCGGTGATCCCGGAAGCCGGCCGGGCGGTTGGCGTGGTCAACCCGGTCACCGGACGCGGCAGGCACACGTCCTCTTCAGCGGTCGCCCTCAGGCTGGAGGGCCCGACGGGCAAGGGCTGGGTGATCGATACGCCGGGGTTGCGCAGCTTCGGGCTCGGCCATGTCTCGGCCGATCGCGTGGTGCAGGCCTTCCCAGACCTGGCCGAGGGCGCCGCCGGATGCCCGTCCGGCTGCACCCACCTGGAGAAAGCCTGCGCGCTCGACGACTGGGCGCGCGACCACGGCGGCACGGCCAGGCTCGACTCACTGCGGCGCATGCTGCGCAACCGAGAAGGCGCCGACGACTAACACCACCTGCCGGTGCGGCTCGCTCCGGTCAACTACGCCCTGCCGACTGTCGCTGAGTGAACAGTGAATCGGCATCCATTTCTGGCGGGGTAGGCCGGGAGGGATGCCGACGCCGGGCGCCGCATCGCCTGGGCCCGGTGTAGCCCACCTTGCAGATTAGGGGGAAGGATCCTGGTCGTCTGAGCGACCACGATCCTTCCTCATCACGGGCTCGCTTGCGCTGCCCGGCGTAGGACGCGGGGGGGCTGGGCCGGGCGCCGGGGAAGATTTCGTCGAGCCTGGCTAGTTCCTTGGCGCCGAGGTCGATCTCGACTGCGCGCAGGGGGGCGTCTAGCTGCTGCATGGTGCGCGGGCCGATGATCGGCGCGGTGACCTCGGGGCGGTGTAGCAGCCAGGCCAGCGCGACCGCCGCGGGGGGCTCGCCGAGGTCCGCGCATAGTGCCTCATACGTCTCGATCTGCGGCCGGAACTGCGGCAGCGCTTCGGCGGCCCGGCCCTCGGAGCGTCGCCCGGTCTGGGAGCCGCCGAGGATTCCGCCGAGCAGGCCACCGTGCAGCGGGCTCCAGCAGATCACGCCGATGCCGTAGCCCTGGCAGGCCGGCAGCACTTCGAGTTCCGCGCTGCGTTCGGCGAGGTTGTACAGAGCCTGCTCGCTCACCAGGCCGAACGACTGCCGCCTGAGCGCCGTCTCCTGCGCGCGGGCGATGTGCCAGCCGGCGAAGTTCGACGAGCCGGCATAGATGATTTTCCCCTGGGTGTGCAGCACGTCCAGGGCGGACCAGATCTCGTCCCACGGCGTAGCCCTGTCCACGTGGTGCATCTGGTAGAGGTCGATGTGATCGGTGCGCAGGCGGCGCAGCGAATCATCGCAGGCGCGGCGGATATGCACGGCCGACAGGTAGCGGTCGTTCGGCCATTCGCCCTTGCCGCCGTAGACCTTGGTGGCCAGCACCGTCCGCTCCCGGCGCCCGCCGCCGGACGCGAACCAGTTGCCGATGATCTGCTCGGTGACCCCGTCGGCGCGCGGACGTCCGTAGGTGTTCGAGGTGTCGAAGAAATTGATCCCGGACTCATGCGCCGTGTCCATGATCTGGTGCGCGTCGTCTTCCCCCGTTGCCGCGCCGAAGTTCATCGTGCCAAGGCACAGCCTGCTGACTGAGACGCCGCTGCGGCCAAGGTGGGTGTAGTCCATGCGGCTACGTTATGACAACCGGGTGTGGGACCGGCCGCCAGCCGTTCGGCTAAAGCGGGAGTCAGCGGGCTACGGCGTCGCAGCGGGCCGATAAGCGGTACCGTTGCGCGCCATGGCGGGTTACGACGATGATCTGCGCTTCGCGCACGTCCTCGCCGACGCGGCGGATGACATCACCATCCGGCGGTTCCGTGCGCTTGACCTCCAGGTGGAGACCAAGCCGGACCTGACGCCGGTGACCGATGCCGACCGCGCGGTCGAGGAGCAGGTGCGCAACGTGCTGCGCAGATCCCGCCCGCGCGATGCCGTGCACGGCGAGGAGTTCGGCAAGACCGGCATCGGGCCCAGGTGCTGGGTGCTGGACCCGATCGACGGGACGAAGAACTACGTCCGCGGCGTGCCGGTCTGGGCCACCCTCATCGCGCTGATGATGGGCGACGAGCCGGTGGCCGGCGTGGCTTCGGCGCCCGCCCTCGGCCGCCGGTGGTGGGCCGCGCGGGGTGGCGGGGCCTGGTCCGGCCGCAGCCTGACCAAGGCCACCCGCTGCCAGGTGTCCGGGGTGACGCAGCTCAAGGACGCGTCGTTCTCCTATTCGAGCATCTCCGGCTGGGAAGCGCGGGGCGAGCTTGATGGTTTCCTCGACCTGACGCGTTCGGTCTGGCGGACCCGCGCGTACGGGGACTTCTGGTCGTATGTGCTGATGGCCGAGGGCGCGGTCGACGTGGCCGCGGAGCCGGAGGTCTCGCTCTGGGACCTGGCCGCGGTCCAGGTAATCGTGGAGGAGGCGGGCGGCCGGTTCACCGACCTTTCCGGGGTTGCCAGACCGGACGGCGGCAGCGCGGTGGCCACCAACGGGCATCTGCACGACGAGGTGCTGGAAAAGCTCCGCGGGGCAAACTGATCCCTGCTGTCCCCACGTTCACAAAGGCTTCCGCTACGGCCTGGCCCGGGTCCGCGCGGAGCAGTGCCGAAGGGTGGCCAACCGGTCCCGCGCGCCTGCTTTATGGCGCTATCCGCCGCGAGTAGGATCACGCTCAGGAGGGAGACGCTGACTATGCGATTCCAACCATTGATCCGCCGGATCTCTGTGGTGCCCGCGCTGGCCGCAGGATTGGGCGTACTTCTGGTCGGCTGCGGTAGCAGTAGCCCATCGACCGCCAAGTCGCCCTCGAGCCCGTCGACGTCGGCCGCGGCGACGACGGGCGCGACGGCCGCCGAGTCCGCGATCAAGGCCAACTGGGTGGCCTTCTTCGCGTCGAGCACGCCGGTGTCGAAGCGGGTGGGGCTGCTACAGGACGGGCAGCAGTTCCAGGCACTTATCAGCGCCCAGGCCAAGTCGCCGCTGGCGTCCTCGGCCTCGGCGAAGGTGACCAAGGTGTCGGGCGTGACGTCGTCGCAGGCCGCGGTGACCTACTCGATCCTGCTGGCGGGCGCGACCGCGCTGTCCAAGCAGAGCGGCGTCGCGGTGTACCAGGACGGGACCTGGAAGGTCGGCGACAAGAGCTTCTGCGCGCTGCTCGTCCTGGAGAACGGCAAGAAGTCCGGGCTGCCGCCGGCCTGCTCGTCGGCCGGCTAGCGGAACGTCGCCTTGGCCGCAACGACCGAGGTGGCGGCCAAGGCCCGCCACGGCGGTCGCCCCGTCGCGCTTGCTGCCCTGTGCACGCTGCTGTTCCTGACCTTCCTAGACAACACGATCGTCAGCGTGGCGCTCGGCAACATCCAGCTTGAGCTGCACGCGAGCGTCTCGTCGCTGCAGTGGGTGGTAAGCGCCTACGCCCTCACCTTCGCCAGCATCATGCTCGCCTGCGGGATGATCGGTGACGAACTCGGCCGCAAGATCGTCATGCTCGTCGGCGCCGGGGTGTTCTGCGGCGGCGCGCTGCTCTGCGCGGTTGCCAAGAACGTCGATGTGCTGATTGCCGGCCGTGCCGTGATGGGGCTTGGCGCGGCGGCGAGCGAGCCCGGCACGCTGTCCATGCTGCGGCATGTGTACACCGAGAAGCGCGCGCGGGACCGCGCGGTGGGGGTGTGGGCCGCGGTGTCCGGGCTGGCGCTCGCCCTCGGTCCGGTCGTCGGCGGGGCGCTGGTCGACCAGTGGGGCTGGCGCGGGATCTTTTGGTTCAGCCTGGCCTTTGGCCTGGCCGCCTTGGTCGTCGCCGCGATCGTCCTGCCGGAGAGCCGGGATCCGGACGCGCACCGGGTGGACACCGCGGGCACGCTGCTCGGCGCCGCCGCCCTGTCGGCCCTGCTGTTCGCCGTCATCCACGGGGAGAGCGCGGGCTTCGCCGCCGCTGAGGTGCTCGCCCTATTCTGCATCGGCGCGGTCGCGGGTATTGCCTTCTTCTGGTGGGAGAGCCGGGCCGCCCATCCGATCCTCGACCTGCGCTACCTGCGGGTGCCTGCGTTCGTGACCTCGAACGTCGCGGCGTTCTGCACGTACTTCGCTACCTTCGCGATCTTCTTCTTCACCGCGCTGTACCTCGATGAGGTCGTCGGGGACTCCGGGAACCAGATCGCGCTGGTCTTCTTGCCGATGACCGTCCTGATGATCCTTACCGCGGTGCTGGCCGGCCGGTGGACCGGCTCGGTCGGACCGCGCTGGTCGCTGTTCGGCGGGTGCGTGCTGTTTAGCGCCGGACTGCTGCTGGCCAACCTCAGCCTCAGCCCGCATCCGGTCTTCTGGACGCTGGCGTCCGCACTCGGCCTGACCGGCATCGGCATCGGCGCGACCGTGGTGCCGATCACCTCCTCGGCCCTCAACGCGGTGCCGCCGGAGCGCTCCGGCATGGCCGCGTCGGCGACCAACACCAGCCGCGAGATCGGCGCGGTGACCGGGGTGGCNNCGGCCAACTTCCAGTCGATCGTCATCCGCGCCGTCGAGACTGGCGCGGTTCCGTCCAGCGGCAACTCCTCGGGAGCGGGCGGGGCGGCCGGGGCTGGGCACGCCTCGCTGGTGCAAGAGGTGATCAATGCCGCGTATACGGCGTTCCAGGATGGGCTGCGGGCGGCGCTTTACGTGTCGGCCGTTCTGGTGCTGCTGGCCGGCATTTTCGCGGCGGTCGGGCTGCGCTCACGGGGTGCCGACTCGGTGGATGGCTAGGTCGGCGGGGCGGGTGGGGTCGACGCGGGGCGGCGGGGTGGGTGGGGTGCACGGGGCGGGTGGGGCCGACGGGCGGCGGGCGAGTGGGGCCGACGGGGCCAGCGGGGCGGGTGGGGTGTACGGGGACAGGCGGAGCGGGCGATGTCCGCGTCGATGTGACGTAGCCGACATCAGGTGGGGGGTAGATTCATATCGATCTTGGACATGAGTGAGACGGCTGGTGTCGGGCATGTCAGGGCACGCCGGGGTAGCCGCACGGGAGACTGACCCCCGACCCCGTAGAGTGTGCTGGCATGCCAGGCCGGAGGGGGCTGGGATCCGCATGGCGGGTCCTCGTCGGTAAGCCGCTGCGCGCATCCGAGGTATCCAAGGAGCAGATCACTCCCCTGGAGGGGCTTCCCGCGCTGTCGCTGGATGCCCTGACCTCAGTCGCTTACGGCCCTGAAGCGATCATTGTCGTTCTCGCCATCGCAGGCGCCGGGGCGCTGCATCTGATCCTGCCGATCACGATGGCGATCGTCGTGCTGCTGGCCATCCTGGTGTTCTCCTACCGGCAGGTGATCGANNGGCGGCGGCGGCGCGTACGCGGTCTCCCGGGCGAACTTCGGCCCGGGCGCGAGCCTGCTGGCCGGGGCGTCGCTGATCATCGACTACACGCTGACCGTCGCCGTATCCATCGCGGCCGGCGTGGGCGCGCTTACCTCCGCCTTCCCGCGGCTCGCCGCGGACACGGTGCCGATCTGCCTGCTGATCCTCGCCGTGGTCACCGTGCTCAACTTGCGCGGCCTTGGCGAGGCGGCCCGCGCCTTCCTGCTGCCGACGGCGGTCTTCATCCTGGGCCTGCTGGCGATCATCGTGGTCGGGCTGATCCACCCGCTGGCGCTGCACGCGCCCCAGCCCGGGCGCTCCCTGGTCCAGACGCACGGCCTCCAGACGGTGGGCGTGCTACTCGTGCTGAAGGCATTTTCGGCCGGCTGTAGCGCGCTGACCGGCGTGGAGGCCATCGCCAACGGCGTGCCGCTGTTCAAGGAGCCGAGGGTCAAGCGGGCCAAGCGGACCGAGATGCTGCTCGGGGTGATCCTCTCCACCCTGCTGCTCGGTCTGGCCGAGCTTGCCCGCCGCTGGCACATCGGTCCCCGGTCCGGCCAGACGGTGCTCAGCCAGATCATGGCCATGGCCGTCGGCAGGCACTGGGCGTACTACATCGTGTCGCTCACGATCACGCTGGTGCTGGCGCTGGCCGCCAATACCTCGTTCGGCGGCCTGCCCATCCTGGCCAGCCTGCTGTCACGCGACCAATACCTGCCGCACCTGTTCGCGCTGCGCGGGGACCGGCAGGTGTTCTCCAACGGCATCTGGGCCCTCGCCATCCTGTCCGCCGTGCTCCTGGTCGCGGTCGACGGGAATACCGACACGATGATCCCGCTGTTCGCCATCGGGGTCTTCATCGGCTTCACGCTGGCCCAGGGCGGGCTGGTCATCCACTGGCGGCGGACCAGGGGGCCGCGCTGGCGCGCCCGTGCGATGGTCAACGGGCTCGGGGCCGTGGTGACGGCGTCCGCCACCATCATCTTCCTCATCTCCAAGTTCACCGAGGGGGCGTGGGTCGTGGTGGTGGCCATACCCGCGTTCATCTTCCTGTTCACCCGGATCCACGCCTACTACCACCGAGTCGCCCTTGCCCTCCACCTGCACGAGGTGCCCGCCCGGCCAGCAGGCAAGCGCACCATGGTGATCGTCCCGGTGACGTCGGTGTCGCGGCTGTCCGCGTACGCCATCTCCGAGGCGCTGTCACTCGGCCAGGAGGTGACCGCGGTCAGCGTGATGCTGGATCAGGGCGATCCCGGCGACGAGGACGCCAGGCGGCTGGAGGAGGAATGGGCCCGGTGGGACCCGGGCGTCCCGCTGCACGTGCTGCGGACGGAGTTCGCCTCGGTGGTGGAGCCGATCGTCAGATACATCGACGAGGTATGCGACTGCCACGAAGAGCAGATCGTGGTGCTGATCCCGGTGCTCGTCCCGGCGAAGATCCGCTACAGGTTCCTGCACAACCACCTCGACCTGGTGCTCTCCTCGGCACTGCGGTCCCGCCCCGACGTGGTGGTGGCCCGCGTCACCATGCCGCTCGAGATGCAGCCGACCGAGCCGTCCGGGGCTACGCCGACAGGGCCGAGCACGCCCCGGGCGCCGACAGGGCCGAGCACGCCCCGGGGGTCGCCAGGGCCGAGCACGCCCCGGGGGTCGCCAGGATGAAGTTCCCTCACCGGACGCCGGACGCGAGCCCGGCGAGCCTGCTCTGGTAAATGTCGGCGGCGGTGAAGTAGACGAACGTCTGCTCGGGGTGGTCGGCTACCTGGAGCACGGTGTGCTCGAACGTCACGTCGCCGAGTGCCGGGTGGTGCAACTGCTTGGTCCCGCCGCCTACAGCCAGGACGTCATGCCGCGGCCACCAGCTCCTGACCTCGGGGCTGGCCTGGTGCAGCTCGCCGATCAGGCCGGTGAACTCCGGATCGTCTGGCCTGCGGGCCGCGGCGGCGCGGAATCTGGCCAGCATCGCCGACGCCTCCTGCTCCCATTGGACGTACACCTTGCGCGCCGCGGGATCGGTCATCGGGCGCACGGGCCGTCCAGTCGGCGAACAGCGCCCGAGCTGCCCGGTTCGCGGCCAGGACGTCCCACCGCCTGCCCTTCAGGTACGCGGGGTAGGGGTCGAGCCTGGCGCGGGGGTGGGCCTGTGCGTTCGGCAACATGGTGTTGATTTTGCCAGCATGGGCTAGCCTCAGATCGATCGTGTACCATGTTACCGTGGTAACAGTTGAGCGTACGCAGACGGGCGTCCGGATGGAGCGGCGGCTGCTGAAGGTCCTCAAGGGTCTCGCCGAGTACTTCGACGTGTCTCTGGGGGACCTGCTCGAAGGCATCGTGCTGCACGCATTCGAGCGCAAGCACCCGTTCGGCGATGACACGGTCGCGGTCATCGAGCGGCTGGGCCAGGTCTACGGGCTGGACCTGACCGCAGCGGACAGCCATCGCCTGACCAGCGCAGATGACCTGGGCAGCGCGCATGANNGCGCGCATGACCTGGGCAGCGCAGATGGGGAGCCGACGATGACGACGTGCACGCGGGTCCGGCTGACGGGCAGCATCGACGTGGCCCTGCCGCCGGGTAAAGCCTTTGCCCTGTTCACCCCCAGCGGCGAGCGCGGCTGGGCGCAGGGCTGGGAACCGGAGTTCCCCAGTCAGGTCACCGATGACGCCGAACCCGGAACGGTGTTCCAGACCAGCCACGCCGGACGGCCGACTATCTGGACGGTGGCCGGCCGTGACCCAGGCACGTCGATCCAGTACACCTCGGTCACGCCAGGCCAGCGGGCCGGGCTGATCACCGTCGAATGCCAGGCCACGCCGGACGGAACGAGGGTGACGGTCAGCTACGATCTCACGTCTCTCGTCCCGGCAGCGAACGCCGAACTGCGCCGGTTCGCCGACGAGTATCCGCGATTCCTCGCGCACTGGGAACATGCCATCGCCAACCTGGTCACATCGGCCGCCGGCCCCGCCTGAACCAGCGAGGAACGGGCTACGGCCCGATCCGGCGCGGCTGCGGACCTGCCCTCCATTGCCCAGAAGCAGTGGTGCCAGAGATTCCCTAGTGATTTATGTGAAATTTGATGCCTGTGATTGCTTCAGCGAACCCAGAGGGGCGATAGTCCGATTATATGACGCTCTGTAGTGACATATTGACGGATCGGTGTGACGTGTTTATCGTCCCTGGTGAACCGCCCAATTCCTGGGCCGCGGGCTCCAGCCGGTTTACCCCCGACAGTGCCCGCGCGGTCTGGGCCCACTGAAGGAGGAAGGTTTGTTGCGATCCAACGCCTCGGGCGGCAATGGCGCCACCCGACACCGGAGCAGGCTCCGCGCCCGCGCCTGGACAGCCTTTGCCGCAGCCACGACACTAGTGATTGGCACCATGCTGGGCGCTGTCAGCGCGTCCGCGCAGACGAGTTCGACGGCCGCGCCGGCCGCCCACCAGCACGTCACCGGACACTTGCACGCCGTCTCGGGAAAACACGACTACGAGGCAGCCTGTGCGGCTGCCAAGGCCATGCACTTCTCCTGCCTGGCACTGGTCCGGAACAACGTAAAGCAGCACATGCAGCCCGCGGCTCATCCGGAAGCCGCACCCACTGGTGACGGCTACGGGCCGCCGAGCTTGCAAAGCGCCTACGCACTGCCGTCGTCCACCGCGGGCAGCGGCGAGACCGTGGCGCTGATAGACGCCTACAACGACCCCGACATCACCGCCGACCTGGCCACCTACCGGTCCGCCTGGAGCCTGCCCGCCTGCGGCACCGGCTGCTTCTCGGTGGTGAACCAGAACGGGGCGGCCAGCCCGCTGCCGTCCAATGCCGGCAGCAACGGGTGGGACGTCGAGGAATCGCTGGACGTCGACATGGCGTCCGCGATCTGCCCGCTGTGCCACATCATCCTGGTCGAAGCCACCAGCGCGAGCGACGCGAACCTGGGAACGGCGGTCAACTCCGCGGTGACCCTCGGCGCCAAGTTCGTCTCCAACAGCTACGGCGGCTCGGAATCATCGTCCGACCCCACGTACGACACCGATTACTACCAGCACCCGGGCGTGGCGGTCACCGCCTCTGCCGGTGACGACGGCTACGGCGTCGAATACCCCGCCGCCTCGCAGTACGTCACCGCCGTCGGCGGCACCTCGCTGAGCACGGCTTCCAACGCACGCGGCTGGACCGAGACCGTATGGGGCAGCAGCAGTGGCGGCGAGGGCACCGGTTCGGGCTGCTCCGTTGATGACGCCAAGCCGTCCTGGCAGAAGGACACCGGCTGCACCAAGCGGACCAACAACGACGTCTCCGCAGACGCCGACCCCAACACCGGCCTCGCCGTCTACGACAGCTACAGCGAGGGCGGCTGGCTCGAGGTGGGCGGCACCAGCGCGTCCTCCCCGATGATCGCCGCCACGTTCGCCCTGGCCGGCACGCCGGCGTCGGGCACCTATCCCTCCTCCTATCCCTACTCGCACACGTCGAACCTGTTCGATGTGACCTCCGGGGCCAACGGCAGTTGCGGCGGGACCTACCTTTGCACCGCAGAGACCGGCTATGACGGTCCCACCGGCCTGGGCACGCCGGACGGCACGGCGGCGTTCACCAGCGGCTCGACCGCGAACACGGTCACCGTCACGAACCCGGGTAACCAGACGGGCACGGTAGGCACGGCGGCTAGCCTGCAAATCAGCGCTACCGACTCGGCCTCCGGGCAGACCCTCACCTACAGCGCCACCGGCCTGCCGGCTGGCCTGTCCATCAATTCATCCACCGGCCTCATCACCGGCACCCCGACCACGGCGACGACTTACAGCGTCACCGTGACCGCCACCGATACCACCGGGGCGCACGGATCGGCCACGTTCACCTGGGTCATCAGTTCCAGCGGCGGCGGATGCACCGCGGCGCAGCTGATCGGTAACCCGGGGTTCGAGACCGGCAGCATCTCACCGTGGACCTCCACGGCCGGCGTGCTCGCTGACACCGGAGAGGGCGTCCCGGCGCACTCTGGCTCCTATCTGGCATGGCTGGACGGTTACGGCGGCAAGCACACCGACACCCTCGCCCAGACCGTCACGATCCCGGCCACCTGCAAGAACGCGACCCTGTCGTTCTGGCTCTACATCAATTCCGATGATCCGACTAGCAAGGCCTACGACACGTTCACGACTCAGGTCCTGAACTCCAGTGGCACGGTGCTGGCAACCCTGAGCACCCTGTCCAACCAGAACGAAGGCAGCGGTTACGTGCAGTACTCCTACTCGGTGGCTCCCTACATCGGGCAGACGATCACCATCAAGTACACCGGCGCCGAGACCCTCGGCGGGGGGTACGACACCAACTTCTTCGAGGACGACAACGCGCTGAACGTCTCCTGACGCATCAGGCAGTCCTGAAGAAGTAGCACGCAGGGCCCGGTGGGGCGGCCGCAACGTCGCCCCACCGGGCCCGATGCTCTCTCGGGTCGACTGTCGATATCAACTGACGTCCCGCGGGATGATCTGGACATGAGCCACGATCTCGATGCCCTGCTTGCCGAGCAGATCGCCTACTACCGGGCACGCGCCGGTGAATACGACGAGATTTATGCCGAACGGGAGATGCTGGACACGCTGGTCGGGCAGTTGCCCATCAGCGGGGATGTCCTTGAACTCGCCTGCGGGACGGGACGCTGGACGCCGGTGCTGGCCGGCCGCGCCCGATCGGTTACCGCCGTGGATGCCGCGCCGGAGATGATCGCGATTGCCCGGGACCGGGTACGGGGCCTGCCGGTGGAGTTCGTCACGGCTGACCTTTTCGGCTGGCGGCCGACGCGCCGCTACGACACGGTGTTCTTCGGGTTCTGGCTTTCGCATGTCCCGCCTGCGCTGTTTGAGGCGTTCTGGTCCACCGTCCGCGGCGCACTGCATCCGGCCGGCCGCGTCTGCTTGCTCGACACCAGCGACCGCGAGCGCGAGGTCGAGGAGGTACTCCCTGGCGAGTCGGCCCCCGCTGCCCGGCGGCTGCTCAACGACGGCCGACAGTACCGGGTGGTCAAGCTGTTCTATACGCCGCAAGAACTCACCGCCAGGCTCGCCGGGCTGGGATGGTCGGCCGACATCCGCGAGGCTGACGGCCAGTTCCTCGTCGGTACCGCAGTGCCCGGGTCCGCCTAGTCCGGGTAGCGGCCGCCGCGTTCCCCCGGACTGCTGTCAGCCGTAGTGCTTGAGGTGCGGCCATAGCGTTGGCCAGCTGGCCACCGGGCCGGTGCAGACGCCGATCTGAATATCGGTCCAGTCGTTCTGCACGTGGTAGGGGGGGTTGAAGGTGGTCAGCAGGCGGCAGCCGGCGAAGTACGGCTTCAGCTGGCCGAGCGCGTCGACCACGAGCACCGTGCGGTCGGCGGCCTGCCCGGGTCCCCACATCCAGTAGGCGTTGTGGCCGGACAGCACGGGCGGCAGGTGGTCGCCAGTGCCGAACACGTCCAGCGCGCCGGCTTCTGCGTAGTATCCGGTGAAGATCGAGGTGGGCGGCTGGCCGGCCCGCACCAGGGCCGCGTCCTGCGCCGCGACCGCGCGGGTCAGCTGCGGCCAGCCGATACTGTCGCCGATGCCGGAGCTGTGCTGCGAAGAAACCGGCAAGTCGTGCACGTCACTGGCCGGCAGCAGAGGCAGCAGAGCCGGCAGGAGGATGGCCATGCCCACGAGGGGCGCGGCTACCACGACCCCTCGCCGCAGCCGCGGCCGGCGGCCGCGGGCGATCCACCGCTCGGCGGCCAGGGAACCCGCCGCCAGCACCGCCGGCGCCATTCCGTCGGTGTAGTACGCCTTGCCCGGCACCCAGGCCAGCACGTAGAGGACGATCAGCGCGGCGGTGACGGCGATGAACCGCAGCTCGGGGGTCCGCCAGAGCCTGACGAAACCCGCGATGAGCAGCGGCACCACCAGCAGTCCCAGGTAAAAGAGCTGGGCCGGCAGCCCGCCTGCGTAATCGGCCGGGGCGCTGTTTTGCTGATGCAGGGCCGACGACATGGCCAGCTGCGGCCACCCGTGCGTGGCCTGCCAGATGATATTTGGCGCCCAGATGACCGCGGCGATGCCGGTGCCAAGCCAGGGCCATCTCGTCCGCAGCACGGGGCGGTGCTCGGTGAACAGGATGCCGAGAGCGAGGCCGATCAGCAGCATGACCAGCAGGTTGTTGTTCTCGAGCCCGATACCGGCCGCGACTCCGGCGCCTAGCCACCAGCGCGGCCGGTGCCGCAGCAGTGCCGTGGTGACGCAGAGCAGGACGGCTGTCCAGGCGACCAGGTCCAGCGGCGTGGTGTTGCCGATGTGCACGGCGCCGATGACGACGGGAGCGCACGCCGTGGTGAGGGCGGCAAGCACCCGGCCGAACCGGCCCGCGCCGAACAGCGCCGCGAACCTGGCCGCCATGATCACGAGCGCCCCGCCGGCCAGCGCCGGGATGATCCGGATCGCCGTCGGGCTCACCCCGAGTATGCCGGTGATCCGGGTGAGCAGCGGGGCGAGCGGCGGCTGGTCCACGTAGCCGAACGCGAGATGGTGCCCCGCCACGAGGAAGTACAGCTCGTCCTGCTGGAAGCCGTACCGGCCGCTGACCGCGAGCTCGACCGCCACGAAGACGGCGCCGATCACCCAGGCGAGCACCGGCACGCGATCGGAGCGGGCACCCGGCGGCGGGGTGGCTGCCGGTACGGCAGCCTCGGTGACGGGGACGGCGGGAACCTCTGGCTTATCCACGGTGAAGCCTCCACGGCATGTCCTGCCCGGCAGACACATAGAACTGAGACGGCACGCGGTTGCACGGCACGATTGCGATCATGGTCAGACCGTGATCCGGCGAATCGTGGCGAACCCGCCGGCCAGCAGCACCGCGGCGAGGGCCGCGAGTACGCCGGTCAGCCCCGCCGCGCTGAGAGCGGTGAAGAAGTGGCCGATGCTGTGCCAGGCCGCCCCGACGAGCACCACCGTGACCTGGGCGGCGAGGAAGGCCAACAGGCCGAAGATGTCCCAGCGGCGGTAGACGATCCCGAACCACATGCCGTAGACGAACAGCAGCGCCAGGCCCGTGAACGAGGTCAGCCAGGTGAGATACCACGGCCCGGCGAAGATGTAGGACACCCGGAAGAAGCCCAGGTGCACGCCCCAGCCGCGGCCGGTGGCCCGCTCGAGGGCCTGTAGCAAGGTCAGCGCCAGCCCGTCGGCCGCGGCCAGGGCGACGGCAAACAGGGCGGTCCCGGCGTAGTAGGAGCGCCGGCTTACGCCGAGGGCGAGCCCGAACGGCAACGAACGGCCGATGCTGAGGATCCCCAGGGCGAAGAAGCATACGTAGATGACGGCCAGCGCTTTGGTGGGATCTTGGCTCGGGGCCGTCACCGCGGCGATGATCAGGTTGACGGCGAAGACAAAGGCCAGCGCGGCCCAGGGCGCCGCCACGTACATGACCCGCTGGGCCAGGTGGTAGCGGACGACTTTGAGGCACATGTTCATGCGCTCGTCCTGTCTCGCACGTCGGTCTCGGGCCGGCCGGCGGCGTGGATGACCACCTGCTGGAGCGACAGCGGTTCCAGGCTAAGGCGCAGCGCCCTGGCCCGGGCGAGGTCGAGGGCCGCCAGTGCCCCGATCACGACCACCGACTCCTGCGAAGCCAGCTGCCGACGACCGCAGGTGTGCCGCCCGGCCGCGAACTCCTGCACAGCGAGGGCGGGGCCGCGCACGCTGGTTACGCTGCCGCGGAGGTCGTCGGCGGCCGCGTCGAGCACTATCGCGCCCCGGTCGATCACCACCATCCGCTCCAGCAAGCCGGCGATCTCGTCGATCAGGTGGGTGGAGATCAGGACCGTCCGTGGGTGTACGGCGTAGTCGGCGAGCAGGCGGTCGTAGAAGATCTGGCGGGCCACCGGGTCCAGGCCGGCGTAGGGCTCGTCGAACAACGTCACCTCGGCCCGCGCCGCCAAGCCGATTACCATCCCGACGGCGGAGCGCATCCCGCGGGACAGCTTCCGCACTCTCCGGTTGGGTGGCAGGTCGAAGTCCGCGAGCAGCGCTTCGGCGAGCTCGGCGCTCCAGTTCGGGTAGAACAACGACGCTACCCGCAGCACCTGGCACACCCTCAGCTCGGGGAAGGTCTGGTCCTCGCGGATCAGCACCACCCGGCCCGCGATGGCGTCGCTCTGGACCGGGCTGGCGCCGAGGACCCGGACGCGGCCGGCCGAGGCGAACTCCTGGGCGGCGATGATGCGCAGGAGCGTCGTCTTTCCGGCGCCGTTACGACCCAGCAGGCCGGTGATAGACGCGCCTTCGATATCGAAGGTGACGTCGTCGAGGGCGAGCTGGCCGCGGTAGCGGCGGGTCAGGCCGGCCACCGAGATCGCTGGCGTCATACCGTGACACCTCCCTGGGTATGGCCGTACGCCCGGACCAGCTCCACCAGCGCCTCGGCATCGATCCCGAGCCGGCCGGCCTCGGCGACCATCGGCTCGATATAGCGCTCGGTGAACCGCTTGCGGCGCTCGTCGAGCAGTCGCTGGCGGGCGCCGGCGGCTACGAACATGCCGATGCCGCGGCGCTTCTCCAGCACTCCCTCATCGGTCAGCACGTTGATGCCCTTGGCCGCGGTGGCCGGGTTGATCCGGTAGTAGGCAGCGAGCTCGTTGCTCGACGGCACGCGCTCGCCCTCGGCCAGCCCCCCGTCGGCAATCTGGTCTGCCAGCTGCTCGGCAACCTGGGAGAAGATCGGGGCTGACTCATCGAGCACGACCCACTCCCTCAGCACCGACTGTTCACTGGTTCATTACTTGACTAAGGTACCGATGAAGTGCGCCGGCGTCAACGGACAAGGCACCTGGGTGCCGGCAACCGCATACATGATGATCAGGTTGGACCGGGCCTGGCCGTTGACGGTGCCGCGGGCACTGCACCAGGCTGAGCGCATGCAGATGACCGAAGCGTTCGCCTCGGCCGTCACCGTGTCGGTTCCGATCTTCGCGCTCGCCGCCGGCGCCGAGGCGCGCGCGATCAGGGAACGGCTGCGGCGGCCGGACCAGCAGTGGGAGCAGGAGTTCTCGGCATACCGCGCCGAGCACGAGCTGGATCTGAACGGCCGCCCGTCGGACATCATGGGCTACTTCAAGGGCGTGCCGGGGCTATCGAAGCTGTACGTGGTGGAGCGGGTCCTGGCGATCGGCGGCGCGCTGGTGTGGCTGGTCGTGTTCGTGCTGCTTGCGATCACCGAGCTGCGCAGTCTCGTCTGGCTGGCCGATGGCGCGCCGCCCGGCGATTCCGGACTGGCGACGTTCGCGATGATCGCCATCGCCAGCGCCCTGGTCGCGCTGATCATCGCGCCAACGCTGTACTTCCTGATTCCGCTGTCGCTGCCGCTTGACGTCATCCCGCACGGCCTCAAGGAGACTGTCGCGCCCAAGCTTCGCGACAAGGCGGGCCGGGGATTCATCAGGCTGGCCTTCCAGGAGCTCGAAGGCGCGATAGAGCGGGCAGCCGACAAGCTCGAGAGCGCCGAGCGTGAGCAGGGGGGCCAGGCGCCGCCGGCCACCTCGACAGCGCCCGAGGACCAGAACGGCCAGGGCGGGTAAGTTCACCCGCCGCGTGCACTCGTACCGAAGATCACGCCTCCGGGCGCACGGCGCGGCGGCGAGAGTGCCGCGCCGACGGCGAAGTCCCGTTCGCGGAGTTCGCGGCGACGGCGATCCGCCTGTGCCAGGGCTTGCGCCCCCTGCGCGGAGCCTCTCCGCGCAGCAGCGGGCGGGAAACCTCTACAAGCCTCTCGTGCTGACTCTCCAGCGCGGCCCACTGCTGACTGCTGCCCGACATGGCGTCCTCCCGCGATGACTGCTCCAGAGGCCGGCACCCCGTGTGCCTCCTGGACGCTCCCACTAGTTAAGAGACGCCAGGGACCTGTCCGGAGCCCAAAAACTCGGTAACGAATTGACAACATTCGCCGAGAAGGTGTCCCGCCGGGCTTTCGGCGGAGGTTTCGACGCACCCGGACCGTGATCACCTGGAGGTGGGGTGTGGCGGCACCTTTGCGACCGCCGCTGCGTGTGTTACACAAGAATCCGAACAAGGGAGCGCGCGTGGATCAGCTCAGCCTCGGAGTCATCTCACGGTCGCTGAAACCGGACGAGCGCCGGCTCGCGATCCATCCGCTGCACGTCGAGCGGATCGATGCCGACCTGGGGAAACGCATCTACCTGGAGCGCGGCTACGGCGAGCCCTTCGGTGTGCCCGACGAGCAGCTGGCGCCTTACGTCGCCGGGTTCCGCAGCCATGAGCAGCTCTTCGCGGAATGCGATGTCATCCTGCTCCCCAAGCCGCAGCCACCGGACTTCGCGCGGCTGCGTGAGGGGCAGGTCCTGTGGGGCTGGCCGCATTGTGTCCAGGACGAGAAGATCACCCAGCTGAGCATCGACCGGCGACTCACCCTCATCGCCTTCGAGGCGATGAATTACTGGCTGGCCGACGGCTCGTTCAGCCTGCACGTCTTTCACAAGAACAACGAGCTGGCCGGCTACTGCTCGGTGCTGCACGCCCTGGAACTCATCGGGACGACGGGCGACTACGGCCGGCGGCTGCGGGCGGCCGTCATCAGCTTCGGGGCGACCGGCCGGGGTGCCGTGACGGCACTGAACGCGCACGGCGTGAACGACGTCGACGTCCTGACCCATCGAGATGTCAACGCGGTCGGCTCGCAGATCCACTCGGCGCGCATGGTGCGCTTCGAGCAGGACGCTGACGACCCGGGCCGCTGCCATGCACTCGACGAAGACGGCAGAGTGCCGCTAGCCGAGTTCCTCGCCGGGCACGACATCGTGGTCAACTGCGTGCTACAGGACACCGACGCGCCGCTGATGTTCGTCACCGGCGACGAACTGCACCTCTTCTCCCCCGGCAGCCTCATCATCGACGTGTCGTGCGACGAAGGCATGGGCTTCAGCTGGGCTCGGCCCACATCCTTCGCCGAGCCGATGTTCGAGGTCGGCAATAACGTCCACTACTACGGCGTGGACCACAGCCCGTCGCACCTGTGGGACTCCGCCACCTGGGAGATCAGCGAGGCCCTGCTGCCGCATCTGCGCCTGGTGCTGGGCGGCCCGCAGGCATGGGATGCGAACGAAACCGTCCGGCGGGCCATCGAGATCCGGGACGGTGTCATCCAGAACCCGCGCATCCTGTCCTTCCAGCACCGCTCGCCGGAGTATCCGCACCCGCTGCGCCCGTAGAGCGTGCCCGGGCGGAGGGCTGGAGCGGCTTCACGAGCTATACAGCTGACCCGGCCATGGCCGCGGCCACCAGCTGGCGTACGTGCTCGGCGGCGTCGGCCACTGCGACGGCCACGGTTTCGCCGGCCGCACGCGTGGTGATCTCGACCGTCCCGGTGGCCAGGCCCCGCTTGCCGACGGTCACCCGGAACGGGATGCCGATCAGCTCGACGTCCTTAAACTTGGCGCCCGGTCGCTGATCGCGGTCGTCGAGGATGACGTCGATGCGGTCCGTCAGCAGCTCGCCGTAGAGATCCTCGGCAACCTGCCGGGTGGGTTCGTCATCGATGTTGAGCAGGACGATGGCGACCTCGAACGGCGCCACCGCGGCAGGCCAGATGATGCCGTTGGCGTCGTTGCTGGTCTCGATGATGGCAGCCATCGCCCGCTCCACGCCGATGCCGTAGCTGCCCATGATCGGGGTGACCCGTTCCCCGTCCGCGCCGAGTACAGAGACATCCAAGGCCTCGGTGTACTTGTAGCCGAGCTTGAAGATGTGGCCGACCTCGATGGCCTGAACCACGTCCAGCGGCTGGCCGCAGGCGGGGCAGGGCTCCCCGGCGTGAACCTCACGGAGGTCCGCCCACGTTCCGACGGTGATGTCACGGTCGATATCGACACCACGCAGGTGGACACCGTCGCTGTTGGCTCCGGTGGACATCGCGCGGCGTCCGCGCAACGCCTCGTCGGCGATGATCGGCAGGTCGGTGACGCCGACCGCGCCCAAACTGCCGGGAGAGGCGCCCAGTGCGTCGCTGATCTCTTCGGAATGCGCGGGCCGCACGGCCAGGGCGCCGGTGGCATCCAGCAACTTCTGTTCCACCAGACTGTGGTCGCCGCGCATCAGCACCAGGGTCACCTGGTCGTCGAGGACGTACACCAACGTCTTGATCTGCTGGTCGGCCGTGACGCCGTGCTGTCGTACCAGCTCATCGATAGTGCGCGCGGTCGGAGTGTCGAACCGCTCAGGGGCTGCCAGGCCCTCGCCGTCCCCGATCGGGGCGAGCGCCGAGGTGGCCTTCTCCATGTTGGCCGCGTACCCGCACGCGAGGCACCGGACGACCAGGTCCTCGCCGGCCGACGACGGGCACATGAACTCCACCGAGGCGCTGCCGCCCATACTGCCGCTGGACGCCTGCACCGCGATGGCGGGGATGCCGAGCCGCGCGAAGATCCGGGTGTACGCCTCGTGGTGGGAGTCGAATGCCTCGTCCAGGCCGGCCGCGTCGGCGTTGAAGCTGTAGGAGTCCTTCATCGTGAACTCGCGAACCCGGATCAGCCCGCTCTTCGGGCGGGGCTCGTCACGGAACTTGGTCTGGAACTGATACCAGATCTGCGGCAGGTCCCGATAGGAACTGAGCTCCTGGGCCAGCGTGGTGAAGATCTCCTCGTGCGTCATGCCCAGGGCGATCTCGGAGCCCTTGCGGTCACGCAACCGGAACATCTCCTCGCCCATGACATCCCAGCGGCCGCTCTTGCGCCATATCTCCGCCGGGTGCATCGCAGGCAGGATGAACTCCTGCGCGCCTATCCGGGTCATCTCTTCCCGGATCACGTTGACGATCTTCGCCCGGACGCGCACCGCCAACGGCAGGAGCGAGTAGTGGCCCGCCATTAGCTGACGAATGAACCCGGCGCGGACCAGCAGCCGGTGGCTGACCGCATCCGCGTCGGCAGGGAACTCACGAAGCGTGGGCGTGTACAGCCGGGACCAGCGCATCGGCGGCAACCTAACTTTCGGAATGTCATGGATGCCGCCTCGGACAACTCATGCAGCAGCGGGCGGCGCTGGGCAGCGGTCACGTCCGGATCGGATACTCCGCGCGGTTCGTGACCGGTGGCCAGGATCAGTCTGGCAGAAGGAAGAACTCGCCGCTGCCCAGCGAGCCTGGGGCCGAGTGTGGCGATGCGCTCAGCCCCATATGCTCGCTTCTGCTGTCGCCAGCGGTCAGACGCCCGGGCCGTCGGCACCGACCATGCAGGTGAGGAACACCGATGACGACATTGAATGAAGCGGCTGCGCTCGGACGTGACGAACATGGACTGGCGGTGGTCTGCACCCTGCGGGCAGACGGCGCGATCCAGTCCTCGGTGGTCAATGCCGGCGTGCTGGCGCACCCGTCGACGGCCCAGCCGGTGCTGGCCTTCGTCACCTACGGACGAGTGAAGCTGGCTAACCTCCGGGTCCGGCCGCAGGTGACGGCGACCTTCCGCACCGGCTGGCAGTGGGCGGCGGTAGAGGGACGCGCCGAGCTCGCCGGTCCGGACGATCCCCAGCCCTGGCTGGACGCCGAGGGGCTGCGGCTGCTGCGGCGCGCGGTGTTCGTGGCGGCTGGCGGCGACCACCAGGACTGGGCCGAGTACGACCGGGTGATGGCCGAGCAGCGGCGCACCGTCGTCCTCGTCGAGCCAAACCGGGTGTACAGCAACTAGCATTCGGCAGGGGGTACCGCGTGGATCTGACGGAGCGGGCCGGATACCTCAAGCAGACTCTTCCCTGCTCGGGTACGCAATTCAGGTTGAACGCTGACCTGGCCCGCTACCTGCGGGAACGCCCCACACCTACTAAGCCGATTGGGTCGCTGCCCTCATCCGAGCTTCCGGGCTACCTCCTACCACGCGCTGCGGTGGCGGGTTCGTGACCGGCTGAGCGAGTCGGACATAGCCGCGCTCATCGCCTCGTTCAAGGCAGGTACGCCCAAGCACGCGCTGGCAGAGTGCTACGGCATCGGTATCAAGAGCGTCAAGGGACTGCTGCGCGAACACGGGGTGCGTCGCCGCTCCCGGTACGACACGCTCCCCTGAACACCGAACTTATTCAGCCTGGCTGCCCTCGTGGCGGCCGGGCTGGTTCGTATTCGCTCTGGCTTTCTTGTCCCCTGCCGCTGGAGCGATCTATAAACAATTACCTTAAGCAAAGGAATCTGTGATCGTTACGTCGGACCATGTTCCCATTATGGCAGGTGCTGCCAACGGTACCTGCGACGCTGAAACTCAAGATGCAGTGACGAGCACTTGCTGTTCCGACCGTTCGGAGTTATCCGCCAGCTCGGCCCATGCGTACCTCCGTGACGAAGGCCCGCCACCCTGCGGCCGAGACCAGTAGCTTCGGTCCATCAGGGTCCTTGGAGTCACGGACTGCCACTGACTGGCTCAAACGCGCCACTTCAATGCAGGCTCCGTTGCCACTGCTGCGGCGGCTCTTGCGCCACTGGGCACGGGACACGTCCAGCTCGCCCATCCCGTACCTCCTCTCACGTCACATCTCCGTGACGAGGGAGGCCGCCAAGACTCGGGAGGCGTCAGGGCTGGCCGACACTGCACGGAGGTGCTCGAAGATGAGTCTATACCGGCGAACATCGCTCTCTTCTTCGAGGAAAAGGTCGCCGGCCATGCTGTCGATGTAGAGCAAGGCCAGCGGGGGCGCGTGAAACAGCTTGTCGCCAAGGTGGTTGATGGCACGGGGCTCCAGGTGCGTGAGCTGACAAGCGGGCTGGTCATTACCAACCCTCGTGACCCAGAGCGAGGACAAGTCCATGTGGCCTTTGCCGATGGATATGTGTGCTGGGAGAGATTCACCTGGGATTTCTGGGGGACGATGCTGGATAGCCTTCTGTCCAACACCTTCACTGCACCATAATCTCCAGAGTGTTGTAGTACAGGGTCATACCAGGCTGGCACTGGCTGAGAAGCAAGCAGCACGGCCGACGGGCACTGGGACGCGACGACCTACCACCGACGCCGCGAGACCGTCTCAGCGCTCATGAGCGACCTGGGCGGCTCCTGGGAACGGCCCTGCGTGGACTGTCCGAACGGGCGACTGCCCATAGCCGAACAGAACCCCGGCCCTTACAGGGGCCGAGGTGCTTCATCTGGTCGGGGTGAGCGGGTGGGCTTGCGCCGTGGTGCGGGGGGTTGCCAGCTGCTTCTCGAACCAGTGGTGGGCGTAGGGCTCGTCGTTGAAGGCGGGGACCTCGACGTATCCGGCGGACCGGTAGAGGTGGATCGCCTCGGTCAGCCGCCGGTTGGTGTCCAGGCGCACTACCGTTGCGCCCCGCCGTCGGGCGTGGTGTTCGAGTTCCGCCAGGATGCGCCGCCCGACGCCGAGGCCGCGGGCGCTGGCGGCAACCCATATCCGCTTGAGCTCGGCCGGCTCGGTGCCGTGGAGCTTCAGTGCACCGCACCCGACCGGCTCGTGGCGGAGCCGGGCCAGGAGAAGGAGACCGGCGGGTTCAACGAGGTCGGCGGCTGCGACAGGGATGCTGGCGTCAGGATCGAACCCGGTGTCGAAGCGGGAGTGGATCTCGGCGAAGTAAGACTGCAAGCAGAACCGGGCGGCGCTGCTGGCGGGATCCTCGACCTCGATCTCGACCAGGCCCGCGGTGAGAAGCTGCTCGACCGTGCCCATCGCTTCGACGAGCCGGGCCCGTTGCCGGTCGTTCAGGGGGGCCAGCAGCGACCGGGCGAGCTGGTCGCTGCGCCGGTCCAGCTCTGCTCGCTCTGTGCGTCCGGCCTCAGTCAGCCGGACAGCGCGGACCCGGTGATCATCTGGAGCGGGCTGTACCCGGACCAAGCGCTCGTCCTCGAGTCCGCGCAGGAGCCGGCTCAGATAGCCGGAGTCGATGTCGAGCCGGGCCCGGATCGCCCTGACGTCGGCGCCGCCGTCGCCGATCTCCCACAGCACCCGCGACGCGCCCAACGGGCGCGACTGGGCCAGGTACTCCTCGTTGAGCGCACCGATCCGCTGGGTGACGGTCCGGTTGAAGCTCCGCACCGGCCCGATAAGATCGCCTTCCATGTTCTCTGACTCTAGTCAGAGAACATGCATGGGGCAAGATCAAGGTTGCGAGCACGGCGATAGCCGTGGCGCTGGTGGAGCCGGAGCTCGGCACAAGGTCCGCTGACGGCGCGGCCGTCCGGGATGTGATATTACTCTTCTAGAAGTCTAGAATTAAGGTGGCATTATGACTGTTGCCGAACGGACGGTGATGGGCGACCCGGGGCCGCGGGGCCGGTTCGGGTCGTTCGGGGGGCGATTCGTCCCCGAGGCGCTGGTCCCGGCGTGCGAGCAGCTTGAGGAGGCTTTCCGGTCCGCCTGGGCGGACGCGGGTTTCCGGGCGAGGCTCGCCGGGGTGCTGCGTGACTACGCTGGCCGGCCGACGCCGGTCACCGACGCGGCGCGGCTGTCAGAAGCGCTCGGGGTGCGGGTGCTGCTCAAGCGCGAGGACCTTGCCCACACCGGCAGCCACAAGATCAACAATGTGGTGGCGCAGGGATTGCTGGCCCAGCGGATCGGCAAGACCGCCCTGGTCGCCGAGACCGGCGCTGGCCAGCATGGGGTCGCCGCGGCGACGGTGGCCGCGTACCTGGGCCTTGGCTGCACGGTCTACATGGGCGAGAAGGACATCGCCCGGCAGGAACTCAACGTGTTCCGGATGGAACTGCTCGGGGCCACGGTGGTGCCGGTGGCCTCGGGGGCACGCACGCTCAAGGACGCGACGAACGAGGCGCTGCGGCACTGGGTGACCGCTGTGGACTCGACGCACTACTGCATCGGCTCGGTGGTGGGCCCGCACCCGTACCCGTGGATGGTGCGGGAATTCCAGCGGATCATCGGCGACGAGGCCCGGGCGCAGTGCGCGCGGTTGCTGCCGGCCGCGGTGCCGGACGTGGTCGTGGCGTGCCTGGGCGGCGGCTCGAATGCGGCGGGGACGTTCGCGGGCTTCGCCGCAACCTCGGCGCGGCTCGTTGGCGTCGAGCCGGCGGGCGGGGCGGCGCTGCGCCACGGGCGCCGCGGCGTGCTGCACGGCTATCTCTCCTCGTTCCTACAGGACGAGCACGACCAGATAATCGAAGCGCACTCTGTCTCCGCGGGCCTGGACTACCCCGGTGTCGGCCCCGAACATGCCTACCTTGCCCAGAGCGGACGCGCCGAGTACCACACGGCGACCGACGCGGAGGCCATCGCCGCCGCCGGGCTGTGCGCCCGGACAGAGGGCATCTTGCCCGCGCTGGAGTCCGCCCATGCCCTGGCCTGGGTGCAGCATGCCGCACGCACCGGTGACCTGCCTGCCGCGACGACCGTGCTGATCACCCTGTCCGGCCGCGGCGACAAGGACGCCGCCTTGCTGAAGGAGATCACCCGTGGCCGCCGTTGAGACCGCCCTCAGCCAGGCTCGCGCCGCGGGCCGGCCCAGCCTCGTCACCTACGTCACCGGCGGGATCCGAGACGACTGGACCGACCTGCTGGCCGCGATGATCGGCGCCGGCGCCGACGCGGTCGAGATCGGGCTGCCGTTCTCCGACCCGATGCTCGACGGACCGACCATCCAGCAGGCATCCAGCACCGCGATCGGCCGCGGCGCGAACACCGCCGCCATCCTCGCCGAACTGCATGACGCCGGGACCGGCGACGTCCCGCTGATCGCGCTGGCCTACGCCAACCAGGCCTGCGGCCGCGGCATCGACGCGTACTGCCACGAGCTCGCCGACGCCGGGTTCAGCGGAATGATCATTCCTGATCTCCCGGTCGCCGAAGCTGGCGACTACCTCGACGCGGCCAGCGAGGCCGGCCTTGACGCCACCCTGATGGTCACCCCCGCCACCCCCCAGGAGCAGATCCAGGTTATCGCCGGGCGCACCCGGGGTTTCCTCTACGTTATGAGCGTCATGGCCACCACCGGAAGCGCCAACGAACGCGACGACGCCCGCAGGTGGGCTGTCGCCGCCCGGGCAGTCCGGCACAGCCCGCTGCCCGTGCTCATCGGCTTTGGCATCGATACCCCCGGCCGGGCTGCCGCCGCGGCCCGGCACGCCGACGGCGTCATCGTCGCCTCCGCGCTGATGCGCCGCGTCCTCGACGGCGCCACCAGCACCGACATCGCCCGAGCCGTCGCTGACCTGCGCACGGCCGTCGACGGGGCCCGGCGGTGAGCAGCCCGGCCCGGCGGACCGCGGACGAGCGCCAGCCTAAGTACCTGCGCATCCACGCCGACCTGCATGAGCGCATCACCAGCGGCCGATGGCCCGCCGGGAGCTCACTACCTTCCCAGCGTGAACTGGCCGACGAGTTCGGCGTCAGCATCATGACCCTGCGCCAGGCCCTCCAGTTGCTCGCCGACGACGGCCTCATCGACACCCGCCATGGAAGCGGCACCTACGTAGCAGCCCGCTACGCCTACGACCTCGGCCACCTGCGCAGCTTCGCCGACGACCTGGCCGCCCAAGGCGCCCAGATCACCACCCGGCTGCTCGCTGCCGACACTGTCACCCCGCCCGAGCAGGTCGGCGCCCGCCTCGGCGGGCCCGGCGAAGTGCTCCGGCTGCGCCGGCTCCGGCTAGTCGGCGGCCGGCCACTCATCGTGCAGACCTCTTACCTCCCGGTCACGCTGATCCGTGGCCTTGAGCCAGGCGACCTCGGCCACCGCGGGCTCTACACCATCCTGGCCGAGCACGGACTGACCATCGCGCGAGCAAACGAGACCATCACCCCGACAACACTCAGCCCGCTCGACGCCCGCGACCTGCACCGGGCAGAATCCAGCCCCGCACTACTCAGCCACCGGGTCAGCTTCACCACGACTGGCATTCCGCTCGTCGACGACCACGCGCTGCTGCCCGGCGACAGCGTCGCAATCACCGCCAACCGTTCGGCACAGCGGCTCGACGTGCACTACACGCTGCACTGACACTCATCATCAAGCCGGGGGGCGGGGGGGCCGGGCCCGGTCAGCGGTGCAGCCAGGTGATCGAGAAGGTCCCGCCCGACAGCGGCGACTCCTGGGACAAGAAGGTGGATCCCCGCTGGAGCGAGGTCTGGTGCGGGGTGCCAGCGGAGGCGAGCGCCACTCCATCGACGGTGATGTCGCTGAACGTGACGGCGTTGAAGTCTGGTACCGGCGGCGCAGCGCCGCTACCGATGTCCTCGAGGATCGCCTCTGCCGACAACTGCTCGGGTGGGTTCTTCGGCGTCCTGTGGAAGGTCTTCGTCCAGCCGGTACTGGCGTCGCTCTCGGTGAGGATCCACCTGCCATCCGACACGCTCACCGAGGCGGTCAGCGTGTCGCCAGCGTGGACCGTGTCTTTGAAGTAGTCCGATGGCCCCGGGTACATCTCGACCCAAGGGTGGTAGCTCGCCTTGCCGTTAACGCAGTCGAGGTCGATACCGATCTGCTCGACCGTTTTGTTGCTCCAGCCGTCGATTCCGATCCAAGGGGACGCGTCTCCGCCGCCGGGGGAACAGTTCATTGCGGGAACGTTCCAGCTGCCCGTGATCTTCGCATAAGGGCCCGCGCCCGTTACGGCGTAGCCCGACCAGGTTTGGTCTGCGTGCACCGCGCTTCGGGGCAGGGCGTGGGTCACCGGCACCGCGGACGCCGTCACCGATGCGGCGGCGCCGCCGGGCACCGCAATGGCGAGCGACGCAAGTCCCAGGGTGATCGGTCCCCAGCGCGCCCGCCGCCACGATTTCCACTTGATGCTTGCGGCCGTCCCCTCGTTCCGCACAAGCATGATCCCCTCTCCAATCGACGCCATATCGCATCAAGTCACGGCCGTAGCGCATGGGCGGCTGATCCGGTTGTGACCGGTTTGACTGCTACTGAGCATATTGGCACGACTTGAGGCGATCCGGCGTAACGCCGCCGGGGAAGTCGATGACACGAACGCAGGGGTTCGAGGCAGCTACAGGCGCTCTGGGGCGGTTACGCCGAGCAGGCCGAGGCCGTTAGCCAGGACGATCCGCGAAGCGTCGGCCAGCCACAACCGCGCCCGGCCGAGACTGTCGAGTGGCTGGTCAGCACGGGGCAGGACGCGGCAGGCATCGTAGAACCGGTGGTACGTGCCGGAGAGGTCTTCCAGGTACCTCGCGACGCGATGCGGCTGGCGCAGCTCTGCCGCGGTCGCCACCACGCCCGGGAATTCAGCTAGCGCCTTCAGTAGCTCGTTCTCCCGGGCGTGGGAAAGCAGGCCCGGGTCGTACTGATCGCCCCGCGTGATGCCGGACTGTGCCGCGTTCCGCAGCAGGGAGGAGATCCTGGCGTGCGCGTACTGCACGTAGTAGACGGGGTTGTCGTTGCTGCGCCTGGTCCACAGGTCCAGGTCGAGGTCGATCGCCGAGTCCAGTGAATATCTGGCCAGTGCGTAACGGGCTGCGTCCACTCCGATCGCGTCCACGATGTCGTTGATCGTGACGATGGTTCCAGCCCGCTTGGACATTCGCAGCGGCTGACCGGCACGGACAAGATTCACCATCTGCCCGATGAGGATCTCAAGGGTCTGACCGGGGTCGTCACCGAAGCAGGCGGCTATCGCCCGCATGCGCCCGGCATAACCGTGGTGATCAGCGCCGAGGATGACAATAATCTTGCCGAAACCCCGGCCTCGCTTGTCCAGGTAGTAAGCGCAGTCAGCGGCGAAGTAGGTGAAGTCGCCGTTGCTGCGGACGTAGACGCGGTCCTTATCATCGCCGAATTCCGTGGTGCGGACCCAGGTGGCGCCGTCAGCTTCGTACACGTGGCCCGACCGCCTGAGCGTGGCCAGGGCTGCGCTGAGCTCACCCCTGTGGTGCAGGTCCTTCTCGGCGAAGTACACATCGAAATGCACGCCGAAGCCGGCCAGCGAGGTCTTGATCTCGTCGAACATCAAGGCCACGCCGCCGGCCCGGAAGATCTCATGCGCCTCGACATCGGATGTGCCGAGCACGTCCGGATGCTGCTTCAGCAACGTCTCGGCGATCTCGCCGATGTACTGGCCGGCGTAGCCGCCGTCCGGGGACGCCTCATGCCGCGCAGCTGCCAGCAGCGAGCCGGCGAACCTGTCGATCTGCGCGCCAGCGTCGTTGAAGTAGTACTCGGTGGCAACCGCGGCGCCCTGCGCGCGCAGCAGCCGGGCCAGCGCGTCGCCTACCGCGGCCCACCGCACCCCGCCGATGTGGATCGGACCCGTCGGGTTGGCCGAGACGAATTCCAGGTTGACGCGCTGGCCGCTGAGCGCCGCCGCGTGCCCGTAGGCTTCGCCCTGCTCGATGATGATGCCCGCGACCGTTCCGGCCGCCGCGGGATGCAGCCGGATGTTCAAGAACCCGGGGCCAGCGATCTGCACGCTCTGGATCGCCGCGTGCGCGGTGAGCTTGCCGGCAATGGCCTGCGCCAGGTCGTTCGGAGGAATGCCTGTCTTCTTGGCTACCTGGAGCGCGAGCGTCGAAGCATAGTCACCGTGATCGAGATTCCTGGGCCGCTCCACGCTTGCCGTCTCCGGCAGCACAGACGGATCCAGGCAAAGGTCGGCCAATGCGGCCACGGCGGCAACCCGGACGGCATCGGCGAGTTCCGCAGGGGTCACGCCAAGATGGTAGTAGCCGCACCGCCGCTGGTCGCTACGAGCCCGCAGCGCTGGGCAGTTCCTGGGCGATCTCCCAGATATGACCGCCGGGGTCGGCGAAGGCGGCGGTGCGCATGCCCCATGGACGATTCACCGGGCCGTTGAGCAGCGCCACTCCCTTCTTGTCCAGCTCCGCGCATACTGCATCCACGTCGTCCACGATGATGGCGAGCTGGAAACGCGGCCCGGCATCGGGACTGCCGACAAGCGCGGGCCCGATCAGCTCATGCGCTGCGGAAGCCTTCGTCAAGAAGACCGCCGTGTTCTTGAAGCGGAACATCACCGAGTCCGCATCCAGATCCTGTGCCGGCAGGCCGAAGACCTCCAGGTAAAACGTCCTCGATCGTTCCAGGTCCTCGACGAACAGCGTGATTGCGCCGATCTCCTTCTCCCACTCAGCCATCTGCGCGCCCTTCTTCGGATCGCTCCTAGATCGCCACTACCGGCCGCACTTCGACGATGCCGCCGGCCAAGGCAACCGGATGCCGCGAGGCGGCATGAATCGCCTCGTCCAGGCTGGCGCACTCGATCACGTCGTAGCCGCCAATCTGTTCCTTGGTCTCGGCGAACGGCCCGTCAGCCACTAGCACCTCCGAGCCGCTGACCCGGACGGTGGCGGAATCGGCCGACTCCAGCGCCGCGCCGCCGTGCAGCACCACGCCGCGCTCCTGCATTTCCCTGGCCCATGGCATCCAGCAAGCCTCGCCTGCCTCATCAGCCGCGGTATCCGGCTCGGGCTCGGATGGCGCGCCGTCTGAACCCGACCCGTCACCCCACATCAGGAGCATGTACTTCACGACGTCCTCCTCTATCCGTGCTTGCGTAACTACGACGAACGGGAACCGCCAGAATGGACACGGGCAACGCTCTGCCACTCTGCCTGCTCGCCGAAGGCTAACGCGGCGTGCCGCAGACGGGGCACGCGCCTGGTCCTTGGTGCAGCCGCCGTTCGCTCCCGCAGGAGGCGCATAATGCATCAGGTGATGATCTTGCGGCCCGAGGGGGTGGCTCGCAGCGATCACGCCGACTTTGACTGCGCGCCGCACCCTCAGTGGCGAGGCCGGCTTCTACGCACTGACTCCGACATGCGAGCGCTTCGATGTGATTGCCGAGCCAGTCACCAAGCTGCCTGATACTCACCTGGCCCGGCGGATCGTAGTGTTCGACAAGGATGACCTTAACCGGTTAATCCCGCCGCCCAGCGACCCGAAGCCGGATGCTCGCACGATGACGTTCCTTATCGAGGAAACGCTGCGCCAGGCCGCCAACTTCCCGACCGTGATCATTCGTGACGACTGGCTGCTGGGAGTCGTCGCGGTCCAGCAGGTCCAGCTATTCCTTTATCAGCTGGTCGTTGAATCCAACAAACCGGCGCCGCCGACCGGGCCGAAGCAGTGGAGCTTCAAGCTGACGCCCTACCAGCGACGAGTACTCGAAAGCCTGCCCGCGGCAGCACCTAATGAGCAGTCCGTAAGAGCGGCCCGCGAGGCCACGTTCGCTGCGTTCTTCCGAGATGCTCCGCCGATCGCGCAGCATAACGGTATCCCGTGGCCGAGTTATCTCGAGGAATCTGTCAGGACCTACCTTATGAAGAATAATGTGCCGCTGCCGTCGCCTGCTGCCGCCATTTGACCTGCCGTTCGTGTCCTCTTCAGCCTGACGTCCGCGGTGTGATCGGGGCCGATGGGCGTAGGCTCATTCGTCCACGAAGGAGCCGAAGCGGATCAGGTTGCCGTCCGGGTCGGTGTGCGAGCCCTCGCGGAGCTGGTAGGGGGTCGGGGTGACCGGGTGCGTGTGCCCGCCTATGCCGGGCCGGCTCCACTCTTCGTAGAGGGCGTCGGCGTCGCGCACGTACAGATACGCCGATGCGCCGTGGTGCGCGGGATCGTGGCCGTGGTTGGCTGCCAGGTGCAGGCTGGTTCTTTCGCGGTTGGCGAACCCGTACTCGTCGCCGTCGTCGTAAGGGATGGTGTCGAAGCCGAGCGCCGAGTAGTGAGCCAGCGCGGCGGCCAGATCCCGCACCGGGAAGATCGGGCTGAAGCTTCTGAACTGAGAGGCCGGCCTGCGCATTTCGGCTCCGGACGTGACGCTGGCGCTCTTGATGTCGGCCAGGATGAGCAGCGCCGATCGCATGGCCTCGACCTGCTCGGCCGATGCCCGCTCGTGCAGTTGGACGTCGACTGCTTCCACGCCGCGCGTCACGGCATCGACGACTTGCTGCCCCCGTTCGGTCAGCTCGAGGGCGATCCGACGGCGGTCGCCGGGATCGAGACTGCGGGTGAGGTAACCCCGGCTCACCAGGGTGTCGATCACCTGGCTCACGGCCTGCTTGCTAACCCCGAGATCGGAGGGCAGGTCCTGCCTGGGGCCGCGGGTGGTGTCGATCCCCGCCAGGAGGAACGCGCCGTTCCTGGGCAGGTCATCGATGCCGATGGAGTGCAGTTGGGCCCGGATCGAGCGGGCGTACGCACCACGTGCGGCACGCATAAGGGTGGGAGTGGCGGGCTCGATGGGCTCTGGGGCGTCCATGCCACGCCATCCTAGAGACAAGTTAGTTGACAGTCAATAATCTTGACGATCTCGCCGATTTGGCCAACTCGCGTTATAACTTGACTTACTCGAGGTCCCGCCATATCTTGGCGATATATCGTGATCGTATCGTGAGAGTGAGCAGATGATGGCGGCAGCGGCGTGGGGCGCGGACGATATCGACTCCGGCTTGTCAGACGTATTCAGGCGGGTAGACGACTTGCTCGGTCAGGTTCGCAGCCGCATCGGCGCCACACCAGGCGGCGCCTGGCCTGGCGGGACAGGCGGCGCCTGGCCTGGCGGGACAGGCGGCGCCTGGCCTGGCGGGACGCGGGACCGGGACTTTGGCGGCCGGAAGAGCCGGGGACACTGGGGCGGCGGCTTCGGCGGGA
Source organism: Actinomycetota bacterium (assembly GCA_003168255.1). Taxonomy (GTDB): domain Bacteria; phylum Actinomycetota; class Actinomycetes; order Streptosporangiales; family Streptosporangiaceae; genus PALSA-505. The sequence goes on from PMSU01000041.1 coordinate 75,999, forward strand.
CCTGGGGCGGCCGGTGGCCCGGACCGCCCGGTTCGCAGCCGGGTCAGGCCCGGGGCCCGAAAGCCAGCCGAGGCGACGTGCGTGCCGCGATCCTGGCTTTGCTGCGGGAAGGCCCACGCAACGGCTACCAGATCATGTCCGAGATCGAGGAGCGCAGCGGCGGCGCCTGGCGGCCGAGCCCCGGCGCGGTATATCCCGCGCTGTCCCAGCTCGCCGACGAGGGCCTGATCGCCGGCGAGGAATCAGGCGGCCGGCGCACGTTCAGCCTGACCGAAGCGGGCAGCGAGTACATAGAGCGCAACCCCGAGATGGCGCGCGGCGCCTGGGAATCGGCGGCTCAACAGCAGGACTGGGAGGTGCCCGGCCTGTTCGCCGAGGCGGCCCGGCTCGGTGGCGGGATCGTGCAGATCGCCCACGCGGGCACGCACGAGCAGGTCCTGGCCGCCGAACGACTGCTGGAGCGGACCCGGCGCGAGCTTTACCGGATCCTCGCCGATCCGGCCGGCGAACCGGACCAGGACGAGCAGCACTAGGACGCGCAGGACTAGGA
>PMSU01000085.1 GCA_003168255.1 Actinomycetota bacterium
CATCTGATCCTGACACAGAGGGATGAGGCAGATGAGCACGGCCAGCGCGCAAAGGAGGGTTGCGGCGATGCGTACTAATTTCAGGAACGGCCCGGGATCCACGTCTCGCCACCAGCGCCTTAGGGTCTCGGCGCACAAGATCATTACTGGGACGAGGAAGTCGCCGCGCTGTACGGAGACGTTTACTCCATGCCATACCCCCGTGTGATGGGGGATCCAGCCCACCACGACAAGCACGATGACTGGCACCGCAATGGCTGCAAGAGCAACGATCCAGGCTAACCAGTGATCCCCGGCTCCATGAGTGCGCGGCTGCGCGGGGTGCTTTCTGGCTCGCTCAGGAACCGCCGGATCGGCCGGCGGTGATGAGACCGGCGGTGTCTGGACCGTTTTCTAGTCAGTTCGATCACCGCCTTCCTCGTGATGACCGATTCGCCGAAAGCATGACATCTACCCGCACCGGCAGCAACCCGAGGCCTGTCTGCTCGACGCACTCGCCTGCCGCGACCTGGGCGACGAGCACACGTCGCGGGCGGCCGTGGAGCAGGCGCTGCAGCTGGCCGAACCGGACCGGCTGATCCTGCCGTTCGCGATGACCGGCGCGCAGGAGCTGCTGAAAGCCCTGCCGCCGCAGGGGACGTCGCATGCCGCGCTGGTCGCCGACATTCTGGACGCCGCCGGAGGCGGCGGCCCCGGCCACGCCGCGGCTCCCGGACCCGCCGAGGAGCTCAGCCCGAGCGAGCTGCGCGTGCTGCGCTACCTGCCGACCAACCTCACCCGGCCCGAAATCGCGGGGGAGCTGTCCATCTCGCTGAACACCGTCAGCACCCACATCCGCCGGATCTACGCCAAGCTCGGCGCGGCCGACCGATCTTCGGCGGTGCAGCGCGGCCGCGAACTGCGGCTGCTGTCATCCGGCCGCGCCTGAGAGCACCACGATCACCGGATTCCAGCGACGCCGGTTCACCTGACGGCTGCCGACCATGGGTCCATGGGTGACGATCCTGTCCTGTACCAGTGCCAGCGGCGCCGCAGCGGGCCGGCCGCGGCATCCGCGTGCGGCAGGGGCCTGCCGGAGCTGGGTCATAGGAGCCTGGTCAGCTGGTCCTGGATGCCGGCCGTGACGGACTCGGGTGGCTGATCAGCGTCTACCGCGATCAGGATGCCCCGCTCCTGGTAGAAGGGGACGAGCGGGCCTGTTGTCTCGGCAAACACCTGGAGCCGGTGCCGGATCACATCAGCCGTGTCGTCGGCCCGCCCGGCCTGCCCGGCGCGGCCCAGCAGGCGCCGGGTCAGCACGCTGTCTGGCGCGTACAAGTGGATCACAGCGTCCAGCGTCACGCCGAGCCGGACCGCGAGTTCCGCGGCGGCCGTTGCCTGCGGGAGGGTCCGCGGGAAGCCGTCCAGGATGTACCCCCCGCCGGCGGCGGCCGCAACGACGGCCGGCGTCAGCACGTCGAGCACGATCTGGTCGGGGACGAGATCACCGCGGACCTGATACGAGGCGATCTGGCGGCCGAGCCGGCTTTCGGCCCGCGCTTCAGCGCGCAGCAGGTCACCGGCGGCGATGTGCGCCGCGCCGTAGCGGGCCGCCAGTCGCTCGCCCTGAGTGCCCTTGCCGGCGCCCGGGGGAGCGAGCAGCAGCAGCTTCACCCCGCGTTCAGCCCAGCTGGCGGAACGATCTCCCGCTTGAGGATCTTCCCCGTTGCCCCTTTGGGCAGCGCGTCCACGATCCACACATGGCGCGGGTACTTGTACGCCGCCACCTGGCCTTTGACGTAGTCGCGCAACTCTTCGGCGGTGATGTCAGTCCCCGGCTTGAGCGCTACCGCGGCACCGACCTCCTCGCCGAGCGCCGGGTGCGGCAAGCCGATCACCGCGGCCTCGGCGACCGCGGGATGCTCGTAGAGCACCTCCTCGATCTCCCGCGGGTAGACGTTGTAGCCGCCGCGGATGACCAGCTCCTTCTTCCGGTCCACGATGTAGAAGTAGCCGCCGGAGTCGACCCGGGCCAGGTCGCCGGTGTGGAACCAGCCCCCGCCCGCCTCCCCTTCCCCCCTCATTGCCTCGGCGGTCGCCTCGGGCCGGTGCCAGTAACCCTTCATCACGTTCGGCCCGCGGATGACGATCTCACCCACCTCACCCTGCGGCACCTCGTGGTCGGAGTCGTCCACGACGCGCATCTGCACGCCCCGGACGGGCGTGCCGATCGAGCCCGGCTTGCGTTCCCGGCCGGGATGGTTGAACGAGGCGATGGGGGAGGTCTCGGACAGTCCGTACCCCTCCAGCACCGTGCAGCCGAACGCCTCTTCGAAGCCGCGCAGCACCTCGACCGGCAGGGCCGCGCCGCCGGAGATGCACACCCGCAGCGCGGACAGGTCGTAGTCCGCCCGGTCCGGCCGGTGCAGCAGCGCCACGTACATCGTCGGCACGCCTTCGAAGACGGTGACCCGGTGGTCGGCGAGGATCTGGAGGGCCTGCCCGGCGTCGAAACGCGGCAGCAGGCTCAGGCACGCTCCCGACGCCACCGCGACGTTGAGCGCGACCGTCTGCCCGAACACATGGAACAGCGGCAGTCCGCCGAAGATCACGTCGTCGGGATGTGCGCGGACGACGTCAGTGCGCGCCACGTCGGTGTTGCTGATCAGGTTGCCGTGGGTGAGCTCGGCGCCCTTCGGCTGGCCGGTCGTGCCGGAGGTGTAGAGGATCACCGCGGTGTCCTCGTCGCGGCGGCCGGTGACCGTGAAGTCCGGCGCCGCTGACGATACGAGGTCGGGGAAGCTGGCGGGATCGACGATGACCGCCTCCGCGTCCGCGCGCTCGGCGCCGCCGGTGGCCTCGTCGGCGAACACGTGCCACGCGAAGACCAGCCGGGCCCCGGAGTCGCTGAGGTAGTAGGCAACCTCCCGGACCTTGAGCAGCGGGTTCATCGGCACGACCACGCCGCCGGCGCGGAGCACGCCGTAGTAGACCACGAGAAACTCGGCGACGTTCGGCAGCATGACCCCGACCCGGTCGCCGAGCTTGAGGCCGCGGTCGCGCAGCAGTCCGGCCACACCGGCGCTGGCCTCGTCCAGCCCCCGGTAGGTCATCGCCGCATGGCCCACCCGCACGGCCACCCGGCCGCCCTGGGCCCGGGTCGTGTCGGCCAGGTTCGCTGCGAGGTTGGTCACGATGCTCTCCTTCCGCAGAGGACCCGTGCGCGCAGACGCCAGGAGACCCTCATTGTCTGGCCGGCGGTCCAGGGGGTCGATGGTCTCCCGGACCGAGGAAGCGGCCGAGCCTCGTGTTGTCAGCACGTTTCTCCGACGTCCGCCGCTGCTTAGCGTGAGAGGCCAGATTCCGGCCCACCGGCCGGTGAAGGAGGCGGCATGGACACTCCCCGGCACTACACCATGCTCATCGGCGGGGATTGGGTCGACTCTGGCGACCAGTTCGAGATCCGCAGTCCCGCCACCGAGGATCTGGTGGCCACGGTGGCCAAAGGCGGCCGCGAGCATGCCTTGGACGAATACACCGAGGAACAGTTCATCCACCTCGACCTGTCCGGTCGGCTCGACCGCCGTGCCTACCCGCTGCTGCTCAGTACGCCGCCGGCCTGAGTAGCCCCGGACCGTTCGGAGAGAAGAATTTTCACGGTTGGGAGAGTGTCATGCGCGACAGGGACCGGGCGGACAGCGATGGAGTTTGACGTCGTCATCGAGATTCCGCGGGGCAGCCGCAACAAATACGAGGTCGACCACGCCAGCGGCCGGATCCGGCTGGACCGCACGTTGTTCACCGCGACTCAGTACCCGGCCGACTACGGCTTCGTGCCGGACACCCTGGGCGAGGACGGCGATCCGCTTGACGCGCTCGTACTGGTGCTGGAACCCACGTTCCCCGGCTGCCTGATCCGCAGTCGCCCGATCGGCATGTTCCGGATGACCGACGAGAAAGGCGGCGATGACAAGATCCTGTGCGTGCCGGCCGGCGACCCGCGTCAGGAGCACCTGCGCGATATCCACCACCTGCCCAACTTCGACCGGCTGGAGATCGAGCACTTCTTCCTGATCTACAAAGAACTCGAGCCAGGCAAAAGCGTCGAGGGCGCGGCCTGGGCCGACCGCGCCGCCGCCGAGGCCGAAGTGGAGGCGTCACGGCGCCGGCTCCAGGCAAGCGGTACCGATGACGCTTAACCAGGCGAGGAACGCATGATGTACCGACCCACAGCGGTCACCCTGGCCCTGCTGTTCGGCCTGTTCACGTTCGTCTACGGGGTGTGGGAGATCACGCTGGGCATCCACCTGCACAGCGCGGCGAAGCCTGGGTTCCACTGACGGCGCGGCCAGGCACCTGATCCCGGCCTGCTCATGACGCACTGCCTGGGCCTAAATATGGAAGAATCCGCAGGTGGACATGGATAGTCCCACGGTCGCAGGGCTGGTGGCCGACGTCGCGGAGGTGGTGAGCCGCCGGGTCACCGCGGTGGGCGAGGATGTCTACCAGGTGATACTCCGGGAAATCCCGCAGCTCCGCGAGGACAAGCCGGTGCTGGCCCTGTTCGGATCGAGCGTGTACAGCAACGTCGACACCTGCCTGCAGGTCATGCGGCACCAGATCGAGCTGGCAGCAGTGGAAGCCCCGGCCGTGTCCCTGGAATACGCGCGCCGGCAGGCGCAGCGCGGCACGCCGCTGACTGTGCTGCTGCGCGCCTACCGGCTCGGGCACACGTGCTTCCTGGACTGGATGTTCAGGGAGCTGGCCCGGCAGGCAGAGGACGCCCAGATGATCATTACCGCAACGTTGAGCATGACCGAGATCGTGGCTGGTTACGTCGACCAGACCTCTGAGGAGATCGTCGCGTCCTATACCCAGGAACGGGAGAACTGGCTCCGGAACCGCAGCACCGTCCGGGCTGCCCGGATACGTGACCTGCTGTCGGCGGCGCGGATCGACGTACGCTCTGTGGAGGCCACCCTCGGTTACCGGCTGCGCCAGTACCACCTGGGCGTGGTGTGCTGGGCGGACGACTCAGTGGCCGGCGTGGACAACATCACCAGGCTGGACCGAGCGGTCGGCCAGGTGGCGGGGCAGGCGGCCTGCTCGGGTGATCCTGTGTTCCTCCCGCGTGACGAGGCGAGTGCGTGGGCGTGGCTGCCGCTGGGGATCCGGGACACGTTCGACGCCGCGGCGGCCAGCACGGCTGGCCTCGACGGCGACCTGCATTTCGCGTTCGGCGATGCGGCGAAGGGGATCACCGGGTTTCGCCTGACCCATCAGCAGGCCGTGGCGGCGCAGGCGGTCGCGCTCGCCGTTGGGCCGGCCGCTCCACGGGCGGTGGCGTTCAGCGAGGTCGCGCCCGTCGCCATGATGCTCGGGTCCACCGAGCTGCTGCGAGGCTGGGTGCTCAGCACGCTGGCGGGCCTGGCTACCGACGATGAGCAGCACGCCCGGCTGCGTGAGACCCTGCTGGTCTTCCTGCAGAGCGGAGGCAGCTACAAGGCCACCGCCGAGCAGCTGACGCTGCACAAGAACACCGTCCAGTACCGGATCCGCAAGGCCGAGGCGAGCCTCGGCCGGCCAGTCGGCGGGGACCGCCACGACGTGGAGCTTGCGTTGCAGGTGAGCCACTGGCTCGGCGTGTCTGTACTACAGCCGGCCGTGGCAGCTAGGTGAAGACGCCGGTGATGAAGTGCGACCATTGCTCGTTGGTGAACTGCTCGCGGACGGAGAAGAAGTCCGTCCCGAGGGATTCACCGAGGTGCTCGCCCGTCACCTGGCTCATGGCTCATGGCTCATGGCTGACTCTCCTCAGCGGCGAGGTCGGCGTCGAGGAACCCCTGCACGGTTTTGGCCAGGCGCTCCGGGTTCGCGGCCAGCTCGAGGTGACCGCCGGGATAGATGTACAGCTCACTGCGGCGGATCAGCCAGTGCATAATGCGCGCGTTGACAACCGGGATGATCGGGTCGTCGTCCCCGGCGAGGATCAGAGTGGGCTGCCGCAGCCTGGGCAGCAGCGGCAGGCTGGTCCACCCCAGTCCGGCGAGCAGCTGGTAGTAGTAGCCCCGGGCCGGGCCCAGGCGCGTGGTGGCGTGCAGCAGGTCCCGGGCCACTATCGGGTCTTCCCGCGCGCTGCCCCCGTACAGCTCGCCGGCGACGCGGGCCGCGTATTCCGGGTCCCGGTGGCGGCGGGGCGAGAGCATGCGCAGCAGGACGTTCGGCGGGCCGGGGACCATCAGCGTGCCCGGCCCGGTGGCCACCAGCACCAGCCGGCGCACCCGCTCGGGGCGGCTCAGCGCGAACTGCTGCGCGAGTCCGCCGCCCCAGGAAATGCCCAGCACGTCGGCCTGCTGGTAGCCGAGCTGGTCGAGCAGGCCGGCCAATAGCGAGGGCAGCGTGGTCAGGTGGTAGGGGATGACCGGGGCCGGCGAGCCGCCGACGCCCGGCATGTCGAACCGGATGACCGGACGCTGCGGATCGAGTGCGTCGGCGAACGGCTGAAGCAGCTCCAGGCTGGCCCCGATGCCGTTGCACAGCAGCAGGGGCGGCCAGCTCGGGGTCCCCTCCCGCACCGAGACGCGCAGGGCCCGGCCGCCCACCGTCAGGATCCTCATCCGCTCGGTGGGGCTGGTCCGCCGTGGCCGGCTGAACACCCGGCCCAGGCCAGATCCCGCGTGGTTTTCCCCGGCCGGTCCTGGACGGGACTGGTCAACGGTCATAGACATACGTTCCCGGCGCGCCGGCGATCGGTGCTAGCCCGCCGCCCCCCAGCTCCTCAGGGGCGGCCTTTTCGTCGCCGCAGCGCTCGGCCAGCCAACTCGCGTAGTCCGGCCACCAGGAGCCCTGGCAGGTCTCGGCGTGCCGCAGCCATTCCTGCGGGTCCTCGGGGGAGTCCTTGGCCACCTGGTACCTGGCCTTCTCGTTCCCCGGGGGGTTGACCATCGCGGCGACGTGCCCGCTGGTGGACAGCACGAAGCGGTGGTGGCCCGACAGCAGCTGGGTGGACCGGTAGCAGCTCTGCCAGGGGCAGATGTGGTCGGTAATCCCGGCGACCATGTAGGTGTCGCGGTCGACCAGCGCCAGGTCCACTGGCGAGCCGAGCATGCTCACCCCGCCCGGCTTGACCAGCGCATTCGTGGCGCCCATCCGGAGGAAATCCCGGTGCAGGCCGGCGGTCATCCGGGTGGTGTCCGCATTCCAGAACAAGATGTCGAAGGCCGGCGGCTTGCGTCCGAGCAGGTAGTTGTTGACCCAGTAGTTCCAGATCAGGTCGTTGGGCCGCAGCCAGGCGAACACCTCGGCCAGCGACCTGCCGTCCAGGTAGCCGCGGGCCCGGGACGAGGCCGCGGCCAGCCGGGCGGTGCGCTCGTCGATGACGGCGCTGGCCAGGCCCGCCCGCGCCTCGTCCAGCACGGTGACCATCAGGGTGAATGCGGCGAGCCGGTCCTGCTGGCCGCTGTGCGCCAGGTGCGCGGCCACCATGGAGGCGATGATGCCGCCGGAGCACGCGCCCATGAGCGCGGTCTGCTCGCTGCCGGTGATCCGCTCCGCCGCGTCCATGGCGTCCAGGACGGCCTGCCCGTAGGTGTTGAAATCCCATTTCGCATGCCGGGCATCCGGGTTGCGCCAGGAAATCGTGAACACCTGTAGGCCGCTGCCGACCAGGAATTCCGTCATGCTCCGTCCGGGGGCCAGGTCCATTACGTAGAACTTGTTGATCGTCGGCGGGACGATCACCAGCGGGATCTGCCGGACGGCGGGGGTGGCCGGGCTGTACTGGATCAGCTCGAACACCGGCGTCCGCAGGACCACCGACCCGGGCGTGACGGCGAGATCCACGCCCACCTGGAAGGCGTCCGGCTCGACCATGGACGGTATCCGGGGGGAGACCGCCATGTCACTGAGGAAGTTCCGCAGGCCCGTCACGGCGCTGCCGCCGCCGGTCTCGACGGCGGCCTTCACGGCCGCGGGATTGAGCAGCGGGTTGTTGCTCGGGGCCAGCGCGTCGATCAAGTTGGTCAGCATGAAGCCGACCCGTTCGGAATCCGGCTCGTCCAGGCCGGCCTCGGCCACCACGCCCTGCGCGGTCTGCGCGGTGGCCAGGTAGGCCTGCATGGTGCGGCGCAGCAGTGGATTGCCCGCCCATCCTGGGTCGGTGAACCGGCGGTCCCGCCGCGACGGCTCCACCTGCGAACTGCCCACCGCGACGCGGGTCAGCTCGCCGAGCAACTGGCGTCCCCGGCCGGCGACCAGCCGGGGCCTGGCCGCCAGGGCCGCGGCCAGGCGCAGGCCGGGGCCGCCTGGGCTCATCCGGCGCAGCATGCCCAGGGCCGCATCGGTGAGCAGCAGGTCCAGGGGCGCCGCCGCGGCATCTGTGGCCGCTGACCTGATTTCGTCGCTGTCGGGGCTCATGATCTCCGTCCTCCAGCCCGAAGCGTAGGCCGCGGCGCGCGATCTTCCATTGGCCGCTCGTCACAAGGCTGTCGCGGGCCATGGTTCCGCCGGCACAGTCAGGCTGGCGGGGAGGCGGAGGCCTCACATGTTCTTGGCGCCTGCGACGATCGCTTCGCGGATCCGGTAGTAGGTGCCGCACCGGCAGATGTTGCGGATCCCGTCCAGGTCCTCTTCGGTGATCTCGCGGCCCTTCTCGCCGTTGAGGATGAACGAATAGGTAGGCACAGAGGGCTCCTTCACAGTGCTAATTCACTGGGCGAACTTGAGGCCGTTGGTGGGTGACTGCGGGGTGGAGGGCGTCGTCGGGAGCGGCGTGAAGCCCAGCGGCCCGCTGTGGTTGATCGGGAACGAGGTCGGCATGGTGCCGGTGGCGCGGGCGTAGGCGCACGCCACCGCGGCCATCGTGGGCGCCACGGCCAGCTCGCCCGCGCCGCACGGCGAGTTCGACGTGTTCGGCAGCAACACGACCTGGATCTCGGGGGGAGTGTTCCATTCCCGGGTGTAGAAGAAGTTGTCCCAGCTGCCTTCCAGGATGAGGCCGTCCTGGATGTGCAGGCTGGCGGTCAGCGCCATCGCGATGCCGTCCTCCACGCCGCCGATCATCTGTGCCTCGAAGCCGAGCGGGTTGATGGCGAAGCCCGGATCGACCACGATCACCACCTTGGTGACCCGCGGGCCGCCGACCCCGTCCTGAATCTTGCGGTTCACCACGTGCGGGGTGCAGTTGATCTCGGCCAGCACCGCGATACCCGCCTGGTACTCCGAGTGCACGGCGATCCCCTGGGCGCAGTGTGCGGGCATCGTGCGGCCCCAGTCGCCCACCTCGGCCACCTTGTTGAGCGCCGCGAGCACGCTGCTGTCCTTGAGGAACGCCTGCCGGAACGCCACCGGATCCTGGCCGAACTGGGCGGCGATCTGGTCCACGATCAGTTCCTGGGCGGTCACGACGTTGGGTGAGTAGATGTTGCGCATGCTGCCGGTGTTGAACTCCAGCTGGATCTCGTTGAGCAGCTGCGCGGTGACGCCGAAGTTATAGGGCGAGGACTCGGTCAGCTCGAAGATTGTCTCGGACAGGCCCAGGTTCGCCACCGGCAGGCTGCCGGCCGTCGCGGTGAGGATTTCGCCCAGGCCGTGACTGAAGTCGGTCTGCACGCTGGTGTGCAGTTGCGTGTAGGTGACCACGTTGCCCAGCAGCGTGGTCGCCAGGACCTGGGAGATGCACATCGGATGGGTGCGACCCTGGCGGAAGGTGTCGGTGCGCGACCACATCAGCTTGACCGGCTTGCCCATCGCCTGGGACGCCTCGATCGCCTCGGTGGCGCAGTCGTGGAACAGGTGTCGGCCGAACGACCCGCCGGCTGAGACGACGTGCACTGTGACGGCGGACTGCGGCAGCCCCAGCATCAGGGCGAAGTCCTCGGCCGCGTCGATCGGCACCTTGAGCGGCGCCCAGATCTCCACGCTGCCGGCCTGCACGTCCGCGATGGCCCAGTCCGGCTCCAGCGGGGTGTTGCTGGCGAAGTAGAAGGTGAACTCGCCCTTGACAAATAGATCGCCGATCGGCGGGATCGGGAGTGTCGGCGCCGCGGCCTGCAGCGCGGCCAGCACGGAGGCGTCGGACTCGCTGTCCACCGTCCCGGCGCCCCAGGTCACGTCGGCTATCTGGATCGCGTCGATGCACTGGCCGAACGTCTTCCCGCGGATCGCCACCCCGGTGGAGATGACCGCGACATCGGTGATGCCCGGCAGGGCCAGGATCGCGCTGGCGTTGTTCAGCGACTCGACCGTCCCGTTGACGGTCGGGGGCCTGACCACCATGGTCGGCAGCGCGCCGGGGACCTGCATATCCATGCCGAACGTCTTCTGCCCGGTCACGATCTCCAGCGCGTCGATGCGCTTTTGCGGGTGGCCGAGGATCTTGAACTTCTTGGCCGCCTTGATGTCTGGCACGGTCACCCGGCGCGTCCGGGTGCTCGCCGCCTCGGTGGCCAGCTCCCCGTAGCCGAGGCGGCGCCCGTCCGGGTGGATCACCCGGCCGCGTTCGGTGCGCAGCCTGGCTGGCGCGATGTTCCACCGGCTGGCCGCGGCGGCCACGATCTGCTGCTTGGCCAGGGCCGCGGCGGCGCAGGTCGGGCCGTACTGGCTGCGCATCGAGTTGGAGCCGCCGGTGAGCTGGTTGAAGATCAGCTCCGGGCGCGCATCCGCCAGCGTGACTGTCACCTGGTCCATGTCCAGGTCCATGTACTCGGCGATCATCATCGCGATCGCGGTCGTCATGCCCTGGCCCACTTCGGTCCGGATCGCCGCGAAGGACGCCGTCCCGTCGGTGTTGACCACCACGGTGATCAGGCCGGAGGTCGCCGCGGCCGCCAGGTTCTGGGCGTCGCCGAGATCGAAGATCTCTTCCGGCTCCGGTGGCGTGATGATCGCGGCGTCGGCCGCCTGCGGTCCAGCTAGCCCGGGGATGAGCTGTACTCCTACCGCCAGCGTGGGAGCGGCGAGGAGATAGCCCAGGAACCGGCGGCGGCCGAGGCCGCCGGACGGTGAGTCCGAATCGTCTGGTGAACGATGATGCTCCGTCACGGGAAGTCCTCTCGACAACCTGGTTACCAGCGGCCAGTCCAGATGGTGCCTGAGTGTCGCATTGCCTACGACCAGTGACCATGGTCACGGCGCCACTCTTGCGGCGCTCACGCTGTGCGCGTGCACAAGTAGTTCGAAGCGGACTACTCAGGGATTGCGCTGGTCGAGCTCGTCCGGGCTGGGCATCAGGGCCGCGGCCCGCAGCGCCAGCTTCAGTTCGACCAGGCAGCTGGGGATCGGCGAAGTCATGCCCGGTGATGGCCTGCATCCGCTGCAGCAGCGCCGATTTCGATGTTGATCAGTCGTGTCATCGCCCGCGTCGCATCGTGGCTCGGGCACGACAAACCGCGCGAGTTCGGTGACGCGCGACCAATGGCAGCGCCCGGCGACCGCCCTACGCTCGGGGCGACGAGGAAGGTGCCCGCCCGTGACCGCAGCAGCCATTCCGGATCAGAGGGCGAAGGCCGACCCGCAGGGAGCCTGCGTCGCCGACCAGCGAACGCGATCGGCAAGATCGGCAAGTCCGTGCTGCGGGACCGGCTGCGCGACCGCCCGTGAAAGGCCGGAGCGGAGAGACGGGGCGGCTGGGTCGCTGACGACGCGGCCGGGGTCAGGAGCCAGAGGCTGATGCGAGAGCAGGATGCGAACATCTCAGGTCCGAGAGGCGCGGCACTCGCGTCGGCGCTGCTCGGCCGGTTGTTTGCGCTTGCCGACGAGCTACTCGATCGCGTGCTGAAGCAGAGTGAAACCGACGGCAGGCAGAATGACATCTACGGCGACGACCGCGTGGTTCCCGTCGATGATCTGCACCAGTCGATGCAGGACAGCATCACGTTCGTAGTTAGCAATCTCGGCCACGCGGGGCCGCCCGACCTGGCCGCCCCGCGCCGAACCGGCCGGCGGCGGGCCGAGCAGGGGGCACCGCTCGCCGCCGTGCAGAGCTCGTTCCAGGCCGGCTTCGGGTTCATCTGGGACGCTCTCGTCGCGGCGGCACACGAGACAGGGATCGTGTCGGACGCCGAACTGGTGGGCGTCGCATCCGAGGTGTGGATGCTGACCACCCTGTTCACCACGGAACTGGCCACGGCCTACCGGGACGCGCTAGCCGAGCAGGTCCTTCACCAGGATCAGGAACGATCGGCACTGGTGCAGGCGCTGCTCGACGGGCGGATCGCCGACACGGCAACGGTGTGGGAGGCGGCCGACCTGCTGGGGCTTCCCTACCAGGGTGTGTTCGCCGTCGTGGCCGCGGAAGTCCCGGCAGTGGCCCGGCCGGTGTTGCCGTGTGTCGAGACCCGCCTGCACGTGCGGGGAATCGGGTCGGCCTGGCAGCTGTTGCCCGAGTTCCAGGTGGGGATCGTGTCGCTGAGATCGCACCGGAACATGTCAGCCCTGGTGGAGATCCTGCGTTCGGGCACGGTGGCCAGGGTGGGGGTGAGCCCGGTGTACACCGGGCTCGAACGCACGTCGCAGGCGCTGCATCTCGCCCGGATCGCCCTGGCCAGCTCGCGGCCGGATGACCCGGTGGTGAACGTGTTCGATGACGCCCCGCTGCCTGTTCTCGTGGTCAGCTCCCCGATGACCTCCTACCGGATCACGAAGACGATCCTCGGGCCGTTGCTGGACATCAATCCGGACGAGCGGGACATGCTCCTGAGCACCCTCGCTACGTTCTTCGCGTTCCAGGGCTCCATGAGCGAGGCGGCAAAGCACCTGTTCTGCCACCCCAACACGGTGCGCCACCGGCTGCGCCGCATCGAGCGTCAGACGGGCCGCTCGCTGCAGGACCCCAGAGCGTCGGCGGAACTGTTCGTCGCCCTGGAGGCGCTCCGCAGGCTGCCCGAGCCGGCCGTGGGCTAGGCGTGTAGCGATCCCGTTAGGCGAAGGCGCTCTGCCCGGTGATTTCGCGGCCGACGATGAGCGCCTGGATCTCCGCGGTGCCCTCGTAGGTGACGAGCGCCTCCATGTCGCACACGTGGCGCATCACGTGGAAATCCAGCAGGATCCCGTTGCCGCCGAGCACGTCACGCGCCAGCCGGCAGACATGACGTGCCTTGACCGAGCAGAAGTACTTGGCCAGGGAGGCCATCGTGTCGCTCATCTTGCCGTCGTCGATCAGCCGCCCAAGCCGGATGCAGTAGAGCTGCATGGCGGTGATCTCGCCGAGCATCTCGACGAGCACCGACTGGATCATCTGGTTCTTCGCGATCAGCCGGCCGAACTGGGTCCGCCGCTGAGCGTAGTTGAGGGCGATATCGTAAGCCGCGACCCCGTGTCCGGCCGACGCCCAGGCAACGGTGTTGCGGGTGCCCTTGAGAACCCTGGCGACGTCGGCAAACGAGTTGCAGTTCTGCAGCCGGGCATCTTCGGAGACGCGGCAGTTGTCAAGGGTGATGTCCGCGTTCTGCACCAGCCTCAGCGAGACCTTGCCCTCGATCTTGGACGCGGCGTAGCCGGGGTTGTCCTTCTCCACGACGAACGCCTTGACCTGTCCGTCCTCCATGTCACGGGCGAAGACAACGATCACGTCGCACCACACGGCGTTGCCGGGCCAGCGTTTACGGCCGTTGAGCACCCACTCGGCGCCGTCGCGCCGGGCGGTGGCCTCAAGGATGACCGAGTCGGAGCCGTGTTCGGGCTCGGTGAGCGCGAACGCCCCGACCTTCTCCAGCCTGGCCATCGGCGGTAGCCAGCGCTGCTTCTGCTCGTCCGAGCCGAGCAGGTAGATCGACTGCATCGCGAGCCCGACGTGCACGCTGAAGAACGTCGCGATGCTGCCGTCGACGCGGCTCAGCTCGTAAGCCACCAGTCCCGAGCCGACGGCCGACATCGGCGTGGTGCCGTAGCCCGCCATGGTGTCGCCGATGATGTTCAGCTCGGCGAGCCTGGGCACCAGCTCGAACGGGAACTCGCCCCGCTCCCAGTACGGGTTGACGACCGGAAGTACCTCGGTTTCGGCGAACTTCCGCACCTTGTACAGCAGGTCAACCTCGTCCTGGGTGAGCTGCTCCTTCATCAGGTAGTAGTCGGTCTCACGGGCGAGCCCGATGTCCTGTGCCAGCGCAGTGACCGTTGTCGTCATAGCCGAGCCCTCCTGTCGAGCCGATCGACGGCAACGTAACGCGCCCGGATCGCCGTGTCGAGGTGCCGGGCGACAACGACTGGGACCCGCCGGGGTGATCTGGCACATACGGCCGCGACGGCCGGGTGAGGCACGGTTACTCCTGGCGCGGCACGGTGGTGCGCACGGCGGCCGTGGCTTCGCTCTCGGATTCGTAGATGTGCGGCGCGACGCCACGCGATTCGAGCGCGCCGCCCAGCTTGGCGCGCATGAACGCGCTGGTAGTGAACCGGGTGACGCCGTGGAAGTAGGTGTCGTCGATGTCCTGCACGGCGTCGAGGTAGGCGTCCTCGAGGTCGCTATCGAGCTCGAAGCCGTCATAGTTGACCACGGCGTAGACCTTGTGGCCAAGTGGCTCGCAGAGCTCCCGGATCTTCCCCACCACATCCCGGATGACCTGCATCGACTTTACCTGGAGATCCTCGAAGTTCAGGTACAGGATGTTGCGCTCGTGGTCGTAGTTGAGCCGCGCGTCGAGGGGCAGCCGCAGCATGTCCTCCCGGAGGCCCATCGGGTCGGACCGGAAGATCCGGCGGTCCATCTCGCGCGGCTTGTTCACGATCGGCTTGAACGCCATCTTGGCGAGGATGTCGCGTTCGATGTCGATGCCGGGGGCGACCTCCGTCAACTCCAGCCCTTCCGCGGTGAGCCGGAATACGCACCGTTCGGTAATATAGAAGACGTCCATTTCCTGCTGTGCGGCGTGCGGCCCGGAGAATGTCCGGTGCCCGACCTCCTCGACGAACTTCTGGTACTGTCCGTCGCGCTCGATCAGCAGCTTGCCCTCGACGACCGAGACCTCGAGGTCGCCCGCGGTGAAGGTGCCGAGGAACAGCACCTTCTTCGCGTTCTGGCTGATGTTGATGAACCCGCCCGCGCCGGCCATCCGCGGGCCGAACCTCGATACGTTGATGTTGCCTTCCCTGTCGGCTTGGGCGAGCCCGAGAAACGCCGCGTCGAGACCGCCGCCGTCGTAGAAGTCGAACTGATAGGGCATGTCGATGACCGCCTGCGGGTTAGTGGCCGCACCGAACGCGGCACCGCCGGCCGGGATGCCGCCGATGACGCCGGGCTCGCCAGTCAGCGTCATCAGGTCGGCGATCTTCTCCTCGGCGGCCACCGAGGCGACCCCTTCGGGGATACCGACGCCGAGGTTCACCACGCTGTTCGGCCGCAGCTCCATGGCGGCGCGCCGGGCGATGATCTTGCGATCGCTCATCGGCATCGGCGCGAGCGATGTCAGCGGGACCCGCACCTCGGCCGCGAAGGCCGGGCTGTAGGGGGCGGCCCAGGTCTGCGGGTGGTTTCCCGGGTCCGTCGCCACCACGACGCAATCGACCAGTATGCCGGGTATCTTCACCTGGCGCGGGTTGAGGGTGTTCACGTCGGCGACGCGCTCGACCTGTGCGATCACCAGCCCCCCGGAGTTGTGCGCCGCCATCGCCAGCGACAGCGTGTCGCTGGTCAGCGCCTCCCGCTCCATCGTGATGTTGCCGGCCGGGTCGGCGGTGGTGCCGCGAATGATCGCGGTGTTGATCGGGAAGGCCTTGTAGAACAGGTACTCCTCGCCGCCGATCTGCACCAGCTCGACGAGGTCCTCTGTCGTCATCTCATTCAGCTTGCCGCCGCTGACACGCGGATCGGCGAACGTGCCGAGCCCGACCCGGGACAGGTGGCCGGGTTTGCCAGCGGCGATATCCCGGTAGAGGTGCGACATCGGGCCGAGCGGGATGTTGTAGCCCT
Organism: Actinomycetota bacterium; assembly: GCA_003168255.1. GTDB lineage: Bacteria > Actinomycetota > Actinomycetes > Streptosporangiales > Streptosporangiaceae > PALSA-505. The sequence continues at coordinate 15,884 of PMSU01000085.1, forward strand.
CGATCTGGTTGCCGCCGACGAGCTGGTACAGCGCGGGTACGCCGGTCCAGTGCCCGCCAATGGCCCGCTTGACCAGGCCGGGCTGGGCCAGCCGATTGGCGCCACCGGACTGGCTGTCGCCCGGGCTGACGCAGAACACCAGGGTCAGATCGCGCGGTTTGCCGAGGGTTACCGACTCCGCGTCGGTGGCCTCGAACAGCGCGCCCAGCTCGTGAATGACCTCAACGGCCAGGCCGATGCCGAAGAACCCGCCGAGGGCGACCGTGTCGCCGACGCGGATGAGCCGGACGGCCTCCCTCGCCGACACGAGCTTGCCCGTCGACCCGGACCGGGCAGTCGGGACAATGGATCTGATGCTCATCGGACCGCGCTCCCTTGGTTATTTACTCCTGCGCTTGGTGATTGGCGGCACTATCGGTAGATCACGACCGTCTCGATGACGCAGGCCGGGCGATCCGACCCCTCAAGCTCGACGAGAACCCCGAACGCGCACTCCAGGCCGGCCTGCTTCTGGTTGGCGGAAACCAGCGTCACGTGCCCGCGTATCCTGCTGCCGACTGGCACCGGTGCCGGGAAGCGAACCCTGTTGACGCCGTAGTTGACGGCGGCCGTCACCGCGTCGATCTTGAGGACGTCGTCGAGAAACGCCGGACAGAACGACAACGTCAGGTAACCATGCGCGATCGGGCCCCCGTAGGGACCCTTCGCGGCGCGCTCGGGCTCGACATGGATCCACTGATGGTCATGTGTGGCGTCGGCGAAGATGTTCACCTGGTGCTGGGTGATCGCATGCCACTCGCCCGTCCCGATCTCCTGGCCGACCATGCCGAGCAGGTCGGCCGGCTTGCTCAAGTGGGTGGTCATCGCGCTGCAATCTGGCTAGTTAGGCAGGCCGGCCCTGATCGCGTTGGCGTACATCGAGGCCAGGTCGGTCACGAACGTGGCGTGCGCGCGGGCGACGGCTTGCAGCCAGTCAAGCTGGCTGCCGCCCGCGATCTTGGTTTCGAAGTCGGCCATGTCCTGCAGGGCTTTCTCGTAGTCGTCGACCGCGCTCGTGCCGACGGCGCTGGCCCGGGCGAGGACCTGCTTGTTCAGACCGCGGATCCGCTGCGCGGCGGCCTCGTCAAGCATCCCGGTCACGGGAACGTCCGAAGCGGCCTCGCCGGCTGTCTTGGCGAGCGCGCCGGTCGCCTCTTCGATGAACTTCGCGTGAACGGCGGCAAGCGCCTGCACCCATTCCAGGGACTGCTTCAGGTCGGCAGGGTTGTCGGCCAGGCTGCGCAGGGCCTTCTCGTGCGCGCCGGCCAACCCGCCGCCGGCGTTCCTGGCGGCCGTCAGCATTCGCTCAGTTAGCTGATTGATCCGCGTGATGGCTGCTTTGGACTGCTGTGCGATCGGCGTGTCCGGCATCGTGACCAGATCCTTTCGGTTCTTCGTGAATCTCAGCTCTCGAAGACATAGGTGCCGGGCGCGTCAGCCAGCGGAGCCAGCCCGGTTGCGCCGAGCTCGGCCGGGCTTAGCTTCTCCGGATCGCTGCGCCCGGTGAGCCAGCGTTCGCTATGACATTGCCCTCCCCGGCGGGGGCCGTCGATGGCTGGTGCGACAACACGGCGTCGGATCCGCGGTGATGGCGCACAACATCGAGTCATGACCGACGACAGCTCGACGTCACGCGCCACCGTGATCACCCGCTACCTGAAGCGGGCGCGGTGAATCAGGTCGATGCTTTCCTGCTTGTGGAACCGCTCATCGTGCCCGATCTGGCGGAACATGTCGGCGAGCGAGTCGAATTGCCCGTAGTCCGCGCAGAAGGCCGATTCGAACGGCTCGTTCTCCCACTCGGGATGCTCGGCGACGAGCTGCATGTACTCGCGCTCGGCGTGGTCTTCGAAGTCTGCATTGAGCCGGTGGCTCCAGATCGGCCGCACGACGTACAGCATCCACGACCACTGGTAGTAGGCATACGCAATGGCCTGCGGCAGCCAGAAGAACTTCAGCCTCGATTCATGGTTCCCTGACCTCGCGATCCGCTCCTCGAGGATGAGCAGGTGAAGCAGTTCGTTGTCCTGCTGACCGCGGGCGTCCAGGATGCGCTCATGAATGCGTCGCGCGAGGTCGGTGCGCCGGTGCGTATGGGTCACTGCCACGTAGGCGACCTGCTCCCAGGTCTGGTAGGGAACCCGCGCGATGAGTTCGAGCACCTTGAACTTGGACAGGGTTCGCTTTCTCCCGTAGATGACGTCCATCCCGGCGAACAGCGCCCTGGCGGCGAGCGAGCACCGCCGTTTCGGCGCCCCCAGGGTTACCCGCTGGGCAGCGACCAGGGCGTCGTGGTCCAGCTTGGGCGGGGTCCGGGACACGGACTAGTTGAGCCGCTCGACGATCATCGCCATGCCCTGGCCGCCGCCGATGCACATGGTTTCGAGGCCGACGGTCTTGTTCGTGGCGACCAGCCCATTGAGCAGGGTGGCGGTGATCCGGGCGCCGGTCATGCCGAACGGATGGCCGAGCGCGATGGCGCCGCCGTGCACGTTGAGCCGGTCGATGTCGATGCCGAGTTCGCGGTAGGAGGGAATCACCTGCGCAGCGAACGCCTCGTTGATCTCGACCAGGTCGATGTCGGAGATCGTCATGCCGACGCGCCGCATCGCCCGCCTGGTCGCCTCGACAGGGCCGAGGCCCATGATTTCCGGAGACAGCGCGCTCACCCCGGTGGCGGCGATCCGGGCGAGCGGGGTGATCCCGAGGTCGCGTGCCTTGCGGTCGCTCATAACCACGACCGCGGCCGCGCCGTCATTGAGCGGGCAGCAGTTGGCGGCGGTAACCGTCCCGTCCGGGCGGAATACGGGCTTGAGCGCGCTGACGGCGTCGAAGGTGACACCCGGGCGAGGGCCGTCGTCGCGGTCCACGGTGGTGCCGTCCGGCAGTTCGACCGGCGTGATCTCGCGCGCGTAGAAGCCATTCTTGATTGCCTGCTCGGCGAGGTTCTGCGAGCGGACCGCGAACTCGTCCTGCTCAGCTCTGCTGATACCGCAGATCGACGCCACGTTCTCCGCCGTCTGCCCCATGGCGATGTAGGCGTCGGGCAGCACACCGTCTTCCCGCGGGTCGTGCCAGCCAGCGGTGCCGCCGGCGGCCGCGGTGGCGGTGCGCGCGCTGGCCTCGCCGAACAGCGGGTTCATGGTGTCAGGAAGCGAGTCGCTGCTGCCCTTGACTTGTCGGCTGACCGTCTCCACACCGGCGGAGATGAACACCTCGCCCTCGCCGGCCTTGATCGCATGCATGGCCATCCGGGTGGTCTGCAGAGACGACGCGCAGTAGCGGGTGATCGTGGTGCCGGGAAGGTCGTCGTAACCGAGCAGCACAGCGGTCGCCCGGGCCATGTTGAACCCCGACTCGCCACCGGGCAGGCCGCAGCCCAGCATCAGGTCCTCGACGTCCGACGGGTCGAGCTGCGGCACCTTGTCCAGCGCCGCGCGCACGATGGCGACGGTCAGGTCGTCCGGCCGCAGGCCCTTCAGCGACCCCTTGAACGCGCGGCCGATCGGCGATCGGGTCGCGGCCACGATTACCGCGTCAGCCATGAGCTTGCCCCTTCCGCCCGGACAGCGCGACCGCCACGAGTTGCCTCCGGTGGCCGGCGGTGGTTCGCGTCGTTGATCATGTTGAGCCACCGTTCCAATAGGAATACCTCACCGAGCCTGCTCCGCCGGGCCCACACGGTCCATGGCTGGCGCGACAACCCGATGGCGAACCTGCTGTGGCCGCGCACAACGTGGTCGCCCTGTCCATCGCCGATGTCCGCGGGACTAATACAACGGACGCAAAACGGTCGGCGAGGCTAATGGCGGGGGCGGTCGCCCGGCCTACGCTCAAGACCGTCACGAGGCAGGGATCGACGCCAGCGAAGGGCGGGGCGATGCCGATGACGGATCACGCCAGTGGCTCCACTCTCGCACCCGAGACGAGCGGACGGCATCAGGTGCTCGTGGTGGGCGGCGGGTTCGGCGGGGTGAACGTGGCGAAGGCACTGACGGACGCCGACGTGGACGTGACCATCGCGGACCGGACCAACCATCATCTGTTCCAGCCGCTGCTCTACCAGGTGGCCGCCGGGCTGCTGAGCGAGGGCCTGATCGCGCCGCCGCTGCGCCGGGTGATCAAGAATCAGAACAACGCCAGGACCGTCCTGGCCGACGTCACGCACTTCGACCTGGACAAGCATTTCGTCTACGCGGTGACGCCGGACGGTCGCAGGCTGCACCGGCGCTACGACACCCTGGTCGTGGCGGGCGGCGCGACGCATGCGTACTTCGGCAACGACCACTGGGGCCGCTTCGCGCCGGGAATGAAAACCCTTGAGGATGCCCGCAAGCTGCGCGGTCACATCCTGTCCGCGTTCGAGGTCGCCGAGACGGTCCCGGATCCATCGCTGCGTAGGGCACTGCTGACCTTCGTCGTGGTCGGTGCCGGGCCAACGGGGGTGGAATTGGTCGGCCAGGTGGCCGAGCTCGCGAAAAGGGTGCTGCCGCGTGAGTACCGCTGGGTGGACACGGCCAGGGAGATCCGGGTCATCCTGGTCGAGGCCGGTCCCGCGGTCCTCGGCCCGTTCCATCCGAAGCTCCAGCGCTACGCCCGAAAGCACCTGGTCAAGCTGGGGGTCGAGGTGCGGACGGACACCACGGCCACCGACATGGACGCCGACAGCATCACGCTGAAGAGCGCGGCCGGGGTTGAGAAGATCCATGCCCGCACCAAGATCTGGGCGGCGGGGGTCCAGGCGTCACCGCTGGGCCGCATGCTCGCCGAGGCGGCCGGCACGGAAACCGACCGCGCCGGGCGGGTCGTAGTGCTGCCCGACTGCACGCTGCCTGGCCATCCCGATGTGTTCGCGATCGGCGACATGGTGTCGCTGAACAAGCTGCCCAGTGTGGCCCAGCCCGCGATCCAGGAGGGACAGTACGTCGGCAAGGTGATCAGGGCCCGGCTCGAGGGGGACGGGAACGTGCCTCCGTTCAAGTACTTCGACAAGGGGAGCATGGCCACCATCGGCTACCGGGCGGCCGTGGCAGACGCGTTCGGCATCCGGTTCACCGGTTCCGCCGGGTACCTGATGTGGGGTTTCGTCCACGTGCTCTACCTGATCGGCTGGGGGAACCGGCTCAGTACGCTGCTCGTCTGGCTGCGGTCGCTGGTGTTCACCAAGAACTACCCGCAGCGGATTATCGGGTTGGAGCAGGTGCGGGCTGGCGATGGAGCCGCGGACAATCCGCGCACCTGACTCCGGTGCCACCGCACAACGGCTCACCAGGCACTCAGCGGTACGTTCTGATGTGACGTGACATAAGCAGATCTGGCCTATCCGGCGGAGGTGTGCAGCCATGCCGCGAGAAATCAACTCTGTCGCCGTCGTGGGGGGCGGGTTCATGGGTGCGGGCATCGCCGAGGTGTCGGCGGCCGCGGGCATGCCCGTTGTCGTCCGCGATCTGCCGGAGTTCCTCGATGCCGCCCGGGGACGGGTGGAGAAGTCGCTGGCAGGCGCCGTCAGACACGGCAAGATCGACGAGGCTCGGCGCGACGAGGTGCTCGCCCGGATCACCTTCACCCCGGATCTGAAAGAGGTCGCGGGCGCGGACATCGTGATCGAGGCGGTCCCGGAGATCCTCGATCTGAAGGTATCGCTGATCAAGGAACTCGACGAGCTGGTCAGCCCGGGCAACGTGATCGCCACGAACACCTCGTCCATCCCGATCGCGGAGCTGGCGGGCAAAGTGCAGCATCCGGGACGGGTGGTCGGAGTCCATTTCTTCTCGCCAGTTCCGGTGATGAAGCTCGTCGAAATCGTGGTCGCGCTGGACACCGACCCGGAGACGGCAGATATCGCGTTCGCGTTCGCCAGAAAAATGGGCAAGCACCCCATCCGAACCAAGGACCGGTCGGGCTTCATCGTCAATTTCCTGCTGATCGGGTACGTCAATGCGGCCATCCGGATGTACGAGGAAGGCTTCGCCAGCCCGGAGGATATCGACGACGGCATGCGTCTCGGCGCCGGTCACCCGATGGGTCCGCTCACCGTGGCCGACATGGTCGGCCTCGACGTCGTCTACTCCGTCGGCAACTCGATGTACGAGGAGTTCAAGCGCGAGGAGTACGCGCCGCCGCCGCTGCTGCGGCGGATGATCGCCGCGGGCAGGCTCGGCCGGAAGACCGGACGCGGTTTCTACGATTACGGCAAGTAACGCCGCCGGCCCGCTGGAATGCGTGCCGCGCGACCGTCACGGGCCGGGACTTCACTAGGCGACGGCGGCCTGCGGCGGGATCGGGCCCCGGTGCTGGCGGAGTTCTTCGGGGCTCGGCCGGCCTACGCGTGCCGGCCGTTGCGGTGCGGGTGCCGCCGGCTTATTCGGCAGGCTGAGTTTCATCAAGGTGCGCAGCACCTGGCCATACTGGCGGTGCAGCGGACCGGTCGTGTAGGGCAGGTTGTACTTCTCGCAGAGCGCCTTCACCCGTACGCTCATCTCCGGATAGCGGTTGCACGGCAGATCCGGGAACAGGTGGTGCTCGATCTGGTAGCCGAGACTGCCCGCCATGACGTGCAGGAGGCGGCTGCCTTCGAAGTTAGCCGAGCCGAGTAGCTGGCGGAGGTACCACTCAGCCTTGGTCTCGTGCTCGAGCTGCTCCTCGTCGAACTTCTCGGCGCCGTCCGGGAAGTGGCCGCAGAAGATGATGAGATACGACCACAGGTTGCGGGCGATGTTCGCCGTGAAGTTCGCTGACAGTGTTGTCGCGAAGGCGGGACCGGCAAGCAGCGGGAAGATCACGTAGTCCTTGCCGACCTGGCGGCGGACCTTGCGCCCGATGCTCTTGAGCTGGCGCTTCATCTCCTTCGGATCCTTGTTGCCCTTTCGGATGGCTTCGATGTCGAGGTCGTGAAGCGCGACGCCCCACTCGAAAAGCAGCGCCAGCAGGGCGTTGTAAACGGGCTGTCCGAGGTTGACCGGGTGCCATTTCTGGTCGCTGGTGACCCGGAGGATGCCGTAGCCGACGTCGTTGTCCTTGCCGATCACGTTCGTGAAGGTGTGATGCAGGAAGTTGTGGGAGTGCTTCCACTGCTCGGCCGGGCAGGTGGTGTCCCATTCCCAGGTGCCGGAGTGGATCTCCGGGTCATTCATCCAGTCGAACTGGCCGTGCATGACGTTGTGGCCGATCTCCATATTTTCCAGGATTTTGCCGGCCGCGAGCATCGCCGTCCCCGCGACCCAGGCCGGCGGGAACATGCTGGCGAACAAGGTGATGCGAGCGGCCACGACCAGCCGCCGCTGGATGTAGATCATCCGGCGGATGTAGGCCGCGTCCTTCTCCCCGCGGACCGCCTCGATGTCGCGGCGGATCGCGTCGAACTCGCCACCGAGAGCTTCAACGTCCGCGGCGCTGAGGTGGGCGAACGATGCAACATCAGAGATAGCCATGTGTTGTGATCCCTCAGATCTCGAGTACGCAGTCACCGGCAGCAGCCGTGACGCAGGTCTGGACGCCCTGGTTTTCCTGGTATTCCGCCCCGTTGCGAAGGTCTTTGACCATGCCCTTCTTCAACGGGATGACACAGGTGTGGCAGATCCCCATCCGGCAGCCGAACGGCATCGTGATGCCGGCCGCCTCGCCCGCCTCGAGGATCGTGGTCGCGCCGTCGAGGTCGGCTTCCCGGCCGGACTTCGCGAACACGACATGACCGCCCTCTGCCGATGCCGTGAGGGCGGCGGAGAACCGCTCGAGATGCAGCGCCTGGCCAAGTCCGGCCGACTCCCAGTGGCGCTCGGCCGCCTCGAGCATGGGGGCCGGCCCGCAGACCCAGGTCTGCCGGTCGCGCCAGTCCGGGCAGGCCGCCTCGAGCTTGCTGACGTCAAGGATGCCGTGCTCGTCATCGAAGTTCTCGACGAGCCGGAGCGTGGGATGGGTGCCGGCCAGCGCTACCCGCTCGTCGCGAAAGATGGCTTGTCCGCGGTTTGGCGCCGCGTGGATGTGCACCACATCGGGCATCGTGCCGCGGCGGTGCAGCGTGCGCAGCATCGACATCACCGGCGTGATGCCGCTGCCGCCGGTCCAGAAGAGCAGCTTCGCCGGCGGCGGGTCGGGCAGCACGAAGTCGCCCTGCGGCAATGCCAGCCGCACGATGGTGCCGGGCGCGAGACCGCGCACCAGGTGCTCGGACATGAAGCCCTCGGGCATCGCCTTCACCGTGATCGTGATGGTCCCGCGGCCGCGCGCTGCCCGGTCAGGGGCCGAGCTGATCGAGTACGAGCGCCAGTGCCATTTCCCGTCGAGGCTGACCCCAATGCCGACATACTGGCCTGGCTGGTAGCTGGCCTGGAAACCCCAGCCCGGCGTGATGACAAGGGTCGCGGCGTCGTGGGTCTCCGGCCTGACCTCGACGACCTTGCCACGCAGCTCGCGGGCGCTCCACAGCGGATTGATCATGTGGAGGTAGTCATCGGGGAGCAGCGGCGTTGTCATGCGTGCCACTACGCTGCGGACCAGGTCGATGCCTGAGCCCGGGCTCGCGTCGCTGTCGGCGACCCGGCGCCTGACCTCAAGCGCGGTCGCCCCGAGCGCGGCGGCTGCCGCGCCGGCCGCTGCGGTGGCGAGCTTCTGAGGTACTGACATGGCGCGGCCGCGATCGCGCAGCGTCGCCAGCGGCGTGATCAACGTGCGCATACCGGCTCCCGTCAGAAAAATGATCCTTGAAGTAACTGTTACTTCAAGTATCAGATACTGTAGGCATATGAGCAGGGGCAAGTCAATCCCGGCCGTGCCGGATGGTCGGCGGGATCGCTGGCGGGCCCACCGTGAGGCACGTCGTGATGAGCTGATCGCGGCGGTCATCGCCGTGGTCGCCAAGCGCGGGGCAGGTGTCGGGATGGACGACATCGCGTCGACGTCCGGGATCGCCAAGCCGGTGTTCTACCGGTACTTCACCGACAAGTCAGACCTCTTTCTCGCTGTGGGGTGCAAGGTCGCCGAATCAGTCGTGGCGCAGACGACGGCCGCGATCAATCAGGCGAGTTCGCCCCGGGCGAAGCTCGAGGCAGGGATCGGCGCCTACATTGCGAGCATCGAGGCCAACCCCGAGCTATACCGGTTCGCCGCCGCCCGCCCGGCGACCAGGCCGTCACCGGGCGGGGATCTGCTCGATGACTACGCAAGTGTCGTGGGGCTGCACGTCGCCCGCATCATCGGGGAGTACATGCGCGAGGCGGAGATGGATTCGGGTGCAGCGGAGCCCTGGGGATTCGGGATCGTCGGACTCGTCCGCTCCGCTACCGACCGATGGCTCGAACAGCCCACGATGAGCCGCGCAGCGCTAGTGAGCTATCTCACCGACCTGGTCTGGCCCGGACTGACAAAGGAGACCGGGAAACCGGGGGGGCTAGAGCGTCAGTCAAGTAGTAGTCAGGCACCGCCGCGATAGGACGAGGAGTGTGGCGGTGAGGGCGGTACCAGGCAACCGCACCAGCCTGGTACAACACTCCGCCGCCGGCGGCACCGACACCACCACCGCGTATACCTACGACGGCAACGGCGCCGGCCACCCCGCCGCCCTCGCCTCCACCACAGCACTGAAGTCCCCGCCTCGGTCGCCGGGCGTGTGATGGACTTGATGACTGCGCTCGGGCTCCGGTCCGGCGCGTTCGACTTCCTCCGTCGGCGGCGTGGCTGGGCACCGCATGTGGCGTTCGAGCTGGCCTGGGACGGGCCGGTTCTGAGGCTGGGCGTGTGGGTGCCCGGCCTGGTGAGCGCCGGGCAGGTGGCACGGGTCGCGGAGACCTCCTGGCCGGGTTGCTCGGCGCAGATCCAGCCGGAGGGCGGGCCGGCCAGGCCACAGCCACGCATCGACCGGGAGGCCCTGGCTGTAGCCGCTGAGGTTCTTGGCACCACAACCAAGAAGGACACCGTGAACGCCGCTCTCCGGGAGGTGGGCCAGCGGCTCGTGCGGCTGCGTGCGCTGGCCAGGCTCGGCGAGATGGCCGACCGCGGCGACTTCGATGAGTTCCTTGACGACAAGGCGGCATACCGCAGGTGAGTGCTGCCCTGTACTTGATCGATACCTCGGGCCTGTTCCGGATCTTGCAAAGTGAGCTGAGGAAAGCGTGGTCTGATCAGCTTGCCGCTGGCGTCATTGCGACCTGCCCGATCGTCGAGCTGGAGTTCCTCTACTCCGCGCGGTCGCTGGCTGACCGACTGGAAAAGCAGCAGCTCATGCATGACCTGTTCAGCTGGGTGCCGATGCCTGAGGGGGCATACGAGCGGGCGGGCGAAGTTCAGCAGATGCTCACTGAAGCCGGGGCGCACCGGTCAGCCGGCCCTGTTGATCTGCTTATCGCCGCCACCGCGGAGCGTGAGCGGCTCACGGTGCTCTGCGATGACCCTGATTACCAGACTGTTGCGAGGGTAACCGGCCAGCCGGTCAAGCTCGTTACCGAGGTCTGAAAGGGCGAGCAGGTGATCGCGCGATCACCTGCTCGCCTTTCTCTGCGTGTGGCCAGGTACGCCCGAAACCGCCATGAGTTGATCTTGGGTGAGGACTCGTCTCGCCGAGATGTGCGGTCGCTCCGTCACGGCATCGCGTTCCCGAGCTGGGTCAGCTCAGACACCGTGCCGCGAACGCGCACTACGTCCCCGTCGTTGGTAACGGTCATGCCGGCGGGCTCGTTGAGCTCGAGGACGGCTATAGCGTTCCCTAGCACGTCAGCGTCAGTTGACGACGTGCAGACGAAGACGAGTTCTCCGTCGGACCCCTTGTTGCCGCCGGCGGTGCTGGAGATGTACTGCCCCGCGCCGGACGGAACGGGAACCGCCCCGCCTGAGACCTGGTAGCCGTCCGACGACACAACGGAAGAGGCGGACTGCGAGCTACTGCCGCAGGCTGCTAGGCCGGCGCAGGCGATGCACGCGGCAGCCAGGGCCACAAGAAAACGCTTGGTCATCTTAATGATCGCCCCCCGGGCTGCCAGTGGCCGATCTGGTCGAGGGCAGCCGGCTGGCGCTACCAGCGGCTCGCGCTGTCCGGGTGGCACTTGGCCTGCGCAGATGTGCACTGAGCGTGTTCTTCGCGTCGATCTCATGTCTGCCCCTTGGGTTCGCAGTCCGCCTTGGTGGCGGAGCAGTAGACCCAGCGTGAGCCCGGTCGGAGCTTGACGGCAGGGGCCGGACGGCCCTGTCGAGCACACCAGATGTGGGCCGATCGGCCCCATTCACCACCGGGAGGCCGGTCATATCGGGCCAGGGAGGGGTCGGCCCTCAGGTGGAAGGGCGCCAGTCTCCACAGGTCGGCCACGTCGAGGGTCTTCGTCCGCGAGTGACCGCGGTGGTGCATGGTTGACCACCCGTTCGGGGCACGCGACGGGCACGGAGTTAGTCCGGCCGCAGCAGCCAGCCGCAGCAGCGCGGCGGTGCCGTCTTCTAGAGTGCAGCCACCTAGTCCGGGGCAGGCCGACCCGGCCGCCAGGATGGCCCCGCTGACCTGGGTCAGCGCAAGCTGCAAGCCGGGAGCACCCGGGGACAGCGGCTCCGGCTTCCAGGCTGCTGTGGTGAGGCGCAGCAGTTCGACCGACCCGGAGTTGTAGGCGTCATTCGGGTTGGTGTGGGCCACGTTGATGTCGGCGAGCACATACACGGCGCCGTCCTCGGCTGCCACCACAGCCTCGACAATTCTTCCCTGGCCGGGTTGCGGCAGGTCAGGTAGCGGCGTCCACCGGCTGCCGGTGAGGATAAATGCGCCCGCGGTCCCCTTGCTGGCGCTGACCCCTATGGGCGCCGATCCCTAGCCGGCGTGACGATGGCGGCACTTGTCGCCATGTTCATCATGCTGATCGGCACTCATGTGATCCGCTGAGGCAGCACTGCACGCGGTCGGCATCAGCTGGCAACGGCGTCCTTGTCCCGCAAGGCGTCCAGGGCGGGCCCGTACATACGGGTCTTGATGGTGCCGAGGGTGGGACCGGCTTTGCCCGCCTGCGCCCGGGCGATCTCGATCGCGGTCGGGCGCACCGCATCCTCGTCCACCGCGCGGTCGACGATGGCCGCGGCAAGGGCATCGTGACCACCGTAGCGGCGGGCGGTGGCCATGGCCTCGTGCGCGGTCTGCGGGGTCAGCCGGGCCTGGATCAACGCGGACATGCCCGGGGTGAAGGGGATATTGATCTCGGCCTCGGGCAGGCACCAGAAACCGCGGTCGGCGCGCATCACGCGGAAGTCATGGGCCAGGGACAGCATCGCCCCCGCGGCGAAGGTATGCCCCTGCAGGGCAGCGACCGTGATCACCGGCAGCGACAGCACCCGCGCGAAGAGCCCGTGCACCGCCGCGACGTACTCGTGGTGCCGGTCGCCGTGTGCCATCAGCCATTCCAGATCCAGGCCGTTGGAGAAAAACTTCCCGGTGGCGGCGGTCACCAGGGCGCGAGGTCCCTCCGACTGCTCCACCTCCTCAAGAGCGACACTGACCGAGGTAATCCAGTCAGGATGGAACCGGTTCTCGGTGTCCCCGAGGTCGAGGACGAACACGTCGCCCTGGCGGTCGAGCGTGGGCACGGAGGCTCCTTCGAGCTGATGAGAGGCGGATACCAGGGTCACGGCGGCGGCGCGGGACCGGCGCGATGGGCTGGCTAGCACAGCGAGGAAGCGCCCCGGTCACGGGTTACCAACCGGTAACTTACTGGTGAATGGCATGGTACATGAGACAGCCTGCGGCTGCGAGCACCCGCTGTCGGCCAGCACCGCCACCGCCGCCCCGTCGCCGGATCCACGCACCCGCACCGCCGGTACACGCACCCCTCACCGATCATGACCCAACACCTCAGATCGCATAGAGCAATAAGGGAGCTAGCCTCACCATGAGCTGGCGTAGAAAACGGCGTTAGAGCGCCGCGACAGCATCACTGCACGACGGGAGATTGGAGTTCGTCACGAGAAACGCAATCGTGTCGGCCCAGGGGAGGGCCGAG
>PMSU01000094.1 GCA_003168255.1 Actinomycetota bacterium
GCCCGCGACCGGGCCCGCGACCCGGCCCGCGACGGCCGCAACAGAGCCCGCACCGGCTGCGCCACGGCAGGCCGCGGCCCGGCAGGTGCTGCTGATCAACGGTGACCGGGTGCTGGCCAGCCAGGGTCCGGTCGGCGTCAGGGCCGGCACGGTGCTGCCGGCCGCCACAAAAAACGGTGCAGGCTCGCTGATGTCCCTGGTCCTCGGCGGCAAGGCCTACGAGATTCCCGTCGCTGCCGTCCCTTACCTGGGCCGTGGCCTGGATCCGGACCTCTTTCAGCTGAACGCCCTGCTTGGCCGGGAGGCGGGTGGCCGGCTGCCGGTGCGGCTGAGCTACCGGGGACGCGTACCTGCCCTGCCCGGGGTGACGATCACAAGTTCAGCCGGAGGCACTGCCGAGGGGTACCTGACCGCGTCGTCGGCGAGCCGGTTCGGTGCCGCGCTGGACCGCCAGTACCTGGCGGATCACGCCCGTGGCAGTTACGGGTCGGACGGCATATTCGCCGGCCAGGTCGCTATTGCTCTCGCCGAGACAGCGGGATCGGCGGGATCGGCCAGGGCAGCCGGATCGGCCAGGGCAGCGGGATCGGCCAGGGCAGCGGGATCGGCCAGGGCAGCGGGATCGGCCAGGGCAGCCAGAACGAGCGCGCACCCCGAATACTCGATGCACACCCTCACGGTCACCGCGACCAACCTGACGGGTAAGCCCGATACCGGCGACTACGTGATAGTGATCAACGCCGACAACAGCAACCTGTTCGGCTCCAACCCCAGCGAGGCAGTCAGCATCTTCTACCACGGCGTGGCCAAGTACAGCGTTCCGGCCGGGCACTACTGGGCGGTCGGCGAATTCGGCGGGGCCACCAGGCAGGGCCTGATGCCCGTAGGGCGGGTCGTGGTCCTTCCGCAGTTCAGCGTGACCAGGAACACCGCCGTGCAGATGGCAGAGCGGGCCGCGAACAGCAAGGTCACGATGGTGACGCCGCGTCCGGCGACCGCACAGGAGACGAACTTCTGGCTGCTGCGTTCGGGCCGGGCCGGCCCGGCGACGCTCGTGGGGTGGTCCGACGACAACAGCCCGATCCGGGTCACGCCGACCCGTCGTCCGCCTACGGTCGGCACCTTGCACGCGTACGCATCGCAAGAGCTCGCCTCGCCGGCCGGGCCCAGTGCCCCGTACCGATACGAGCTCAGCTACATCGATCCCCGCGGGATCGTCTCCGGCCAGCGCTACCTGGTGCGCCCGGCGGATCTCGCCACAGTCGACGAGCGCTACTACCAGGCCGGCCGGTCGCCCGCCGTCGTTGCCTTCTACGGATCGCTCCCCGACTCGTTTTCCGGGTACGTGGAGCCCTACATGTCCCCGCTCAGCGCGCCCAGCAGCCTGACCGCGTATATAGGCGGCAACATCCCGGCCATGACCTGGGGGAGCTACTACGACGTGCTCAGCAAGAACGGCAGGAGGTACGAAAGCGGCCAGGACGCCCTGTTCCGGGTCTTCCGCGCGGGCGCGCACATGACCGAGACCTGGAACGCCTATCCGCTGCACCCGGCGGTCAACACGAACCCCGACCCGGCGAGTTTTCTTACCGGCCTGATGCCATCGGCCACCCGGGCAGGGAACACGCTGAGGCTCGACGTCGTCCCGTTCGGCGACAACGAGCCCGGTCACCTGGGCACCGGCTTCGCGCCGACGCCGGGCGCCAAGATCACCGGCAGCTACCAGATCTACCAGGACGGCAAGAAGATCGCGGGCGGCAACGCGGTAACTCCGGACGACTATGACGGCTACTTCGCTACCCACGTATCGCTGAGCCCGAAGCCGTCGCTGATCAGCTTCGAGTTCGACGCCGCCAGGACCGGCAAGGCCTTCCCGCTATCCACCGCGAGCCACACCGTGTGGACCTGGAGCTCGACGCACGAGGCAGGCGTGACCCTGCCGCAGAACTGGTACTGCTACATCAAGGACAGCGAAGAGAGCCAGCACTGCGCCGTGCAGCAGATGATGACGCTCCGCTACGCCGTGGCGAGGATGTCGCTGGACGGCCAGGTGCCCGGGGGCCGTCAGGTCGTGGACCTTTCGGTGGGACATCTTCAGCTGGCCAAGGCGGCACGGGTGGTGCGAGCCAGGATGTCGGTGTCGTTCGACGGCGGGAAGACCTGGCAGGCGGCATCAGTCACCGGCCGCAGCGGACGCTACCAGGCGGTGTTCTACGCCCCGGCGGGCGCGTACGTGATGATGCGGACCACCGCCTGGGACGCTGCCGGGGGTTCGGTAGCCGAGACGATCACCCGCGCCTTCCGGGTCGGAGCCTGATCCAGCGGAGCACGACCAGCCAGGAACCGCCCGGCTTGCGGGGATCCCCTCCCCGCAAGCCGGGCCCGGCCGTCCCGGCCTGCCCTAGACTCGCCCGGGTGAGCCTGTCCATCGGGATCGTCGGACTGCCGAACGTCGGCAAGTCAACCCTGTTCAACGCGCTGACCCGGTCCGGCGTGCTGGCCTCCAACTACCCGTTCGCCACGATCGAGCCCAATATCGGCATCGTCGGCCTCCCCGACCCGCGGCTCGGCGAGCTGGCCAAGCTGTATGACTCAGCCAAGATCATCCCTGCCACCGTCAGGTTCGTAGACATCGCCGGCCTTGTCCGCGGCGCCTCCACCGGCCAGGGCCTCGGCAACCAGTTCCTCGCCCACATCAGGGAAACCGACGCGATCTGCCAGGTGGTACGCGTCTTCACCGACCCGGACGTGAGTCACGTGGACGGCCATGTCGAACCGCAGCGCGACATCGAGACGGTGATTACCGAGCTCATCCTGGCCGACCTTCAGACCCTGGAAAAAGCCGTCCCCAGACTTACTAAAGAAACCAAATTCTCCAAGGAAGCCGAACGGCTGCGAGTTGCCCAGGCCGCGGCAACCGCGCAACAACTGCTGGATGCAGGCAACCCCCTGTCCGCCGCCGCAGGCCCGGCCGGCATCGACCTCGCCGACTTGCGTGAGCTACAGCTGCTCACCGCCAAGCCGTTCCTTTACGCGTTCAACGTGGACGAGGCGGAACTGGCCGATGAGGCGCTGCGCAAGCGCCTGAGCGATCTGGTGCTACCGGCCGAGGCGATCTTCCTGGACGCCAAGACGGAGGCCGAGCTCGTCGAGCTGCCGGAGGATGAGGCCGCTGAGCTGCTGGCCGAGATGGGCCTCGGCGAGCCTGGCCTGGCGCAGCTTGCCAGGACCGGTTTCGCCGCGCTCGGGCTGTCCACCTTCCTCACCGCCGGCCCGAAGGAATCCCGTGCCTGGACCATCCCGGCCGGGGCGACCGCGCCCGAGGCCGCGGGCGTCATCCACACCGACTTCCAGCGCGGTTTCATCAAGGCCGAGGTGATCGCCTACGAAGACCTGATCGCGGCGGGCTCCGTCGCCGCCGCCCGGGCCGCGGGCAAGGCCCGCATCGAGGGCCGCGACTACGTGATGCGCGACGGCGACGTCGTGGAGTTCCGCCACAGTTAAACATCAACGGTTCTGGCGTTAACCCGCACTGTCAGCTTGGGAAGTGGTGCCGTCCCGGCTTGTAATGCGGCCTGACCTGGGACGGGGCCTCGCCGTGAATGACCGGGAGAGACCCCTCGTCGCCGGGGGCTAATTGCACGTTAATTGCACGGCGCCGCCAGGCATCGCCACGGCAGTGGCGGGCGGGGGAGACGGCTTCGTGCAGCTTCGGCGGTGTGCTGCTGACCGTGATCGATCGGCGGAGCTGCCCCGTCGGGCCGCCCGATGACGTGCGCTGGGGACGCCTGACCTCCCGGGCCAGATGCTGGCCCCCGTGGGAGCTGCCCGCGGGAGCGCTTCTCATGCCGCAAGGCGAGCATCTGCCCCCCGGATATGATCATGACCAAGAAATACACGAGGGTGATGATCATGATCAGCTGGACTACGGCCCTGTTATCAACCCCCGCAGGGGCGAGGGAGATCGCGGCCCCCCAGACGCTTGCGCAAAGCAAGCTTGCCGCCATGATCACCTGGCCGGGCCGCAGAACAGGCTGCTGATCCTGCGGCCTGGCGGGCTGCGGCGGCTGGGCTGCGGGCAATCCGGCGGGGATGTCGGCAGTGACCGCGGCTAGGTCCGCGTAGGTCCGCGACGCGAACGCCTGGCCGACCCGCAGGTCGAATTCGTCCTTGTCCAGCATGCCCTTTACGAACGCGGCCTTGAGGGTACCGATCACCTGCTCGCGGTCGGCGTGCGACGCGCGCAGGCGACCGCGGCCCGCCGTGCCTGCTGCCATCTCGTCTCCCCGCTCTGCCATCACCGGCGCCTCCCCACAAAGCACAATGAAACGAAAGCGTAGCCCGGTTGCCCTCTGGTGGCCATCCTCGAACCTTCTGATCCGTAGATCAGTGCCGCTGGTCCAGCCAGTACCTTGGAGTCCATAGCCGCAGGTCAGGGTCCGGCGGAGGTCCAGGCTGGCGGCCCTGGTCCAGCGCTGTCCCGTCAGTCTGTGAGAGGCCTGTGAGACGTTGACCTCTTCACTTATCAGGTCTCTTTGGTCGGCTCGGCGCTAGCATCGTGATCGTGTTGCAAGTGACGCCGAACGGTCCATGGGGGAAGGACGTTCACCCCAACATGCCGGTCTCAGCAGACGAGCTTGTCGCCGACCTTCGGGCGTGCTTCCGGGCTGGCGCGACTGGTGTGCACCTGCACATACGCGATCGGTCCGGCGCGGAGACCCTCGATCCGCAGGTCGTCAACGACACCTGCCTGCAGGTGCGCGAAGCGGCCGGGGAACTGGACGTTCAGGTCGAGATGGGATTGACGACCGGCGAGTGGATCGTGCCCGATCTTGGGGAGCGCATCGCGATGATTCGGGAGTGGGAGGGCGTCGACTGCGCCACCGTGAACCTCTCCGAACGGGGCTTCGACGAGGTGATGGCGGCCATGCTCGACGTGGGCATTGGCATCGACGTGGGACTTTGGGCGCCGGTCGAGATGGACCGGCTGCTCCGGTCCGGTCTCCTGCCACGGGTGCAGCGTGTGAGCATCGAACTCGATTCGAGTGAGCCGTACTTCCTCACGGGTGAGTCGGCGGAACTGGCACAGCAGGTGAACGATCTGCTCGATGATGCTGGATCCGCCTGCCCTCGGCTGACGCGCGGTAGTAATGACTGGACCTGGCCGCTGGTCCGTGATGCCTTCCGCCGAGGCCACGACACACGCGTTGGCTTCGAAGACTCTGTTCTGCTGCCGGACGGCGCGAGAGCTGAGAACAACGCCCAGCTCGTCAAAGCCGCGGTAGCCCTGCAACACCAGTAATACGTGGAGTTCCGCCACATTTAAACATCAACGGTCCTGGCGGGCCCCAGCCTGTTGCGGATCCCCACACCGCGCCCATTGCTCCCGTGCCACGGCGTGATGCTTACCTACCGCGGCCCGCAACCCGGACAGCGGGGAACGACCGCCTGCGGCTACTCGAGGCAGGCTGTGAGGATCGTGACGTAGGTAGAAGGAAGATTGTTCGGAGGATAGGTCTGGTAGTTGGGGTCAGTCCCGTTGGGGGTGATCGTGAGAGTGAGGAGGTAGCCATCGCCAGGGGACATCTCGTTGCTGGTGTAGGAGATGAACGGCGAGTCGTAGGAGTTGTTGGCCGGCGGGAACGAGCAGGAAGTGGACGGGTCGCCCGCGAGCGCACAGCTCCAGGTGTAGGTGAAGCTGCCAGGGGCGGGTGGCGGCGCGGCCGGGTTGACCGCGTTCACCGCCGAGCCGTCCCAGGTGTTGGTGACCGGGGGCGACGCGCAGACGTCGACCGGGTTCTGGTTGGCGGGGTCGGCGGTGATGAGTGCCGCGATGGGGGCGGGCTGGGAGGCTTCGGAGGCCGAGGCGGTGTTGTTGGCCTGGTTGGGATCGGGGGTGGCGGCGGTCACCGTCGCGGTGACGGTCTGCGTG
>PMSU01000166.1 GCA_003168255.1 Actinomycetota bacterium
TCCCGTTCCCGGTCGTCGCGCTCGCTCAGATCCGTCTCACCGCGGCGGTTCACATCGACAACCCGCTCGGGGTCGCGCTGCTGCATATCTTCTTCTCCCTGCCGTTCAACATCCTGCTGTTCACGGCCTTCATCCGGACCATCCCGGTGACCCTTGAGGAGAGCTCGGCGATAGACGGGTGCACCCCGTGGCGGACCTTCACCAGAGTGGTCTTCCCGCTGCTCGGGCCAATGAGCGCCACGGTCGGGATCTTCGCGTTCCTCGGATCGTGGAACGACTTCATGATGCCCTCGCTGATCACCGCCAATGCTTCCCACCAAACGCTACCCGTGGTGCAGAACGTGTTCGCCGGCTCGCTGAGTGCCAACTACAACGTCGCCATGGCCTCGTACCTGCTCGCCATGGCGCCGTCGATTATCGGCTACCTGTTCGCGCAGCGATTCGTCATCTCGGGCGTGATGCGAGGCGCGGTGAAGTAGCTGGTCCGGTGAAGCCGTGTCTGGTAGTCGAGCATCGCCAGGCGGGTGAGTCTCCCGCTCAGAGCTCGGGAGACTCACCCCGCAACCCGAAGTGATCCGCGACCTTGACCACGCGACGTTAGGACATGACCATGCAACCCCCAGGCCCGCACGCTTCCCCGCAGGGCACCAACACAGGAGCGGCATCCTCGGTCACCCGAAGCCTGGCCGAAATGCTCCGCCAGCGCGGCATCGAACACGTCTACAGCGCCGTATACCCGACCGTCGGCGTCATCTCGGTCGCCCCGGACCTGACCGTCTGGACCGACGGCCGGACCCTGCGGTGGAACCGCGACGGCACACCCGATGACTGCCCAGCCGCCGACCTCCAAGCTGCCGCCGAACAGCTCGCCACGCTCGCCGGCCCAAGCCCGGCCCGCAAGACCGAAAGGGAGCAACGCAATGGGAGCCTAGATCGTGAGTACCGCAGCAAGGCATGAGGGTGTTCGCTGGCGCGCGCCGGGGCGCGTTAACCTCATCGGCGATCACACCGACTACAACGAGGGCTTCGCCATGCCGCTGGCGATCGACCGGACCTGCGCCGCGACGGCGCGAACGCTCGATGAGCCGGTCCTGCTGCTCCGGTCGGTCCGGCCCGAAGCCCAGGCCAGGGTGGCGCTCGCCGACCTCTCGCCGGGACACCCGGACGGGTGGGCCGGGTACATCGGCGGCGTCGTCTGGGCGCTGCTGCGCCGCGGCATCGAGCTGCCCGGCCTGGCCATCGAAATCGACAGCGACGTCCCGATGGGGGCCGGGCTCGCGTCCTCAGCCGCGCTCACGTGCTCGGTGGCCTCGGCCATCAACGACCTCCTCGGGCTGGGACTGAGCCGCCGCGACCGGCTCGAGGTCGCGGTCAGTGCCGGGAGCGACTTCGCCGGGACGCGGGACGGCGGGACGGGCCAGCTGGCCGCGCTGTACGGCAGCGCCGGGAACGTGCTGTTCTGCGACCTGCGCGACCTCGACGTGACACCCGTACCTTTCGATTTCAAGGCCGCCAGGCTGACCCTGCTGGCGATCGGCACGGGCATCTCGCACCCTCACGCCGACGCCGAGTACGGCGCGCGCCGGGCCGGGTGCGAGCAGGCGGCCAGGAGCCTCGGCGTGCCGACCCTGCGCGACCTGACCGACCTCAACGCCGCCCTGGCCAGGCTTCAGGCCGGGCCGCTGCGCGGGTACGTGCGACTCGTGGTCACCGAGATCCGCCGGGTCCTGGAGGCCGCCCAGCTGCTCCGCGGCGGCGCGATCGACCTGATCGGGCCGCTGATGAACGCCTCGCACGACTCCCTGCGCGATGACTACCTGGTCAGTACCCCCGAACTCGACCTCGCGGTCGAGACGCTCCGCGCTATGGGAGCCCTGGGCGCCCGGATGACGGGCGGCGGCTTCGGTGGCACCGTGATCGCCCTGCTCGACAGCGGCCTGACGGATAAGGCGTTCGGCGCTGTACGCCTGATATTCGCCGTCAGAGGTTACCCGCCACCACGAGCATTCACCGTGCACCCCTCCCGCGGCGCCTACCGCGCCTGATCCAGCAGGGTGCAGTAGTCCTGCGCTGATCCACCGCCCGCAGGTACCACCGGCAGCGGCTGGAACCCGGCGAACTCCAGTCGCCTGTCCTGCCGAGTTGGCTACGCGACGTCGGCGGTGATGGCGTCGCCGATGCGGGCCGGCCTGACCAGTTACCAGACTCCCCGTGTACCTGATTCCTCGACGGCGGGCACACGGGGTCGGGGGTGACGCCCCGGTATCGCTAGGTGCCGGGCACGGCGACGCTTCGTGACGATGTCGACATTAGCGGGATTTTATATCGATGCAGATCGAGTACGGCTCATCCAGATGCACGCACCACGGATCGTTCGGCCCATAGAAAATCAGCTGTGACGGCGGACATGCCGTGAAATCCGGCAATTCACGGGGTCCAGACCGAGCGGTCGTGGGCGAAGTAGACGATCCGGGGATCGAGTTGCTGGAGGGCATCGATCCATGTCGGGATGGCGGGCAGCGGCTGGCTGGGACCGTCCCGGTGGGCGCGCCAGGCGAGCTGGGCGGCCGCGTACTGCGTCGCGGTGTCGTGGCTTTGCCCGGCCACGATCACCGCCCCGTCGGCCGCCCGGTGACCCGGGCCGACCTGCGGGCCAGGCAGCCCAAGAACCAGTGGCCCGGCGTCGACGCGGTGCTGGCCGCCTTCGCCCGGAGCCACCTGCTGGTCCTGGACGCCGACGTGGCCGAGATCGCGCATGACATCCTGCTGCGGGCCTGGCCGCGACTGCGCGGCTGGCTGGATGAAGACCAGGGCAGCTTGATCCTGCACGACCAGCTCACCGTGGACGCGGCCAGATGGCGCGGGCACGGCAAGGACTCCTCCCGGCTGTACCGCGGGGTCCAGCTCGCCGCGACCCGGCAGGCCGCCCGGGTCTGGGCGGACGATCCGGGCCAGTACCCGGCGCTGACCGCGGACGAGACGGCTTTCCTGCGAGCCAGCGGCCGGGCGGGCACCCGGGGCAAGTGGCGGCGCCGGACGCTGACCGGGGCGCTGGTCCTGCTGCTCGTGGCCGCGCTCACCGGAGCCGGGCTTACGGCCAGGGCAGCCCGGCATACCACGGACCAGCTCCAGACCACGGACCTGTCAGCACGCCTGGCCGCGCAGAGCACGGCACTTGACGCCCTGAACCCGCTCACCGCGTCGGAGCTCGCGGGGGCGGCGTGGCGGATCGCGCCCACGGCCGAGGCGCGTTACAGCCTGCTGGAGTCACTCGCCCAGCCCGTGCGCGGCATCCTGGCCGCCACATCCGGGCTGGTGTCCGCGCTGGCCTACAGCCCGGATGGCAAGACCGTGGCGGCCGGGTACGCCGATGGCTCGATCCGGCTGTGGGATCTCGCCTCGCACCACCTGATCAGCACCACCACCTGGGGCACCGAGGTGCGCTCGCTGACGTTCACCGGCGGCGGCAAGAGCCTGGACGTCGCCGATGCCGGTGCCGTCGGCAGCTGGAACCTGACCACCCAGGCGAAGATCAGCGCGCACCCGCTGGCGGACGGTGCGAGCGTCCCCGCGGGCGTCAGTACGGGAGCCAGTACAGGCGCCAGCGCGGTGGCGTTCAGCCCGGA
>PMSU01000135.1 GCA_003168255.1 Actinomycetota bacterium
ACGGCACGGGCTCCGGCGGCACCTGCGCCGGATCGCACTGCGCTGCCTGCACGTCCAGCGGCATGGCCAGCAGCACGGTGCGGCGCTGGCGGGACGCGGTCCGGTAGGCGCGCACCGCGTCGGCGACCGCTGACTGCGGGCAGTGCAGCCGCTCGGGCACGGCGCCGACCGCGGCGGCGANNGGCGTCCGGCTCTTCGCCGCCTCGGTGATCCCGGTGAGCGCATTGGTCAGCCCCGGCCCCTGGTGCACGGACAGCAGCCCGGGCCTGCCGGTAAGCCGTGCCCAGGCGTCGGCCATGCTGGCCGCGCCGCATTCGTGCCTGGCGGCGATGAACCTGACGCCGCGGGAGGTCAGCCCGTTCGTGACGTGGAAGTTGCCGCTGCCGACCACGCCGAACACCGTGTCGGCGCCGAGGCCGGCCAGTGCGTCAGCGACGGCGTCGGCTACCAGCATCAGGATTCGACCAGGGCGAGCGCCCGGCACGGGCTGCCCGACCCGCCGGTGATCGGCAGCGGGCCGGCGATCACCACCGCGCCCAAGGGCGGCAGCCGGGCCAGGTTACGCAGCTGGGTGAGGCCGTACTTGCCGGCCCCGAGCAGCGACGAATGGCAGGGGAACGGCGGGTCGAACGAATGCGCGGCGCCCGCGTCGGTGCCCACGGTCTCCACGCCGATCCCGAGCACCGGTGCCTCCCGCGCCAGCCAGCGAGCGCATTCCACCGACATCCCCGGGGTGTGCGGGCCGGTCTGGCTGGCGTTGAGGAACTCGTCCTGGTCGTCCGAGCGGGCATCCCAGCCGGTGCGGTAGAGCAGCCAGCCGCCGTCCGGCAGCGGGCCGTGCTCGCTCTCCCACTGCCTGATGTGGTCCACCTCGAGCAGGAAGTCGGGGTCGGCCGCCGCCTGGCCGGTGAAGTCGAGCATCGCGGCCGGCGCGATCAGCCGGGACACCGGCACCTGCGCCACGTCCTCGAGATCGCGGCCGGTGACCCAGTGCACCGGGGCGTCGAAATGGGTGCCGGTGTGCTCGCCTGTGCGGAAGTCGTTCCAGTACCAGGCTGGGCCCCGCTCGTCGTACCGGCTGATTTCATCCAGGCTAAAAGAGGCAGTATTGCCGAACGGCGCTGGCAGCCTGATCACGGGCGTCGCCGCGTTCAGCGGCGCGGTGAGGTCGATCACCTCCACCCGTTCGGCGCCGATGGCGTCGATGAGGGCGTTGAGCACGGACATGGCGCCTCCTGGCAAGCGGGCGATGTACCCGCGAGAGCCAACAGCCTGCCGCACTCGGACCCGGTCGGGAAGTCCTGGGCCGCGACCCGGTATCGGGCCCGGCACCGGTGTCGATACCGGTGTCGATACCGGGGCAAATGCACGGGCCGCCGCGGGGCGCGCCCGCTCCTGGTGCGAAGGGACTGGCCCGGCTCGCGCAGAATGGTGAGCATGGCGATGCCGATTCCGTATGCCCGGACCGTGGTGACCGACGACGGCGTGCCGATCGAGACCGCCCACCTGACCGGCGACCCCGGCCTCGCCATCGTCGTCGCGCACGGGTTCACGCTGTCCTGGCAGCGGCCGGCGGTGTGGCGGATCGCCACCCGGCTGAACAAGGTCGGCGGGGTGGTGCTTTTCGATTTCCGCGGGCACGGGCGCTCTGGCGGCCTGTCCACCCTCGGTGACCGCGAGACCAGGGACCTGGACGTGGCGGTCCGCTACGCCAGGGAACTCGGCTACCAGCGGATCGCGGCCGTCGGGTTCTCCATGGGCGCGTCGATCGTGGTGCGTTACGGCGGCCTGGTCGGCGGCCTGGACGCGGCGGTCTCGGTGAGCGGTCCCGGGCGCTGGTACTACCGGGGAACGCAGCGGATGCGCCGGGTGCACTGGGCGGTGGAAAGCCGGACCGGACGGCTGGTGACCAGGCAGTTCCTGAAGACCAGGATTAGCTCGGGCCGGTGGGACCCGGTGCCCGTGCCGCCGGCCGAGGCGGCCGCGCTGATCGCGCCCACCCCGCTGCTCATCGTGCACGGCGATGAGGATCTCTACTTTCCCGTCGATCACGCGGAGCAGCTGTACGCGGCGGCGCGGGAGCCGAAGGAGCTGTGGATCGAGCCCGGGTTCGGCCACGCCGAGGCCGGCGCGAACGCGGGCCTGGTGGACCGCATCGGTGACTGGGTAGTAAAGGCGGTCGAGACCGCGGCGGCCGGCCGCGCGCCGGACGCACTGGCCTAGGCCGGGCGGCCCTTACCAGCTGGCAGGCAGCGGCATTCCCTCGGTGTAACCGGCCGCGCTCTGCACGCCGATGACCGCGCGGGCATGAAGTTCCTCGAGATCCCTGGCGCCGGCGTAGGTGCAGGCGCTGCGCAGCCCGGCGGTGATCGAGTCGATCAGGTCCTCCACCCCGGGCCGCGCCGGATCCAGGTACATCCTGGCGGCCGAGATGCCCTCCTCGAACAGCTCCTTGCGGGCCCGGTCGAACGGCGAGTCGGTGGCCGACCGCAGCCGGACCGCCCGGGCCGAGGCCATGCCGAAGCTCTCCTTGTACAGCCGGCCGTCCGGGTCGCGGAACACATCCCCGGGAGACTCGAACGTGCCGGCGAACCACGAGCCGACCATTACGGCGGACGCGCCGGCGGCGAGCGCGAGCGCGATATCACGCGGGTGCCGGACGCCGCCGTCGGCCCAGACATGCGCGCCGAGCCGCCTCGCCTCGGCTGCGCACTCGAGTACCGCGCTGAACTGCGGGCGGCCCACGCCGGTCATCATCCGGGTGGTGCACATGGCACCGGGACCGACCCCGGCTTTGACGATGTCCGCGCCCGCCGAGACCAGGTCCCTGACGCCGTCGGCGGTCACCACGTTCCCGGCCACGATCGGGACCGAAGGGCCGGCCGCCCGCACCGCCCGCAGCGCGCTGATCATTTTCTCCTGGTGGCCGTGCGCGGTGTCCACGACGAGCAGGTCGGCCCCGGCGTCGATCAGCAGCTTCGCCTTCTGGCCCGCGTCCCCGTTGATGCCGAGCGCGGCCGCCACCCGCAGCCGCCCCGCGCCGTCCACGGCCGGCTGGTACAGCGTGGCGCGCAGCGCGCCAGTTCTGGTCAGAATGCCGACGCACCACCCCGCGCCGTCCACCACCGGGGCCAGCCGGTGCCTGCCACCGTGCAGCATGCCGAACGCGCGCTCCGGGTCGGTGCCAGCAGGCAGGGTGAGCAGTTCGGTGGACATGATCTGCCGCAGCTGGGTGAACCGGTCCACGCCCTGGCAGTCCGCCTCGGTCACGACGCCGACCGGCCGGCCCTCGTCGATCACGATGACCGCGCCGTGCGCCCGCTTCGGGAGCAGGGCGAGCGCGTCGCCCGCGGTATCGCCTGGGCCAAGCGTGATCGGCGTGTCGTAGACAAGATCACGGCTTTTCACCCAGGACACGACCTCGGCCACCACGTCCACCGGGATGTCCTGGGGCAGGACGGCCAGGCCCCCCCGGCGCGCCACGGTCTCGGCCATCCGCCTGCCGGAGACGGCGGTCATGTTGGCCACCACGAGCGGGATCGTGCAGCCGCTGCCGTCGCGGGTGGCCAGATCCGCGTCCAGCCGGGATGTGACCGCCGACCGGCTGGGCACCATGAAGACGTCGCTGTAGGTCAGGTCGTGACCGGGAACCGCCCCGCCGAGGAATCGCACATACTCGATTGTGCCCGCCGCCGCGCCATGCCTGGACCGGCCGGCCTATCCTGCTGCCGGTGAGCCATCCGGAGCGGGGCGAGGTGGATGAGCGCAAGCCGGCCAGTCCGCGCAGGACGTTGCGCATCGGCCGGCTGGCGGTTCCGCCCGGCTCGTTCGCGGTCATGGCGGTCATCAACCGGACGCCCGATTCCTTCTTCGACCACGGCGCTACCTACGAGTTCGGCGCCGCTCTGGACGCCGCGAGCAAGGCGGTAGCCGACGGCGCCGACATCATCGACATCGGCGGGGTGAAGGCGGGGGAGGGCGACGAGGTGGACGTCGCCGAGGAGATCCGCCGGGTGGCCGGCCTGGTGGCCGCGGTGCGCGACCGCCACCCCGCGGTCGCCATCAGCGTGGACACCTGGCGAGCCGAGGTCGCCGACGCCGTGGCCGACGCGGGCGCGGATCTGCTCAACGACGCCTGGGGCGGCGCCGACCCGCGTCTTGCCCAGGTGGCCTCCGACCGCGGCCTGGGCCTGGTCTGCTCGCACGCCGGCGGGCTCGCGCCGCGCACCCGCGCACTGCGCCCCCGTTACGCCGACGTGGTCGCCGAGGTGACCAGGTACGTCACGGATCAGGCGGTGCGGGCCGTGGCGGCCGGGGTGCGGCCGGACGGCATCCTGATCGACCCCGCACACGACTTCGGCAAGGACACCTGGCATTCGCTGGAACTGACCCGCCGGCTCGATGTGCTCGTGGCGACCGGCTGGCCGGTCCTGGTAGCCGTCTCTAACAAGGACTTCATCGGCGAGACGCTCGGCCTGCCGGTGACCGACCGCGCCGAGGGCACGATCGCCGCGCTGGCCATCTGCGCGTGGCACGGCGGGCGGGTCTTCCGCGTGCACGACGTGCCCGCGGCGCGCCGCGCGCTCGATGCGGTCACCGTGCTCCGCGGCGGCTCGCCGGGCCACTAGGCGAAACCCGGTGTCCGCCGGGTGCTGCCTGTGAAAAAATGATCTCGGCAGTGATTGTCGCTGGTCAGGTGTGGGGTGCGGGAGTCAGATGGGAGCGAGTGGCCAGGGCGGCTTTGGGCCGCTGCTGCGCAGTCGGCGGCTGGCGGCCGGGCTGACCCAGGAGGAGCTCGCGGACCGGGCCGGGCTGAGCGTGCGGACGATCCGCGACCTAGAGCTCGGTGTGACCGGCCGGCCGTACCGTAAGACGGCCGCATTTCTCGGTGATGCGCTGGGCCTGGACGAGGCCGGGCGGGCCGAACTGGCCGGCGCGGCCAGGCGGCCGCTCCGCGACATCGCGCCCTCGCTTCCCGGTGTTCCCAGTCAGCTGCCGGCTGCGGTCGCGGGTTTCGCCGGCCGGTCGGCGGAGCTGGGGGTGCTGACCGGCCTGCTCGACCAGGTTGACGGTCCTGGCGGCACGGTGGTGATTGCCGCGATTGGCGGGACGGCCGGGGTGGGGAAGACGGCGCTGGCGTTGCGGTGGGCGCATCAGGTGGCCGGTGAGTTCCCGGACGGGCAGCTGTATGTGAACCTGCGCGGCTTCGGCCCGGGCGGGCCGCCGGTGACGCCGGCGGCGGTGGTCCGGGATTTCCTGGCGGCCCTTGGCGTTCCGGCGCAGCGCGTTCCGGTACGGGCCGACGCGCAGGCAGCCCTGTACCGCAGCAAGGTAGCGGGCCGCCGGCTGCTGGTGGTGCTGGATAACGCGCGGGACTCCGAGCAGGTCGGCCCGCTGCTTCCCGGCAGCGCTGGCTGCCTGACCCTGGTCACGAGCCGGGCCCCGCTGACCGGGCTGGTCGCGGCGGAGGGCGCGCGGCTGGTACCGGTGGATGTGCTGAGCCCGGCGGAGGGACGCGAACTGCTGGCGCTGCGGCTGGGGGCAGGGCGGGTGGCGGGTGAGCAAGCGGCGGTGGCGGAGATCGTAGAGTCGACGGCGCGGCTGCCGCTGGCGCTGAGCATCGTGGCGGCCAGGGCGGCGGCGCATCCGGGGTACCGGCTGGCCGAGCTCGCGGCGGAGCTGCGGGATGCTCGTGACCGGCTGGACGCGCTGGCCGGAGGCGAGGTGTCGGCCGACGTGCGGGCCGCGTTCTCCTGGTCGTGCGCGCGGCTGAGTGATCCGGCATCGCGGATGTTCCGGCTGCTGGGCGTGTATCCGGGGCCGGAGGTGTCGGTAGCAGCGGCGGCTAGCCTGGCCGGGACCGGCCGCCCGCAGGCGCGGCTGGCGCTAGCCGAGCTGACCGCCGTCGGCCTGCTCACCGAGCCGGCCGCGGGCCGGTTTGCCTGCCATGACCTGCTGCGCACCTACGCCGCCGAGCTCAGCACGGCACTCGATACCGATGCGGAAAGATACGCGGCCACGCACCGGATGCTGGACCACTTCCTGCGCACCGCCTGCGCCGCCCGGCTGCTGATCAACCCGGCCGCCCTGGCAGTGGTCCCGGGACCGGCGTGTCCCGGCGTGCTGCCCCAGGAACTCGGCAGTTATGCACAGGCGCTCGCCTGGTTCGCGGCGGACCACCAGGTGCTGCTGTCGGTGATTTCCGTGGCGGTCCGGTCAGGATTTGATACCCACGCCCATCAGCTGCCGGCCGCCATCGCCCTGTACCTGGAACACAGCGGTCACTGGCAGGACTGGGCCGACACCCAGCGCACTGCCGTCGCCGCTGCGCAACGCCGCGGCGATGTGGAGGCGCAGGGCAGAGCTCATTTTGAAATCGGTTCTGCTCTTGGGTGGCTACACGGCTACGATGACGCGCTCGCCCACATGCAAGATGCCCTGCGACTGTTCGTCCAGGCAGGTAACCACCAAGGGCAGGGCCGCGCGCTTAACGGCATCGCCGTGATATTCACCGCGCAGCGGCGCTTTGACCAGGCACTGGATCATGCGCGCCAGGCCTTGGCGGCCCACCTGCTGGCCGGCACCAGGAACGGCCAGGCGACGGCCCTGAACGTGATGGGCTGGGCATTCAGAGAGCTGGGCGACCATGATCAGGCCGTCGACTGCTGCCAGCAGGCGCTCGACCTGTGCGACGAGACCGGCAACCTGACGCTCGCGGCCGCCACCAGGGACACCCTCGGCCTGGCCCTGCACGATCTAGGCCAGGACGCGCGAGCCATCGCCTGCTACCGGCAGTCCATAGATGAATGCCGCAAGGTCGGCCACCGGGGAGGCGAGGCGGAGGCCCTCATACATCTCGGTGACGCGCACGCCTCCTGCGCCGAGGTTCGTGCGGCACGTTGGGCTTGGCGCCAGGCCCTGGCCATCCTCGACGAGCTGTCTCACCCCGACGCGGACGGCGTACGGGCGAAACTCCGGCAGCTTGACCAGCCCGACGCGCAGGCCGCTGGCTAGGTCCCGATTGGTGGCTGTGGAACCCCCGTGCCCAGCGGGGTTGTGCGTGAAAAAGTTACCCTGGTAGCGATTGTCACTGGTTAGGCCTGAGTGCGGGAGTCAGATGGCAGCGGGTGGGCAGCCGGGCACGCGACACCGATGGTGACAGGAACGCTGCTACGCACCGGATGCTGGATCACTACTTGCACACCGCACACGCCGTCAGGCTGCTCATCAACCCTGCCGCCCAGGCGCCGAAGCCCGTCGCCATGTCCACATACATGGACCGCAGCAGCCTATGGGAGGAGTGGGAGATCGTCCTGCGGGCCGGCCTGACTGCCGGCCCAAAGGGGCTGGGTGTAGAAAGGTGGCCTGGTAGCGATTGTCGCTGGTTAGGCCTGGTGCGGGAGTCAGATGGGAGCGGATGGGCTGGGCGGCCTTGGGCCGGTCCTGCGCAGCAAGCGGCTGGCGGCCGGGCTGACGCAGGAGGAGCTCGCGGAGCGGGCGGGGCTGAGCGTCCGGGCGATCCGCAATCTAGAGGGCGGGGTCACCGGTCGTCCGTATCCGCGGACGGTCGCTCTGCTCGCCGGTGCGCTGAGCCTGGATGAGGCCGGGCGCGGCGAGCTGACCGGGGCGGGGCGGCAGCCCGGCAGTGACACGGTTTCGTTTCCTGGTGTTCCCCGGCAGTTGCCGGCCGCGGCGGGGGGGTTCGCGGGCCGGACTGCGGAGCTGGGCGCGCTGACCGGACTGCTGGATCGGGTGGGCGGCCCTGGCGGCACCGTGGTGATCTCGGCGATCGGCGGGATCGCGGGGGTGGGGAAGACGACGCTCGCGGTGCGCTGGGCGCATCAGGTGGCGACCGAATTCCCTGACGGGCAGCTGTACGTGAACCTGCGCGGCTTCGGCCCAGGCGGTCCGCCTGTTGCGCCGACGGCGGCGATCCGTGACTTCCTCGAGGCCCTGGGGGTTCCGGCCGACCGCGTTCCTATCCGGATGGAGGCGCAGGCGGGCCTGTACCGCAGCATGGTGGCAGACCGCCGGATGCTGGTAGTGCTGGATAACGCGCGCGACTCCGAGCAGGTCAGCCCGCTGCTTCCCGGCAGTTCCGGCTGCCTGGCGCTGGTGACCAGCCGGGCTCCGCTGACCGGGCTGGTCGCGGCGGAGGGTGCGCGCCAGGTTCCGGTAGATGTGCTGAGCGAGGCGGAGGCTCGTGAGTTGCTCGCACTGCGGCTGGGCGCGGAGCGGGTGGCGGGTGAGCCGGCCGCGGCAGATGAGATCATCGAGCTGACCGGGCGGCTGCCGCTGGCGCTGAGCATCGTGGCCGCCCGTGCCGCGGCGCATCCGGGATACCGGCTGACCGCGCTTGCCGTGGAGCTCCGGGATGCTGGCGGCCGGCTGGATGCGCTGGCCGCCGGCGAGGTGTCGGCCGACATGCGGGCTGCGTTCTCCTGGTCGTGTGAGCGGCTGACTGACCCCGCATCGCGGATGTTCCGGCTGCTAGGCGTGCATCCAGGACCGGAGGTGTCGGTCGCGGCGGCGGCCAGCCTGGCCGGGATCAGCGCGCCGCAGGCGCGCCAGGCACTGGCCGAGCTGACCGTTGCCGGGCTGCTCGGCGAGCCGGCTGCCGGCCGGTATGCCTGCCATGACCTGGTGCGAGCCTACGCCGTCGAGCTCAGCCTGGCGGGCGACACCGACGGCGACAGAGCCGCGGCCACCGAACGGATGCTGAGTCACTACCTGCACACCGCCCGCGCCGCCGGCCCGCTCCTCCAGCCGCCGCTAGCCTGGCCGCTGGGAGAGCTGCCGCCGCAGCCGGGGGTGCGTCCCGAGGAACTCGGTAGCTACGAGCAAGCGACGGCCTGGTTCGCGGCCGAGTGCCCGGTGCTGCTGTCGGTGATCTCCGCGGCGGTCCGGTCCGGCTTCGACACCTACGCTCAGCATCTGCCCCTCGCCATGTCCATCTACCTTCAACTCAGTGGCCGGTTGCAGGAATGGGCGGATGTCATGGGCACCGGCCTTGCTGCCGCGCAACGCCTCGGCGACGTGGACGGGCAGGGGTGGGCACATCGTTCCATCGGCAGCGCCCTCACCCAGCTGGGCCGGCTCGACGAGGCACCCGCCCACCTACGCGATGCCCTGCGCCTGTTCGTCCTGGCCGGCGATCACCGGGGGCAGGGGACCACCCATAACGCCAGCGCGATGCTGCTCGTTGAACAGCGATACTTTGACGAGGCACTAGATCATGCGCGGCAGAGCCAGGCGGCCTACCGCCTGTGCGGCGACAGGAATGGCCAGGCTATGGCCCTGAACATGATGGGCCTGGTACTCACCGCGCTAGGTGACCATGGTCAGGCCATTGACTGCTGCCAGCAGGCGCTCGAGGTGTGCGACGAGACCGGCAACCTCATGCTCGCCGCCAATACCAGGGACACCCTGGGGCAGGCTTACCACAACCACGGCCAGTACGCCCGGGCCATCGCCTGCTACCGGCGGTCCGTCGCTGAATGCCGTGAGACCGGCCACAAGTGGGGTGAGGCTCACGCCCTGATGCATCTGGGAAATACCCATCGCGCCCGCGACGAAGCCCGCGCGGCACGCCAGGCATGGCGGCGGGCGCTGACTATCCTCGACGATCTGTCCCACCCCGATGCGGACGATGTCCGCGCGAAACTCCGGCAGCTCGAACAGCCCGAGGCCCAGGCTGACGCGGTGGGTTCCTGACCGCGGCAAAGCTGATAGCCGCGAGCCGGTCGACCATCTCCTGCCTCGGCTACCGTGAACCCCGGTGCCCAGCGGGAGTCATGTGTGAAAAAGTGACCTTGGGGGGTAGCGATTATCGCTAGTCAGGTCTGGGGTGCGGAGGTCGGATGGGAGAGCGTGGCCTGAGCCGTTTCGGGCCGCTGCTGCGCAGTCGGCGGCTGGCGGCCGGGCTGACGCAGGAGGAGTTCGCGGACCGGGCCGGGCTGAGTGTGCGGGCGATCCGCGACCTGGAGCGAGGGGTCACTGGCCGGCCTTACCGCAAGACGGTCGCCCTGCTCGCCAGTGCGCTGGGCCTGGATGAGGCTGGGCGCGGCGAGCTGGCCGGCGCGGCCCGGCAGTCGCCAGGTGACGGCGCGGCCTGGCAGCCGCCAGGCGACGGCGCGGATTCGCTTCCTGATGTTCCCCGGCAGCTGCCGGCCGCGGTGGGGGGGTTCGCCGGCCGGGCGGTGCAGCTGGGGGCGCTGACCGGCCTGCTGGACCAGGTGGGCGGTCCGGGCGGCACGGTGGTGATCTCGGCGATCGGCGGGATCGCCGGGGTGGGGAAGACGACGCTGGCGGTGCGGTGGGCGCATCAGGTGGCCGGTGAGTTCCGCGACGGGCAGCTGTATGTGAACCTGCGCGGCTTCGGCCCGGGCGGCCCGCCGGTGGCGCCGGCGACGGTGGTCCGGGATTTCCTGGAGGCGCTGGGGGTTCCGGCAGACCGCGTTCCGGTGCAGGCCGACGCGCAGGCGGGACTGTACCGCAGCATGATGGCCGGCAAGCGGATGCTGGTGGTGCTGGATAACGCACGGGACTCCGAGCAGGTCGGCCCGCTGCTTCCCGGCAGTTCCGGCTGCCTGACGCTGGTGACCAGCCGGGCGCCGCTGGCCGGGCTGGTGGCGGCGGAGGGTGCGCGGCTGGTGCCGGTGGATGTGCTGAGCCCGGCGGAGGCCCGCGAGTTGCTGGCGCTGCGGCTGGGAGCGGAGCGGGTGGCGAGTGAGCTGGCGGCAGCAGAGGAGATCGTGCAGCTGACGGCGCGGCTGCCACTGGCGCTGAGCATCGTGGCGGCCCGGGCGGCGGCGCATCCCGGCTACCGGCTCGCCGCCCTTGCGACCGAGTTGCGGGATGCTCGCGGCCGACTGGATGCGCTGAGCGGCGGGGAGGTGTCAGCCGATGTGCGGGCCGCGTTTTCCTGGTCGTGTGAACGGCTCAGCGAGGCTGCGGAGCGGATGTTCCGGCTGCTGAGCGTCCACCCAGGCCCGGAAGTGTCGATCGCCGCCGCGGCCAGCCTGGCCGGGATCGGCCGGCCGCAGGCGCGGCGGGCGCTGGCCGAGCTGACCGCCGCCGGGCTGCTCACCGAGCCCGCCGCGGGCCGGTACGCCTTCCATGACCTGGTGCGCGCCTACGCCGCGGAGCTCAGCGGGTCAGGCGACACCGACGGTGACAGAGCCGCGGCCACGCACCGAATGCTCGATCACTACCTGCACACCGCGCGGGCTGCCCGGCTGCTCGTCAATCCCACGGTCCGGCCGCTGGAAACGCCGCCGCCGCAGCCGGGCGTGTGTCCCGAAGAACCTGGCGACTACGCCCGTGCGATGAAGTGGTTCGCGGCCGAGCGGCCGGTGCTGCTGTCGGCGCTCTCGGCTGCGACCCGGTCCGGCTTCGACCTCCATGCTCAGCAGCTGCCCACGGCTTTGTCCGCATACCTGCAACGCAGCGGCCAGTGGCAGGAGTGGGAAGTCGCCCTGCACGCCGGCCTGGCCGCCGCGCAACGCCGCGGCGACGTGACCGAACAAGGGCTGGCTCATCTGGACATCGGCTGCGCCCTCGGCCAGCTAGGCCGCTACGACGAAGCGCCGGTCCACCTGCATGACGCCCTGCGCCTCTTCGTCCGGACCGACGATCACCGGGGACAGGGGCGCGCGCATATCGGCATCTCGGTGGCACTCGGCGGGCAGCGACACTTTGACCAGGCGTTGGTTCACGCGCGCCAGGCCCTGGCCTGCTACCGGCTGGCCGGCCGGACGAATGGCCAGGCAATGGCCCTGAACCTGATGGGCTGCGTACTCACCGAGCTAGGCCACCATGATCAGTCGCTCGACTGCTGCCGGCGCGGGCTCGAGCTGTGCGGCGAGACAGGTAACCGCGAGCTCGCGGCCCTCACCCGGGACACCATGGGCCTTGCCTACCACAACCACGGCCGGTACGCCCGGGCCCTCGCCTGCTACCTCCAGGCAATCCGTGAGTGCCGCGAGCTCGGCTGCCGGTGGGGTGAGGCAGAGGCCCTTATGCATCTTGGCGACACACACCTCGCCTGTGGCGATGCCCGCGAGGCCCGCCGGGCGTGGCGCGTCGCCCTGGCCATCCTCGTTGACCTGTCCCACCCCGATGCGGACGAAGTCCGCGTGAAACTCGGGCAACTTGACCAGCCGGAGACCCAGGCTGAGGTGGCTAGCTCCTGACCGAGGCGCGTAGCTGATCGCCGCGATCCGGGCGGTCATCTCGTCCCTTGGCAGCCGGGAGGCACCCGGTGTCCGCCGGGCGCTGGTGTGAGAAAGTGACCTTTGTGGCGATTGTCGCTGGTCAGGTCTGAGTGCGGGAGTCGGATGGGAGCAAGCGGCTTTGGACCGCTCCTGCGCGGCAAGCGGCTGGCGGCCGGGCTGACGCAGGAGGAGCTCGCGCAGCGGGCCGGGCTGAGCGAGCGGGCGATCCGCAATCTAGAGGGCGGGGGCACCGGCCAGCCGTATCGCCGGACGGTCGCGCTGCTCGCCAGCGCGCTGGGCCTGAATGAGGCCGAGCGTGACGAGCTAGCCGCCGGTGTAACCCGGCAGCCGCACCGCGAGGATGCTGCTTGGTCTCCCGGTGTTCCCCGGCAGTTGCCGGCTGCGGTGGAAGGTTTCGCGGGCCGGGCAGCGGAGCTGGCGACGCTGACCGGCTTGCTGGACCGGGTTGGGGGTCCGGGCGGCACGGTGGTGATCTCGGCGATCGGCGGCATCGCCGGGGTGGGGAAGACGACGCTGGCGGTGCGGTGGGCGCATCGGGTGGCCGGTGAGTTCCCTGACGGGCAGCTGTACGTGAACCTGCGCGGGTTTGGGCCGGGCGGTCCGCCGGTGTCGCCTACGGCAGCGATCCGGGACTTCCTCGAAGCGCTGGGAGTTCCGGCGAAACGGCTTCCGGTACGGGCGGAGGCGCAAGCGGCCCTGTACCGCAGCATGATGGCTGGCCGGCGGATGCTGGTGCTGCTAGATAACGCCCGTGACTCGCAGCAGGTCGGCCCGCTGCTGCCCGGCAGTTCTGGCTGCCTGGCGCTGGTCACCAGCAGGGCCCCGCTGACCGGGCTCGCCGCATCCGATGGCGCCCGGCTGCTGCCGGTGGATGTGCTGAACCCGGCAGAGGCAGGGGAGTTCCTGTCGCGCCGGCTGGGAGCGGAGCGGAGCGCGGGTGAGTCGGCGGCGGCGAAGGAGATCATGGAGCTCACCGGCCGGCTGCCGCTGGCGCTGAGCATCGTAGCCGCCCGCGCCACGGTCCATCCCCGATACCGGCTAGCCGCACTGGCTGAGGAGCTCCGAGATGCTCATGGCCGGCTGGATGCGCTGGAGAGCGGCGAGGTATCGGCCGGCGTGCGGGCCACGTTCTCTTGGTCCACTGAGCAGCTGAGCGACCCCGCTTCGCGGTTGTTCCGGCTGCTGGGGGTCCATCCAGGGCCGGAGGTTTCGGTCGCCGCGGCGGCTAGCCTGGCCGGGACCGGCCGGTCGGCTGCGCGGCGGGCGCTGGCCGAGCTGACCGCGGCCGGCCTGCTCAGCGAGCCGGCGATGGGCCGGTATGCCTGCCACGACCTGGTGCGGATCTACGCCGCCGAGCTCAGCGGCGTGCACGATACCAATGCTGAAAGGCGCGCGGCCACCCACCGGATGCTGGGCCATTACCTGCATACCGCGTGCGCCGCCCGACGGCTCCTGCTCCCCGGCAGCCAGACGCCGGAAACGGGGCCGCTGCCCCCCGGGGTTCGTCCCGAGGAACCTGGTAGCTACGCCCGTGCGATGGCGTGGTTCGACACCGAGCGCCCGGTGCTGCTGTCGGTGCTCGCCTGGGCGGCCCGGTCCGGCTTCGACGTCTATCCCCAGCCGCTGTCCCTCGTCATGTCTCTCTACCTTGATCTCAATGGCCGGTGGCAGGAGTGGGCGGACATCATGCGCACCAGCCTGGCTGTCGCGCAACGCTGCGGCGACGTGAAAATGCAAGGGTGGGCACACCGTTCCATCGGCGCTGCCCTCATCCCGCTGGGCCGGCTCGATGATGCATCTGCCCACCTGCGCGATGCCCTTCGCCTGTTCGTCCAGGTCGGCGATCGCTTGGGGCAGACGCGTGCGCATCACGCCATCGCTACGCTGCTTATTCAGCAGAGTCGCTTTGGCGAGGCGCTGGATCATGCACGCCATTCCCTGGCGCAGGCCCGCCCGATCGGCGAAAGAAACTGTCAGGCATCGGCCCTGAACGTCATGGGCTGGGCGCTCACCGAGCTGGGTGACCATGATCAGGCGCTTGACTGCTGCCAGCAGGCTCTCGGCCTGTGCCGGCAGACCGGCAATCGGGGGCTCGCGGTCGCCATCAGGGACGGCATCGGCCTGATTTACCACAATCGCGGCCAGCACGCCCACGCTATTGCCTGCTATCAGCAGGTCATCGATGAGTCCCGCGAACTCGGCCACCCGTTGACCGAGGCGGAGGCCCTGACGAATCTCGGTGACGCACATCGCGCTCGCGGCAATCCCGGTGCGGCCCGCCGGGCATGGGGTCAGGCGCTGGTCATCTACGACGGCCTGCACCACCCGAATGGGGACGACGTCCGCGCGAAACTCAGGAAAGCTGACCGGCCGGAGCCCCAGGCGCAGGCGGCTAGTTCATGAACGCGGCGTAGATAATCGCGGCGATCCGGTCGATCATCTCTTCCCTCGGCAGCCGGACCTCCACGCTGAACAGGAAGTTCACCCGCTCTAGCATCATCAGGCAGGCGACAGCGGTCAGCTCGGCATGCTCGGTGCGCTCGATGTCGCGCGGTGCGGCCGTCATGCCCGTGGTCATCGCTTCGGCGAGGCGAAACATCAGCTGTAGCCCGTCACTCCAGACATCGTCACTGATCACCTCGGCCTGGGTGAGAACCCGCAGCACCGCCGCGTGTGCGGCGTAGGTGTCGCTGAATCGCCCCACCCAGTCGCGCAATGCGGCCCGTCCCGCCGCGTTGTGCGTGACCACCGGGAACTCGCCGGTGACCACTTCCATGTCGTGAAGCACATCGCGAAGCAGGGCCCTGAACAAGTCTTCCTTGTTCTTGAAGTACAGGTAGAAGGTGCCGTGCGAGGTTTTGGCCCGCCGGACCACGTCGTCCACGCGGACCCCTTGGAACCCGTTCTGGTCGAACTCCGCCATGCCGGCGTCGAGCAGCCTGCGCATGGTCTGCCTGCCCTGCGCGCCCAGTTCGCGCTCCTGCGCCGGGATGCCGCCGCGGTGCGACGACCGCTTCGGGTTCCCGCGGCGGCCGTCGGAACCGGCCTGGCCGGAACCGGCCTGGCCGGACCCGCTGGCCGGACCCGCCGCACTGGCCGGGCCAGCCTTGGCGGTGGCGCCCGACCGGCCCCCTGCCGCGCCGCTGGCGGGCTTTCCCGGGCCGGCGTCGTGCGCCCCGGGTCCGCGGCCGGCTTCGGAATTCATACCGGCGAGACTAGCTTGTCCGACTGCGGTCCCGGGCGATATCCCAGTGGCGTGCCCGGGCCAGCCCGCGCGGGCCGGCGCCGCAGGTCAGCTCCCGAGCACCTGCCGCGTGTAGGCATTGCCAAACCGCCGCCCCGGATCCAGCTTGTCCCGCAGCGCGACGAAGTCGGCAAACTTCGGGTAGACGCCGCTCAGATAGCCGGCCTCCCTAGTGTGCAGCTTGCCCCAGTGCGGCCGGCCGCCGACCGCCGTGAACAAGGCCTCCACGTCGCGGAAATATTGCTCGTGGCCAGTGGCGTGGAAGACATGGATCGCGATGTAGGCAGTGTCCCTGCCGTGCGCTGTGGACAGCCAGACGTCGTCAGCGGGGCTGACCCGTACCTCGATGGGAAAGCTGATCCGCCAGTCCCGCCTGGCGAACAGGGCGCGCAGCTCCACCAGCGCGTCAGCCAGGTGCTCACGGCCGATCGCGTACTCCTGCTCCTTGAACCGCACCCGGCGCCTGCTGGTGTACACCCGGTGCGAGGCATCCGCGTAGACCCGCGCGGACAGCACCCGGCTGGCGACCCGGTTGACCGGCCTGATCGCCGGCGGCACCGCGTGGCCGAGCCGGCAGGTCAGCCCAAACACGGTGTTCGAAAGGAACTCGTCGTCCAGCCATCCCCGGACCAGGCCCAGCGGCCTGGCCGGGCCAGAGGTGGTGTTGTTCCGCTTGGTCAGGCAGTTCTCCGTGTGCGGGAACCAGTAGAACTCGAAGTGCTCGTTCGCCGCGGTCAGCTCGTCCAGCCTGCGCAGCACCTCGGCCCACTGCATCGGTTCTTCTCGCGCCTCGAGCAGGAAGGCCGGCACCACCGCGAAGGT
Organism: Actinomycetota bacterium; assembly: GCA_003168255.1. Lineage (GTDB taxonomy): Bacteria > Actinomycetota > Actinomycetes > Streptosporangiales > Streptosporangiaceae > PALSA-505. The sequence continues at coordinate 16,303 of PMSU01000135.1, forward strand.
GACCGCGGTGAGTATCCCGAGCGCGCCAAGACCGATCGCGGCGGCGCCCAGCAGTTCCGGCCGGTCATCGGCCGAGCAGCTGACCACCTCCCCGTCGGCCAGCACCAGCTCGAGGCCGGCCACCTGGGCGGCGATGCCGCCGCTGTCCCGTCCGGTGCCGTGGGTCCCGGTCTGGATCGCCCCCGCCACCGTCTGCACCTGGATGTCGCCAAGATTGGCCAGCGCCAGGCCGTGGGCGAGCAGGGTCTCGTTGAGCACCCGTAGCGGGCAGCCGGCTTCCACCGTGACCAGTCCGGCCTTTGCATTTACCGAACGCACGCCGCGCAGCCCGTCGGGGCGCAGCAGCATCCCGTCGGTAACCGCCGCCGGGGTGAACGAGTGCCCGGAGCCAACCATCCGCACGGTCAGGCCGAGCTCGCCGGCCTGGCGGACCGCATCGGCCACCTGCTGCGCCGAACGCGGCGTGATCACCCGGCGCGGGCTACCCGACTGGTTACCTGCCCAGTTACGCCACGTCCCATCGGCCATGACCGGACGTTACCGCAGCCGCCTGGCGCCAACTAGGCCGGCGGCAAGGGCCGCGGTTCCGCAGCACAGGGCGAACAGGTAGCCCCAGTGCGCGTCGTGGGCGTCGATGAGCCGCCCGGCCACCGGCGGGCCGGCGGCAAGGCCGATGCCGATCGCGGTGGACAGCAGCGACATGCCCTCGGTGAGCAACCCGCGCGGCATCGTGCGCTCGATGAGGCTGAACCCGGCGATCAGGGTGGGGGCGATGGACAGGCCGGAGAAGAAGATCACGCCGAACAGGGTGGGCACGCTCGGCAGCGCCCACAGCGGCGCCACCCCGATCACCATGCCGGCCAGCGTGATGAGAAACCTGCGGTGCAGCGGCGCCCGCCACCGCCGGGCGCCGTACCAGAGCCCGCCGGTGGCGCTGCCCAGCGCGTAGGTGCCGAGGATCAGGCCGGCCAGCGGCTTTTCGTGGTGCTCGGTGGCGAACGCGACAGTGCTCAGGTCCATCGTGCCGAACATCGCGCCAAGGCCGACGAAGATCGCCATGATCACCGGCATTCCGGCCGTGGTGATGGCCCGGCCGTCCTTGTGCTGCTGCGGGCTGGCCTGCGGCTCGGTGCGGTGCTGCGCGGCGAGCAGCAAGGTCCCGGTCACGGCCAGCACCGCGGCGACGGCGATCCCGGCCACCGGCAGCACCTGGGTGGCCAGGATCGTCACCAGGGCCGGCCCGGCGACGAAGATCATCTCGTCCGCGACCGACTCGAACGAGAAGGCCGTCTGTAGCAGGGGGGAGTCGCCGAGCAAGGAACTCCACCTGGAGCGCACCATCGAGCCGAGGGACGGTATGGCGGCGTTGAAGAGGGCAGCGGTCACGAACAGCGTCCAGAGCGGCGCGCGCAGCTGGGCGCAGCCGATGAACGCGACCGCGGCGACGGCGAACACCGCGGTGAGCGGGCGCAGCACCCGGCTCTGGCCGACGCGGTCGATGAGCCTGCCGATCCGCGGCGCGACGAACGCGTAGCACAGCGATCCGGTGGCGGCGACCGCGCCGGCGGTCGCGTACCTGCCGGTCGCGGCCGAGACCACCAGGATGACGCCGAGGCCGATCATGGACATCGGCATCCGGCCGATGAAGCCTGCGGCAGAGAAGCGGCGGGTGCCGGGAATCTGGAAGATTTCCACGTACCGGCTGGTCAGGATGCGGTCCGCTGGAGAGCGCCAGCCAGAGCGCCGGCCGCCACGCCCGGGAGCGCGCTTCGTGTCAACCTCCGTCACTTGGCGCTACCTCCAGAACAACCATAACGGGGCACGTCAACCGAATTTTTCGGCCTGAGCTGCGGCGCGGCCTATAACCGTAAGTCACATTTGGGGGGTCCACTGATGGCTTGTGCCGGATAAGGTGTCGCTATGGTGGTTGCGCTGTGAGACGCCTGATGACGTGCAGACCCTCCGCTGTTGTCGCCGTTGCCGCGATCGCGCTTGGTGCCGCGGCCGGCTCGTCCACAGCAGCGGCAGCGGCCACACGTTCCGTCACCATGGCGCACGTCACGAGCGCCTGGGTGCAGCCGCCCCCGTCCGACGGGTCCATTCCGGCCGCGACGGCGGGCCGGTCCGCGAAGGGCACCACCGGGGCGGCAGCCCAGCTGCACAAGGTCGTCCTGCCGGACGTTTTCGCTGTCGCCCCGCGAGGCATCACCGCCGCGCAGCTCGCCAGGCTCGGCAAGCTGCGCTACGTACGGAACGTGATCGCGGTCGACGGGGGAGCCGTCAAGATCAACGGCCGCTCGGTCAACGTCATCGGCGTGAACCCGGCGGCCTTCCGGTCCTGGGCCCCGCCGCAGACGGCCGCCATGCAGGGTGTCTGGACCGCGCTGTCCCGGGGTGAGTTCGCGACCTCTGCCGCGGCCGAGAAGCGGCTGAAGTTGCGCACCGGAGCGAGCTACCTGGTCTCCGCCGCCAGCCAGCCCAGCCTGAGGTTCGGCGGCACGGCCGCCATGGGCGTCCCCGGGGTGGATGCCGTGGTCAACACCAAGACGTCCAAGAAACTTGGCCTGGTGCCTAGGATCGGCGTTCTGATCAGTGCGCCGGGAGCGAGCCTTGCCACGGTGGATGCCCTGGTGCGCCGTGTGCTCGGCGGACAGACCCGGTTCGTCAGCCTGCGCGCCGAGCGCCAGGTCCGAGCGCAGGGACAGCTCCCTGTGGACAGCAATGTGCCGAGCGGCAGGCCCACCAGCTATCTTCAGCTCTTCCGTGAATCCGCCAAGATCTACTGCCAGGGACTGTCCTGGACGGTGCTCGCCGCGATCGGCCAGATCGAGAGCGGTGACGGGCAGAACATGGGCCCGTCGTCCGCCGGCGCGCTCGGTCCGATGCAGTTCATGCCGTCCACCTGGAGCCGCTGGGGGATCGACGCCTTCGGCGAAACTGGCCCGCCAAACGTGATGGACCCCTATGATGCGGTGCCATCGGCGGCCGACTACCTGTGCGCGTACGGTGCCGGCCAGAGCAGTGCGGCGCTTTCCGCCGCCATCTTCGGCTACAACCACGCGAACTGGTACGTGGCCGAGGTGCTCGCACTTGCCCGCGAGTACGCGCAGGAGTACGGCTGACGCCACGCATGCCGGCCTACGACGCGTTCCTGCTTGTCTCGTTCGGCGGCCCGGAGGGCCGCGAGGATGTAATCCCGTTCCTGGAGAACGTCACCCGAGGTCGGCGGATCCCGCGCGAGCGGCTAGCCGAGGTGGCCGAGCACTACCAAGCGTTCGGCGGGGTGAGCCCCATCAACCAGCAGTGCCGGGATCTGCTCGCCGCGACAGCAAAGGACTTCGATGCCGGCGGGCTGGACCTGCCGGTCTACTGGGGTAACCGGAACTGGCACCCGTTCCTCGCCGACACGGTCAAGATGATGGCCGCCGACGGGGTCAGTCGCGGCATTGCCTTCGTGACCTCAGCCTACGGGTCATACTCGAGCTGTCGGCAGTACCTGGACGACATCGAACTGGCCCGCGCACAGGCGGGCCAGGGCGCCCCGGTGATCGATAAGCTCCGGCACTACTTCAACCACCCGGGCTTCATCGAGCCGCTGGCGGCGAACACGCTGGCGGCGATCGAACGGCTGCCGCAGGCAGCCCGGGCCGGGGCCCACCTCGTCTTCACCGCGCACAGCATCCCCGAGGCGATGGCGGCGGCCAGCGGCCCGCCGGATGGCGGACCCGGCTGCAAGGCTCGTCGGACGCCCGAGTCCGGCCGGTACGTGACGCAGCTCACCGAGGCGGCACGGCTGGTCGCCGAACGTGTCGGCGGCCATCCGTGGCGGCTCGTCTATCAGAGCCGCAGCGGGTCGCCGTCCCAGCCGTGGCTCGGTCCGGACGTCTGCGACTACCTTGAGCAACTGGCCTCCGGCGGCGCCCCAGCGGCGGTGCTCGTCCCTGTCGGCTTCATCTCCGATCACATGGAGGTCCGGTTTGACTTGGACACGGAGGCCGCGGCGACCGCCGCGCGGCTCGGGCTGCCGATCGCGCGCGCGGCCACGCCGGGTGCCGACCCCAGGTTCGTCGCCATGATCACTGAGCTGGTGCGGGAGCGGCTTGATGACGCTCAGCCGACCGCGCTCGGCGACCTCGGGCCCGCCTGCGACACCTGCCCGGCTGGCTGCTGCGGCCCAGCAGCCGCTGGTCCGTCTCCGGCTGGGGCATGAGCGAGGCGGGCGGGGAGCGCGGGCGGCCGAGCGTGAGCGACGCGTACAGGAACGTGGGCAAGGCATGAGCGAGGCGCACAGCGGCGCTGGCCGACCCGGCGGCCCGGACCCGAACCAACTGCTGCGCCTCGCGCAGTCCGCGGCTGTCGAGGCCGCCCGGATGCTTGCCGCCCGGCGTGCCGCAGGCCGGCCAGGGGTGGTAGCCACCAAGTCAAGCCCGACGGACGTGGTGACCGAGGCTGACCGCGCCGCCGAAGCAATGATCATCGAGCGGATCAAGGCTGAGCGTCCTGACGACGTATTCCTGGGCGAGGAGGGCGGTCTTCAGGGCGGCCCCAGCGGGTCTAGCCCCTCTGGCTCTCCTAGCCCCTCTGGCTCTCCTAGCCCCTCTGGTCCTCCNNCTGGTCCTCCCAGCCCCTCTGGCCCCTCCAGCGCTCCCAGCCGCCTCGATGGCGCCGACGGAGCAGCGGAGGTAGCCCGGGCGACCCGCCAGGGCGACGGCCAGCTAGACGTGCGGTGGATCGTGGATCCACTCGACGGCACGGTCAACTACCTGTACGGCTTGCCCGACTTCGCGGTCAGCATCGCCGCCGAGGTCGGCGGCGCGATCGTGGCCGGCGTGGTGCACATACCGGAACGCGACGAGGTGTTCACCGCCGTAGCTGGTGGCGGAGCGTGGCTTCGGGCAGGCGGTCGGCCTGCCATAGCGCTGAGGTGCAACCAGGGCGTGCCCCTGGCGCGTGCGCTTGTGGCCACCGGATTTGGTTACATGGCGGCTAGGCGGCGCGTGCAGGGGGAGGTGGCCGCCGCCCTGCTGCCACTGGTGCGGGACATCAGGCGGGGCGGCAGCGCCGCGGTCGACCTGTGCTCGGTCGCGGCCGGCCGGGTGGACGCGTACTACGAGCGCGGCGTGAACTACTGGGATATTGCCGCCGGCGGCCTGATCGCCCGGGAAGCGGGAGCCAGGATGGGCGGGCTGTCGGGCGAGCCCGCAGGCCCGGACCTGACGATCGTCGCAGGCCCCGGCTTGTTCGATGAGCTGCACGGCCAGCTCGAGAAGCTCAACCCTCAGCGGGACGAATGATCCGGAGCATCGCCGGCATCATCGACTGGATGGGGTGTCGTGGAACCGCGGTGCGCGCAGGTTGGCGAGGCTGTCTAGCTTGTGGATGCGCTCATCATGGCCGGTAGCTCCACTCCGGCCTGATGACGAACATCAGCCAGGACACGTGGTAGTACCCGAATGCGATCAGCCATGGCGCCAGCCGGTGGCGCAGGAGTGCGTTGAGGATAGCCTCCTGGGCGGCGCGTAGCTGCCCAGGGCTGAGCTTGGGCGGGCCTGCCGGGCCTGCCGGGCCTGCCGGGCCTGCCGGGCCTGCCGGGCCTGCCGGGCCTGCCGG
>PMSU01000144.1:0-3253 GCA_003168255.1 Actinomycetota bacterium
GATCGTGCGACACGAGGTCGCAGTGCGCCGTGAGGCGCTGGAAATCGAAGGAGGTGCAAGACCTCCTCGCCAGGCTGTCGCAGCAGTCTGGTGGGAGCTGAGCGCAGCCTGATCCGGGGGACGCCGGGGAGGGCGGGAAGCAGCGCTGACAAAGCCGGGACGGGCTGGGACTGCCAGATGGGCCGGGTCCGGCGAGCGAGATCGGACGGTATACGAGAGGAACCAGTGGTAAAGCTTCGTAAGCGTGTCACCGGCTCAAATCTGGCGGATATGGGCCGGGGTGCAGCGCACGACCGCTTTAGGGTGGTCGACTTCGTAGCCGGTTTGCGATGCCGGTGGGAAGGCCACGGTGAAGGACTGCGGCGTAGCTGTGGCGATGCTGCCGGAGCAGAGCTGGATGCCAAGCCGGTCAATCGATTTGCAGTGAACACGGGAACCATCTCGTGCCGCTCCTGCTGTCCGGGATCCGCCCGGAGTGGTGGGATAGGCCCGTCGTCGGCCGAAGGTGCGAGATGGGGCGGAGGCCCCGTAGTAGTCCGGGCACGCGAGAGGCGTGCACATGGCGAAGGGGGCCAGCAAGTCGGCAGTGCAGGCGGGGGAATGCCAGGAGGCCGCTGGTGAATACCGGCGAACCGGAGCTCAGTGGGCTGTGTGCAGCTGAGCGCCGGGTACTGGAGATCCAGGCCAAGCTGCACCGTTGGGCCAGTGATGACCCTCATCGCAGGTTCGATGATCTGTTCAATCTCGTCGCTGATCCCGCGTTCTTGCTGGTTGCGTGGGATCGGGTGCGGGGCAATAAGGGGGCGCGCACGGCCGGGGTGGACGGTGAGACCGCCCACTACATCGAGGCCGTGCGCGGGGTGGAAGGGTTCTTGGAGGAGTTGCGGGCTGATTTGAGGGCTCGTACCTTCCGGCCCTTGCCGGTGCGGCGGCGAGCGATTCCCAAGGTGGGCGGCAAGGTCCGCTACCTGGGGATCGCGACCATCCGTGACCGGGTCGCCCAAGCCTCCCTGAAACTGGTCCTGGAGCCTGTGTTTGAGGCGGATTTCCTCCCGTGTTCCTACGGGTTCCGCCCGAACCGCCGGGTTCATGATGCGGTGGCCGAGGTGCACCACTTCGCTTCCCGCTCATATGAGTGGATCGTTGAAGGGGACATCAAAGCCTGTTTCGACGAAATTTCGCATTCGGCTCTTCTGGGCCGGGTGTGTAAACGAGTCGGGGATAAACGTGTCCTGGCCCTGGTAAAGGCGTTCTTGAAGGCGGGCATCCTCGCTGAGGATGGCACGCTGACAGACACCAGCGCCGGTTCCCCGCAGGGTTCGATCCTTTCCCCGTTGCTGAGCAACGTGGCCTTGTCGGTCCTGGATGAGTTTATCGCCCAGGGACCGGGGGGACCCGGAGCCAGCCCGTATGAGAGGGCCAAGCGGCGTCGCCAGGGTCTGCCCAACTACCGGCTCTGCCGGTATGCGGACGACTGGTGCCTGGCCGTATCGGGCACTAAGGCGCACGCCGAAGCCCTGAAGGAGGAGATCACCGGGGTCCTGGCCACGATGGGCTTGCGCCTGTCGCCGGAAAAGACCCTGGTTACCCACATCGACGACGGTCTCGATTTTCTCGGCTGGCGCATCCAGCGGCACCGTAAGCGAGGCACCGGCAAGTACTACGTCTATGTCTACCCGGCTAAGAAGGCGCTTGCTGCCGTCAAAGCCAAGATCAAGGCGTGGTGCCGGCGGAACACGAACCTGCCGCTCAGCGTCCTGCTCATCCATCTCAACCGGATGCTGCGAGGCTGGACCGCCCATTTTAAGTACGGATGCTCGAATGCGACCTTCAGCTATCTGAGGTCCTACCTGTGGAAACAGGTGGTCAGGTGGCAGGAGCGCAAGCATCGGCGAACCCCCTGGAAACAACTACGCCGACGCTACGGCATGTGGCCCAGTCACGGGGCCGTGGAGTTGTTCGACCCGGCCAAAGTCAGCGCGAGGCGCTACTACTACCGGGGAACGAAGATCGCGACACCATGGCCAGGCACAGCATGAGGAGAACGCCGGGACCCTCGGGGCTTGTGGAGCGCCCGGTGCGCTGAGAGGCGCACGCCGGGTGCGGGAGGCGATCCGGGGAAACCCGCCGGTGGCAACACCGACAGGGCGCCCCGGGTCGACCTCACTGTGATGAGTGGAACTCGTCGAAGGAGGGTCATTTGATGTCGACGGCGTAGTGCCCGGTCCAGTGCGCGGGGACCGTCCCCGCCCCGGCGTGCGTCACGGGTGACTGCGGGGTGCGAAGCCCGGGGAAATGCCCAAGGGCTCCTGTTCCATCCGGGGGCCGCAGGCTGGGGAAGGCCGGACGGGTGAACGCAAGTGAATCCTCGATGACGCCTCGTCATTAGCACTTCCGCTGGTGGGTTGCAGGAGGCGGGAGAATAGGGGCCGGCCGCTGGAAGGCGGCGGGTGCCGGCCAGGCGGATTTGGCTGGCCGGGAGCGCACCACCGTCCCCGGGGTTCAGAGGACGCCCTCCCCGGTCGTATCTATCGCATGCGGAACGTGACAACCCCGATGGGGTCCGGCAGGTGGCTGCTGCCGGTAGGCCGGCCGTGAGGGCGGCGCAATCCCCCAGCGGGCGCAGGAAGACCCGGGAAGCGAATGCCGGTGGCCGGAAGGCAGCAGGAAACCGGGACCGGATGCTGGCTCCTCCGCCAGTGGTCCCGCATAACTGGCCGGATAGGGGCTGGTGCCCCGGCCTGAAAGGGTGCTGACGCGGGTCTGGTGAGCCTGCGGAGACAAGATCGTCAGGACGCCCGGACCGAGGGACAAGCTGGACACCGATCTGGTGAACGGACCCGAGGACGCTGGCCTGGACTGGGACCGTGTGGACTGGGGCCAGGCTGAGGAACACGTACGGCGTCTGAGGCGGCGGATCTTCGCGGCATCGCAGGCCGGGGACCTTGCCAGGGTCCGCAATCTGCAGAAGCTGATGCTCCGTTCCCGCAGTAACGCTCTGGTGAGCGTGCGGCGGGTGACGGAGGTCAGCACTGGCCGCAGGACGGCCGGGGTCGACGGGCGCATCGTGCTCGCCAGCCAGGAGAAAGCCGATATGGCGGCCTGGCTGCAGCACGGCGCGGCCGGGTGGAGGCCCCTGCCCGTCAAGCGGGTGTATGTGCCCAAGAGCAACGGGCGCCGCCGCCCGCCCGGGATTCCGGTGATCGCTGACAGGGTGCTTCAGGCCCTGGCGTCGGCCGCGCTGGAACCTGAG
>PMSU01000144.1:3270-6105 GCA_003168255.1 Actinomycetota bacterium
CCGGGAACTGGTGCGCCAGTGGCTCACCGCGGGGGTAATCGAGGATGGCCGGTTCGCCCCGTCCGGGGAGGGAACTCCCCAGGGCGGGGTGATCAGCCCGTGCCTGATGAACGTGGCATTGCACGGCATGGAGGAGGCGGCCGGGGTCAGGTACTGGGAAGGCGCCACCTTGCGCGCCGTCCCCGGCACCCCGGTCCTGGTCAGATACGCCGATGATGTCCTCGCCCTGTGTCACGCCCGTGAGCAGGCCGAGCACGTCAAGCAGCGGCTCGCCCGGTGGCTGGAGCCCAGGGGGCTGGTCTTCAACGAGGCCAAGACCCGTATCACTCACCTCGATCAGGGAGTGGACTTCCCGGGCTTTGAGATCCGCCGCTACCGGGGGAAGCTGCTGACCAAGCCGAGCAAAGATGCGCTGCGGCGGATCCGGAAGCGGTTGTCCGAAGAGGTCACGGCCTTGCGAGGGGCCAACGCCGACGCGGTGATCGCCAGGCTCAACCCGATCATCACCGGGTGGGCTGCCTACTACCGGATCGGGGTGTCCAAACGCGCCTTCGGCGCGCTGGACGCCCACCTGTGGAGACTGGCCTGGAAATGGGCCAGGTACTCCCACCCGGGTCGGCGTGGAGGGTGCCGGTGTTGTAGGCGGGGTCGCCGACGAAGACGGCAAAGCTGTCGGCGAGGATCTGCTTCTGGCTGCCGGATAGCCAGTCGGCGAGGAAGGTGAGCGTCTCGGCGAGCTCGATGGCGTCGCTGAGGTCGAGGGTGATGCCGGGCATGGCGGGTCAGCTCCGTCCGGTGGTTGCGGGCCCGGTTTCGGCGCGCTGGATGAGGCCGTCGAACAGGGCGGCCCGGTCGGGCTGGCCGTGGTCTTGGGCGTGGTCGCGCTGGCGGACCAGGATGGGCAGGAACTCGGTGCCGGTGCGGAAGTAGGCGCAGGTTTCGCAGGCTGATTCCATCCGGCAGTCCAGTTCGGCGGGGCGGGTGCACAGGCCGTTGCCGAGCATGCGGGCGTGTGCTTCGCGGCGCAGTTTTGCCATGCCGGTGGTTTCGTAGTCGGCGGGCAGCTCGAGCTGCTGGCCGTAGAGGGCGTCGATTTTCTCGCTGATGGCCTGGTATTCGTCGGCGACGACCCGGTCGGCGATGCGCTCTGGCGGAGTCAGGTATCGCAACTGCCTGAATACCTCTCAGCTTGGGACGTGATCGGTGTCGGCTGGCCTGTTGCGGCGGCTGATCTCGGCTGCGTAGGCCGCCCAGTCTCCGGCGGAGGCGTGCTGCCAGGCGACGGCGACGGTGATGTGGATGCCGAGCATCCGGGCGAGTACTGCGGCGGGCAGGTCGGTGGCGAGCTGGAACAGCGCGGCCGAGCGCGATTGCCCGGAGCGGATGCCGATCTGGCGCAGGCGCCCGGCCAGCTGGTAGGCGCTGATCGGCCGTCCGGGCTGGCCGCCGGGGAACAGCCAGGGCGAGGTGCCCTGGTCGCCGATGGCGGCGTGGCCTCGCCGGGCGGCGGCGACCTGGAGGACCAGGGTGTCGAGCGGCTCGGGAAGGACGGCTGGCTCGCGGCCGAGCCGGATGCGCACCTGGCCGTCGCTGGCCTGGACGTGGCTGAGGGTGAGCTGGCTGATCGTGGCTGGCCACTGGGCGTAGAGCAGGACGAGCAGCCCGGCGACGCGGTCTTCGGGTTTGAGCGTGCCGTCGTGCAGCAGCCAGCGTGCTTGTTCCCAGCGGGTCTCGGTGTCGATGACACCGGTTGGCCCGCCCCACCGGATGGCCGCGAAATCCAGGCTGGTCAGCTTGTGCTTGCGGGCCCAGCGGACGAAGTTCCCCGCGTCGGTGCGGTGGCTGGCCTGCGCGGTGACCAGCCAGGTGTCCAGGTCGCCTTGGCCGGCGGTGGCCAGGGTGAGGTCGTGTGCGGTGAGCCAGTCGAGCAAGGCGACGGCGGCTTTGATGATCCGCTGGGCGGCCACGGCCTGGTTGTGGGTGGCGTGCTCGCCGCGGAGCCGCGCCCGCAGCCGGCGGATCACGTGCCAGACGGCGTAGCGGTGCATCAGCTGCTGCTGGCCGGGGCCGGGGCGCTCGGCGATGACCCGCGCGGTCCAGCGTTCCAGCCGGCTCATCTGCTCATCGCGCGCCGGCAGGGTTCCGATGGCGACCAGGATGCTGCGCAGGTGCTCAGCCGGTTTGCCCTCGGGGAGCTCGTCGAGGGCGTGGTGACTCAGCTTCTTCCCGGCCAGCTCACGCAAGATCGCCGGGGCGGCGCTCTTGTTCAGCCACGCTTGGATGGTGGCGGGCCGCTCAGCGGCCGCGAGGGTCTCATAGAGGGCTTGCAGGCCGGGGCGGATGCCGCCGGCCTCGCTGCCCAGCAGCTCACGCAGCCGCTGCTGGATGGTGCAGCGGGCGCACCGGCCGGTGTTGATCAGCCCGGTCTGCCCGCAGCCGGGGCAGGTGCGCCAGAATCCGGGATCGGGGCGGGTGCAGGCCGCGCAGAGGGGCTCGTTCTTGGTGCCGCCGCGGATCTTGGTGGTGCTTCCGCACTGCGAGCAGCGGGCCCAGCGTTGCTTGCAGGCTTCGCACCACGGCTCGCCGGTCGTCTTGGACACATAGCACGGCGCGTGGCGGCCGCAGATCGAGCAGGTCATGGTCTTGACCGGTGCGCAGGCCGGGCACAAGGGCCCGTCGGCGGAGCGGACGCTGACTGGGCGGCGCCGGCTGCACCCTGCGCAGGTTTCCTGGTTGGCCGGGTCGGTGATCAGGCAGTGCGGGCACAACGGCGCGGTCGGCGGCTGCTCAGGCAGGCAAGCCCTTGTCCACGTGGCTGGCTGAAGCCGCCGCGGA
>PMSU01000024.1 GCA_003168255.1 Actinomycetota bacterium
CGACCTGACGATCACGAAACCTGCGGCTTACTTCTCTGCGGACCCCTAGAAACTGGCTTCTCTGCGGACCCTTAGAAACTGGCTTCTCTGCGGACCCTTAGAAACTGGCTTCTCTGCGGGCCCTTAGAAACTGGCGAAGCTGCGGCGGCGAAGACGATGGATGGCCCCGTTGGCGCCCCCAGCCAGAGGCCTGCCCTATGTATTCCCGCTGTGCCTGGTGTGGTTTGCTGGCCGCGTGTCTGACGATGACCCGACGACCGGACGGCGGATGCTGACCGGTTCCGCGTACGCGGACGACCGGCACATCCGTTCACGCATGGCTATCTATGCGTATGCCGAGACAGCGGCGGACCCGCGGTGGCGCACGTCGGTGATCCCGTGGGACGGGACGCAGATCGTGGCGGATGTGGGATGCGGCAACGGGTTCGATCTGCGCCAGATCGTGCCGCAAGGCAGGTGCCGCCACGCCATCGGCCTTGACCTGTCCGCCGGGATGCTGCGCTCGCTGGAGGACCTGCGCCAGTCCGGCGGCCTGTCGCTGGTCCAGGCCGACGCGCAGCGTCTCCCGCTGTCCGACGAGAGCGTTGATGTGGCCATGGCCATGCACATGCTGTATCACGTGCCCGATATCCCGGCCGCGATCCGGGAACTGCGCCGGATCACCAAACGGGGCGGAACCGTGCTGGCGTCCACGAACAGCTCCGTCCACCTGGCCGAGATCCATGACCTGCTGGACGCGGCGGTCTCCAGCCAGCTTGACCGCCCGGTCCAGGCGCTGCCTGGCCCCAACAGCTTCACCACGCAGTCCGGCGCGGCCATACTGAGCCAGGAATTCTCCAGCGTCACCCTGCGCACCCTTGACCTGTCGCTCTCGATCCCCACCGCGCAGCCGGTCATCACCTACGTCGCCAGCATCCGCGAGCCCATCCTCGCCTGGATCGGCGAGCCGCTCGCCTTCGACGCGGTGCTCAACGACATCGCCGTGAAGGTCGAACAGGTCATCCAGGCCCAGGGCAGTTTCCGGACCTTCACCCACATGGGCGTATTCATCTGCCGCTAAGCCGCTGCCTCAGGCTGGTGGCTACTACCCCTCGATGCCATGCGATCGGTGGCAAGCCGACCCGGAGGGCAGGGGCACACCGGCCGATCTTGGTCACTACGTGGTCACTTGCTGGTGGCCAGGTCATCCTCGGGCTTTCGGCATCACGTGGAACGCCCGCAGCGTAAGTGCCTCGTGTTCGTCTCTCAGGCCGGGACTCCGCTCCACGCGCACAAGGTGCGACGTGGCCTTCGAAAGGTCGCCGGTGCCGCTGGTCCAACAGCGAAGGAGTGGACGCCAAGGGAGGTGCGGCACAGCTTCGTCTCGCTGCTCCCCGATGATGGGATGTCCATCGAGCACATCGCCCGCCTGCCTGGTGCGCCATACCAGTACAGCAGTCACCCAATCGTCGGTTGTTCTCTCGTGAATTGCTGGTTTACGGTGGACCGATGCGGTCATCTACCGCAAAGGGGGCCAGTCATGGTGGCGGAGAAGACGTCGGCTCATCGTTGGTTGCCGGGGATCGCCACGGCAGCGCTCCTGTCCGTTGCAGCGGCCGCCGTGGCGTCGCCCGCCGCCGCGGCGCGGCGCTCGTCAGCTGCCATCAGCGCGCACAATCCGCCCGGATACCAGATCATAGCCAGCGGGGCCGCCAGCGCGCCGCCTGGCGCCTTCGACTCCGGTGCCTTCGCCACGTGCCCTGCTGGCACAGTCGTGTGGGGTGGCGGGGTTGCCTTTTTCGGTTCCCCCGATGCCAACCTCACCGTCAACACGTCCAACCCGAACGGGAGCGGCGGCTGGGCAGCAAGGGTCAACAACACCGGGGCAACGAGCACGCAGTTCGAGGTCGACGCGATCTGCGCGAACAAGCCGAAGGGTTACAAGATCGTTTCTCGGATGGTGGATAATCCATCGAACACCCAGTCGTATTCCACAGCTACCTGCCCCTCCCCGAATGTCCTGCTTGGCGGCGGCACGCTGTCGACCGCCGACCAGGTGGCGGCCACTCTCACCAGTGCCTGGCCACGGAGTTCGGCCAAGTTCACGGGGTACATGTACAACGGGACGACCAGCGATGCGAACTTCATCGTCTATGCGATCTGCGGCCACAAGCCGGCTGGCTACAAGATCGCCTCGAACAGTGGTTCTATAGGTCCGGGCGCCACGCTGGAGGACGGCCTCGCGTGTCCGACTGGCACGTCAGCCTTGGACGGTGGCGCTCAGGCCCTGGATCACGTCCCAGCCGTCCAAGTCAGCGGATCGATCGACCAGGGCCCCTCCGGTTGGTCCATCGCCCTGAACAACACCGGGCAGTCGGCGGATCAGGTAGACGGCTACGTGATCTGCGCCGCGTAGGCTCATCGGAGTCGGCCGGAGGTGCACGTCAAAGGTGTGGGCGGCGGGCGAGTCGGCCTGTAGTCCGGGTCTTGTGCCGAGGTGTCGAGTTATGGGTGTCGGCTGGAATGCTGAGTCTGGCATGCAGGCCTGCCTCGTCGGCCGTTGGCAGCCGACGTTCCCCCTTCTGCGTGCAGCCTGTGATATCCCCGTTGCGGCTTTTGACCGCACCTTGGCTGGACCCCTCTGCGGACCACGTAGGGCACAGTGCGGCAGTCAGCTAACTCAGAGCCTTCGTTCCCCGATCATTTCCACCAACTCTTCGACGTCGCCGGGAACGGTGAGATGACCAGGCCGTCCAGGTACGTCATGCCGGTATCTCATACCCCCGGGTACCGGATCATCAGGACTGGATGGTTCCATTCAGTACTCTCCCGTTGGCGGCGTTGAAGCTGGCCAGGGCCGAATTACCCTGCGCGATCTCCTGGCTGGCCTGGGCGGGAGTGTCGTCCTGCTCGTTCATGTTGTCGCCGGAGTAGTCCTCCCCGGCCGTGACGTAGTCATTCATCGCGGTGACCCAGTCGGCGTTGTCTGCCGGGGGCGGGTCGTAATTGGGGTCCAGGGCAGCCTGCGCGTCCCCCTCCAACTGGGAGCCGTCCAGGGTGAGGTTATCCGGGTCACTGCTGGCGTCCGAGGAGATACTACTGAGATCCTGCTGCACGTTCCGGAGCGCCCCTTGGACCTGCGCCAGCCACCCGCTCTCCCCGGTGGCGACCGGGTTCACGCAGTCCACGGTGCACGATGACTCCGACGTCGCGGCCGGGTCTGCTGTCGGTGCCGGGGCTGCCGCAGGTGCCGTGGACGGTGCAGCCGACCCGCCGCAGTTGTTGTCCGAGCCAGTGACGACCTGCCCGAACTGGGCGTTGATGGCGTCGCCCTCGGCCGTACCGTACTTGCTGACCAGGGCGGCCTTCACCTGGGCGGCCGACATGCTAGCGCCCGATGCCGGGGCCACCAACGCTACAGCCATCGCGTTCCCGAATGACATGTCCCGCTCGAAGTACCCGATGGCGCACGAGTCCTGACTGTCGCTGCCGCCCGCGCCGACTGCGGTCGTGAACCGGCTGACCTCGACCTTACTCCACTGGCCGGCCGCCCCCTGGGCTGGCGCGTTCCCGCCGCCGCATGCCGTGACTGTAAGCGCCGTTATGGCGGCCAGCGGCCAAGCCAGGATGAGCCGATTCCTGTGCGCCTTGATGAATACCATGATTCTCCCCTTATCCCAGCCAGCCCAGTCTGGACGGGCTTCGTTCTCTCGGCAATTACAGGACACTGTTTTCCGCCATGCCGCAAATGCGTTCAATAAGGTTTTCGCGGCCAGGGTTACAGGGACCCCATTAGGACTCCGCATCCCTGGCAGAACCTGTCTCCCGCGATGATGCGGGTGCCGCACTTGGCGCAGAAGCTCGAAGCCCTCCCGGGCACCTGTGTTGGCACCGGCGCCTGCGCCGACGGCCTTTGGTGCGCCTCAGGTACCGCAGCCTGCCGCTCCAGGATGGAGCCCTTGTGCTTGAGAGCGAGCAGCACCACGGCGGCGACCAGGCAGATCAGCGCCAGCCAGCCGGAAGTCGTGTGCAGGAAGCTCTGGCGCTCTATGCACTCGCCGCCCGAGCTGAGTACCGCGGCCGTGTCGCTGCATGACGGGAGGTTTGAGGTTGACGCCAGATACGCGATCGCGAATACCGCCGAGGCGATAATTGCCTTCGTAAAGGTCGGTGCCTTGGTGAGTCTAATTTTCATAAGCCGAACGTAAGGTCCCGCCCGCGCCAGGCGGCAGGGGCCGGGCGGCCCACCACACGCGTCGCGTGTGGGCCGGTCGGCCTACATCAAGGGGAAGGGACGACCGGTTCGATGCCCGCCTGTATCGCGTAGCGGGTCAGTTCGGCGCGGTTGCGGGCGCCGGTCTTGTCCCTGATCCGGTCCAGGTGCGTCCGCACCGTGTTGGGCGTCACGAACAGTGTCTCCGCGATCTTGGCGTTGCTCGCTCCGCCGGCCAGTAGCGCCATGATCTGCCGCTCTCGCGCCGACAGCGGGCCAGCCGAGCTGTCCGCCGGGCGCAATGGACGGCTGGAACGGTCACGGCGGGCGCAGGCCCCGGATCTGGCTGGGCTGTGCCCACAGCCAGGGTGATGGCATCGGCTTGGCTGAGCGTGCGGCCATGCTGGTAGGCGGCATCGAACGCGGCCTCGCCCAGCGCGTCGCGCAGCCGGGCATGGTCACTGGCGCGCATTTTCGATTCCTTCGCATCGAAGGCCTGTCCGGCCTGCTCGTACTGGCGGTCTGCAGCGCCATGCAGAGTGGCGG
Source organism: Actinomycetota bacterium (assembly GCA_003168255.1). Lineage (GTDB taxonomy): Bacteria > Actinomycetota > Actinomycetes > Streptosporangiales > Streptosporangiaceae > PALSA-505. The sequence continues at coordinate 4,739 of PMSU01000024.1, forward strand.
CGACGGCCGGGTTGGCGTCCGCGCCGGCGGCCAGCGCGAGACCGAGCAACGCGCCGCTCACCCAGGTCATCTCACTGGTGGCTTGCACCCTGTCCAGGACGCCGATGAGCAGGCGGCGCGCACTGGCGGCATCCCCGTTCATGAGGTAGGCGTACCCCAGGTTCATCTCCGCGGCGGCGGACAGGTGCTGATAGCCGTGGGCATCGGCGACCTTGAGCGCGTCCTGCAGGTAGGCCAGGGCAGCCGGGAACTCCCCGGCCACGACCTGGTCGACACCAAGGTTCACCAGGGTGACGGCGAGCGTGTAGTTGTCCCCGGACGCCCGCGCGATAGAGAGGACCTCCTGGTAGTCAGCGAGGGATGCGTCCAGATCACCGGTCTCGGCCTTGAACACCGCGCGGTGGCCGAGAGCGACGACGAGCCGGGTGGGATTTCCGGCTGCCCTGGTCAGCGCGACGGCTTCGTCGGCCCTGGCCAGTGCGGCCGGCAGGTCGCCCTGCAGGAAGCTGAACCAGTTGAGCGCGGCGAGGGCGTCGGCCGCGAGGGCGTCATCGGCGAGGCTGCGGGCGATCGTGATGGCCTCCTCCGCCATCGAGGGGATGTCCGGGCTGCGGTCGAAGTGAGTGAGCAGCTTGCAGTTCGTGATCAGGGCAAGGGCCAGGTAGCGAGTTGGCTGGCGGGCATCGGGGCGCCCGAGCAGGGCGCGGAGCGCCTCGATGACCTCGCCGCTGTGGCCGCGTGAGAAGACGAAATTCCGCAGTCCGGCGGCCAGCCGCAGGCCGGGATCGGCGCTGCCGGGATCTGCGATGCTGAATGCCAGTGCGGCACGGATGTTATCGAACTCGGCCTCGATCCTGTCGAGCCAAGGATGTTCGTCTGGACCGCGCAATCGCGGGGCGGCGGTCTCGACGAGGGATAGGTAATGATCGCGGTGGGCGACGCGGGCGTCCTGCGGGTCCGAGCCGGCCCGCAGCGCGAGGCGTTCGGCGGCGTAGTGGCGGATCGTCTCAAGGAGCCGGTAGCGGGTCGACCCGTGGATCACCTCGGCTTGGACCAGGCTCTTGCCGACCANNGCATCCAGGGTCCAGCCTCCGGCGAAGACGGAGAGCCGGTCGAACACGATCTGCTCCTCGGAGCTGAGCAGGTCGTAGGACCAGTCGATCAGGGCTTGCAGGGTCTGGTGGCGCGGCAAGGCGGTGCGGTTCCCCATGGTCAGTAGCCGGAACCGCTGATCGAGCCGGGCGTTGATCTCCGACGCCGAGAGCGAGCCAAGGCGCGCCGCGGCGAGCTCAAGGGCCAGCGGGATGCCGTCCAGGCGGACGCAGATCGCCGCCACAGCTGCGGCGTTGGCGTCGTCGACGGTGAAGCCCCGCCGTTGCAGCGCGGCGTGCTCCGCGAACAGCTGCACCGACTCGAAGGCGGCCAGCCGGCCGGGAGCGGCGAGATCGGCGGGCGGGACCGTAAGGCCGGGAACCCGGAAGACGTACTCCCCACTGATGCCAAGCGGCTCCCTGCTCGTAACGAGCACGAAGACCCGAGGGCACGACCGGATGACGGTGTCTGCCAACTCGGCGACCGCGCCGAGCACCTGCTCGGCGTTGTCGAGGATCAACAGCAGGTCCCGGTCGCCGATGGCGTCGATCAGGGTATCGAGCATGGGCAGCCCCGGCGCCTCGCTCACCCTGAGCGTGGCGGCCGCGGTGCGAGTCACCAGCTCCGGTTCTGTCACCGGTGCCAACTCGACGAGCCACACACCGTCGCGGGTCCCATTGAGGGCATCGACCGCCACCTGCAACGCCAGCCGGGACTTGCCGATCCCGCCAGGACCCGCGATCGTGACCAGCCGCAACCCGCCCGACAGCAGCGCGTGCAACTCAGCCAGTTCCACGGTCCGGCCCACGAAGCTGGCTGCCTGCGATGGCAGGTTGTGGCGGAGAGCCGGGTCGTCAAGCGAGCGCAGCACGCCGAACCCCTCGGCCAGGCCCGATCCGGTCACCTGGAAAACCCGCTCGGCGCGCCCCAAGTCCCTCAGGCGCTGCTCGCCCAAGTCCTGGAGCCCGATCCCGCCGGGCAGCCGGTCGGCGAGCAGCGCGTACGTCGCCGCTGTCACTAGGACCTGACCACCATGGCCGATGTCAAGTAACCGGGCGGTCCGGTTCACCACCGGACCGACGTAGTCGCCGTCATGCTCCGCGCAGGCACCAGAATGCAACGCCATGCACACCTGGATGGGCAGGCTGGACGCCCAGGGCTCGGCACCGACAGCCCGCTGGATGGCCACCGCCGACGAAAGCGCGGCAACCGGGTCGGCGAACACAGCGCGATGTACCTCGCCCACCGTCTTGAAGACGTGGCCGCCGGACGCCTCGATCCGCTCGCGGACAATGTGGTCATAGCAAGCCAACGCCGCCGGCATGGCATCGCGGTCGGCCTCCCACAGCCGGACGCCGCCCTCGATATCGGTGAACAGCAACGTCACCAAGCCAGCCGTAAGACTCACTTACCCATTGTGACACCCCACCCCGCCAAGGCCGCCGGACTGGGGGAGGGGTGGGCATCACGGGAGCTACGGCACTCGTTCGTGTCCATCCTCAGCGCCAGCGGCGTCCGCATCGAGGACATCAGCGACCTGGTCGGCCACAGCGGCACGACCGTCACCGAGACCGTCTACCGGAACTCTCAGGAATTGCATCAGACGGGCGTGTTTTCGCAGGTCGCCTGATGAGCGCGCTGCCGGAGTAGGTCGCGCATTCCGGCAGATCATGCCGTTTGAGCTGAATCGCTTGCAAGGCGGTCCCGTTAGATGCATGATCCTTTCTTCAACAGGGTTGCATCAGATGGGCTGGAGGGGCCTGTGGGACGTGGGGATCTTGCGGGGGCTGCGGCTCTTGAGCTGGTCCGGGGCGTAGCGCAGCTGCATCCCGAGGACGCGATGTTCGAGGCGATGCTGCGGGGCTGGCTGGCGCAGCAGGCCGCCCGCGGGCTGCGGGAGGAGACGGCCGGCACGCGGGGGCGGCTGGTCCGCCGGTTCATGGCGTTCACCGGGGAGTACCCGTGGGCCTGGTCGGCGGGCCACATGGACGAGTGGTCGCTGTGCCTGACGGCCGAGGAGCACCTCGCGCCATCGACGATCCGGGGATATCAGGGCTGTCTGCGGCAGTTCACCGAGTTCCTGACTGATGCCCGGTATGGCTGGGTGACGGCGTGCGAGCGGGAGTTCGGCCCGGGGAGCCACCCGGTGGCGATCTGCCATGAGTGGAACACGATCGCCCACCTCAGCGACTACGAGGGCGATCCCGAGGCGAGGCCGTTCACCCGCGAGGAGATGCAGCGGTTCCTGGATTATGCCGATGACCAGGTGGAGCGGGCCGCGGGGTCGGGGCGGAAAGGGGCTCTGGCCGCCTACCGCGACGCGACTTTGTTCAAGGTGATGTATGGATGGGGGCTGTTCTCCAGGGTCC
>PMSU01000210.1 GCA_003168255.1 Actinomycetota bacterium
GCCGCCGCGGCCACCGCCGCCCTGGCGGCCGCCGTCCTGGCGGCCGCCGTCCGGGCGGCCACCGTCCGGGCGATCGCCCTCGGGGCCAGGAGCGCCATCCGGCGAGCTCTCCGGGCCGCCGCCGCGCGGGCCGCGAAACCCCGGCCAGGCGCCGCCGCCGCCGACCGTCGTGGCGCTCATGCTGCTCCGGCCAGTGCCCGAACCGCCGCGGCGAATGCATCACCGCGCTTTCCGTAGTTCGCGAACATGTCGAGCGAGGCCGCGGCCGGCGCAAGCAGGACAGTGTCGCCAGGTGAGGCGAGAGCGGCGGCCTGCGTCACAACGCGTTCCATGATCCCAGTGTCGGTGCCGGCTAGCTCAACGACGGGGACATCCGGTGCGTGTCGCGCGAGAGCCTGCAGCATAACGGCGCGATCCCGGCCGAGGAGCACCGCCGCGCGGAGCCGGCCGGCTACCCCGCGGACAAGATCGTCGATGTCGGCGGCCTCGCCCCGCAGCATTCCGCCGGCCACCCACACCACCGACGGGTAGGCGGCCAGCGAGGCGGCCGCGGCGTGCGGATTGGTCGCCTTGGAGTCGTCCACGTACGCCACGCCGTTGACCCGCGCCACCAGGGTGATCCGGTGCGGCTCGGGCTCGAACGCGCGCAGTCCGGCGCCGACGGCGGCCGGCTCTACCCCGTATGCACGGGCCAGGGCCGCGGCGGCGAGCGCGTTGGCCACGTTGTGCGGCGCGGCCGGCCGCACGTCACTCACTGGGGCAAGGACTACCGTGCCGCCGAACGCACGGTCGACAAGGGCGCCGCCCGTCACGCCGAATTCGCCGGGTCCCGGCGGGCCAAGCCGGAAGGGAATGACCCGGGACAGCGCGGTCGCCCCGGCGACGAGACGGCGCGACCACGCGTCGTCCGCGTTGCAGACGGCGATCGTCCCCGGCGCGAAGATCCGCGCCTTGTCGCGCGCATAGGACTCCATGTCGCCGTGCCAGTCGATGTGATCGGCGGCCAGGTTGAGTACGGTCGCGGCCAGCGGGCGCAGCGAGGAACTCCAGTGCAGCTGGAAACTGGAAAGCTCGACGGCGAGCACCTGGTAAGGCCCGGCCTCGGTGACCGCCTCAACCGCCGAGGTGCCGACGTTGCCGACCGCGGCCGACCGCAATCCGGCGGCCGCCAGCATCGCGGCGAGCATCCGCACGGTCGTCGTCTTGCCGTTCGTACCGGTCACGCCCAGCCATGCCTGCGCCGTGCCGTCAGGGAACACCGGACGCAACTGCCAGGCGAGTTCGACGTCGCCGATGACAGCGATCCCGGCGGCAGCGGCGGCGACCAGCAGCGGCGCGTCCATCCGCCAGCCTGGCGAGGTGACGACCAGCTGGGTGCCCGGCGGTACGCCCACCGCATCCGCGGCGGCGCCAAGCAGCACCTTGATCCCCAGTCTGCCGAGCTCGGCTGCCCGGTGCCTGTGCACCTCGTCGTCGCTGGAGTCCAGCACGGTGACCTGCGCGCCGCGGGCAGCGAGGGCCCTGGCCACTGGCGGCCCGGAGACGCCGAGGCCGGCCACGCAGACCAGCCGTCTGTCCCAGGCCGCGGTGCGGTCCGGCCGCGGGCCGGGAGGGCCAGCACCCGGCCGCGCACTCGGGCTCGGGCTACCGCCGGTCATCCCGGGCTCATCCACTGCACGTAGAAGATCACCAGGCCAAGGCCGATGAACAGGCCGGAGATCAGCCAGAACCTGATAACGATGGTGGTTTCCGCCCAGCCGAGCAGCTCGAAGTGGTGCTGTAGCGGCGCCATCTTGAACACCCGGCGGCCGGTCAGCTTGAACGAGCCCACCTGGATGACCACCGACAGCGTGATGATCACGAACAGGCCGCCGAGGAGGGGCAGCAGCAGCTGGGTGCGGGTGACGACCGCGAGCCCGGCGAGCACGCCGCCGAGCGCCAGTGACCCGGTATCACCCATGAAGATCCTGGCAGGCGGCGCGTTCCACCACAGGAATCCGACGCAGGCACCAAGCACCGACGCGGCCACGATCGCGCAGTCGAGCGGGTCCCTGACCTGGTAACACTGCGCCGCGAGGAAGCTGGTGCAGTCGTTGCGGTCCTGCCAGATCCCGATGATCACGTAGGCGGCCAGAACCTGGCAGGCGGCACCGGTGGCGAGGCCGTCGAGGCCATCGGTGAGGTTCACTCCGTTGGACATCGAGGCGATCATGAAGACCACCCAGAGGCCGAAGAAGACCGGGCCGATCGAGGGGCCAAAGTCCCGCAGGAAGGAAAAGTGAGCATCAGCGGGCGACAGGTCATACCCATTGCGGAAACGCTGCACCAGCAGCACGAACAGCGCGCCGACTACCGCCTGGCCGCCCAGCTTGGCGCCGCTGCGCAGGCCCAGGCTCCGCTGCTTGTAGATCTTGATGAAGTCGTCCATGAAGCCTACGATGCCGAGGCCGGTCATCAGCATCAGCACAAGCAGCCCGGACGCCGACGGCGGATCGTTGGTCGTGAAGTGGCCGACAAAGTACCCGATCAGCGACGCGATGATGATCACCGTGCCGCCCATCGTCGGGGTACCGCGCTTGGTGGCGTGGCCGGCCGGGCCGTCCGCGCGGATCTCCTGGCCGTAGCCGCGGGTGATGAACATCTTGATGGCCAGCGGCGTGCCGAGCAGTGCGAGCAGCGTGGAGACGCCGGCGGCGACGAGGACGGTTCTCACCGGGCGGCCTCCGAGACCAGTGCATCGGCCACGGTCCACAGCCCGACCGCGCGGGACGCCTTGACGAGCACGGCGTCGCCGGGCCCGATGCGGTCGCTGAGCGCCGCTACCGCGGCGGGCCCGTCGGGTACGGGCAGCAGCTCACCCTGCCAGCCAGGCTGCGACTTAGCCCCGGCCAGCATCGGCGTGGCCGCCGCCCCGACCACGATGAGGGCGCTGACGCCCATCCGCGCTGCGAACGCGCCGATCTCCTCATGCCAGGCGTCCGAGTTGCCGCCGAGCTCCGCCATCTGGCCAAGGACGGCGAAAGCCCGGCCGCCGCCGGCCATCGTGGCAAGCGCGGTGAGCGCGGCCCGCATGGATTCCGGGTTCGCGTTGTAGGCGTCGTTGATCACTGTTACCCCGTCGGCCAGCCGGGTCACCTCCATCCGCCGCCGGCTGCGGGCGACCGCCGCCGACAGCGCTTCGGCTACCTGCGCCGGAGCCATGCCGAGCGCTCCGGCGAGCGCGGCCGCGGCGAGCGCGTTGGACACGTTGTGCTCGCCGCGCAGGTTCAGCCGGACCGGCGCGGCTCCGGTGGGCGTGATCAGGGTGAAGGACGGCCGGCCTTCGGCGTCCACCGTCACGTCCGCGGCGCGCACATCAGCCTGGCTGGCCTGGCCGAACGTGATCAGCCTCGCAGCCGTTCGGGAGGACATCTTTAGTACTTCCGGGTCGTCGGCGTTGAGCGCTGCCACGCCGTCGGCGGGCAGCGCCTCGACGAGCTCGCCCTTGGCCTGGGCCACCTCGGCCTGGTCAGCGAAGTAGCCGCCGACATGGGCCCGGCCCACGTTGAGCACGGCGCCAAGCCGCGGCGGCGCGATCGCGCAGAGCTGCGCGATGTGGCCGCGGCCGCGGGCACCCAGTTCCAGGATCAGGTACCGGGTCCGTTCGTCGGCGCGCAGCACGGTGAGCGGATGCCCGAGCTCGTTGTTGAAGGAGCCGACGGGGGCCACCGTGGGCCCGAGCCGCTCGACGATCTGGGCGAGGAGATCCTTGGTGGTGGTCTTGCCCGACGAGCCGGTGATCGCGGCGATCGTGAGTAGCGGAAGCCGGTCGGCCACCGCGCGGGCAAGCGACGCGAGTGCGGCCGCGACATCGGGGACGATGAGCGCCGGCCCGCCGGGCGGCCGGCTGGCGAGCACCGCGACCGCCCCCGCGGCCACCGCCGCCGCGGCGAAATCGTGCCCGTCCACCCGCTCGCCGGGCAGCGCGGCGAACAGCGTGCCGGGCGCGGCCTCCCGGGAGTCGATGACCACCGGCCCGCTGACCAGGGCGCCGGCGTCGGGCACCCGATCCAGGGTGGCGCCGGTGATGCCGGCGATCTGCGCGAGGGAGAGCGGGATCACTCGCCGCACCCGGCCCCGGTGGCGCGGCGTTCGGCCGCGGCCCGGACAGTCGCCGCCGCCGCGGCTACCTCACGGTCGTCGAACGGGATCACCGAACCGCCGACGTACTGCCCGCGCTCATGCCCCTTGCCGGCTACCAGCACGACATCCCCCTTGCCCGCGCCGGCGATCGCCAGGCTGATCGCAGCCGCCCGGTCCGGCTCGACGATCACGTGCGCCCGCTGCTGACGATCCACGCCCACCGCACCTTCCAGCATCGCGGCGAGGATGGCGAGCGGATCCTCTGACCGCGGGTTGTCGCTGGTCAGGATCGCCACGTCGGCCAGGCTGGCCGCCGCCGCCCCCATCAGCGGCCGCTTGGCCCGATCCCGGTCACCGCCGCAGCCGAGCACGATCGTGAGCCTGCCCAGGGTGACCGGCCGCAGGGCGCGCAGCGCCGCTTCCACCGCCGCCGGCTTGTGCGAGTAGTCCACCAGGATGGTGAACTCCTGGCCGTCGCCGACATCGACCCGTTCGAGTCGGCCGGGCACGCCGGGACAGGCGGCGACGCCGGCCACCGCGCTCTGTAGGCCGATGCCCGCCTCCACCAGCGCCACCACCGCGCCAAGCGCGTTAGCGACGTTGAACGGGCCGGCCAGCGCGATCGTCGCATCGGCCTCCACGCCGCCGGGGCCTACCACCCGGAACGCGCTGCCGTCCGCGCCGCAGCGGACATCGGTCGCACGCCAGTCCGCGGCCTGGCTGCCCGTAGCGGAAAAGGTGGTGACAGGTATCTGGGCGACTTCGGTCAGCTCGCGTCCCCGCGGGTCGTCGATGTTCACCACGCCCGCCCTGGCGTATCGCGGGGTGAACAGGGCGGCCTTGGCGGCGAAGTAATCGTCGAGGCTGGCGTGGAAGTCGAGGTGATCCTGCGACAGGTTGGTGAAGATCGCGACATCGTAGGCCGTGCCCGCGGTCCGGCCGAGCGCGAGTGCGTGGCTCGACACCTCCATCGCCGCCGCGGTGACGCCCTGCTCGACCATCACCGCGAACAGCGCCTGTAGGTCGGTGGCCTCTGGCGTGGTGAGCTCGCTCGGCGCGGTGAGCGACCCTGCCCGCGTCTCAACGCCGCCGACCAGGCCGGTCAGGTGACCGGCCATCCGCAGCCCGGACTCGAGCAGGTAGCTGGTGGTCGTCTTGCCGCTCGTCCCCGTCACGCCGATCAGCAGCAGCCGCTCGGAAGGCCGGCCGTAGACCCAGGCGGCGACCTCGCCGACCCTGGCCCGGACGTCGCTGACCACGAACACGGGCAGCGCGCAGGCTGTCGCCGCGTCCCGGCCGCCTGCGTCGGTGAGCACGGCGACGGCGCCGGCCGCCGCGGCCTCCCGGCAGAACCGTGCCCCGTGCTGGCGGCTGCCCGGCAGCGCGGCATACAGGTCGCCGGGCCGCACCCGGCGAGAGTCATGCGTCACTCCAGTCACCATGGCAGGTCCGCCGCGCCCGGCGAACGGATCCAGCTCAGCCGGACTGGTCATCTTCACGCCGAGCAGGCTGGCCAGCCCGGTGAGCGGACGCGGCGCTACACGGGTAGGACGAAGCGGTAGGCCCGCGCCGGCCCGGCGCACGGCCGGCGGCCCGCTCGCGGGAGGCATGGCGGGTGGCACGCGCAGAGGTTACCTCCGATCACGGCGCCGTGAGCCGGACGTCGGGACGCTGGATGTAATTCGGCGGTATTTTCAGCGTTTGGAGCGCGGACCGCATTACCTGGTAGAAGACTGGGCCGGCAACTTCGTCACCGAAGTAGGCCGAGCCCTTGGGGTCCTGAACGTTGATCGCGACCACGACCTGCGGGTTGTTCGCCGGGGCCATGCCGATGTAGCTGGAGCCGTACTCGCACAGGCAGCCCGCGGCGTTCGGCTCCTGCGCGGTGCCGGTCTTCGCGGCGATCGGGTAGCCCGCGATGTCACCCCACGGAATCCCGGCCTCGGCGTCTACCATCGGGACCTGCTGGAGGACGCCGATAAGCTCGCGGGCGGTCGTCGCCTTGATCACGCGGCGCTTCGACGACGCCGGGGACGGCACGAACTGCCCGCTCGCGCTGGTGGTGCCCGCCACGATGGACGGCTGCACCTTGACCCCGCCGTTGGCGATGGTCGCGTACACGTCGGCCATCTGGAGAGCGTTCACCGCGATTCCCTGGCCGAACGCGAGCGTGTAGCGCTCGTCTCCCCACCATTTGGACGGCGGGGATAGGAGACCGTCCGAGCCCCCTGGCAGGTTGAGTCCGGTAGATTGCCCGAGGCCGAACGCACGAAGATATTTGTACTGCTCTTGCGGACTGACGTGCTGGACGACCTGGACCATGCCCACGTTGCTGGAATTGGCCAGGATCCCGGCGATCGTGAGGTGCTCCGTCGGGTGGGATTCGGCGTCGTGGAAGGGGAAGCCGTCCACGTTGATCTGGTAGGGCACCGTGTAGGGGCTCATCAGCGTCTGGCCGCCATGCTCCAGCGCGGCGGCCACCGTGATCACCTTGGCGGTGCTGCCCGGCGCGAACACATTGGCTATCGCGTCATCCTGGGTGGATTTCAGGCTGGTCGGATCGGCCGGGCTGAACGTCGGGTACTGGGCCATCGCGAGGATCTGCCCGGTGTGCGGCTGCATGACCACCGCGGTGCAGTAGGCGGCGTGGCTGAGGATGACCCGTTGCTTGCAGGCCTGCTCCGCCGAGTACTGGATCCCGGACATGATGGTGAGCTTGACGCTGCGGCCCGGCACGGTGGGCGTGAGTTTGTCTTCCCCGAGCGGTATCGGCTGGCCGCTTGAGGTCGTCTGGAGCTCTTCGGAGCCGGGCCGGCCGGACAGCAGGGTGTTATACGCGTCCTCGATACCGGCCACGCCCTTAAGGTTGCCGGCGTTGTCGGTATTGGTGAAGCCGAGCAGGCTGGCGGCGAGCTGGCCGTTGGGGTACACCCGGCTGTAGGTCTGGGTCATGCCGATGCCCGGCAGCGGACCGGCGTGGCTGCCCGGCAGGCGCAGGTCATTGATCTGGGCCGCCGTCGCGGCCGGAACGGATCGCTTAAGCACCACGTACTGCGGCGAGGTCGGATGCTGGATAAGGCCGAGGATCTGCGCCTGCGTCATGGCGAGCGGGCCGGCCAGGGCAGCGGCGATCTGCGCTTGCTCCCCCGCCCCGGACATCAGCTTGGGGTCGGCGAACACCAGGTCCGTCTGGACGGTCGCCGCGAGTATGGTGCCGTCGGCGGACGTGATGCTGCCGCGCACCGCGGGAAGCTGGACGGTCTGCATCCGCTGGTGGTAGGCCAGCGTCCGGTACTTGGCCCCGTCCATGCCCTGCATCTGCACGAGCCGGCCGGCGAACAGCGAGAGCACGAACGCGAAGCACAGCAGGCCGACTCGCAGCCTTCGGGCCGGGTCGGTGCGGCTTAGCGAAGCCCGGCGCCTGGCTCGCGGCCGCTGCCCTTGCGGGGCAGATCGCCGGGGGTAGCCAGTACCGCCGCTGGCCGACGCAGGCCGCGACGGCTCTTGCGACGCCGGTCGCGGCGAGCGGGGCCTGGCGCCGGCCGACCGGACCACCTGACGCCGCTGCTCGCCGCGCTGCTGGCGTGACCGGTCCGGTCCGTCGTCCCGCGGGGCTGCGCGCCGCTGCCCGTCGTGGTCGGGACCGGGGGATCGCGGCTGGGACTGCGCGCGCTCGCTGGACCCGCGGGGCCTGCCTGGCTCGCCGGCCCCACGTGGCTCGCCGGGCTTGCCTGGCTCGCGGGGCCTGCCTGGCTCGCGGGGCCCGTGTGGCTCGCCGCGCGGGCGGCGGCCCTGGGCGCTGCGCCGGTCAGGACCGCTTCGTGCGCCCGGGCTCGTTGCCCGCCGGTCAGGACCGGCGGGGCGGCGCACGCTGCGCTGAGCCCGCGGTCGGTCCGGGCCGTCGCCGCCGCCGGACTCCCTCACGGCGTGTAGCCGGGAACGGTGGTCACGCCTGGCTCGTGGGCCGGCTCGTTGTAAATACGCCCGTTCTTGAGGTCGAGGAACCTGAGCCTGCCTACCGGCCGCATGCCAAGCTGCTGCGCGCGCGCGGCGATCGAGGCAGGTGACTCCTGCGCCGCCGTCTGCTGCTGCAATGCCGTCTCCTGCTGCGCGAGAGCGGCGTTCTTCTGCTGCATCGCCGTTATCTGAAAGGAGCCTTCGGCGAGCGTCGTATTGATCAGCAGCAGGCAGACAAGCCCGCCGCTCAGCAACCCGACGAGGAGGAGGACGAACGGGGTGCGAGAGCGAGCCTGCGGCCGTAGCGCGGGAGCACGCTCCGCGGCCGGCCTGCTGGCGCCGTCCTCGGTCGTGGCGGGCCGAGCAGCCGGCCGGCCGCGCTGTAGCTCACCGGGTCGCCCCGGCTTCAGCTGACCTGGCCGGGTGCGCTGCGGCTCACCGGGTCGCCCCGGCTTCAGCTGACCCGGCCGGGTGCGCTGCGGCTCACCGGGTCGCCCCGGCTTCAGCTGACCCGGCCGGGTGCGCTGCGGCTCACCGGGTCGCCCCGGCTTCAGCTGACCTGGCCGGGAATCCTCTGGCCTGGGGCGCTGTAGCTGGCGCGGCTCGCCAGGCTCGCGCGGCTGCGATCCTGCCCTTTCGCCGATCAATCCGGTTGCCATGTCTGTCACCCCTCGATGTCAGCGCCTCGAACCAGTCCGGTGCCCTGCCGCCTCATGCCGCCGCCCTGCTGATCCGTTCCGCCGCCCGCAGCCGGACCGAGGCCGCCCGGGGGTTGGCGGCCACCTCCTCGGCGGATGCCCGCAGCGCTCCTCTGGTGAGCTGCCTGAACCGCGGGCGGTGCGAAGGCAGCGACTGGGGCAGCCCGCGGGGAGTCGTGTCTGTCGTCCGCTCGGCGAACGCGCGCTTGACCATCCGGTCCTCGAGCGAGTGGTAGG
>PMSU01000195.1:0-5786 GCA_003168255.1 Actinomycetota bacterium
CTGCTGGCCCGGGTTCTGCTGGACTTGGCGCTTCCGGCGGTGGATCCGCGGGCGAGTCCTCGCAGGAGCGGCCCGAGCCGTCGCCGGGCGGTCCACCCACCGTGGCGGCCGGCTATCCCGTCGGGCGGCCGACCAAGCCAGACCTGACCGACCCGTCCGCCGTTGCGGGCGGGTATGGCGGGCCGGGCGGATACGGCGGGGCTGGTCAGCCCGGCGGGCAGTCCGGGGATGAGGGACGCGGATCCGGCCGCCCGCAGCGGCCTCGGTGGCGCTCACCGCTCGTCGTAGCGTTGATCTGCGCGGTCGTCGTCGTGGTCGGCGGCGGCGGGTATTTCCTGTTCGGCAGCGGTGGCAGCGGCAGCGGCAGCGGCAGCGGCAGCGGCAGCGGCAGCGGCAGCGGCAGCGGCAGCGGCAGCGGCTCGAGCCTGGCCGCGCCCGGCTGCACCACCTCGACGCCCACGCTGACCACCCTCAGCCACGTCGCCAGCCAGGAGGTCCAGATCGGCGGCACTCCGTTCGCCGTGCAGGAAAGCAAGGATGGCCGCTACACGTTTGTGACCGTGAACAACGGGATCGCCGTCCTGCGCAACGGGAGCGGGCAGTCGCTGACGCTGCTGCGCACCGTCCCGGTGCCGGGAGCCGACAAAGGCCTGGTGCTGACCGGCGACGGTCGTTACCTCATAGCCGCTGGCGGCAGGGGCGCGGTGGTCGTCGGCGTCGCGGCCGCCGAGCAGGGCGCGGCCCAGCCGGTGCGGGGCACGTTGGCCAGCCCGGACGGGGATGGCGCGGTCGGCGTGCAGGTCTCACCCAACGACCAATTCGTGTTCGTCACGCTGGAGAACAGCACCACGATGGCGGTCTTCAACCTCGGCCTCGCCTTGAAGAGCGGATTCGGTCCGGCCGACTTCGTCGGATCCGTCCCGCTCGGCGTGGAGCCGACCGGCGTCCGCGTTTCCCCGGACGGAAAGTGGCTGTATGCCACCAGCTTCCGGCGCACACCGGGCGACGGGCCGGGGGAAGGCACACTCAGTGTCATCAGCATGTCCCGGGCGGAAACCACTCCGAAGACATCGGTGGAGTCGACGGTCGATGCGGGCTGCACCCCGGCCCGCATCGTGACCGACGGGAGCACGGTCTGGGTGACCGCGCGCGACAGCAACGCGCTCCTTGCCTTCTCGGCCAGCAAGCTCCTGGATGACCGCTCGCACGCCCTCATCGCCGACGTACACGTCGGCCAGCAGCCGATCGGACTGACGCTAGCGGCCGGGGGCAAACGGCTCATCATCGTCGACTCGAAACCGCCCAGCAGTACCCAAGGGGACGGCGACCTGGCCGTCATCAACGTCTCCGACGCGTTGGCGGGCAAACCGGCACTGCTCGGCGTGGTCCCCGCCGGAGGCCAGCCGCATCAGCTGACCTTGTCCGAGAACGGCAGCACCCTTCTGGTGACCAACCAGATCACGGGTCAGCTACAGGCAATCAAGATCGCGGACTTGCCATGACATCGCACCAAGCGGCCGCGGCGCCGTCGGCTAGCGGCAGCATCGGGCAATCCAAAATATCGGAGAGCCCGCAACGTCAGACCGTCCGCAACGTCAGACCGTCCGCAACATCGGGCGATCCGTCGCATCGCACGATCCAGGGCATCAGACAATGAGGCACACGATGGCGCACGGCTCGGGACTTTGGCCATGAGCGGCAGATCACGCGGCAGGCGCCTGCGGACAGCTCTGATCACTCTGGTCGTTCTGGTGATTCTCGTCGTCGCCGCCGATTTCGTCGCGAAGTTCGTGGCGCAGGACAAACTTGCCTCCGAGATCCAGCAGCATGGCTTCCCGAAGAAGCCCTCGGTGACGATCGAGGGCTTCCCGTTCCTTACCCAGGTGGCGGGCCACGATATCCATCAGGTCCGGATCACCGCGCAGGACATTCCCGAGGGACCCGTGCAGATCTCGAACATCAGCGCTGTCATGACCGGCATCCATCTGAATAGCGGCTTCACGAGCGGAACCGTCGACCAACTATCCGGGTCCGTACTCGTCACCTTTCCGGCGCTGGTCAGGACGCTAGAATCGCAGATCGGCCCGCTCGGCTCACTTGTCGGGTCGTCTGGCCTGAAGCTGTCGGCGGCCGGCTCCGACGAGGTCAGGGCGAGCCTGGACCTGCTGGTGACATCCGGCTCGGCTACCTGGCGGGTCTCGCGGCTGAGCGGTCATGAGATCAACGTCAGGCTCATCTCCAGCAGTGGCGTCCCATCCTCCCTGCTGGGCTCCATCAGCGACATCACTATCAAGATTCCAGAGCTTCCGCTTGGCATGAAGATCGATAGCGTACGCATCACGCCCGAGGGCATCGTCGGCAGTATCAGCGGTCATGACCTGCCATTCGGCAGCTAGCACTCCACTGCGGGATCGCGCGGTGCTCGGGGGTGTGCTCCGCTCGGGAGTGTGCTCCGCTCGGGGGTGTGCTCCGCTCGGGGGTGTGCTCCGCGCGAGTGAGCCGTGTGCCGCCACTCGCGAGTGATCGGGTATCCGGGCCCGCCCCCCGGCATCATCCTGAAGCGCGGAAGACAGATCCGGGCACGCAGGCCGCGGGCACTGCCGCCGGCGTCGGCTTCGACTCACTCCAGCGGGGCCGCACCTGTCCGGCTGCGCAGATGCCGAGAGCCGTTGCGCCTCCCTCCAAAACTGCATACAGTTTGAGAGGGCTCTTGCCCTTGCCCCACTGAGCTTCGATGACGGGAGCACGTCATGAGTCGAGATGTAGCGAAAGCCTTCGCCGACATTGATGCCTTTGACCCCGACAAGTTCGTCGCGCACCTCACTCCGGACGCGAGGTTCCGGTTCGCCAACGCGGACCCGGCGATCGGTCGCGACGCCGTGAAGGAGGCGGTCGCCGGGTTCTTCTCCACGATTGACGGCCTGACCCACCACATCAAGAACGTCTGGGAGTTCGAGGACACGGTCATCGTGCAGATCGATGTCGAGTACCTCCGTAAGGACGGCAAGACCGTGATCACGCCCAACGCCGACATCCTGATCTATGACGGCGACCTGGTCCGTGACTGGCAGATCTACATCGATGTCACCCCGGTCTACGCCTGAGTTGACGCGATGATCACTCTCACCGACATCGCCTACGTCCGCTCTGGCGTGGCTGACCTGGATGCGGCTGTCCGGTTCGCGACCGGCATCGTCGGGCTGGAACTGGCCGCCCCCACCGAGATCGGCGTCGCCCATCTGCGCGCCGACCATCGCCATCACTGCCTCGCGCTTGTCGAGGGGCCGTCCGGAGTCATCGCCTCCGGGTTCAGCGTCGCGGATGCTGGCGCCCTTGCCGCTGCCGAAACCGAGCTCGAGCGCGCTGGCATCACCGTTCGCCGTGGCTCGGCGCAGGAGGCACGATCCCGGCGTGTCCGGGAGTTCATCGCATTTGACGATCCGTTTGGCAACCGCCTGGAGCTGGTGAGCCAGCAGGAGATCATCACGCGGCCGGTCGCGTTTACCCGGCCGGCCGGGATCACTGAGTTTGGTCACCTGTGCCTGGACGCGCCGGATGTATACGAGGCGCACCGGTTCTGGAGCACTCGCTTCAACGCGCGCGTGTCGGACTGGATCGGCGACGCGGCCTGCCTTCTGCGGATCGATCCCGTTCACCACAAGCTCGCCGTGTTCAAGGCCGACAAGCCGGGGCTGTGCCACATGAACTTCCAGGTGGCCTCGATCGACGACGTGTTCCGCAACTGGCACTTCCTGGTGGATCATGGCGTCCAGATCGAGATGGGGCCAGGCCGACATCCTCAGTCCACAGCGATCTTCCTGTACTTCCTCGGCCCGGAGGGCTTTACCTACGAGTACTCCTTCGGCGTGCGCCGCATCGAGGACGACGCGGCATGGATACCGCGCACATTCGATCCGGAGGAGATCGGTTCCATCGATATGTGGCTCGGTCCGGTCAAGCGGGTCTCTAGCCAGGCCCAGCTACAGCCAAAGAAAGTGGGAGTCCCCGCCTCATGACCGCCCCGACTATCACGCCCAGCCAGCTCAACGTAGCCGGTGTTGCAACCGCCGTGATCGACACCGGGACGCCGGGCGGAGCGACTGCGCCGCCCGTGCTGCTGCTGCACGGATCCGGGCCGGGCGTGACCGCCATCGCGAACTGGCGTCCGGTCATCCCGGCGCTCAGCGCGGATCGCCGCGTCATCGCGCCCGATCAGCTGGGATTCGGTGGCACGGCCACCGGCGACCAGCGCCGCTACGGTCGCGCCGCCTGGACCGAGCACGCGCTGGCCCTGCTCGACTCGCTCGCGGTCGGCCCGGTCGACATCATCGGCAATTCGATGGGTGGCGCTGTCGCCTTGTCGATCGCGGCAGCACGGCCGGGCGTGGTGCGGCGCATCGTCCTGATGGGCTCGATGGGCGTGGCGATGGCTCTGCCGTACGGGCTGAACGTCGTGTGGGGTTATGCCCCGGGGATGGAGCAGATGCGCCAGGTGATCGGGCTATTCGCGCACAACAGGGAGCTGATTACCGACGAGTTGGTCGAGCTGCGCTACCGGGCGAGCCTCGATCCGCCGGTGCGGGACTCATGGGCGGCGATGTTCCCCGAGCCGAGGCAGCGCTGGGTCGATGACCTCGCGCTGTCCGGAGCAGAGCTCGCCGCCATCGGCGCGCCGGTCCTGCTGGTGCACGGCCGCGACGACCGGGTGGTGCCGTGGCGGGACTCCTCGGCCCAACTCGTTGACCTGCTGCCCGACTCGCGGCTGCATGTCCTGTCCGGTTGCGGGCACTGGACGATGATCGAGAAGACAGCCGACTTCCTCGCCGTCGTCCAGCCGTTCCTCAGTAGCTGACGGGCGACTCTCCTGGAGGGAGCCGCCTTGTAGCTATCCGCAGGTGATCGGGCCGCAAGAGTAGCCGGTCATGGCAGGCGCCTGCGGCCGGGGCATTCCGGCCGGGCCGCTCCCGTGGTGTCCGCTGCGTCCTCACGGGCGGAGGTTTTGTCCCGCTCGAGACCGTGACTCCCCTGTCGTCCTGTTGCGGGGTGCGGTGCTGTTCTCCGGCGCCGGGGAACAGCTCAAGGTGGTCGGTCCGCGCATTGGTGTTCTTCTATGACGGTCGATCGCCGATTGGTGTTCATCGGCACGGCCCGGGCTCTGCCACGGGTGCGCCGCGTGCCGCTGCCTGCGGGTGACCGGCCGGCAGGAGCTCCCGGCTAATCGCAGCTCGCCCGGGGAGAGCCGCAGAAGCCAGGCCAGGGCCAGGGCGATCACATGCCATGCGGCTTGCTCACTTCGGGAGAGAACCACCCCGGCCGGCGAGGTGGATGTGAATCTACCTACCACCGGTGGTAGGTCCTGCCGCATCCATACCCTGAGATCTGTCGGCCGCGTGCCCGGTAGGCACTATCTGTCCCGCATGTCCCGGGCATCCCTGCTGTCTTCACCGGGCCAGCCGTCGACGCGTAGTTACTGTCGTTGGTTGAACAGGAAAGCGATTCGCCCGCAATGACCCGGATACGGACCGGAGGCGACGCCGCGGGTGCAGCCGACCGGCTTGCCCGCGGCTCACTGCTCGAGAGCAGCACCCGGTTGGCGGGCCTGGCTGTACGCCTGGGCCGGCGCCTGGCTCGCCTGACATGTCAGCAGCCCCCCGCCCGGCAGAGCAAACGGTCAGCGGAGCCGCACCCGTAGCTGATGCGTGCGCACCGGGTCGGCCGGCCTGCCACCTGGTCGCGCGCGGACGGTCGGTGCGGCTAGCACGGCAGCGCGGTCTGCGCGGCTAGCG
>PMSU01000195.1:5841-39105 GCA_003168255.1 Actinomycetota bacterium
CGCGGTCTGCGCGGCTAGCGCGTGGGTTAGCTCGTGCCTGTCATGCGCAGGGCGGTCGGCGGCTTGCCTTCGATGAGGCTCACCGCGTGCGGTACCGCGACGGGCGCATAGTCCGGTGCGCAGTCGGCGAGCACTCGCAGCGCCGTGCGCTCCAGGTGATGCGCCATCCCGGTCAGGGCGCCCCGGTCATCACCGGCGATCAGCGCCTCCAGGATCTGGACATGCTCGGCCTCGCCGGCGCCCTGCCAGCTGTTCGGGTCCGACAGCTGATAGATCCTGATGTACCGGATCGTGCGGTCAGCGAATGCCTGGAGCTGCCGTTGCAGGACCTCCCCCGCGCCCGCGGTGATGAGCCGGTGGTAGTCGGCGTGCGCCGCGAACCAGGCGGCAAAATCCCCGGACTTGGCCGCGCGCCGCATCGCGGCCAGCAGGCGGCCCGCGTCCTTGCGCCCGGCCGCCCCGAAGTTGCCCATCGTCATCGAGAGGGCCACGGTCTCCATCAGGATCCGGCAGGCGTAGATGTCGTCAAGCTCCTGCGGGTCAAGGCCCGCGACCCGGGTGCGCTGGTTTGGCTCGATCTCAACGAGGCCCTCCTCCTGGAGCATCCGCAGAACTTCTCGCAGCGGGGTACGGCTGATCCCGAGCTGCTTGGCCAGGGTCACCTGCGAGAGCTTCGTGCCAGGCGTGAGGGTGCCGTCGAGGATGCACTCGCGCAGATAGGCGTGCACGTGCGGAATGGCCTGCCGGGCCTCCGGCAGGTGGACCTTGCGGATGTTGGGGATGAGCGCGGTACGGGCCATGACCCACATCCTTCCTGATCAGGCCGATTCTGCATACAGTTTCGCAGCTACCGCCCGCTGTATGTAACAAGACAGATCCTTGACGTAACACAAAAACTGTATACAGTTTACAGGGTGGGCGGCGAGGCACCAGCGGCCTCCCGGCCGGCTGCATGAGCGCGGGAGGTAGTGATGCAACGAGTCGGCATCATCGGGCTGGGCAAGATGGGCATGCCCATCGCCCGCAACCTGGCCGAGCGAGGCTTTGGGGTCATCGGCTATCGCCGTAGCGGGTCGCCTGAGCTGATCGCGGCCGGTGGCTCCGTCGCCGCCTCGCCCGCTGAGGTGGCCGAGCGGGCCGATGTCCTGCTGTCGATCCTGCCTGACGCGGCCGCCGTGCAGGAGGTCGTCTGCGGCGATGCGGGCACGCTCACCACGCTGAAGCCGGGCACCATCCACATCGAGATGAGCACCATCGACGTCGACCGTAAGGGCCGGATCGCCGATGCGGTCCGGCGCCGCGGCGGCGACCTGCTGGACTGCCCCATTAGCGGAAGTCCCGGGATGGTGGGTCCCCGACTGGCCACTACCTTCGCCTCGGGTGATGAGTCCAGCGTAGACACCGTTCGGGAAATATTGGATTCTATTTCTGGTCCTTGGGTGTACACGGGCGCGTTCGGGACCGGCGCCGCGATGAAGTACATCGCCAGCATGCTGCTGGCCGTGCATACCGTCGCGGCCGCCGAGGCGATGGCGCTGGCCCGGCGCAGCGGTCTGGACCTGGAGCTCGTTCAGCACACCCTGGACAACTCGATCGCGGCATCGGCGATCTGGAAGCAGCGCGGGCCGCTGATGCGCCAGCGCGCTTGGCTGCCCGCTCCCGGCCCGATCGACACGCTGGCTTCCATCCTCGGGCAGATCGAGGATTCCACCGCCGCGGCGGGCCTGGAGACTCCCGTCTTCACGTCCGCCAAGACCGTGTTCGACAAGGCGGTCGCCGACGGGTGGGGGGAACTCGACATCGCGGCTGTGCATGATCAAATCTCCGGCGAATCCGCACTCGACCCAGGAGCATCCTCATGACGTGGTCGCTGGCGACCTACCAGCAGGGCGACACCATCGGCCTGGCTGTGCTGCGCGAGGACGGGACCGTTGTCGCGCCGCCGGACCTCAAGCGGTGGGGGTCCATGCTCGAGCTGCTCGGGGACTGGGCCCAAGCCGAGGACATCCTGCGCACCATCGAGGTCGACGATGCGCCGGTCGTTGACTATGACACCCTGCTGGCGCCGGTGCGGTGGCCTCGCAAGGTCATCTGCGCTGGGGTCAACTACCGGCGTCACATCCGTGAGATGGGCGGTGAGGTGCCCGGCGAGGGCTGGACGCCGTTCTTCTTCCTCAAGCCACCGACTACCACGGTGATCGGGCCGACCGACGCCATCATCGTCCGCTCCGCGGACACTGCCCGCTACGACTGGGAAGCCGAGCTCGCCGTCGTCATCGGCATCGGCGGCCGCGACATCGCGGTAGCGGACGCGCTGGGGCATGTGGCCGGCTACTGCGTGGCCAACGACGTCACTGCCCGCGGCAGGCACAAGCGGGAGAGCGTTCCGGCGGACGCGTTCCGCTATGACTGGTTCGCTGCCAAGTCCGTCGACGGCTCGCTGCCGCTGGGACCCGGCATCACGCCCGCATTCCAGATACCCGACCCGCAGGATCTGCGGCTGCGGCTCTGGCTGAACGGCGAGCTGCAGCAGGAGGAGTCGACCTCCGACATGATCTGCACCGTCGCCGAGCTTATCTGCGCGGCGAGCGAAGTCGTCACGCTCGAGCCCGGCGACGTCATCCCCACCGGAACCCCGGCCGGGGTGGGCGCGGGCCGCGGGCTCTACCTGCGGCCAGGCGATCTCGTCCGCACCACCATCGACGGCCTTGGCACGTTGGAAAACCCCGTTACCGATCCGTCCGGGAGGACGTCATGATCTACGTATCGCACCAGCTGCCGGTCAACGCCCCTGGCCAGCCGCGACTTGACCGCGCTGCCGTCTGGGACGGCCTGGTGCTCAAGGCGAACAATGCGCTGCCCTTCGTGCCCAGCATGACCTTCTGCGAGGTGGTAGCGCGGCACAGCGACACCGTGTTCGACCGGGACATCGACTTCCGCGGTGCGCGTTTTACCGAGCGCATCACCCTCGAAGCGCCGCACCGGGTGGTGTTCACCCGGATCGCGGGACCGGTGCTGGGCACCATCGCCAACGAGATCGAGGGCTCGGGCGATGACCTGCGGCTGCGGTTCAGCTTCGCCCTGGTCGTCTCCGGAGTCGAAGGGGGCTCGGCCGGCGAGCAGGACTACGCCGATTCCATGACGGGCGACTACCTGAAGGCGGTCGAGGCGACCCTGGGCGCCATGCGGAAGATCGCGGCGGACAAGCAAGCGGTATCAGCGTGACGGGTCCCGGCTGGGCTCCAGCAGGCTGAGGAGGTGCGTTGGGGTGGCCATCGTGTGGTGGCAGATCGCCTCAACGAACGCGGCGGTGATCGGGTCCGGACGCACCCGGGTGTAGGCCGACAGCATGCGCTGCACCGGCGGATCAGGACGCCGGAGCACGCCGTCGAAGGCCGGCGGGACGACATTGCCGGGCAGCAGGGTGACGCCCAGGCCCGCGTGGGCGAGGTTAAGCGCGGATGGGGCCTGTTCGGTGCGCACCGCGGCGCGGGGGGTGAAGCCGGCGTCCGCGCAGGCGCTGTCCAGTACGTCGGCCAGGCCGCTCGGGGGGGTGAAGTGGACCCAGTCGTGGTCGGCCAGGGCGGCGAGGTTGACGGCGGCGCGGGTGCCGGGCAGCTGGGTGCCGGGAAGCTGGGTGCCGGGTGCTGCGGCCAGGACGAACTCCTCGGCGCCGATCTCGCGCACAGGGCCGTCCCAGCCGGGCGGAGTGGGGCCGACGGCGAGGTCGGCCTGCCCGGCTTCCATGGCGGCGATCAGGTCATTGGTGTGCCGGAACTCCACCAGCCGTACCTGCACGTCCGGGTAGGTGCGGCGCCAGGTCCGCAGCGCTGGCGGCAGCACGCCGATGCTGATCGAGTACAGCGTTCCGACGTGCAGTTCGCCGGCGTCGACACCGGAGGCGCGCAGCGCCGCGCTCGTGGCCCGCTCGGCGTGCGCCAGGCTGGCCCGCGCGTGCGGTAGCGCGGTGCGGCCTGCGGGGGTCAGCCGCACCCCGCGGGGCAGGCGCTCGAGCAGCGGTCCGCCCAGCTGCCGTTCGAGCGTCTGGATCTGGTGCGAGAGCCCTGGCTGGCTGACATGCAGGCGGACGGCGGCCGCGGTGAACGAGCCCTCGTCCACCACGGCGACGAAGTATTCGAGCTGGCGAAGAGATACTGACATGCACTTAGCTTATCGCTTTAATAACATCTATTCATTGGACACATGGCAGTGGCGGCGGCAAGCTTCTGCCATGACTTCTTCCCATACCGCGCACGCACCGGCCCAGTCCGGCCCGAACCCGTACGCCTACCTGCCGGCGGTGCCCTCGTTCCAGCTCACCAGCACCTCGGTCAGCAGCGGGCAGCCGCTGCCCTTCGAGCAGATGTCGAAGATGTTCGGGGTGCCTGGCGGCCAGGACATCTCGCCGCAATTGACGTGGTCGGGCTTTCCCGCCGAAACCGAAAGCTTCGTCGTCTCGATGTACGACCCGCAGGCGCCGACCGGGAGCGGCTTCTGGCACTGGGTCGTGGCCGACATCCCGGCCGACACCACCTCGCTGCCGGCCGACGCCGGAGCGCCTGACGCCACGCAGTTGCCAACCGGCGCGTTCCAGCTCGCCGGGGATGCGGGCGCGCAACAGTACGTTGGCGGAGCGCCGCCGGCCGGCTCGGGAGTACACGAGTACTACGTCACCGTCACCGCGCTGAGCGCGGCCAAGACCGGACTCGGCCAGAACGCGAGCGCGGCCTACCTCGGGTTCACCATCGCCGGGCAAACCCTGGCCCGCGCGACGCTGATCTGTCCGACGGCTGCTCCGGCCGCCTGACGGCCCGTGAGACGACCAGCCAGTTTCTTCCGCGGAGTTAGGAGGTAAGACGGTGCGTGATCTGCGCATGCTGTGCCTGCACGGCTACCACGGCAGCGGCGCGACCCTACGCCGCCAGATGGCACCGCTGGCCGCCGCGATCCCCTCGAATGTCGAGCTCGTCTATGTCGACGCGCCCTCGCTGTCGGCGGGCGACTATGGGTGGTGGCACGATGGCTTCAGCGGATGGGAACGCACCCGCGACTGGGTCGTCGAGTTGCTGCGCACCTCGCCGCGCATCGACGGGATCTTTGGTTTCAGCCAGGGCGCCGCCCTGACCGGGCTGCTGGCCGCGCTGCGCGAGAGCCGCCCGTCGCCGCCGTCGCCGTCGCCCTTGTCGTTCGAATTCGCCATCATGGTCGGCGGATTCACCAGCACCATGCCGCAGCACGCCGATCTGTTCCGGCACAAGCTCACGATCCCCTCTGTCCATGTGACTGGCCGGGCCGACGTGATCGTGCCCAGGCGCGACTCGCTGCTGCTCGCCGACCGGTTCACCGACCCGCTGGTCATCGAGCATCCCGGCGGCCACGTGATTCCTTCCAGCAGTGCCGCGACGGCCCCGATCGCCGACTTCCTGGCCGGGTTCTCCCACGACGTGGGCGCCGGCGGTGGTGCGGGCGTCGGCGGTGGTGCGGGCGTCGGCGGTGGTGCCGGTCCGGTGCTCGATGAGTCCCGGAGCAGCCGGTGAGCGAGGAATTCGTGCCCACGCCGGTCGGGATGGCGCGCCTCACCTGGTACCCGGCCCGCGGCAGCGTCCGCGCCGTCGCCCTGCTCGGGCACGGCTCGGCGACGGGCATCGAGTCAGCCGACCTGCAAGCGCTCGCCGACGCTCTGCCGCCCCGAGGGGTCACCGTCGCGCTGGTCACCCAGCCGTACCGGCTGGAAGCGGACCGGGGCGCCGCCGACGAAGCGTCTCTCGACCTGGCCTGGACCGCAGCGTGGTCCGCCGCTGCCGACACCGCCGGTGTCGCCGTCGGCACCGGCGGCGGTGTGCCGGGCGTGCCGGTGATCGCAGGGGGGCGCAGCGCCGGGGCACAGGTGGCCTGCCGCACGGCCGCCGAACTCGGCGCACACGCCGTGCTCGCGCTGGCCTACCCGCTGCTCGGACCCGGCAGCTCCCGGGAACTACTCGCCACCAGCAGCCCGACCCTGGTCGTGCAAGGCGGACGCGACCCCTTCGGCCGCCCGGACCAGTTCCCGCAGCTTCCGCCCGAGATCGAACTGGTAGAGATCCCGTCGGCCAACCACACCTTCGGCACCGGGATCGGAATCCCCCGCGCCACCTCCATGACCCGCATGACTACCGCGGTCACCGAATGGATCGATAGACAACTGTCCGCAGCGCGCACCCCATGACTGACGCCGGCCGGAAGCGGCGGGCTCAGCGGCGCGGCTCGAGATTGCTCAGGAACGCCTCCGGCGGCGGCGCTCCCCACAGGTGCGGCGGGACTTCCCATTCGCCCGCGACCCAGGCGTCGTCGATCTGATCGATATCGGAGAACCACTCGATCCACGAGCCCCAGGGATCCGGGTTGTAGTGGAAGAAGTTAGAGCCGATGGTGTGACGGCCCAGACCCCACCCGGCGTCGCGTCCCTGGCCGCGCATCCGGTCGGCGCCGAACGCGATCGCGTCAATGGACGGCACCTCGAAGCTGGCGTGGTGAAATCCCGGGTGGCTGCTGGCGATGAAGCCGAAGATGTGATGGTCGCCGGGGCCGGCGTTGAGGAATGTCACCAGGCCGTGGATCCGGTCACTCACGCGCAGGCCGAGCACGTCGGTGTAGAAGCTGGTCATCTGCTCAGGCTGCGGCGTGAACAGCAGCGTGTGCCCGAGTCGGCGCGGCATGACGTCGTCGGCGGCCTGGCGCCATTGCGCGACACCGATCCGCTGCCGGGTGGCGCCGACGTTGGCCAGGACTTCGGCGACCGGGCGAGCGGGCGAGGGGGCTTCATCGAGGAGCTGCACGGCGGTGCCGTCAGGGTCACGAATCCACAGGCCGTCTTGCGGTGCGCCGGCCGGCGGCTCGATAACGGGCGCGGCAGCGCGTTCCAGCCGGTCCTGTAGCGAGTCCAGCATCCCAGGTGCCACGGTGAACGAGACGTGATGCAGCCGCTTGGCCGGCGCCTGCACCAGCCGGACCTGCTCCTGCTCGCGGCCCGGGCACTGGGCGACCAGCGACCCGTCCTTCTCTCCGGTCTCCAGGCCGAAGTCCTGGAGGAACCCTTCCGCCACCGCCAGGTCCGGTACCTCGAGTGCGTAGTGGTGCAGTCCTGAGATCACGGCTCTTTTCCTTTCCCGAGAAACTGTATACAGTTTAGCTCATCGGGTAGCCGGATGGAAAGGCAGGAGAACCGTGCTGACCCTGGTGTCAACGCAGCGACGCGATCTCGTCGAGGCCGCCCACGTGCTGGCCCGGCTCGGGCTGGTCACCGCTTACGGGCACGTATCGGCCCGAGCCGGGGCCTCGATGCTGATCACGCCTGCCGCCGACCTGGCCACCGTCACCCAAGCCGCGGTCATGGACGTCGCGCTGGACGCGCCAGCGCTGCCGGCCGGAGCCCCCGCTGAGGCCTGGGCGCACCTGGCTTTCTACCGTGCCCGGCCAGATGCCAACGCGATCGCGCGGGCACAGCCGGCCAGCGCGTTCGCCGCCGCGGCCACCACCACCGCGCTGGCGCCCCTGCACGGCCAGGCAGCCTGGCTCGGCGAAACGGTTCCGGTGCATGACAGCGCTCACCTGCTGCGGTCGGCGGAGCTGGCCGAGCGGGCGGCCGCCAGCCTGCCGACCGGCGAGGCGCTGCTGCTGCGCGGAAACGGTGCGCTCACCCTCGGCGCGACTCCCGGCGTGGCGGTAGCCCGGATGTGGCTGCTGTCCGCCGCCTGCGACGCGAGCCTTGCCGCCCGGGCAGCCGGTGACGTCAAGCCGCTGACCGCCGCGGAGATCGCCTCGTGGCGGGCCGCCGCGGACGAGCTCCTGCCACGGCTATGGCAGCACCTGCGCCGCGGCGGCACGGACGAGTCGCCAGGCACCGAACGGAAGGCCCCATGAGCGAGAAGATGCTGGCCGCGATCGTCGGCCCAGGAAACATCGGGACCGACCTGATGTTCAAGCTGCTCCGCCACAGCGAACTGGTCGAGCCGCGGTACATGGTTGGCGTCGACCCCGGCTCCGACGGGCTGACCCGCGCGCGCAGGCTCGGGCTACAGGTGAGCGCGGACGGCGTTGACTGGCTGCTGGAGCAGGACCCGCGGCCCGATGTGGTCTTCGAGGCGACGAGCGCTCGTGCGCACGCCGCCAACGCGCCGCGTTATGCGGCGGCCGGGATCCGCGCTGTTGATCTCACGCCCGCGGCGGTCGGCCCCTATGTGTGCCCGGCCGTCAACCTGGACGTCAACCTCGACGCGCCGAACCTGAACATGATCACCTGCGGCGGCCAGGCGACAACGCCGATCGTCGCCGCGGTGAGCAGGGCCGTGGAAGTCCGCTACGCCGAGATCGTCGCCAGCATCGCCTCGCGCTCCGCGGGGCCGGGGACCCGCGCCAATATCGACGAGTTCACGGAGGTCACAGCCAGGGCCCTCGAGGAGGTCGGCGGCGCAGGGCGCGGCAAGGCCATCATCATCCTCAACCCGGTCGAACCGCCGATGATCATGCGCAACACAGTCTTCTGCGCCATTCCCGCCTCCGCCGCGGAGCCTGGCGCGGACCGCGACGCCATCGAGGCCAACGTCCACGCCATGGTCGACACGGTCCGCCAGTACGTCCCCGGCTACGCCCTTCGCACCGATCCCCAGTTCGACGGCCCGGACGAGCGCTGGCATGGCATGGCGAGGGTCGGGGTGTTCACCGAAGTCCGCGGCCGCGGTGACTACCTCCCTGACTACTCCGGCAACCTCGACATCATCACGGCCGCCGCGGCCCAGGTCGCTGACCTCCTGGCGGCGCACCTGGCCACCGAGCGGGAAGGCACCCCGGCATGACCCCACTCCGCCAGCAGCCCGGCAGCCAGCCGGCCCGGGTCCGGCTGACCGACTCCACGCTGCGCGACGGCTCGCACGCCATGGCGCACCAGTTCACCCGCGAGCAGGTCCGTGCCGTCGTTCATGCCCTGGACCGCAGCAACGTCGAGGTGATCGAGGTCAGCCACGGCGACGGCCTCGGCGGGTCCAGTTTCAACTACGGATTCTCCCGCGTCGACGAGTTCGATCTCATAGCCATCGCAGTGCGGGAGGCGACGACCGCCAAGATCGCCGTCCTGCTCCTTCCCGGGCTCGGCACGACCGAGCACCTGCGCCGCGCCCGCGATGCCGGCGCGTCGGTAGCCCGGATAGCGACCCACTGCACCGAGGCGGATGTGTCCGTGCAGCACTTCCGGGCTGCTCGCGACCTCGGCATGGAGACAGTCGGCTTCCTCATGCTCAGCCACCGCATCGGACCCGCCGAGCTGGCCGCGCAGGCCAGGATCATGGTGGACGCGGGCGCCCAGTGCGTCTACGTCGTCGACTCCGCGGGCGCGCTGATCTTGGCCGGCGCGCAGGCCCGCGTCCAGGCCCTGCTGGCGGAGATCGGGTCCCAGGCGCAGGTCGGCTTCCACGGGCACCAGAACCTCTCGCTCGGGGTGGCCAACAGCGTCCTGGCCGTGCAGGGTGGCGCCCGCCAGATCGACGGCGCCCTCTGCGGGCTCGGAGCCGGGGCCGGCAACGCCCCGACCGAGGTACTCGCCGCGACCTTCGACCGGCTCGGCATCAGTACCGGCATCGATGTACAGGGCGTCCTGGCCGGCGCGCAAGACGTGCTCCGGCCGCTTATCCCCCGGATGCCGGTGGCAGACAGGTCCGCGATCGTGCAGGGCTATGCCGGCGTGTACAGCAGCTTCCTCCTGCATGCCGAGCGCGCATCGCAGCGTTACGGAATCCCGGCGCACGAGATCCTGCAGCGTGTCGGCGAAGCAGGATATGTCGGCGGCCAGGAGGACATGATCATCGACATTGCTATCCAGCTCGCCCAGGAAAAGGACGACGAGAAGACCCTACAGCCGCACTGACCGCTAGCTTCGACCTGTTTCTCGTAACGACCTTTGCCAGAGGCGGCGAGGGTAGCGAAAGCCTGCCCAGATGAAGGAAATTCTACGTATCCGCCGTCTTTCATTAGCCTCTTGACCAGGCCAAGCTAAACTGTATACACTTTTGAAATTGGGAAGCCAGCCATTCAGCCGAAGGCACCATGACCCGGAAGGCAAAGTCCCATGCCATCGACTTCATCTCCGCCCGCCGCAGTCGTAACTCCCCGCCAGATCGATGCACAGCTGCGACTGCGCATCGCCGATCAGCTGGGTGCGAGCTTCAAGGGCGACATCATTGGCCCGGATCACGCCAGCTACGGCCAAGCGCGCCGGGTGTGGAATGCCATGATCGACAAGCATCCCGGGCTGGTCCTGCGCTGCACGTGCACCAGCGACGTGGTGGCTGCCGTCAATGCCGCGCGGGCCAACGGCCTGCTGCCCGCGGTCCGCGGCGGCGGCCATTCGGTATCGGGCAAGGCGATGTCGGACGGCGGCCTGACCATCGACCTGAGCGGGATGCGCAACGTGACCGTCGACGCCGAGCAGCATCTCGCGCACGTCGACGGCGGCTGCCTGCTGGGCGATGTCGACGCGGCCACCGCGCCTTACGGGCTGATCGTTCCGGCCGGGATCATGTCAGAGACCGGCGTTCCAGGCCTGGCCCTGGGCGGCGGGATCGGCTGGTTCTCCCGCAAGCACGGGCTGACCTGCGATCAGTTCGTTTCGCTCGAGGTCGTCCTGGCCAGCGGCGAAGTCATCGAGGTCTCCGCCGACCAGCATCCGGACCTGTTCTGGGCGCTGCGGGGCGGCGGCGGCAACTTCGGGGTGGTCACGAGGTTCACCTTCGCGGCCCGCGACTTCGGCCCGATGATGCGGATCGGCGTGTCCCTGTATCAGCCCGAGGATGCCGCCGAGGCACTCCGCGAATACGCCTCCATCGTGCCCACGCTGCCCCGCAGCATCGGCTGGCACGCGGCGCTCAAGCACGACCTCCCGGCGCTGCCGTTCGTGCCGCCGGAACTGGTCGGCGCGCGACTGCTGATGCTCATCTCGATGTGGCTCGATGACGCCGACGATCCGGCTGGCGTTGAGCTCGTGGACCGTCTCGGCGCTGTCGGCCATCCGTGCCTGACGGCCTCGACCGTGCTGCCATTCGGGGCGGGAGTGCAGAAGCTTCTCGACGAGGAGTTCCCCGATGGCCAGCGTTACTACACCAAGGAAGCGCACGTATCGGAGCTGGCCGACGAGGCTATCGACACCCTCGTGTCCTTCTGGAAAGAGATGCCGATGCACGGAGAGGTCGAGATAATCGGCCTCGGCGGGGCGATAGGCGACGTGCCGGAAGACGCGACCGCATTCTCGAACCGCCAGTATCTGCTGTGGCTCAACTTCGCCATGGCCTGGAATGACCCGGCCAACGACACCGACTACATCCAGCGGACCCGGAAAATAGTCAGTGATCTCGCGCCATGGGTTGGCAAGGGCGTTTACGTCAACATGCTCAACTTCGACGAAATGGACCGAGTCGTCGAGGCGTTCGGCGGGCCGGAAAAGTACGCAAGACTCGGCCGGGTCAAGGCACAGTACGACCCGGAGAACCTCTTCCAGATGAACTACAACATCACACCCGTGCCGGGTAACCGATGAGCACGTCAGACCCCACCAAAATTCAAAGTCATTTCTTCCGAACGGCCGGGGGCCGGCGTATAGCTGATCCCGCCGCTGCCCGGCAGCGCCCGTCACGGGCGCCGCCCGGGTGCCTGAAGGCAATACGGTATGAGCGTGGCAACTATCGACGACGTCGCCCCGATAGCCTTGGAGTTGCCCGAGGTTACTGAGGCCGAACGTCACGGGAACCGAACGTGGTACGTCGCTGGCAAGGGATTCGCGTGGGAACGACCGTTCAGTAAGGCGGACCTCAAGCGGTACGGGGACGCGACCCCGCCAGATGGACCAATCCTGGCTATTCGCGTGGCGGATCTCGGCGAGAAGGAGGCCCTGCTCGCCGCGCATCCCGGATCTTTCTTCACGATTCCGCACTTCGAGGGGTACTCGGCTGTTCTCATTCAGCTGAGCAAAGTCTCCAAGAAGGCGCTGCGAGACGCGATCATCGACGGATGGCTGGCGTGTGCGCCCGCGACCCTGGCGGACCAATACCTAAGATGAATGTGACGCAGCCCCCCATCGGCGGGGGGTAATTTCACATTCACATCGCCGCCAGCGGCCGGCCTGACTCTGCTGCCTGCCGGGCCGCCGCGGTGAGGGAGATACCGAGCTGGCGGTCCCCGGCAGCGCTCGCGGCCGCTGCCGCCTGCCGCAGGACATGCGCATGGTCGCCGCCCGTCAGCCGTTCGGCGTCGGGAACGCTGCGCCACAGTTCCAGTACCCGCGTCAGCATGGCAAGCTGCTCGCCGCAGGCCAGGGCGCGGCCCGCATCGGCCGCGGCCTGCCAGGCACTGCTCAGCGCCCGGGCCGGATCGTGCGCGTGCTGCCAGTGCTGCGCCTGCTCGATCGCCGCGCGCCCGGCCGGGACCAGCGATGGGTCTGCCTCCAGCGCCGCGGCGGAACGGTGGTGCAGCGCGGTGTGCTCGCCGGGCAGCAGATCCTGGTGCAGGGTCTCGCCGATCAAGGAGTGCCTGAAGGCGTACCCGTCCGTGTCGGCCGTGAGCAGGCCGGCCGCCACGGCAGGGCGCAGCGCGGCGTCCAGCGCTTCGGCGCCCATCCCGGTCACCGCCGAGAGCAGCCCTCGCCCGGTCCGCTGGCCGCCGACGCTGGCCGCCCGCAGCACGTCCTGGGTCTGCTCCGGGAGCCGCCGGACGCCGGCGAGCATCAGGTCGCATGGGGTGGCCGTCGGCTCCCGGTCAGCCCGCACCAGTTCCTCGACGAACAACGGGTTGCCGGCGGCGCGCCGGTAGATCCTGTCGGCAAGCGAAGCGGCGGGCTCACCGCCCAGGATGTGCCCGACCAGCTCAGCGGACTCACCGCGGCTGAGCCCGGACAGCTCCGTGCGCTGCACCCAGCCGAGCCTGCCGAGCCTGGGCAGCAGGGCGCGGAGCGGGTGGCCGCGGTGCAGCTCGTCCGACCGGTAGGTAACGATGATCAGCACGCGGTCCATCGCCCGCTGGCTGTCGATCAGGAAGGAAATCAGGTCCCTGGTGGACTCGTCGGCCCAGTGCGCGTCCTCGATGACCAGCATGACCGGCCGCTGCCTGGCCAGCTGCTCGAGCAGCGACACCATCTGGACGAACAGCCGGGCCCTGGCGCTGCGAGGGTTGCCTTTCCTGGCAGGCTCGCCCAGCTCCGGCAGCAGCCTGATCAGCTCCCAGCCTGGCGGTACGGCCACGCCGACGGTGCCCCAGTCACGTACCAGATCCCTGAGGATGGCGGTGAACGGCGCGAATGGCAGGCCGACCGCGCCAAGCTCCGGGCACCGCCCGGTCAGCACCCGCACCGGTGCCCCGCCAGCCGCTCCGGCTGACACCCCGGCTGACACTCCGCCAGCCGCTCCGGCCGACACCCCGCCAGCCGCCCCGAACTCGCTGACCAGCCGTGACTTGCCGACCCCCGCGTCACCGCCGATGAGCAGGGCGGCCGTACCGCCGCTGCGCACCCGGGCGAGCGCTTCGCTGAGCCAGGCCAGCTCTTCGCGACGGCCGACAAGCACCGGACTGGTCACACGTTCTGGTTCGGCCCGAGCGACCCGCGGGCCTGCTACGGCGGTCATGTCAGCGAACGGCTCGCCCGGCAAGACGGGAACGCACCGGCGGCTCGTGTCGCGACGAGCAGCGAAAGCGCAGCCCACTGGATGAGGGCCAAGCCACGCAGGGTGAAGGTGTGCATCGGACCCCTCCTCAGGTCTTAGACTCCGGCGACGGCGCGCCGGGAATGGCTGGCCGTCGACCCGCGCGGCCGGCCTCGCCCGCGCTTGCTGGCGATCACCGCTCCTCGCAACACAAGCTCACCGCCCCAGACCCCCCACGGCTCGCCGCGGTCAAGCGCTCCGGCGAGGCAGGCGGCGATCGCCGGGCAGCCGCGGCAGAGTTCCTTCGCGCGGGCGATGTCGGCCGGCGATTCGGCGAAGAACAGGTCCGGGTCAGTCAGGCAGGGGAACTCGGCGCCGCGGAATGCGGGTGCCCGAGTATGCATCAAGGCCATGCCGCCGGCCTTAGATTCCGGTCTGCTGCTCAGCGGCACCGCTGCGGCGGGCACGGCGTGCCAGCCTGACACGGCGCGCGGCCGTCGCTTGCTTGCGCAGGTCCCTGCGTCGTGCCGTGGCCAGGTCCTGCAAGATGTACGGGTTCATGACTCCTCCTCGGTGCGGGCCGGATTTCTGCCCACACCTAGAGGCTCGTCGTAAGGCCCGGTCAGCCGCATCGGGCAGATGCCTTATCTCCGGGCCGGCATCGGCCTTAGGACCGCCGGCCGGTACTTAGCCCTCGCGCCGAGGCCGGCGTCAGCCGCTGACCGTGACCGTCGTCCCCGCCTCCCGCTGCGCCTGGCCGCCGAGATCAACGGTGGCCGACAGCACCGCGCTGGTGGCCGGCGCCCAGGTCGGCGCCTGGACGGTGAACGTCACAACCGGCGCCTGATCAGGCCCGACGGTGCTGAATACCGGCGATCCGACCGGGTGCACCTGCCAGCCGCCGGGCGCCTGGAGCGAGAACCGGACACCGTGCAGCGTCTCATTGCCTGAGGCAGTCAGCCGCACCTGCACGGTGACCTGCTTTCCCGCGGCTATCGTGCGCGGGGCGGTGACGACAGCCTGCCGCGCGGCCGGCGTCGAGGTCATCCGGAACGACCCCTGGAGCGGCAGGTCGGCCGTTGCCGAGGAGTCGCCGACATAGACCTGGTAAGTGCCCGCCGTCTGGCTCCAGCCGCCGGCCGCCTGGTCCCACCACCAGGTATCCCTGGGCGTCACGCTGAACGTCACCTGGGTGGATTGCCCGGCGGCGAGGGTGACCCGCTGGAAGCCTTCGAGCTGGCGGGGCGGCTCGCCGGTCGCGGCCGGGTCGCCTAGGTACAGCTGGGCCACATCGCTGCCGGCCCGGCTGCCGGTGTTCGTGACCGTAGCCGTCACCTGCACCGTCTGGACCCCGTCCACCGATGCCGGGGTTACCTCCAGGCCGCTATAGGCGAAGGTCGTATAGGACAGCCCATAGCCGAACGGGAACAGCGGCACTATCGCCCGAGCGTCATACCAGCGGTACCCGACGTCCACGCCCTCGGAGTAGTGCACTTTGCCGTTGACTCCGGGGAAGCTTGACTTCGCGGCGGCCGGCACCTGGGACAGGCTGGCCGGGAAGGTGACCGGCAGGTGACCGCTGGGATCCACCGTGCCGAACAGCACGCTGGCCAGGGCGGTGCCGCTGGTCTGGCCCGGGTACCAGGCGTCGACCACCCCGGCCACCTGGTTCAGCCACGGCATGACCACCGGGGCGCCCGCGTTGATGACGACCACGGTGCGCGGGTTGGCGGCCGCGACGGCCGAGATGAGCTCGTTCTGCGCCGATGGCAGGTTGAGGCTGAGCCGGTCGGCAGCCTCGGTCTCGGTGTCGTCGGAGACCACGACCACGGCGGTCGAGGCGGACTTGGCCGCGGTCACCGCCTTCGCGATCCCCGGCGCGAGGTGGGACGGCGTGCCCCAGGTCAGCGCCGACGAGTCGCCGCTGATCTGAAGCCGGTAGCTGTGCCCGGCCCGCAACTGCACCGCCACCGAGTAGGTGCTGACCGGCGGCGTGCCCGGGTCATCCAGCAATTCGTTGCCGTTGACCTTCAGGTAAGTGGGGGTGTAGCAGCCGCACGTATTGGTCACGGCTAGCACGTACGTGCCGTTCTGCGGTGCGGTCAGCGTCCCGGTGTAGCTGCCGCCGAATGGGGTGGGAGCGTACGCCGGGGACAGCACTGACGACGGGATGGCCGGCAGCGAGGTGTCAGTCGGCAGGCCCTGGGTGTAGCTCACCTGGGTTCCGCTGCCTGCCGCGGACTTGATGCCCTGTAGCGGGCTCACGGCTGCGGACGGCAGCACGTAGGCGCTGCCGCCGCCGGCGTAGCTGGGCGCGGCCGAGGCCGCCGGGCCGATCACCGCGACGTTTCCGGCGCTCGCGGCCGGCAGCGGCAGCACCGGGCCGTCGTTCTTGAGCAGGGTGGTGCCCGCCTCCGCCACCTGGTTGGACAGCGCCACGTGGGCGGGCGTGGTGACGGTGGCGCCCGTCGAGCCGGTCTGCGGGTCAGTCAGCAGATTGAACCGGAACATCTCGGTAAGGATCCGGCTCACCATCGTGTTCACCACGGACCTGGAGATCGTGCCGTCCCGCACCGCCTGCTCCAGCGGCTGGCCGAAGTTGGAGTTGAACGGCTGCTCCATGTCGGTGCCGTC
Source organism: Actinomycetota bacterium (assembly GCA_003168255.1). Classification (GTDB taxonomy): domain Bacteria; phylum Actinomycetota; class Actinomycetes; order Streptosporangiales; family Streptosporangiaceae; genus PALSA-505. The sequence goes on from PMSU01000195.1 coordinate 22,131, forward strand.
CGCCGCTGCCGACGTGTCGTGAATCGCCCCGTAGTCGGAGGTGACAAACCCCTGGAAGTCCCACTGGTCCCGCAGCACGGTGTTCTCTAGGTAAGGGTTCTGGCAGGCGTAGTTGCCGTTGATCGTCGAGTAAGCGCACATCACCGACGCCGCCCCGGCCTGCTGCACCGCCGCCTGGAAGGCCGGCATGTAGATCTCGTGCAGCGCCCGGTCGCTGACGATGTCATCGTCCAGCGAGGTGTTGCGGTTCGTCTCCTGGTTGTAGGCGTCGTAGTGCTTGACCTGATCTAGCACGCGCTGGCTCTGCACGCCCTCGATCTCGCTGGTGGCCAGGGCGGAGTTGAGGTACGGGTCCTCGGTGTAGGTCTCGAAGGATCGCCCCCAGCGGGGGTCCCGGTCGATGTTCACAGTCGGCCCCAGGTTGACGCTGGCCCCCTTGCCCGCCTCCTCGGCCCCGACCACCTGCCCGTAGCGCTTGGCGAGCGAGGGGTCAAAGGTGGCGGCGAGGTCGACGCCCGACGGGAGTTGGGTCACCCCGGTGAGACCGTCGCCCACGCCGTTCGGACCGTCTTCCAATCCCATCGCCGGGATGCACAGCTGGGGCTGGGCCGCCATGTAGAAGACGTAGGGCTCGCCTGTCCCCTGTCCTTCCACCATGGTGATCTCGTCGGACAAGGTCATCCGGCTCATCACCTCGGCGACCCGCCGGGCGACCGTCTGGTGCGTGTTGAGCCAGGGGCAGTGCGCGGCGGCGCTGGATCTGCTGGCGGTGACCGCGGTCTGTGGGGTCTGAGCGCCGGCCGGCGCCGCGGATAGAGCGAGCGCGGCTGCGGTGATGACTGCCGCTACTGCTGCGCCGGAGGTGAGGGATTTTTTCACGGGGGGCCGCCTTCCGATTCATCGGGTGGCCCATTCCCCGCACGCCGGACGGCATTCGTAACATTCGTTAACATTCCGTTAATCTCTGACGGCCTGGTCGCGGCGGGTAACGCCGCCGGATCCCCCGCCACTGCGGCGCAGCATCCCGTCGGCTAGGCCTTCTCCGGGCGGCTCGGCATGGTCATACGACTCCGCAGGTTCTTCCATGCGCTAGCGTATGGTCATGGCGGAACGCGTGGTAGCCCCGTCGCGGCGGCGGCTGACCCGCGACGACTGGGCGGACGCTGCCCTGGCCGCGATTGCCGACGGCGGGCTTGCCGCGGTCGCCGTCGAGCCGCTCGCGGTCAGGCTGGGTGCCACCAAGGGCAGCTTCTACTGGCACTTCGCTAACCGCGAGGCGCTTCTCGACGCGGCACTGGCGCGCTGGGAGGAGCGGTCCACCACCGCCGTCATCCGCGAGATCGCCGCCGCATCCGACGACCCGCGAGACCAGCTCAGGCTGCTGTTCATCCGGGTGATCGACGCGGCCGAACGGGACTCGATCGGGCCGGCCCTGTTGTCGGCGGCCAGCCACCCGGTGGTCGCGCCGGTGCTCGCCCGGGTGACCAAGGCGCGGATCGGCGTGATCGTCGCACTGTTCGAGCGGCTGGGCTTCGCGCCGGACAAGGCGCGATCCCGGGCGCTGCTCGCCTACAGCACGTATCTCGGCCACGGCCAGCTTGCCCACTCCACCCCGGGACTGCTCCCCCGCACCAACGAAGAGCGGCGCGCCTATCTCGATCATGCGCTGCACGTGCTGACGAATTAGATGTCGGCGCGGAGCTGATATCCGCTCAGCTGGTCCGCTCGGGCTTGGCCAGCGGCCAGCCGCCGGCGGCCAGCCTGGCGCGGACCCGGGCAACGTCGGCATCGAGCGGCCGGTCATGGGTGACGGCACCGATCGCCGAACGGATCGCGTGCGCTGACGCCGGGTCGCTGGCACCCGCCAGCTCGTCGGCGATCGCGGCGACGTCGGTATCGGTCAGCTGGCTGCCCAGCAGCGCGAACAACGGGAAGTAGTCCCGTTCGGGGACCCCTTCGGGATAACCGGCACGCAACCAGCCGACGATGGAGGTCAGGAAAGGTGGCAACGCCATGCGCTTAGGCCCTCTCGGTGCGGATGCCGGGCCCGGAAGGGGCCTCGTGCGACGGTAGCGGGCATCAGCTGCCGGCAACGATGAAGTAGATGCCCCAGCCGATTGCCGCCAGCACCACCGCGAAACAGAGCACGGCGGCGGCGATCCCCGCCGGGCTGCCGCCGACGATCTGGTCAGAGTCGGCGCCCGCGGGCTGGACCCGGTTACCCGGCAGGCTCAGGGCGCGCAGGCCGACGGCGAACAGCGCCGGCAGCCCGGCACCGGCTATCAGGCCTATCACGACGATCTCCCACAGGGCATGCAGGTTGATCCAGGAGTTCATAGCGTGTTCTCCATCGCACTCATACCGCGACTGGCTCGGCGGGGGTGACCATGCCGGTCCAGTCGTCGTTCACGTTGTCGTGGCTGACCGTGTTCTTGCGCGAGCTGAGGTAGATCGTCACCGCCACGGCGATCAGGATGGCCAGGTCGACGATCACCCCTGGGGTACCACCGATGACGTGGGCGAGGGCGTAGGCTCCGGCGCCGACGAGCCCCGCTGAGGGCAATGTGAACACCCAGGCGGTGGCCATCCGGCCGGCGACGCTCCATCGGACCTCGGCGCCCTTCTTGCCCAGCCCGGTGCCCAGGATCGAGCCGGTCGCCACGTGCGTGGTTGACAGCGAGTAGCCGAAGTGGCTGGACAGCAAGATGACGGCAGCTGAGGCGGACTCGGCGGCCATGCCCTGCGGCGACTCGATATCCACCAGCCCCTTGCCCATGGTGCGGATCACTCGCCAGCCACCGGTGTAGGTGCCAATGCTGATCGCCAGCGCGCAGGACACGATCACCCAGATCGGTGCGTTGGCGCCGGAGTGCAGCGTGCCGTTCGCGATCAGTGCCAGCGTGATGATCCCCATCGTCTTCTGCGCGTCGTTCGTCCCGTGCGCCAGCGACACCATCGACGCGGATCCGATCTGCCCGATCCGGAACCCGTGGCTGCGAACCCCTTCGGAGAGGTTGCGGCTGATCCGGTAAATCAGGTAGGTACCGATCGCGGCGACCAGTCCGGCGATGATCGGCGACAGGCCAGCCGGAATGATGACCTTCGAAACCAGGCCGTGCCACAAAACCCCGTGCCCGCCAGCCGCCGCTATCGTCGAGCCGACCACCCCGCCGATCAGTGCATGAGACGAGCTCGACGGGATGCCGAACAACCAGGTGAGCAGGTTCCAGGTGATCCCCCCGGCCAGGCCGGCCAACACCACCGTCAGCGTCACCAGATGCGTGTCCACCAGGCCGTTGGCTATCGTCGCCGCAACGCTCAGCGACAGGAAGGCCCCCACCAGGTTCAGTACACCCGACAGGGCCACCGCGGTCCGCGGGCCCAGCGCCCCGGTCGCGATCGAGGTGGCCATCGCATTAGCCGTGTCATGAAAACCGTTGGTAAAGTCGAACGCCAGCGCCGTCACGACCACCAGTACCAGCACAAGGTCATTGCCCACACAGGTAGCGTCGCCAACGCGGCCCCCGCTGTCGAGGAGTCCGGCCCGCTGTCAAGCAACGTTTCACCAACGCGCCATCAGAAGTTCACCCCGTGCCCGGCTCGGGCACCCGGGATAACCTCGCACCAGCAGAAAGACTGGTTGGCTCGACCCATGAGTAGCCGATCCGCCGGTCCCGGGCCGCGAGAACTCGCCGATCTGCCGTACGCCGCCGCCCTCACCCTGCACGAGGGCGAGCTCGAAGCGGACGGGGACTACGACACGGTCCGCTTCGACCAGGCCGACCTCGACGACCCGGACGCCTCCAGCGCGCGGTTCATCGAGTGCGCCTTCACCCGGGTGTCGTTCCAGGGTGGCCGGTTCCGGCGGTCCAGGTTCACCGACGTGTGGCTCAAGGATGTGCGGATGACGCTGTCCGACCTCGCGGAGACGCAGTGGGCCGACGCGACGTTCGTCGGCGGCGTGATAGCCGGCATCCAGGCGTTCGGCGCGCGGCTGGACCGGGTGATGTTCGCCGGATGCAAGCTCGACTCGGTGAACTTCCGCGACGCCGAGCTGACCGAGGTGACCTTCCAGGACTGCCTGCTGCGTGACGTGGACTTCGCCGGCGCCACGCTCCGCCGGACGGCCTTCACCGGCTCGCGGCTGAGCGGGGTCGACTTCAGCCGGGCGAGCCTGGACCGGGTGGACTTGCGCGGCTCGGAACTGGGCCTCATCGTCGGCCCCGACCCGCTGCGCGGCGCCATCATCAGCACCGGCCAGCTCGCCGTTATCGCACCCGCGCTGGCCGAAAGCCTCGGCATCGTGGTGGACGACGGCTAGCGCCGGTGCGCACATCGGCCCTGGAACCAGGTCACCCCGCGTCCTGCCGACGGCGCCGGCAGGACACCGGTGGGTGCTCGACCTGGGCTAACCCGTCACCATCCGCACCCGGCCGTCGCCGTAGGTGGAGATCACCAGGTTGCCCGCACCGTTCACCGCCACGCCGTCCGGCTCGGCCTTGGTGGCAGGCCCGCCGTCGCCAGCGCGGCGCGGCCATAGGCGGCACCGAATCGGGAGTTGACCACCGCCAGCGTCACCCGCGTCATTATCACTGCCCTGCTCACTGAGGACACCGTGGAGGCCGACGCGATGCTGGCAAAGACGGCGGTCACGCAGGAGAAGTCCCGTTGGGTGGCGGCGAGGCGGTCACTTCCAGGCAGTGCCGTTCCATCCGAGGATCAGGGTCTTGTAGTGGGCGCTGGCGCCGCTGGTGTAGCCGGTGCCGACCGCCCAGGCGTTGGTGGCGGAGATGGCGGTGACGTCGGCGAGCGAGTTCTCGGAATCAGGGCTCGGGCTGGGTACCCGTGTCCACGCCGTGCCGTCCCAGTGCAGGATCAGCGTCGCGACGCCATCATTGATAGCGGTCTGGCCGACTGCCCAGGCGTTGGTGGCGGAGGTGGCGGCCACGGCGGTGAGCAAGCTCTGGTCACCGGGGCTTGGGCTGGGCATTCGCGTCCACGCCGTGCCGTTCCAGCTTTCGATCAGGGTGTAGTGGAAATCGCCGTATGTGGTATGCCCGACCGCCCAGGCGTTGGTGGCGGAGGTAACGGTCACCCCGGCGAGGAAGTTGGTGTAGTTGGCTGCGGGCTTCGCGCTGGGCACCTGCTTCCACACGGTGCCATCCCAGTGCAGGAAGAAGCTCGTGTCGGAGGAGGTGTCGCCGGCCACCCAGGCGTTGGTGGCGGAGGCGGCCGCCACACCATAGAAGGCGGCGCCTCGGGCGGCCGGGTTGGGCACCTGCTTCCACGAAGTGCCGTCCCAGTGCAGGGTCAGGGGCGCGCCGTTGTTGATGGTGCCGATCGCCCAGGCGTTACTGGCCGACGTGGCGGCCACGCCGGACAGGCCGCTGGGGCCCGGGCGCGACGGGCTGGGCACCTGCTTCCACGCGGTGCCGTCCCAGTGCAGGATCAGGGTGTCGGCGCAGACGTTATCGCAGCCGACCGCCCAGGCGTTGGTGGCGGAGGTGGCGGCCACGCCGTAGAGGGCATCGAGGTCAGAGCCGGGGTTGGGGCTGGGCACCTGCTTCCACGTGGTCCCGTCCCAGTGCTCGATCAGGGTCTTGGAGCACACGTCGCTGGTGGTAGTGCAGCCGACCGCCCACGCGTTGGCGGCGGAGGTGGCGGCCACGCCGTAGAGGTAACGGTTCAGGGGGACGGATGTCGCCGGCCTCGGGGACCCGGTCCGGGCAGCCACAGCAGGTACCGCGCCCGCGACCCCGCCCAGCATCCCCGCCAGCAGCAGGGGGACGGCGGAAATCCTGACTGCACGCGTGGCGAGCCGGGGCGTGCGCGCCAGGGCCAGAGCACTGGCTCCGGCGACCATGATCTTGCTGCGTAATTTCATGGGTGCCTCCCTCCCGGATACGACCGCAGCTGGGCCGGTGATGCCCGGGGCGTGCCGCCGATCTCTGCGCTAGGCGCAAGGCACTCGGACGGCCGTGCCAAGGTCCAGAGCGCAGTCGAGAGAAGTGATGCCCCGCTGGGACGCTACTCCCCAGGGCCACCCAGGTCCATCGCGCTCAGGTGGATGCTCTTTGTGCCGGTTGAGTTCTTGACCGATGATGAGGCGGCGTACGGCCGGTATCAGGTCCTGGGACTATCCGTCCGGGCATTAGCTCTAAGCCGTGAGTCGTTGGGCCGCAGTTCAGTGGTGGCGTTAGCCGGGTATCTCGACTCCAATTTGGGCGTACTGACTGGTAGTGGTGTGTTGCGCGTGTACGGTGCCTGTGGCATTTGAGTACTTGTCTGATGAGCAGGCCAGCCGGTACGGGGCGTTCGTGGCGGATCCGACGCCGGCGGAGCTGGAGAAGTTCTTCTTCCTGGACGCGGCGGCGTTGGCGCTGGCCCGGTCAAAGCGGCGCCGGCATAACCGGCTGCGCTGGTCGATCCAGTGGGGCACAGTGCGGATGCTGGGGACGTTCCTGACCGATTCAGATCCGGTCGCCGTGCCGCAGGTGGTGATCGGCTATGTGGCCGAGCAGCTGGGGATCGATGATCCGGCGTGCGTGAAGCTATACCCGGAGCGGTTGCAGACCCAGTACGAGCACGCGTGGGAGATCCGCGATCTGCTGGGGTACCGCGACTTCTCCAGTGCTGAGGCGGAGGTGACGGCGTTCATCGCCTCCCGGGTGGCCAAGACGCGGGACTCGCGGCGGGATCTGTTCGACCGGGCGGTGCTGTGGCTGATCGAGAACCGGGTGCTGCTGCCGGGCCTGAGCACATTGTCGCGGCTGGTGACCGAGGTCCGGCGAACCGGGCTGGAGGCGATCAGCGGGCAGATCGTCGCGGCGGCGCCGGTGCACATGCGGCGGGAGCTGATCGCCACGCTGGAAGTGCCGGATGGCAAGAAGGTATCGACGCTGGAGTGGAACCGCGTGCTGCCGGCCGCGGCTCAGCCCTTCCTCGGCTCGCCGCGGTAGGTGCCGAATGACCAGCGGTTGCCCTCCGGGTCGCGGACGGCGAAGTCGCGTGAACCGTAGTCGGTCTCATGCAGCTCCGTAGTAACCTCGGCCCCTGCCGCCTTGGCACGGGCGAACAGCCCATCGGGATCGTCGGTAACGACGTACGCCCCGAACGCGCCCGGCTGCAATGGCCAGGGATCCTCGGCGCCGGGCTGGCCGGCTGAGCCGAGCATGATGCCGCCGCCCGGCGGCCAGGAAAGCTGGGCATGATGGACGATGTCGCCGTCACCGTAGACGACGGTCTCCTCGAAACCGAAGGCATCGACGAGAAAGCGGATGAGAGCGCGGGCGTCGCGCGCCCGGAGCGTGGGCCACACCTGCGGTGGCGGAGTGTTGTCGTTCATGATCTGGAGTCTGCCAGCAGCAACGACGGCGCGGCTTGGACGTTTCGGAACTCCTCGGCCAGCCAGCGGCTCGGCGGGCAGCCTGCCAGCGCGCGAAACTCACGGGCGAGATGTGCCTGGTCGTAGTACCCGCACGCGGCGGCAAGAGCGGCCAGATCCGGTGGCCCGGCGGCCGCGACCCGGCGCTGAAGCAGCCGTCGCGCCCGGTCGAAACGCACCACCCGCGCGGCCTGTTTAGGCCCGAGCCCGATCTCCGTCCTGAACCTGGTGCCGAGGCGCCGGCTGCTCCAGCCGGCCTCGCGGGCGAGCTCGGGGACGGCCGCCGTGCCGCCGCTGGCAAGCAGCCGCCGCCAAGCGTGAGCCACCTCCTGGCTGACCGTCTGGTTGTCCCTGACCTGCCGCAGCAGCAGCTCGTCGATCACGGCAAAGCGCTGCTCCCAGGTCACCGCGGCCTGCACCCGTTCATGCAGCTCGATGGCCACCGGACCGAGGACGCGATCTGCGTCGGTGTCGTGGCCGGCCAGCTCACCGGCGGGCAGGCCGAGCAGCACCCGCGTGCCCAGCGGCCTGAGGCTCAGCTGGATGCCCGACTGGCTGCCGGGGTGCGTGATGATCGCGGGCGTGGTGTGCAGGCCGCCGAGCAGCGTGACGTACCGGCTCGGCAGACGTCGCGGATCCGGGTGCACGGCCAGGTCAAGCGGCTCGTCCAGGGTGATAATCAGCGTGAGGTACGGCGACGGCAGCCCGCGGTGCCGGCCAGGCGGCAGCCCAGCCTGGCGATAACCCGAATACTCGGCTACGTAGGGCCGCAGCGCGGGCGCCGGCACGCCACGCACGGACTCCGACACCTGGCCGGGATCGTCGCAGCTCACCTCATGATTATCGCCGGACCGCGACGGACGGGCGCAGCAGGGCATTTCATCTTCCGAACGGGCAGGTGCCAGCTCCGCGCGGGCGGGCCGCAACGGGCAGGTGCCAGCTCCGCGCGGGCGGGCCGCAACGGGCAGGTGCCAGTTCCGCGGGCCGCGCCGAGGAGCACGAGCCCGCCGGTGACCAGGGCCAGCTTGGCGGCCGCACCCCCAGCAGGCCGGGTTCGCAGGCGCACAGAACGTTCAAATGCGCATCGCCCCAGCCGCAGGTGCCGTCACCCCACTGCGCGCACCGAATCAGGCGGTTATCTCAAGCCCATCTGCTATACGCCCTGGTGAGGAGGGGGGTCCAGCCTGGCGGGCATAGCTGCCCGGCGGCACGCCGGCATAGCGCTTGAGCGAAACACTGGATGAGCTCGGGTCCTCAGGCCCGTCGGCTAGCCTGCTGCACGGCGGCTGATGATGTTCATGAGGTCAAGCCGGAGGACGTCCTCGTCGTTCTGGCTGATCAGCTGCCCCCGGGTGCGGACCAGCCCGCGGTCAGGCTTGGACCGCGACAGGCGTACCTCGAGGATGGTGGCCCGCAGGCGCACCGAATCGCCGGGCCGCAGCGGCGCCGGCCAGCGAAGCTCGTCGATGCCCGGCGAGGCGAGGCTCGCTACCCGGGAGAGGTAATGGGCGACGAGCAGCCGGGTGAAGATGCCGGTGGTGTGCCACCCGCTGGCGATCAGGCCGCCGAAGGGTCCGCCGGCGGCGAACACCGGGTCGACGTGGATCGGCTGCGGGTCATACGCCCGGGCGAATTCGAGTATCTCGGCCTCGGTCACCTGGATGTGCCCGTACTCGTACACCGCTCCCGACGTGTAGTCCTCGAGGTAGCGGTCATCGATGGGCACGGCGAAGTCGTGCTCGCTGAGGGTCCTGGTGGCCACTGCCGGGCTCGGCGGCTGGGTCATGGACTGTGAGTCTGGCTCACCGGCGGCCATGGCGGCAAGACAGTCGCCGGCCACCGCGGGTACGCGGATCACTCGTCCGGCGGCAGTACGGCCTCGGTGAGCTGGCGAGTGCTTTGTTGCCCGTGCCGGGAACGCCGAGGCGCAGCGTTATTCCGTGCCGCGCCGGCTGCCGCCGTGCCAGTCCTCCTGGGCGCCGACCTGGCCAGCTTCCACGCCGAAGCTACGTAGTTGCGGTCGCTCGCGGAGGCTGCGTTTGAGTTCTGCGAAGCCCGGGAAACTGGCCAGGCCCAGCACGTTGTCCCACAGCGGGACGGCCTCGGCCTCGGTGGGCAGGCGGCTGATCACGGGGCCAAAGAACGCAACGCCGGCCGGGGGCTGGAACTGGATGATCGGCGTCCCGACATCCTTGCCGGTCAGTGCGAGGGCCTCGTCCGTCTCGCGTCGTAGCTCGGCATCAAGGGAGGTGTCTTCTAGCGCGTCCGCGAGTTCGGCCGGCAGGCCGGCCTCGGCCAGGATCGGCTCAAGGAAGGTGCGGGTGTCGCGATGCTCGCCATCGGCCTGGCCGGACTCGGCGGCGGTGTCGAAGACCCGGGCGCCGATGGCCGCGTACAGCGGCCCGACCGCGTCGGGGCCGTGTTCGGCCCTCGCCGCGGCAGCGACGCGCAGCAGCTTCAATCCGGCGGTGTGACCGGCCTCGTATCCCGCCGGGAAATGGCTGTCGTAGTCCACTGTCGCGTTGATCATCCGCAGCGAGATGAACCGCCAGTCCACCGTGTAGTCGCGCTGGGCCTGCACGATCCGCACCCACTTGCTGGTCATCCACGCGAACGGGCACACCGGATCGAAGTAGAAGTGGATATCCGCGCCGCTCATGTCCCGATTCTCCCTCTCACGGCGACATGAACCCGGTGGACTGCAAGAAGAGCGGGTTGTCGTTGACGAAAGACTGGCACGCACAGGACACGTCGTGGCATAAACCGTCGTTTCCTGATCCCGGACGATCGTGCGGTGCCCGCGGACCCGGCCGGCCGGACTACTCCCGTCACACCAGCACCAAAGACCCCGTGAGCCACGCATTCCGGAGCGCCGCCGAAGATCGATGTGGCAGAGCCCACCACCGGTGGTGGGCTCCATCACATCGATCTTGGAAAGGACGCGGAAGGAGGCGCTGCGGGCCGCCTTCCCGGTGCGGGCGCCGACTGTTCGAGGACTCCAGACGGTGGCGTGCCAGAACCGCCGCGCGCGGTCACGCGCCGGCTTACGTCCGCGCGCTAGCCAGCACGCGGCCCGCCCGGGCGCTCCTGAGCTCTTGCCNNCTGACGATCACGAAACCTGCGGCTTGCTTCTCTGCGTGCCTACAAGTACGGCAGATGGCGCAGGAACCACCGACGCGGCGGTCCTGCCCGGCCCAGTACGGCTCGCGGATCACCTTGCAGGGCAGATGGCTCAGGAACCACCGACGCGGCGGTCCTGCCCGGCCCAGTACGGCTCGCGGATCACCTTGCGTTGCAGCTTGCCGACCGGGCTGCGCGGGAAGGCGTCGGTGCGGAACACGACGCGACCGGGCTTCTTGTACGAGCCGAGGCGGGCGGCGCATTCGGTGATAACCGTCTGCTCGTCTAGCTCTGCGCCGTCGTCGAGAATCACCTCGGCCAGCGGCGTCTCGCCCCACTTCTCGTGCGGGACACCGAAGACCACGACCTCGGTGACACCGGGCAACGCGGAGATGACCTGTTCCAGCTCGGCCGGCCAGATGTTGAAGCCACCCGAGACGATCATGTCGTCGACGCGGTCGATGACATAAAGAAAGCCGTGCTCATCGAGCTTGCCGACGTCGCCGGTGAGCACCCAGCCGTCACGCAGCCGCGCCGCCGTCTGCTCGGGCTCGTCCCAGAGACCGGTCATCTGGCCCTCGCACCGAATCGCGATCTCGCCCTCGGTGCCGGTCGGGACGCTGCGGTTATGCTCGTCGCGAATCTCGAGTTCGGCGAATGGCATGATCCGGCCGGCCGCCCGCAGCGGATCCGAGCCGTCCAGCGTGCCAAACCACTCGTGCGGGCCCATGAAGGTCACCGGCACCGCCTCGGTCTGGCCGTACATCTGGTACATGGTGTCGCCGAACACGCCATGCCCCGCAGCGGCCGTCCTGGCGCTGATCGGCGCGCCAGAGACCATGACCACTTTCAGGTCGGGCAGGTCCTGGCGCTGACCGCCGACCCGCGCGACGATGTCGGCGACCATCGTCGGCACCGCGAAGAAGTACGCGACTCGCTGATCGCGCAGCGTGTCCAGGAAGGTCGGCGAGTCGAACTTCGACGCGAGGATGTTGACGCCGCCGGCCAGCCAGATCGGCAGGAACAGGTAGCCCGACCCGTGCGAGATCGGCCCGACATGCAGGCAGGCGTCGCCCATGTCAGCAGGCGGCAGCATGTAGAACCAGTCGCGGGTCGCGCTCATCCACGCCCGGTGCGTGTACGCGATGCCTTTGGCACGGCCGGTCGTGCCTGCGGAGTGCCGGATGATGAACACGTCGTCAAGCGACACCGCGGGATCGGGGTCGGTGGCCTCGTGCGCGGCGAGCCAGCTGTCGTAGCTGGCGTCCCGCACGATGATGCGCAGGCCGTCGACCTTCTGGTCGAGGCCGGCGACCTCGTGCGCGTACTCCTGCGACACCACGACGACCTTGGTGCCGGTGTGCCGGATCATGTGCTCATGCGCCGCCGCGGAGTTACGGCGGTAGAGCGGGACTCGCACGACGTTGGCGATCGCGGTCCCGAGGTAGAAGTCGGCCGCCTCGATGCTGTTGTCCTCCAGGACGGCGACCCGGTCGCCGTCGCCGAGGCCGAGGCCGATCAGGGCATTGGCCAGCCGGAGGCCACGCTGCCATGCCTGCGCGTAGGTCAGTTGCCGGTCACCGCTGCGGATCGCGACCAGATCCCGGTGAAACCTCGCTGACCGCCGCATTGCGCTTCTGACGTCAAGCACGCTGCCTCCCGCGTGACATCCCAGGGGGTGTGGCCCAGGTCACAGGCCTGGGGTTTCGGACTGTAGCAATACGGCCGACGCTGGTCAACAGGAGCGTTGACATATGCCAGGCCCGCTCACAGCCGATCGGCTCATGTCCCGCCGAGGCGCTGGCGATGGCAGTATGCGATGGCCGGGCAGAACCGCGGGTCATCGACCACCGCCAGCTCCATGGTCTTCGTCCGGGCGACCCGCGGCGACGGCGCACTCACAGGACCGCTACCGGGGCGACCGGGCTGCCGACGGCGCCGACCAGCGGCAGCGGTGCCAGCACGAACAGGAACGTGCCGCGTCCCGATGCCGCGAGCGCGTCGAGGTCCATCAGCTCGGACAGGTAGATGCCGTGGCCGCGCAGCAGTTCGACGTGCAACGGCACCTGGCAGTCGGGATCGCCGGAAGGGTAAGCCTCCACGCCGACGTTGTCAGCGCCCACGAGCACGACGCCACGCTCGGCAAGCCAGCCGCCGCAATCGCGGTCGAGCCCGGGCCAGCTCGTCGCGTCGGCGCGGCCGGCGGCGAACGCGGGCAGCCATCCAGTCCGCACGAGCAGGGCGTCACCGGACGCCAGCTCGATGCCGCCCGCAGCGAGCAGGCCGGTCAGTTCGTCGAGGTGAACCCGGTCGCCGGCGTCCCGGTCGCCGGTGCGCGCGCAGTCGACGAACACGCCCCTGGTGACGATCGGCCGCATCTTCTCGACACCCAGCCGGGCCGCGCCGCGGCTGGTGACCGTGTCGGCGGCGATCCCGTTGTACATCTGGCCGCTGCGCCACACGTGCGCCAGCGCGTCGACGTGGGTCACGCCGTGCGTGGGCAGGGTGACAACGTCATCAGCGAACCCGAAGCCGGCCCGCTCGGCCAGGCCGGCGGCGTAGTCGCCGCCGTCGCGCATCATGTAGTGCGCCGGAGCGGGCCGCCCGACGACGCCAAAGCCTCGCCCGCTGACGATCGGCGCCGCAAGCGACAGGACGGTGCCGTCGCGAACAGCGCCGAGACCGCGCCGGACCTCGGCCTGGCCGAGCAGGTTCAAGGCGCCGAGTTCATCCTCGGCCCCCCATCGTCCCCACCCGTGCATGCCTCGTCCCATCGCCGGCGCCACCTTTCATGAAACCCGCATGACGGTATCGTGTCAACACAGCCGTTGACACAAGTGGGACGGGTTCCTAGACTTCGTGCATGGGCCAGGGATCTGCCGACCTCGACAATCTGCTGTCCGACGAGGCAGTCAACCGCCCCGAGGCGTTCTATGCGCGGCTGCGGGCCATCGACCCGGTCTACTGGAACCGGCGGTGGAACGGCTGGATCCTGACCGGCTATGACGACGTCGCCGAGGGTTTCCGCAATCACCAGAACCTGTCCTCGGATCGCTTCGCCGGACCGTTCGGCGAGGACCTGAGCGCGGTGTCCTCGGACTATCAGCAGCTATTCGGCTTCTTGTCGAAGTTCTTCGTATGGAAGGACCAGCCGTACCACACGCGCGTGCGCAGCCTGGTCAACAAGGCGTTCACGCCGCGGAGCGTCGAGGTGCTGCGGCCGCGGGTACGCACCCTGGTACGCGACCTCCTCGCCCCGCTGCGAGCGGGCAGCGAGGTCGACTTCCTCGCCGGGTTCGCGTTCACGCTCCCCGTGATCGTCATCGGTGATTACCTCGGGGTGCCCCAAGAGGGCCGGGACAACCTGCGGCAATGGGCTGAGGATCTGGGCTCCGTGATCTTCGTCAGCGGCAATGACGAAGACCGGATGCGCAAGGGCGACGACGCGATGGGCCAGCTTGCCGACTTCTTGCGGCCGGTCATCCGCGATCGCCGCGCCGATCCGCGTGACGACCTGCTCAGCGGCATGGTCCGGGCGCAGGATCGTGGCGATTTCCTCTCCGAAGACGAGCTGATCGCCAACACGATCCTGATGGTCTTCGCCGGCCACGAGACGACGATGAACCTGCTCGCCAACGGCATCGTCGCGTTTTCCCGGTTTCCCGAGCAGTGGGCGAAGCTGCGCGGCGACCGGGCGCTGGCCGCCACCGCCACGGAGGAGATCCTGCGTTACGACGGGCCGATCCGGGCGATGGCGCGGTGGGCGCGCGAGCCGATGCGGATCGGCCGCCATGACGTTGCCGTGGGCGACCGGGTACTGCTTGTCCAGCACGCGGCCAACCATGATCCGGCGCGGTTCACCGACCCGGACAGCGTCGACATCACCCGCTGGCCGAACCGGCACACGACGTTCGGCCAGGGCATTCACACCTGCCTGGGAGCGCCGCTGGCCCGGCTCGAGGCTCAGGAGGCATTTAGCGCGCTCGCCGAGGCGTTCCCGAGGTTCGACATCAGCGAAGACACTCTTGCGTACGTTCCCAATATCGTCTCCCGTAGCCTGCGCAGCCTGCACGTGACCTTCGGGGAACAGTGATGCCCAGGTTCCGCGCCGTCGTCGACCGCGATCGCTGCGTTGGCGTCGCCATGTGCGTACTGGCCGCACCTGGCGCGTTCGCGGTTAACGACGAGGGCCAGTCCGAATTCCAGCCAGGCTCGTGGGATCGCCGCGACCTGATCGAGGCCGCCGACTCGTGCCCGTCGTCGGCGATTACCGTGTTCGCCGACGACGAGAAGGTGTCATGAACGACGCGCCCGCGGACTGGTCGGATCCGGGACCGGTGACGGTCGCGCCTGGCGTGCACCGGATCCCGCTGCCGATGCCGCAGGATGGCCTGCGAGCGGTCAACGTCTACGCGATCGAAGACGGCGAGCACATCACCCTGATCGACGGCGGATGGGCGGTGCCGACTGCCCGCGCCGAGCTGGAAAAGGCGCTCGACCAGCTTGGGTACGCGCTGCCTGACGTCACCAGGTTCCTGGTCACGCATGCTCACCGCGACCACTACACGCTCGCCGTGCTGCTGCGGCGCGAATTCGGCACGGCGATCGGCCTCGGCGCCGGTGAACGGCCCGCCATCGCCGCCCTTACCGCCGCCGTGAACCGCTACGGCGCGCAGGTCACCCTGCTGCGGCAGGCGGGAGCCGGCGGTCTCGCCGACCTCATCTCCCGCGGTGACTCGCGCGTCGACCCGATGCCCGAGGGCTGGGAGGAGCCGGACGAGTGGCTCGGCGCCGGCCTGCTGCGAGTCGGCGACCGGGCCCTGCGGGTGCTGCCGACCCCCGGTCACACCCGCGGCCATATCGTCTTCGCCGACGAGGCCGCCGGCCTGCTGTTCTCTGGCGATCATGTGCTGCCGCACATCACCCCCTCGATCGGCTTCGAGCCGGTGCCATCCGACGGCCCGCTGTCGGACTACCTGGACTCGCTCGCGCTGGTCCGTACGCTGCCGGACCTGGTGTTGCTGCCCGCCCATGGCTCCGTCGCGGCCAGCACGCACGCGCGGATCGGCGAACTCGTCGCCCATCACGACGCCCGGCTGGCCGAGACCGGCCAGGCGGTGGCCCGCCTCGGGTCCGCTACCGCTGCCCAGGTCGCGGACGTGATGGGGTGGACCAGGCGGCGGCGCGCGTTCCGCGATCTCGACGCGTTCAACCAGATGCTCGCCGTGACCGAGACCGTCGCCCACCTGAAGCTGCTCGTGGCATCCGGTGTCCTGACGGCGGCCGGGGGCGATGTCGTGACCTACCGGCCGCGCCCAGCCGCGCCGCGCCGATGACCGCGGCATTCCCCGAGCCAGGCAGGCTGCGGGACGAGGTCCGCGCGTTCCTGCGCGACAGGCATATCCGGCCGCACTGTGATGCGTGGATGACATCGTTCGACCCGGAGTTCAGCCGCGCGCTCGGCGAGCGCGGCTGGATCGGGATGACCTGGCCCGGCCGGTACGGCGGAGGTGACCGGCCCGAGCGGGAGCGGCTGGTCGTCATCGAGGAGTTGCTCGCCGCCGGTGCGCCGGTCGCCGCGCACTGGTTCGCCGACCGGCAGATCGGCCCCGGGCTGCTGCGCCATGGATCGCAGGAGCAGCGGACGCGGTACCTGCCGGCCATCACGCGAGGCGAGTGCTTCTTCGCGATCGGCATGTCCGAGCCTGACAGCGGGTCAGACCTCGCGTCGATACGCACGACCGCGCGGAAGACCGGGTCCGGCTGGCGCGTCAACGGCCGCAAGGTGTGGACCAGCCACGCCGGCCAGGCGCACCACCTGCTCGCGCTGGTCCGTACATCGACGCCCGATCCGCAGCGCCGGCAGGCCGGCCTGTCGCAGCTGATCATCGACTTGAGCACGCCGGGCGTCGAGGTCCGGCCGATCCGGTCACTGGACGGTCACTGCCACTTCAACGAGGTCACGCTGGACGATGCCGATGTGCCTGACGGAGCGCTGCTGGGCAGCGAAGGGGCGGGCTGGCAGCAGGTCACCGCGGAACTGGCCTACGAACGCAGCGGTCCGGAACGGTTCCTGTCGACCGCGCCGCTGCTGTGGGAACTCGCCCGTCGGCGGCCACCGGGCAGCGACCCGCAGATCGGGGCACTGATCGCCGAACTCCAGGCCCTGCGGGCCATGTCCGCCGGGATCGCGGACGCCCTCCAGCGCGGCGAGGCGCCGGCTCTCGAAGCGGCGACGGTCAAGGACCTGGGCGCCCGCTTCGAGGCGAAGATCGTCGATACCGTGCGGGACCTGCTGGAGGTGGAACCGGCGCTGGACGCGACCGACGACCTTGCCCGGCTGCTGGCGGAGGCGGTCGTGCACCGGCCGGGCGGCACGCTGCGCGGTGGCAGCACGGAAATCCTCCGCGGGATCATCGCGCGAGGGCTGGTGGCGCCGTGACGGACGGGATCGGCGCGGCCGGAACTGGC
>PMSU01000195.1:39199-65610 GCA_003168255.1 Actinomycetota bacterium
TGACGAACCAGATCGGCGCGGCGGTGCGCGACCTGCTCGATCCCGTTGAGGTCTACGGCAGGGACGGGACCTGGTCCGAGCCGGCCGAGCGAGCAGCCTGTGAACGGCTCGCCGACGGCGGCTGGCTCGGCGTCGGCCTGCCCGAGCAGCTCGGCGGGTCCGGCGGCGATCTGCGCGATGCCGCCGCGGTCGCCGGGGCGTGCGCGGCGGCCGGCCACCGGCTGCCGGTCGCCGACGCCGGGATCGTCGCCGCGCACGTGCTGGCGGTGTCCGGACTGCGCGGGCCGGCCGGCCTGGTCCTGCCGGTGGCCGCCGCAGGCACGCTGCGCGATGGGCAGGTCCACGTGCGCGCCGAGCGCGTGCCGTTCGCCCGGTGGGCGACGAGCCTGCTGATCGTGGCCGATGACGGATCCGGCAGCCGGGCCTGCCTGATCGATGCGGACGCGGCGGACATCCGCGCGGGACACAACCTCGCCGGCGAACCGCGCGACACCGTGGTCGTCGAGGGCGTGCGCCCGACCGCCGCAGCCGACGCGGGCGGGGAGATCCTGGACCAGCTACACCGCGCCGGGGCGCTGGCCCGGGCCATCCAGATGGCCGCGGCGATCGAGCGGATGCTTGAGCTCGCGATCAGCTACTGCGGCCAGCGGCACCAGTTCGGCCGCAGCCTTTCGCAGTTCCAGGCCGTCCAGCAGCAGCTCGCGCTCCTCGCGGCCGAGACGTTCGCGGCACGTGCCGCGGTGCAGCGGGCGCTGGCGCTCATCGGGCCGGGCGAGTGGGCAGCAGAGCCGGTTGCGGTCGCGAAGGTGCGCACGGGCATGGCCGCGACCGCCGCCGCCGCGATTGCCCATCAGCTGCACGGAGCGATCGGCATCACCACGGAGTACGCGCTGCACCGGTTCACCACGCCAGTCTGGTCGTGGCGCGAGGAGTACGGCAGCGAGCGGCACTGGTCCGCGGCACTCGCCGCGGAGTGCGGCTCCGACGTGTGGGCCGCGCTGACCGCAAGTTCCTGATGGCTCCGTTCGGCATAGATTGGATCTTTATGGCTTGGATCTTTATGGCTTGGCCGACGGCGTGCGTCGGCGCCCCGTCCGTACCCCCTGGAGGAAGACATCCGCGAACGCCTGCCCCACTTCGGTGCCGGTGAGCCGGCCGCCTGGGACGAACCAGCGGTGCGTCCAGTTGAGCGCGCCGAGGATCGCGAACATGACCAGCCGGGCGTCGAGGTCCGCGCGGAACTCGCCCGACGTGATGCCGTCGCGGGTGATGTGCTCGATCAGCGCCTCGTACCGCAGCCCCAGTGCCTTGAGCTCCGCACCGGCGGTCGTGCCGTCCCCCGGTACCCGGTTCATGTCCTCTTGGATGTATAGCTTGATGTACGGGTAGTGCCGCTCGTAAGCCTCCAATTGCGCCTGCACCAGGCGCTGTAGCCGGACCGTCGACGACTCGCCCGCGGCCGCGATGCTCTCCGCGACGACAACGATCTCCTCCACTGCCTGCCGGACGAGGGCGAGGAAGATCTCCTGCTTGCTGCCGTAGTAGTAATACACGGACGCGCGATCGGTACCCATCCGCTCTGCGATGTCGTTGATGCTCGCGGCATCGAGGCCCTTGTCCTTGAATACCTGGGCGGCCGCGGCCAGCAGGCGCTGCCGCCGTTCGAGATAGCCCACGCTGGGGTCACGTCGGGCCTGCGTGCGACGACGGCTGATCGAGCTCGCGGCAGCATCGTCGGCAGTCGCGGACCCGGTCGGTCGGCTGGCCACGGCATATCCTCTCGCGCAGGGCCTCGGAGCGCCCCGTGTCGCACCGACATTACCCGACGCCGCATCGACTTAGTTTCAACACCTATGTTGACAGAATGCCGGTCAGCCGGTACTAAGGAGGGGTGATGCGGCCGGTGTACCTGCACGGTTCCGCGGTGAGCACGACGTGGCGGGACGCCTCGCGGAGCCTCACGGACCTGATCTTCGAGTGCGTTCGGACAGCGCTGGGTACAGCCGGCATCAGCGCGGCCGACGTCGGTGCCACTGTGCTCGCCGCACACGATCTCGTGGACGGCCGCGGCCTGACGAGCATGGTCACCGCCCCGGCCGCCGCCACGTATCTCAAGGACGAGACCCGCCTCGGTGATGACGGGGCACTCGCCTTCGTGCTCGGCGACGCCCGCGTCCGGTCGGGCTCGGTCGATACGTGCCTGGTGGCGGCGTGGGGTCGCGCCAGCGAAGGACCCATCGACGAGATCGCCCATGCGCTGTTCGACCCGTTCACCGCCCGCCCGCTCGCGCTCACCGAGATCGCCGTCAGCGGTATGCGAGCCGCCCGGTGCCTCGGCGACTTCCCCGGCTACGGGCGCTGGCGCGGCGCCGCCGCGGCGCGGCGCGGCGTCCGCCCGGCGGACCCGTCGCGGGTGCCTGCCACCGCGTGGCCGCTGCGGGCCGGCGAACTGCCGGTGTGGGCCGACGTGGTGGCGGCGGTCGTGCTGGGCAGCCAGCCCGGGCCGGTGCGGGTGGGCGGCGTCGGGATGTCCACTGAGCCCTACGAGCTGGGCGACCGTGATCTGACCGGGCTGACCGCGCTGCGGACCGCCAGCGCTCAGGCGCTCACGGACGCCGGCGTAGACGCGGCCAGCATCGACGTGCTGGAACTCGACGGGCTGACGCTGTTCGACGAGGCACTCGCCGCCGAGGCGGTCGGAGCCGCCGCCCGCGGCGACGGCATGAGCCTGCTCGCGAACAGCCCCCGGGTGAACGCCGGCGGCGGTTCGGCGGCCGGCTACTGCGCGCCGGCGATGGGCCTCGTGCGGGTGGCCCGGGCCGCGGAGCGGCTGCGCAATGCGACGACGTCGCAGGTAGGGCTGGCGACCGGGGCGTCCGTGGTCGCCGCGCAGGTGCAGGCCGCGGTCGTACTGGAAGGTGCGTGACATGGGCGAATCCGCCGCCGGAAAAGTGCCGCCGCTGACCATCGACGGACATTGGGCGTTCGACTACACCTACTACGCAGGCGACGCTGCGAGCCGGTTCTTCGCCGAGTTGGCTAACCGGCGCATCATGGGCACCCGCTGCCCCCAGTGCCTGCGGGTGCTGGTGCCTGCCCGGGGATTCTGCGATGCGTGCTTCGTCGAGACCACCGACTGGGTGCAGGTCAGCCCGCACGGCACGCTCGAGACCTTCACGATCCTCACCACGTCATTCCCTGGCCTGCCTGAGCCGCCCCTTGTCGTGGGGTATGTCATGTTGGCGGGTGCGTCCAGCGCGGTCCTCAACTTTGTCGACGGCATCGACCTCACCGATCCGGACGCGGCCGGCACCGCGATGCTGGGCCGGCCGCCGGTTACTGCCCGGTTCAAGGACGTATGTGAAGGCCGGATCACCGATTTCGTCTTCACCCTCGACGAGCCTGCATGACCGGTCCGGCGGAGCTCGCGATCCTCGGCGTCGGCCAGACGCCTTACCGGCGCCGGCACGAGGGCTCGACGCCGGAACTGGTCTACGGCGCGGTCCGCGCGGCGCTCGACCACAGCGGCCTGGAGCACCGCGACATCGACCTGGTCATCGGCGGGTTCGCGCCGGACGCGCTGGCCGGAGAGAACTGCCCGGACAAGCGGTTCCTGCCGGCCGCGGGCGCGGTGGGCAAGTGGAGCATGCGAATCAACACCGGCGGCACGACCGGGATCGCCGCCGCGTACGCGGCGATGGACCTGCTCGAGGCTGGCCGCGGCGACGCCGCGCTGGTCGTCGGCGTCGAGCGGATGGCGCAGGCGCGCAGCGTGCCGGCGGTGTTCAATTCCATCTTCGACCCGATCTACGAGCGCGACACCGGGCTGTCGACAGTGTCGATGGGCGCGCTGCGCGCGACCCGCATGATGCAGAGCTGGGGCTACACCGCCGAGCTGTGGGCACGCGTCGCCGAACGCAATTTCGCGCACGCGGCCAGCAACCCGCTCGCGCACATCCGGACCGCGTACTCGGTCGGCGATGTGCTCACCTCACGGATGCTGGCATGGCCGATCCGCCAGCTCGATGCCTGCCCGATCTCCGAAGGCGTGTGCGCCGTCGTCATCGCCCGCACTTCCGCGGCCGCCCGCCAGCGGGGAAGGCCGCTGGCCCGCGTGCGGGGCCGGGCGACCGTCACCGACACCTACAACATGGGCGATCGCATTGGCCGCCGCGAGGGCGATCTCGTAGAGCTGCTGACCCTGCGAATGGCCGCGCAGCGCGCCCTCGGCCAGGCTGGCCTGGCGTCGGCGGCCGACGCGGACGTCGTGGAGATCCATGCGCCGTTCGATCACGCCGAGACGATGGCGTATGCGCCGCTGCGGTTCTGCGCCGCCGCGGACGGGCCCGCGCTGGTCGAATCCGGGTTCGGGCACCGCGACGGCGGCGGCCCGGTGATCAACCCTTCCGGTGGGCCGATGGCCGCGAATCCGGTCGGCGCGACCGCGCTGATCCGTCTCGCCGAGTGCGCGCTTCAGGTCATGGGCGCGGCCGGCGAGCGGCAGGTCCCGGGGGCGGCGACCGCTGTCGCCACCGGTCAGGGAGGATCGACGCAGTTCTCCACCTGCACCGTGTTGTCGGGTAGCTAAGCTTCCGGGCAGCTAACCTTCCGGGCAGCTAACCTTCCAGGAGGCGATCGGCGTGGCGGATGACCTGGTCACTCGTGAGCAGCAGGGCGGCGTCGCGGTGCTGACGCTCAACGACCCTGCCCGGCGCAACATCTTCACCGGTCCGCTCGTGCACGCGCTAGCCGCGGCCATGGACAGCGCCGAGCGTGACGCGGCGACCCGGTGCATCGTGCTCACCGGCGCTGGCAGCGCATTTTGCGCGGGTGCGGAACTGGCGACGCTGCGCGCCGCGGCCGATGGGGCGTTCGACGATGTCGAGACGGTCTACCAGGGTTTCCTGCGGGTACGCGACTCGCCGCTGCCCACCATCGCCGCGGTCAACGGCCCGGCGGTGGGCGCCGGGTTCAATCTCGCGCTCGCCTGCGACGTGCGCCTCGCTGGCGGCGCCGCGATGTTCGATACGCGGTTCGCCGCCTTGCGGCTGCACCCGGGCGGCGGGCATGCGTGGATGCTGGCGCGGGCGGTCGGACAGCAGCGGGCAACGCTCGCCTGCCTGTTCGGCGAGGTCTGGGACGCGACGGCGGCGTTGGATGCCGGCCTGGTCGCCGCGGTGATCGACGGCGCGGACGAGCTGATCGAGGCCGCCGTCGGGCTCGGGCAGCGGCTGGCGCATCAGGAGAAGGTGTACGTGCAGCGGGTGATCGCCACGCTGCGGACCTCGCTGTCCACGGCGACGTACGCGGACGCGCTGGCCGGGGAGACCGCGGCGCAGCGGTGGTCGGCCGGACGGCCGGCGTTTCGCGACGGCGTCAGGGCGATAGAGGAGCGCATCGCCCGCGGGCGCATCGCCCCGGGGCGCTAGACCGCGGGCGTCAGACCGCGGGCGTCAGACCGCGGGCGTCAGACCGCGGGCGTCAGACCGCGGGCGTCAGACCCGCGGGCGTCAGACCCGCGGGCGTCAGACCCGCGGGCGTCAGGCCGGCCGGGGCAGCAGCCCTTCCAGGTCGGCCTTGATCTGTAGCGCCAGGAACCGGGAGAACAGGCGGCACTCGTTGAGCGCGCCGCCCATCAGCCAGAACCTGTCCTGGCCCGTCCGCGTCCACATATTGCGCATGAAGCCCTGCTCGTCGAAGCCCCACACATCGCCGACGCGGTCCGCGACCTCGTCGCCGCACAGCCGCCGGATGCCCGCTGCCTGCTTTTCGTACCCGGTGGCCAGCACCACGAGATCGGCCGGGACACAGCTGCCGTCGGACAGCTGTAGGCCGGCCTCGGTGAACGTCGCGATGTGGCGGGCGTGCACCAGCCGGATAAGGCGCTGCGCTATCAGCTCGGAGCAGCCGACGTTGATGTAGTAGCCGCCGCCCTGGCGCAGGTACTTCATGTGGAACCCGGTCTGGTCATCGCCATAGTCGAGTTCGAAGCCGACCGCGGCCAGGCCGTCCAGGAGTTCCTGATCCAGCCGGGATGTCTTTGCTGTCAGCCACTGGTATGTCTCGCGCAGCACCGGGTACGGGATGGCCGCGGTGATCAGGTCGATGTCATCGACCGGGCCCTCGGAGTACAGCGCGTAGACGAGCGTGCCGCTCGGCACGAGGCTCACCACGCAGGTCGGGCTGCGCTGCACGATCGTCACGGCGGCCGCACCGTTGCTGTAGAGGTCCTGGGCGACATCGTGTCCGCTGTTGCCCGTGCCGATGACGATCGCGTGCTTGCCCTGGTAACGCAGGCCGCTGGAGAACTCGCTGGAGTGCATGATCTCGCCCGCGAACCCGTCCAGCCCCGGCAGCGCGGGCATCCGGGGAGCGCCGCTGACGCTGCCGGTCGCGTGCACAAGCTGGGGAACTCGCATCTCGCGCGCTGTGCCGTCGGCGCGGCGCAGCCGCACGGTCCAGGTCCGGCCGGCATCGTCGAACGTGCCGCCGACGAATTCGGTGCCGGTCCAGACGTTGAGTTCCATCGCCTGCGCGTAGCTCTCCAGCCAGCCGGCGAGCATGTCCTTGGGCACGAACGTCGGCCATGTCGTCGGGAATGGCAGGTATGGCAGGGAGTTGGCCCACACCTCGTTGTGCAGCGTCAGCGAGTGGTACCGGTGGCGCCAGTTGTCGCCGACGCGGGCGTTGCGCTCCACGACAAGCGCGTCTACGCCGACCCGGCCCAGCCGTGCGGCGAGCGCCAGGCCGGCCTGCCCGCCACCCACGATGAGCACCTCTGGGTCATGGTGAGCGTAGGCCTGCGCCTTGCGACGCTGGTCGAGCCAGTTGTCGCCGGCGAAGTTGTAGGAGTACTCCACGCCGGACGGACGGCGGGCACCGACGGACTCCTCGTGCCCGTGCAGCTCCTGGAGCGTGGTCAGCACCATCCACGCCGCCGGTGTCTGTTCGTCCAGGAGCCGGACGAACGCGGTGCCTTTCCCGGCACTGGTGACAAAGTCGACGAAGCCCTCGATGACGTCGCGGCCGCCGCGGCGAACAGTCCGCGGCGGCATGCGGTCGGGAGCGAGCCGGAAGTCGCGCGGCCGGGCCGCCGCCGCGGTATTTCTCAGCGCACCTTCGATCTCCGCCCGGCCGGCGAAGGTCCGGTACGACCACCCGAGTGCCAGGATGTCGCGCCAGTAGCCGTCCGCGGCGAACAGGCCAGCGGCTCCCGCTGCGTCGCCGCTGGCCAGGGCGGCACCGAGCGAGCCGACCCAGCGTGACAGCACGTCCGCAGCGAGGCTGCGGGACGGCGCCTGCACGACCTCCATGGTCAGTCCTCTCACTGCCCGGCTGTCGTGACCATTCAATCGCGAATCCGCCCCGCTCGTCAACAGTACTGTTGACGAGTGACGACCCGGGAATCCGCCGATGATGTTGAGGGCGTCGGCGCAGGTATCGTGCCGGTGAAGTCCATCGGCGAGGATTTGCGGATGCCGGCGGGGGGGTTAGCAGCGTTCCCGGCGCGGCGGTTAGCAGCGTTCCGGGCGCGGCGGTTAGCAGCGTTCCCGGCCGACCCGTTTCCGCGTGCTGCGAAGGGGCGATTGGGTGCCTGGTGACAACGGGCCGCGGCCGAGCAGGTGCGTGGTGGTCGGTGCCGGAGTACTTGGTGTGTGCGTGACGGCGCGGCTGGCTGAGGCGGGGATCGGGGTGACGCTGCTGGAGCAGGCGCAGCCTGGCCGAGCCGCCACCCGGTCGAGCTTTGCCTGGCTGAACGCGAACGACAAGGCGCCTCGCGCTTATCACGACCTCAACCACGCCGGGATGCGGGCGTGGGCCGGGCTGGCGGCGAGCCTTGACGGCGCGGCGTGGTACCGGCCGGTGGGAAATATCGAGTGGGCGGCGAGCGCGCCCGAGCGCGCGAAGCTTGAGGCTCGGGTGCGCAGGCTCGCGGGGTGGGGGTACCCGGCGCGCCTGATTGATGCCGCGGAGGCTGCTGAGCTTGAGCCGTCGATGCGGCTGCCGCAGTCAGTGGCTGATGCCGCGTGGTTTCCGGGCGAGGGGTATCTGCTCACCGAGCGGCTGGTCAGCGAATTGGTGGAGCTGGCGGTCCAGCGTGGGGCCACGATGCTGACGGGTGAGGCGGGACGCGTCGTCGGATTTGATGCCGCCGACGGTGCGGTGCGGGGAGTGCAGACTGCCGCGGCCCAGGTGATAGCGGCGGATGCGGTGGTGTGCTGTGCGGGGCGATGGGTTCCTGAACTGGCCGCGCTGGCCGGCGCGGCGTGCCCGGTGCCTTTGGTTCCGTGGGCGGAACCGGGTGCCGCGGCGCCGGGGCTCGTGGTGCAGGCAGGGCCGGTCATGCCGCCAGGCCCGGCGCGGGTGGTGCATACGCCGGAGGTCTACCTACGGCCCCAGTCAGGTGGGCTGGTGCACCTGGAAGCGCCTGACGCAGCAGTCGACCTGCATACGCCCGAGGCGGATCTGCGGCGCTGGGCGGAAGAACTGCTGCGCCGGGCGCGCCGCGCGGTCCGCGGGCTGGAGGACGCCAGTGTCACCGGGTACCGGGTATGCGTGCGTCCGATGCCCGCGGACGGCCGGTCCATCGTGGGATGGCTACCCGGTGCCGGCGGTCTGTACGTGGCTGTGACGCACAGCGGCGTCACCCTGGCCGCGCACCTGGCACAACTCATCACCACCGAGCTCGCCGACGGCACGACGGCCGCTGAACTCGCGCCTTACCGGCCAAATCGCTTCACCGTTACCCCATAGCGATCGCGATCACACCCTGACCCATACGGGCGGCAGCGCTCCCGTCGGCCTGAGTCAGCGCATATCGGTGATCTTGTTCAGCCGCTCCACCGCGTCGGCGAACTCCTGGACCATGTCGTAGACGACCTGCCGGGCGGGCTTGACGGTGTTCATCAGCCCCACGCACTGGCCCACGAAATAGTTGGCCAGCTCGCGGGCGCCTTCGTTGCCGCCGTCGGCCAGCTTGTTGATCTGCCGCATCGCGCCCTCGGCGAGGACCATCTGCAACGGCATGGGCAGCGAGCCGGGGCTGCCGGGGCCCTCCCACTCGTCGGTCCAGGCGGAGCGGAGCTGGCGCGCGGGCTTGCCGGTCCGCGATCGGGACCGGATCGTGTCCCGCGAGGAGGCTGCCAGCATCTTCTCCTTCACCGCAGGCAAGGTCTCGGCCTCTTCGGTAGTCAGCCACACCGACCCGCACCACACGCCTGACGCGCCCAGGGCCAGCGCCGCGGCCATCTGCCGCCCGGTCGCGATACCGCCCGCCGCCAGCACCGGCAGCGGCGCGACCGCGTCCACCACCTCGGGGACGAGCACCATCGTGGAAATCTCGCCGGTGTGGCCGCCCGCCTCGGTGCCCTGGGCGACGATGAGATCCGCGCCGGCCGCCGCCTGACGGCGCGCGTGCTCGGCCGTCCCCACCAGGGCAGCCACCGGCACTCCCGCAGTGCGCGCCTTCGACACCATCACCGGCGGCGGCGTGCCCAGTGCGCTGGCGATCAGCCGGATCGGGTGCGCCAGCGAGACGTCGATCAGCTCGATCGCCCCGGCCGCGGTCACCTGCCTCGCGCCGCCCCCGGCCGCCCGCTCGCTGTCCCCGCGCTCAGCGGCCGGGGCGGGCAGGCCGTACTTCTCAAACAGGCGGCTAACGAAAGCCCAATGCTCGGCGGGGATGGCGTTGAGCACCGAGTCGGCCGAGCCGGACTCCGCAGACTTGTCGATCTTCCCGGGGACCAGAACGTCCACCCCGTACGGCCGCCCGCGAACATGGTCGTCGATCCAGCGCAACTCTTCTTCGAGGCGCAATGGCGTATAGGCGACCGCCCCCAGGACGCCCATCCCCCCGGCGTTGGTGACCGCCGCCACGACATCCCGGCAGTGGCTGAAGGCGAACAGCGGGAACTCGATCCCGAACATCTCGCAGACCTCGGAACGCATGCCCCGACACTAAACCGAATAACATTCGGGCGCCATCCCGGCGTCGAGGTATCCGAGCCGGCCGAGGCGGCACTCAGCGTGGGCATCCGCCACCCGCGGCTTGGCCTGGTGCTCCTCGAAGCGATCCGCCAGCTACTCGTCCTCGTACATCGGTCACATCCCCCCGTTGCCAGGTGTCCATAGAAGTGACCTCCGAACGCGATCGATGTGACAAGGAGACGCACTATGCATGAGCCCGTGACATCACCCATCCTGGTTACTGGCGGCACAGGTACCCTCGGGCGGCTCGTCGTCCCGCGACTGCGGGACGCCGGGTGCGTCGTGCGGGTGCTCAGCCGGCGCCGCGGCGAAGCGGAGAACGGCACCGGGCTCATGACCGGTGACCTGGCCACGGGCGAGGGGATCGAGCCGGCGGTGGCGGGGGTAAAGACGATCGTGCACTGCGCGGGCAGCGCCAAGGGCGACGACGAAAAGGCCAGGAACCTGGTGCAGGCGGCGGTACGGGCGGGGACACCCCACCTGGTGTACATCTCGGTCGTCGGCGCCAACCGGATCCCGGTGGTCAGTGGCGTCGACCGCGCCATGTTCGGCTACTTCGGGTCCAAACTGGCCGCGGAGCGGATCGTGGCCGACTCGGGCCTGCCGTGGACGACGCTGCGCGCCACCCAGTTCCATGACGCCTTCCTGCTTGTGGGACGGCAGATGGCCAGGCTGCCAGTGATGCCGGTCCCGGCCGGCTTCCGGTTCCAGCCGGTCGACGCCGGAGAGGTGGCGGCGCGGCTCGTGGAGCTCACCCTCGGCAAGCCGGCCGGCCTGGTCCCTGACATCGGCGGGCCGCGAACCTACGGCATGGCCGAGTTGCTCCGCGGGTACCTGCGGGCCAGTCACCGGCACCGGCTGATCGCGCCGGTCTGGCTGCCGGGCAAGGCCGCGCGCGCGGTCCGGGCCGGTGCTAACTTGGCGCCTGACCACGCTGCGGGCCACCGGACCTGGGAGGACTTCCTTGCCGAGCGAGTGGGATGAACCGGCCAAGCCGCTTGGTGAGATGCCCGCTGGGCAGGTCCTTTGCCGCGTGACTCGCCGAACCCCGCGGACCGCAGCTTCGGCACGATGTTCTCCACTCCCCTACGCCGTGCCGACGGCTGGCTGCCGCGGTGGATGGCGACAGATGGTCTCGTGGCAGGGATTGCAGACCACGAGGCCCTGCGTCATGGGGGCCGCCCGGTGGTCCAGGACGAGGCGGGCCGACGCGCCTAACCCGGGGATCTGAAGGAGTGAACCGCACCGGGATGCTGGGCCGGGTGCGAGACTGGTCTGCCTGTCTGGGATGGGAGCGCAAAATCGATCAAGCGCCCGGGGTGCGGTGTGGGCAGGATGGAAGGCATGGGTACCCCGCAGGACACGTTCGTGCGCTTCGTGGACTTGCTGGCGTCGCAACTGGATGACCACGAGGCACGCGGCGGGGATCTGGCCGCGCGCATGCACCTCTCGCGCTTCCACTTCGACCGGATCGTCTGCGCGGTGTCGGGGGAGAGCCCGGCGCGGTTCCGCCGGCGGGTCCTGCTCGAACGCGGGGCGTACCGGCTGGTGACCAGTGACATGGGTGTCCTTGATATCGCGGTCGAGGCCGGGTACTCCTCCCACGAGGCTTTCACCCGCGCGTTCAAGCGGGCATACGGCGCACCGCCCTCAGCGTGGCGGGCCGCGCCGCGCCGCTTCCAGGCCGCCACCCCCAACGGGGTGCATTTCCACCCGCCCGGCAGCCTGCGGCTGCCCGCCCGGACGAAGGTGACCGCCATGGATCTGCTGACCAAAATGGTCGACCACCACATCTGGCTGACCGGCGAGATGATCGAGCGCGCCGGGCGGCTGCCCGCCGGCCAGCTCGACACGCCGATCGACCTGTCCGCCGATGACGACCGCCAGACGCTGCGCTCGCTGCTGTCCCGGCTGATCGGCCAGATGGATATGTGGAACTGCGCCATCGCGAACCAGAGCTACGACTGGTCCCTGGAAGATCACGAGAGCATCGAGGCGATGACCGCACGGCTCGCCCGGGTCGCGCCGACGTTCATCGGGGAGGTACGTGACGTGGTCGCCGGCGGCCGGCTGGACGAGACGTTCGTTGACGCCCTGTGCGAGCCCGCCGAAGTCTTCACCTACGGCGGCATGATTGCCCACGTGCTCACCTTCGCCGCGCATAACCGGACCCTTGCCGTGCTGGCCCTCAAGAAATCGGGCATCGACGACCTGGGCTGGGGAGACCCGATGCGGTGGGTGGCCGAACCCGCTTGACGCGCACGCGGACCCAGAAGCACTCCGACGTGTACTAGTCCGACGGGAACCAGAACGTCTACTACCAGCTCTGAACAGGCGCAACCGGTGAACACAGGACCAGGGGCGGCCGGGAGTTTGACTCCCGGTCATCCTTGATCTTGCCGGGCCGACCGGCTCTCGGGGCTTCTGGTCTGGCAGCTAAAGCGGTCTCAGGTGCTCGCAAACCGCTCGGTTGACTTTACCTTCACGTTAACTACATACCGTTACGATCCGGTGGTGTGAGCGAGGGAGGATCCGGCCGCTGGGCTGCGGGAATCCTCGGCGTGCTGGTGGTGTCCCGTGATGGGGTGCAGGTCGATCTGGCCGGGATCCGGCGCCGCGCGCTGGTGTGCCGGCTGGCCGTGGCGGGCGGCCGTCCGGTGCCAGCCGGGCAGCTGGCCGAGGATCTGTGGGAGGGCCGCCCGGGGCCGGCGACGCCGGCGACCTTGCAGAGCCACATATCGCATCTGCGCCGACTGCTGGGCCCGCAGCAGCTGGTGTACCGAGATGGCGGCTACGTCCTGGAGTTCGGCGCTGACGGGGTCGACGCGGTGGTGTTCGACCGCGAGACCACGGCCGGGCTGCGCCAGCTGGCGGCGGGCGACCCGGCCGGGGCGGCCGGGCTGCTGCACGCGGCGCTGGGCCGCTGGCGGGGGGCGGCGCTGGGCGACGTGGCCGGGCAGCTGTGGNNGTGGTCCCAGCTGATGCTGGCCCTGTACCGCAGCGGACGGCAGGCCGACGCCTTGCAGGCCTACCAGCGGCTGCGCCAGCACCTCAGCGACGAGCTCGGCCTCGAACCGGGCCCGGACATCGCGGCCTTGCACGGCGCCGTCCTGCGCGAGGACCCCGGGCTCGACGCCCCGGCCCAGGCGGCCGTGCTGGCCCAGGCAGGCGCGCCGGCTCGGGCGGTGCCGGTGCCCTGGGAGCTGCCGGCCGACGTGGAGGGATTCACCAGCCGGGAGGTGGAGCTGGCCGAGCTGGATCTGCTGCTGCCCGGGGGCAGTCCGCAGCCTGATGAGGCGCGGGGACCGGTGGTGATTTCGGCGGTATCGGGGACGGCGGGGGTGGGCAAGACGGCGCTGGCGGTGCGGTGGGCGCACCGCGTCGCCGCCTCCTTCCCTGACGGCCAGCTATACGTGAACCTGCGCGGCTATGACCCCGGCCAGCCGGTGACGGCCACCGACGCGCTGGCCGGGTTCTTGCGCGCGCTGGGCGTCGCGGGCGCCGACATCCCGCTGGAGGAGGCCGAGCGGGCCGCCCGGTACCGCTCGCTGCTGGCCGGCCGGCGGCTGCTGGTCGTGCTGGACAACGCCGCCACCGCGGAGCAGGTACGGCCGCTGCTGCCCGGCAGCGGATCGGTGATGGTGGTGGTGACCAGCCGCGACGCACTGACCGGGCTGGTCGCCCGGGACGGCGCCCGCCGCCTGGACCTGGACGTGCTGCCACCCGCCGACGCGGCCGGGCTGCTATGCACCCTGATCGGCGTCCAGGCCGAGGCCGATCTGGCAGCCGCCGCGGCGCTGGCCGGGCAGTGCGCCCGGCTGCCGCTGGCGCTGCGGGTAGCCGCCGAGCTGGTCGCGGCCCGGCCGGATACGCCGCTGGCCGCCATGGTCGCCGAGCTCGCCGATGAAGGGGACCGGCTGGAACTGCTGGACGCAGGCGGCGACCCGCGGGCCTCAGTGGCTAGCGTCTTCTCCTGGTCCTGCCGCCACCTGCCACCGGATGCGGCCCGGATGTTCCGGCTGCTGGGCCTGCACCCCGGCGCGGACTGGGACCGGTACGCCGCCGCCGCGCTGGCCGGCACCAGTCTGGCCCGGGCAGGGCAGCAGCTCGGCGTGCTGGCCCGCGCCCACCTGATCCAGCCCGGTGCGGGCCGCTACGGCATGCACGACCTGCTGCGCGCCTACGCTGCCCGCCTGGCCGCCAGCCACGACAATGACGAGACCCGGCGGGCCGCGCTGACCGGGCTGTTCGACTACTACCTGGCCGCCTGCGCCGCCGCCATGGACACCATCTCCCCCGCCGACCGGCACCGCCGGCCCGATCCTCCGGCCACCGCAGCGCCGCTCCCGCAACTTGGCGACCTGACTACCGCCCGGGCCTGGCTGGATGCCGAGCTGGCCACCCTGACCGCGGTCGCCGCCTACACCGCCGGCTACGGCTGGCCCGGCCACACCACCCGGCTGGCAGCCGCGCTGGCGAGCTATCTCGACGGTGGGTACAACACCGAGGCCTTCACCATCCACGGCCATGCCCTCACCGGTGCCCGCGACAGCGACGACCCTAAGGCCCAGGCCCGTACCCTGGTCAACCTCGGCCGCCTCCACGGCAAACTGGGTCGCTACCAGCAGGCCGCCGACTACATCCGGCAGGCCGTGACTCTCGCCCGCGACGCCGGCGACCGGCGCGGACAAGCTGAAGCGCTGAAGTACCTCGGCATCGCCTACGACAAGCAGGGCCGTTATCATCAAGCCGTCGATTGCAACCGACAGGCCCTCGCCCTCTACCGGGAAGTGGATGATCAATGGGGCGAGCTTTGGGTTCTGCAGGCCATGGGCGTCCAAGACGCCCGGCAGGGCCGCTACCAGCAGGCCGCCAGCCACTTTCAGCAGGCCCTGACGCTGTCTCGCCAGGCCGACGACCGGGACGGCGAGGGCTACGCGCTGGGCAACCTCGGCGAGACCTGCTACCGGCAAGGTCAATATCAGCAGGCCGGCGCCAGCCTGAGGCAGGCACTCACGGTGGCCCGCGAGAACGGCGACCGGTACGCCCAGGCCGAATGGCTGACCAGGCTCGGCGAGGTCAGCTGCCGGCAGGGCCGCCACGACCAGGCCGCCGGGTACTACCAGCAGGCACTGGCGCTGCACCGCGAACTCGGCGACCGCGACGGTGAGGCCGACGCGCTCAACGGCGCCGGGGAAACCCACCTGGCCACCGGCCAGGTAGGCCAGGCCCACGCCTGCCACACCACCGCGCTCACCCTCGCCCACCAGACCGGCAACCGGCGCGAGCAGGCCCGTGCCCTGGCCCGGCTCGGCGAGGTCAGTCACAGTCAGGGGCTGTATGACCAGGCCGCCGGGTACTACCAGCAGGCACTGGCCCTGCACCGCGAACTCGGCGACCCCAGCGGGGAAGCCGACGCGCTCAACGGCGCCGGGGAAACCCACCTGGCCACCGGCCAGGTAGGCCAGGCCCACGCCTGCCACACCACCGCGCTCACCCTCACCCGCCAGACCGGCGACCGCTACCAGCAAGCCCGCGCCCACCACGGCCTGGCTGACGCCGCCCACGTCGCCGGCGACCTCAGCCAGGCCCGCAAGCACCGCCAGCACGCCCGCGACCTCTACACCAGCCTCGGCATCCCCCGATCCACTCGCATGCCCGCAGACCAGCCCGCCTCCGGCCAAGGCCACATGAACGACCCAGGCGGGCCATGGTAACCACGCCCCTGGCCAGGCAGGTCGCTGCGGCCCGGCACGGCCACGCCGTCATCGGCGACCCGGGAACCTCGCACTGGCTGCTCCCCGGCGGCTAGCCCGGCCGTCCCATCAGCGCCTTCCGCATAGCCGAACGGCTCCGCCAGCTCGGCATCCTCTCCGGCCCGGCCCGCTCCGCCGAAGTCGCCCGCCAAACCTGCACTGAAGATGAATGAGGTGAAGCGATGACCGATACCTCCTGGCTGGGACCGCCCATCGACGTCCGGCCGCTGTTCGCCCGGCAGCAGGCCGCGTTCATCGATCTCCTGCGCGGGTTCGGCCCCGCACAGTGGGCACAGCCCACGATCTGCGCGGGGTGGGATGTCAAGGACATTGCCGCCCACGTCCTCGGCGACCACATCGGGCGGCTGTCCAGGCACCGTGACGGCTACCCGCCTCTGCCCCCTCGCGACGGCGAGGCGCCCCCCGCCTTCCTGGACAGCTTCAACGGCGAATGGGTGACCGCCGCCCGCCGCATCAGCCCCCGGCTACTCGTCGAGCAGCTCTCGGTTACCGGGAACCAGGTCGCGGAGTTCTGGCCGACCGTTGACCCGGGCGGCCTCGGTGAAGCGGTGAGCTGGGCTGGTCCCGGGCCAGCGCCAGTCTGGCTGGACGCCGCCCGGATGACCGGAACGGACATCACGCCCCTGCGCCGGGGGTCCCTGGCCTATACTCTGCGCCATTCTCGGCCGCACAGTGGAGGACTTCGGTATGCGTCAGCGTTACCGGTTCGGCATCTGTGCCGCGGTAACCCTGGCCCTCACTGGCTGTGGCGCCTCAGCCTCGGCCTATCGTGCCATCGCGGATTCGCCGGTCATCTCGGCCTCGGCCACCATGGTCGCGGCCAACTGCGAGCCGGTGTGGGTGCGCGGTAACCAGATGATCTTTAACAGAAGGCAGGCGAACGGTCACTGGAACGCATACATCGGGAACACAAACTGCACGGACGCAAAGCCTTTGCTACGGCCGGTTCCCGGACATCTCGGCGCCTGCGACGTAACCCCCGATGGGCAATACGTCCTGCTGGAGGAGGATTTCGGAAATCCGCCAGGCCGGCCGAGTGCCCAGCCCGGCAAGGGCTTCAGTAATCAGCTTGTCCTGCTGGACAGGAGAACGGGCCGGGTGACACAGCTGACGTACCGTCGGCTAGGGACGATCTGGGGCATGCTCAACCCGGCGGGCACGATGGTGACGTGGTCCCAGATGACCGCGACCCCGCTCCAGTCGGGAAGCGTGAAGAACTACCTGCTCGGCGTATGGCAAATCCACCTGGCGGACATAACACCCCAGGGGACGCTGAGCCACGAGCGAGTCTGGAGCCAGGGCAAGGGCTTCTACGAAACGTACGGGTGGTACGGCCATCAGATCATGTTTGCGTCGGACGCACGGGTGCACCCCAAGAGCTTCCTGGGAAGCTGGCTGTCATCCCAGGATTGGATGATTAAAGACACACTGCCTGCCAGAACAACCGCCAAGCGCATTTCAGGGCCACTGCCCAACGCGCGTTCCGGTACGGGCAATGACTACCACGAGTTCATGACCGTGACACCGCCAGGTACCTTCAGCGGATCCAGCCCCTGGATACTGACAAGCATCGTCTATCAATCAAGCGACGGCATGGATATGTGGCGCATGCGGCCGGATGGATCAGGCCTGCGGCGCCTGACGTACTTCAACGGCAACGCCGCGCATCAGCAAGTCGCCGGTTTCCCCAGCCCGCACTATGCCACCGTGCTCGGCCTGGCCATTGACCCGTCTCACCCGTCGATCATCTACGCCAGCGTCTCCGATGACCTGGGCTCGTCCTTGATCAACCTCTGGAAGATCCAGGTAAGGTAGCCGGCCCCGGGGTGCGGCGGGCCCGAAGCCCATCCCGATGGCCCTGACGGGTGGCCGGCGACCCGCGCTGCCGTAATCGTGATGTGTGCGATCTTGCGTCGTGAGCGAGTACGCAGAGCATGGATCCTGGTCCGGGTGATCTCCCGCTTGGCGTGGCGCTGAGGTGGTTCATGGCGCTGCGCACCATCAGGACGCGCGCCCAGAGAACCGGCCGATGACGACGCAACGGGATCGTAGTGCGGAGTGGTCTTGGTTCTTCAGGAACACGTGAGAATGCGGAACATCAGTGGGCCGCGGGTTGTTCCCGCAGCAGGCCCGAGTAGAGAAGGTTGCCGTGCCCACGCCCGACATAACGTTCCAGTTGCTCGACGGGACGCAGGCCGCCGTGCACGGGGACGAGTTGCAGGCCCTCCATGCCGAGGTTTACGCCAGCCCGCCGTACGGGCGCAATGATGATGCCGCGATGTTCGCAGACCGCTTCCGGGTCCAGCGGCGCCAGCCGGGCTTTGTCCTGGCTGAGGCACGTCATGGCGGCTATCTGATCGGCTACGCGTCCGGGATGCCGCTCCGGCCGTCCACCTCCTGGTGGCGGGGCCTGACCACTCCGCTACCGGACGAGGTCACCACCGAGCATCCCGGCCGCACCTTCATGCTGGTCGAACTGCTGGTGCGCGCGCCATGGCGGCGGCAGGGAACCGCTCAAACCCTGCACGACCTCATACTCAGGAACCGGCCCGAGGAACGAGCGACGCTTGCCGTCCTGCCCGCAGCCACCCCGGCGCAGAACGCCTTCCAGAAATGGGGCTGGCGCAAGGTCGCACGGACACACGATCCGCGTCCCGGCTCACCCGTATCCGACGTGCTCGTCACCGAGCTCCCGGCAAACCGCGAACCGTGACCTCAAGGAGTCCGTGCGACCGGCCGCTCAGTCATACCGGCCACCAGAACTGCCTCACCGAGGACAGCGCCCGACGATGACCGCCGCTAAGGACACGTCGTGGAATGAACCGTCGTTTCCCGATTCCGGATGATCGCGCGGTGCCCGCGGACCCTGCCGACCGGATTACTCTCGCCACACCAGCACCACCAACCCCGTGAGCCACGACTTCCGGAGCGCCGCCGAAGATCGATGTGGCGTGGCCTACCACCGGTGGGGGGCTCCGTCACATCGATCTTGGAAGGGACGCGGAGGAGGCGGAAGGAGGCGCCTGCGGGCCGCCTTCCCCGGTGCGGGCGCCGACTGTCCGGGGACTCCAGGCGGCGGCGTGCCAGAACCGCCGCGCACGGTCACGCGCCGGCTCCGTCCTCGCGCTAGCCAGCGCGGCTGGCCGCCCTGGTTGCCACCCGCCCGGTGCTGGGCCCCAACGGCCTATCCCTGATCGAACACGTCCTCGACGTGCTCGAGCCGCACCCCGCGGACAATGCGACCAAGATCGATGCGTTCGCCATGCTCAGCGCCATCACCGCGATCTTTGTGCAGAACGAGCCGGCCGGCGGCTCGGCGGCTCGGCGGCGCAGCAACGAAACGCCGCCTACGTACAGCATGCCGCGATGTCAGGCGAATACCCACGGCTCGCTCAGCTGGTTGCGCCGGCGCCAGCAACGACGGCCGACCCCGCGGACCGATACGACGACATCATCACCCGGGTGCTGGCCGGCCTGCTCACAGCACCGCCGGCCCGCACCTGACCGGCCCCGCACCTGACCGGCCCGCACCTGACGCCGCGGCGCATGCATCAATATCGGCGCCGAGCTGGCGGGTGCCGTCCCTCGCGGAACGGAACCGCCAGCTCGCCGCCGACGAATCAGGGCCGGAGCCCGGGCAGTTGCCCGATGGCTACAGGCCGTAGACAACTTGGGTAGCTCCAGCGCTGTCGAGGATTACCCCGTTCTGATCGACGACGAGGTTGGACCCGTTGGAGAAGGTCAGATCCACTTTGACATTGAACTCCCAGGCGCCTGGCGGATCCGGCAGCCAGTTGAGGGTGAGGCTGCCGCCGGGGTGCAGCTGTCCCTTGTCTACCTTGTTGAGCACCTGGATCGGGAACGGGCCGCTGGTGGTGTTGGGGGAGAACGGGCCGAAGCTGTTGCTCTCCTGCGCCACGATCGTGCCCGTCATGTCGGTCACGATGATCTCGACTTCGCTGTTGACAGCTTTCGGGATGCCCCGGGTGTGGAACGTCGCGTTGGCTGCCGTCAGGGTGGCTGGCATTACCGAGTACTCCTTCGATTGTGGAGCTGGCCCGCTGGCCAGTCCGTGAATGGTTCCCCGCCTGTTCCGACGCGGGTTCGGCTGCGAGGTTGCGGCCGGAATATCTATCCAGAGCGGCGGCGTCCGGCCCGTGATACGTGCTCGCACGTCCAGGGGATCGGCCGGTCGGGCGTCGCGCCTGTCTCAGGCCGCCCCGTGGGCGTTGAAAGTGCACCAGTTGACGAAACTGCTGGGATCGTCGGTGTCTTGTGCTGCCCGGGCCTCGTGCAGCGCGTGCGCGAGGGTCGCGCCGCCTGCCAGCCGCCGGTGCACTGAGGTCATGAGGCCAACTGCCTCGACATCGGGGACGACGGCGGTGCTAGCGAGGATGCCGGCGGTACCGCGGGCCAGCAGTGCGCTGACGAAGCCGAGCACCTCGTCGCCGGCGTAGCTGACCAGAGCGCCTGACTCGCAGGACGCGAGGATCAGCCGGTGCGGCGCAAGGCCTCGTGCGTAGGCCTCCTGAACGGTCAGCGGGCCGTCGCTGAGCAGCAACGAAGAGAACATCGGGTTGTCCGCGCGCAACGTTCCGTGGCAGGCGAGGTGGGCGAGATCGGCGCCGCCCAGAGCGTCGGCGACCACGTCGGCGGTGCTGGCGGGCGGGGTGAACCGTGCCGCGGACGGGTGGATGCTGGCGAGTGACTCAACCTCGGCGACCGCCCCGGGCAGATCAGGGCCTGCGACCAGGACCACGCTGGCCCCAGCGCCGCCGGGCTGGCGTCGCGCCTGAGCCGCCAGCGCGGAGCGGGCCCAGAAGGTGGCTGACGGCGCCAGGCACACCGGTCCCCTGTGCAGCGCGGCCCACGGGACGCCCTGCAGCCCAGGCACGGGAACGATGACGAGCTCAGCGTCGACGGTCACGCTCAAGGGCTTCAGGACAAGCTCGGTGAGCCTGCGGATGCG
The DNA here is from genome assembly GCA_003168255.1 of Actinomycetota bacterium. Classification (GTDB taxonomy): domain Bacteria; phylum Actinomycetota; class Actinomycetes; order Streptosporangiales; family Streptosporangiaceae; genus PALSA-505. Next base: position 59,933 of record PMSU01000195.1, read on the forward strand.
CAGGTCCGCGCTCGCCCGGGCGGCGGCGAGCTCGGCTTGCGGGCGAACCTGGGCCAGGCGGCGCAGCGCGAACAGGAAGGCGCGCAACTGCTCCCGGATCGGGCCCAGCGGGCCTACCGCGGCAATCCTGCTGCTGCGCGGCTCGATCACCACGGCCACCAATTCCTCGCCGAGCACCCCGTACGCGATCAGCACCTGCCCTGCCAGCCGGTCCCGCAGTGCGCCAACCGTCACCGGGGCGGCCGACGTTCCTGCGACGGAGCTAGCCCGCCAGGTGGCCTGCCGGATCCGGTTCTCGATCACCTCCTGCTCGATGACGACGTGCTCGGTACGCGCGTCCGCCACAGTCCCAGGCCGGAGACCGTGCCCGCCCTCGTCTCGCAGATCGGCATGGACAGCGCGCAGGGCCTTCAGGTCTGCACGGATCTCGTCGAACTCTGGCGGCTCGACCGCAAGCAGGGCTGCCGCCCGGCTCCGCTCCATCCAGTTCAGGACGCGCGTCGGCGAGCCATCCCTGATGACGATGTCCAGGCCGATGACACCCAGCTCGGCGCCGTGACCTGAAGCGAGCGTCCGCAGTTCCACGGACGGCAGGCCGCCGCGATAGCGGGCGAGGTCGGTGAGGCCGCGCCGGCAGTGCGCCAGTGCCTCGCGGTCCCGGTGACGCAGCCGGGCCGCCAGGGCGGATGAGACCCTGCCCCGGAGCCTGACCAGCACGGGTGCTCCGTGGGCCAGCGAACCCGCACGGTCCAGCGCTGCGATGGCCTGACGGCGGCGGCCGAGGGATGCGGCCAGGCGGCCGGCCACCAGGAAACCATGCACCGCTGCCGACGTCGTGCCTAGGGCGTCCAGGCGTCGGGCCGCTACGCGGGCATCGGACAGGTCGGCCAGGGTGGCGGTGCCTGAATTCAGCCGTGCCTCCGTCGTCACGAGAAGCGCACGGGCCCGCCACGCCGCTCTGGTCTGCCGCCGGAACGCTGCTGCTGCCGCCGCCGAGGCAGTGACCGCCTCGGCGAAGTCACCGGCAAGCAAAGTCAGCTGCGCGACGCGCAGCTGGGCCTCGGCCGCCATAAGCGGGACTCCGGCGGCAGAGAACTCTTCCACTGCACGCCGGGCTGCGTTGGTCGCCTCGGGCAGAAGGCGCAGCTCCATCAGGGCGTCGGCGTACTCGATGTAGTGCTCGCCGAGCGGAAGGCCCGCAGCCCGATAGACCTCTGCGGCCTCCTGGAATCCGATCATGCCCTCCGCGAATCGCCCGGATTGCACGGTGATCCAGGCGCGGCTCTGGGCCACTAGGGCGACAACCGCTGGGCCGATCTCAGTCGCTTTGGGCAGTGCCTGGCCCAGCCGCCGCAGTGCGGGGCCGCACCGGCCCTGCTGGGACTCGATAAGCGCCAGGTTGTTTGCGGATATCACGGCGCGCCGGGCGGGGGCATCGGGGTCGGAGAGCACGCGATGATAAATTTCCGCGGCGTCCGTCAGCCGCCCGATGTTTTGCAGCAGAACGGCCCGATGGAAATCCAGTTCCGCGGTCCGCGTGCCGGTGACAAGCACCGCGGCGGCGGTCAGGTCGCGGCCCGCCGCCGTCATCCGGCCCAGCTCCTGGCTGACGTCAGCATGACTCATCAGCAGCTCCGCCAGCGTGTCATCGAGATGGTGTCGGCGTGCGATCCGGCAGGCCTCGTCGAGCAACCCGATAGCCGAGCGGGCGTCCAGCCGGGCCCGTTCGCCCCATGCCACCGCCCGCAGGGCCAGGGCCAGTGCCTCGGGCTCGCGCGCCAGCCTGACCTCCGCGACCAGTGCCTCGGCGGCTGGGCGGAACCGGTCCGGGTCAGCCGATACGTCATCGAATGCCTGTCGTGCGCGTATCAAAAGAGCGCTCGGCGGCTCTGTCCAAGTCAAGGGGTGGTACCGCGTCCTTGCCCGAGTCCGGCAGGCACGTGGTACTCACGCTTTATTGTCATGTGAGAAGGATCGGTGAATCGATGCGGTTTGACGAGGGAAATAAGGGCGATCCGTTCGGTGGTGACTTCCCAGGTCGGCCCGATCGTGAGTCGTGGGACGAGCTTGCGGCGGGCGTGCAGCGCCAGGTCATCGAGCTGGCACAGCGCCGGTACGAGCCGGCCGTCCGGCACGAGATGCTCAGGTTGTTGCAGCAGCGGCGGCAGCAGCCCGAGCCCGAGCCCGAGCCCGAGCCCGAGCATGAGCCCGAGCACGAGCAGCGGGAGCAGCGCTCCGGCAGCCCTCGGCATGATCACATTACCCAGTTCGATTACCTGCCGGTCGAGGTGGGCTTCGACACCCTGCTCGTGCGTGGTGAGCTCCTGATTACCGCACAGGACTACGACGGCCGCCCCGGACCGGCGGACGAGCGGCGCCAGGACCGGTACGCCAAGGGATACCTCGACGCCCTTCACATGGATGCCGGTGAGCTGAACTGCCCAGAGTTGCACGGCCGGGTAGTGCGGCTGACCCACCCGCATATGGGGCCTCATGAACTGTCTGACGTGGCAAAGAACCTTCGGACCCGGGGGTTCGCCGCATCCCTGAGTAACATCACCCCCACGGCCCCGGTCGGCAAGGCGATCGGCGGCCCGCTGCCGACCCCTCCGGCCAGCTCCTACCACAACGATCCAGGCTCGGGGAAGCCGGCGAAGGTGGCGATCATCGACACCGGCATCGCCGCTGAAATCCGCGCCGACGGCTGGCTTGATGACGTCCCCCGCAACGGCAACATCGACCGTCTCGACACGTTCCCGCTGCCCGCGGGGGACGGCTATCTCGACTTCGATGCCGGCCACGGCACGTTCGTCGCCGGGATCGTCCAGCACATCGCGCCGGACGCGAAGATCAGGGTGTACCGGGCCGTTGACAGCGACGGCATCGCCAGCGAGGTGACGGTGGCCTGCGAGATGATCCGCGCGGTCAAGGAGGGCGCCGAGATCCTCAATCTCTCCCTCGGGTGCCAGACGCAGGACAACCTTCCGCCCATCGCGATCCGCGCGGCGCTGGACGTCATCAGGGAACTGGAGCAGACGGAGGGCCGCGAGGTCATCATCGTCGCGGCGGCCGGCAACTACGCCGACACGACCCCCTGCTGGCCGGGAGCGTTCCGCCGGGTAGTGTCCGTGGCCGGCCTGGCGCCCGACATGCTGCCGTCGACGTGGTCCACCCGCGGCTTCTGGGTGACCTGTTCGACGATCGGCCAGGGCTTGCGCTCGACATACGTCGAAGGCCGGGAGTCCTACCTGGTGGATGCGGACCCGCACGACTTTCCCCTTGATGCCTGGGCAGTCTGGAGCGGCACGTCATTCGCCGCGCCGCAGATCACCGGTGCGCTCGCCCGGCTGCACGAGAAATATGAATATCCGCTCCGCGAGGCGCTGGTCAGGTTGCTGGCGGCAGGTCGGCCGATACCGCAGTTCGGCCAGGCGCTGAAGATACTGCCGGGCATATGAGACCGAGCCGGAATATCCGTCGATGTATCAGCGCCGCCTAACCGTCCTCTTAGTTCATAGACGAGAGAGCCGGGATCTCGTTGTCCCTGATCCGCCGTCCGGCAGGAGGATGGTGCACATGGCGGACTCATCTGAAGTCAGCCGGCTAGTGCGGGCGAGCGCGAGCGGAAACGAGGCAGCGTGGAACGAGCTGGTGCGCCGTTACGCGTCCTTGGTGATGGCCGTCATCCGGAGCTACCAACTTGGCGCCGAGGACGCCCAGGACGTCAGCCAGACGGTCTGGCTGAGACTTGTCGAGCACCTGACGGACTTGCGTGAGCCCGACGCCCTGCCGGGATGGCTAGCCACAACCGCCAGGCGCGAATGCAGCCGCCAGTTGCAGCGGGGACGACGGGTGGTGCCCACGGATCCGCACGCCGACAGCGCTATCCAGCAGCAGTCCGTACCCGTGGACCTCGACGCCGACATCCTGCGGGCCGAGCTCCGCCAGGCACTGCGCGACGGGCTCGGCCAGCTTGACCCGCGCTACCAGCAGCTCCTACAGCTGCGGGCCGGCGACCCGCCGAAGTCTTACCACGAGATCAGCCAGCTGCTGAAGATACCGATCGGGAGCATCGGCCCGACCCTGCGGCGGAGCCTGGAGAAACTGCGGGAAACTCCCGCAGTGCGGACATACCTGGCGGCAACCCCGCCTGCCAGTGGGCGGAAAGGAGGTGATCAGCGTGAGCTGGCCGAAGTGGAGTGACGACGAACTGCTGGCGGAGCTAAGGGCCGCCTTGCAGGAAGCGCCGGTTGACCAGAGCGTTATCCGTGCGGCCGACGCGGCGTTCACCTGGCGGACGATAGACACCGACCTTGAGTTGCTCGGCCTGGACACCAGCTCCGGGCTGGCAGCTGCGGTGCCGGTGCGCGGCAGCGGGCCTGCTGCCCCGCGCACGCTCGTGTTCCACGGCGAGCGGGACCGCGAACGGCTGAGTGTGGAGGTCGAGATCGACGAGGCCGGGATTGTAGGCCAGCTGATCCCCGCGCAGCCTGGCCAGGTCATCTTGATGACTGCTGCGGGCGCGCAAGCCACGACACAGGCAGACGAGGCCGGCTGCTTCGCATTCCCCGCGCAGTCAGGGCCGCTGCGCCTGGAGTGCCGCCTTGGCACCGACCGGTTCGTCACCGAGTGGGTGACCGTCTGATCTGGCCCTGAGAAACCGGGTGCGGCAGGCAGGGCCGGGTCAGCCCCGGTTCGTGGCCCGGGCCGGCAGCCGGTCGAAGTAGCGGCCGATCGCGTAGCTGGGCACTGCGGCCACGGCGATGATCACGAGGGCGAACGGGGCGGCTTGGCCGTAGGAGAGGTTCTGCTGGTACTGCCAGAACTGGGTGGCGAGGGTCTGCACGCCGCTCGGCACCAGGATGAGCGTGGCGGTAAGTTCGGTAACCGCCGCGAGGAACACCAGGCAGAACGCCGCGGCCAGCCCTGGCCCGATGAGTGGCAGCGTCACCCGGCCAAACACAGCCAGCCGCCGCAGCCCGAGCGAGCGGGCGACTTCTTCGAGACTGACCGGCGCGTGCGAAACCGATGCCCGGACCCCGACCAGGGCGAGCGGGAAGAACAAGATGACGTACGCCGCAATCAGCAGCGGCGCGGTCTGGTACGCGAACGAGTCCGCGTAGCGCACCGAGAAGTAGCTGAGCGCGAGCGCGATCACCAGGCCGGGCATCGCCATCACCAGGTAGGTGCTGCGCTCGAGCAGCCGGCCGCTCTTACCGCGGTGGCGCACGGCGAGCAGTGCGACGGGGAGTGCCAGCAGCGTGGCGATGGCCGCGGCGGCACCGCTGTAGAGGGCGGTATGCCAGCCGGCGTCGAGGACGGAAACGCCAGTGAACGCATGGGCGCCACCCTCGAACATCCAGTAGAAGCTGGCGCCGATCGGCACGCCGAGGGCCAGCCCGACCAGGGCGGCGAAGCCGGCCAGGACGGGCAGCTTGGCCCGGCCGAGCTGGTACCTCCTGGTCGCCCGCTGGGCGAACGCGCCGGTGCGCACCGCCCGGCCCTTACCGCGGGCAGCGGCGTCGCCGCCGAGCACCACGGCGCCGAGCAGCACGAGCACCAGCGACAGGGCGCAGGCGGTCGGCACGCTGAACGAGACCTGGAACTCGGTGAAGATCTCGGTGGTGAACGTCTGATAGCCGAGGATCTCACACGCGCCGTACTCGGCCAGCAGCACG
>PMSU01000082.1 GCA_003168255.1 Actinomycetota bacterium
GCCGTCAGCTCAGCTTCCGGCGACGGGTGAACTCGGTCTGGCCTGTCGACCGCCACGCCAGTAGCGACCGTTGGGAAAGCCCCGACAGGATCGAGCAGACGCTCGCCGCCGAGCCGATCGAGAAGGCAGAAACCAGCGAGCCGACCGAGCCGATTGACAGGATCGAACCCGCAGAGCCGATCGACAGGATCGAGCCTGCGGAGCCGATCGACAAGATTGACCCGCTCGATCCGATGCTCAGGAGCGAGCCGGCAGAGCCGATCGAACGAGATGAGCCGTCTTTGGTCCGCATGACTGCATTCTCGCAGCCATCACCTCGCCGGGCGTCGAGGCCTGCCCAAATCCGGAAAAAACGCGTACTATCTCGATTATGGCTGAGTGGTGGTCGATCGAGGTGTTGCACGGTGATTTCTCGGCTTTCATGTGGCAGAAGGAACATGACTCGACGATGATCGAGGCGGCGCTGACCAATGGCGCCCTCGACGGAAAGTGGCATGCGGACCGGTGGGGCGTGGCGTTCGAGGTGCTCTTTGAGAACGAGGAGCAGTGGGAGGCGTTCCGCAGCCTGCCGGCCGTACGAGCGGCCCTGGATGCCGTGCCGGATCCGGTCAACGGCCTGCTGATCTACCGCGGCCGCGGCGGCGGAGCGAGTTCGCGCAAGCCGCGTAAGCCCAAGCCGGCGCCAGCCGCGAGCGCCGTCGCGCTCCCCGAGCCGCCGGCCGACTCCTATCTGGACGTCACGGAGATTTCGGCGCCGGATCTGGTCGGAGCCGGGACGGCAGGCCGACCGGCGGTTTGACGCACCCGCCTGACGTCGCGACCTGTGCCAGTGCTGACCAATGGCGTTCGCAGTCGTTAAATGCGAGCCGCTCCGGCACAATCCGCTCAACCAGGTGACCGGCAGCGTCGAGCGGGTGACCGATGCGGCGGGCGCGACGCTGATCCGTAAAGTACTGCGCCGCCCTGACCCGGCGGCCGGCCGGTCGCCGGCCCCTTGGTCCGCGTCGCTGGACCCTCGGCACTGGAACTACTGGCGCCGCGAGGCCGAGGCCTACCGGTCCGGCGTACTGCGCGACAGCCTCCAGCAGGCGGGCTGGCACGGTGACGAGAACGAGGTCCGCCTCGGCATGGTCGCCTCCTGCGTGAAGTACGCGTGGCTGCTCCCTCTCATGCTGAAGCGGGCAGCCGATGACCAACATCGTGCCTACCAACACGCCGCTGATTCAGCCGAGCTGTACCGCCAGCGCGGGCTTGCCCTGCGGCACCTTGTCTGCTGGCTCGACGAAGCATTGACGCGCGCGGCCACGCCTGGTTGACCGCCCCCAAGGTGCAGTAGGCGGTGGCCGACAGCGCGAGGCTGACGTCAGATGGACACCCAGTCGGTCACCACCGCGGGCTGCGGGCCGCCGGCCGCGGGGATCAGCCGCAGGCTCATCGGGCCCGCCCGCAGTGGTCCGCACCGAAACCGGCCCAGCTCGTCCGCGTCTGTGGTGGCCATGCCCTCGCGGTGACGTACCTGCACCGTGGCGCGCTGCGGAGGGACGATCTGGCCCATGACATCGCGCCCGGATCCGGTGCTCGTCACCTCGACATCGATGCTCAGCTCGGGGGTCTTGAACGAGACCAGTCGCCGATCCATGGAGCTGCGTACGAGCGTGGCCTCGTCGCTGTCGAGCAGCGAGTCGAAGACCATCTCCGCCAGCTCGCTGTCGATGTCGCGCCACGAGAATGCGTCCGCGGCCGTCTGGAGCAATTCAGGAGGAACCGGATCCAGCTGGGCCGCCGACTGCCGGAGCTCCTCCGCCAATTCGTCGTCAGGCCCGCAGTCCATGCCCGGTCCCCCTAATGCTGCCTCTTGTCCATGAGGGCGTACAGCGATGCTGCGAGGTACGTCACCCCAGTTCCCCGCGCAACCGTTGCAAGCACCGGGCCCTCGTCGGCCCGATGCTACCCACCGGCAGATCGAGTGCCGCAGCCACCTCGGCATAGCTCGGTGGCGGCGACGCCATCAAGATCCTGATCAGCTCACGGCAGCGTAGCGGCAGCCGCGCGACCGCCGCCCAGAGCGCCTTCGCCCGCTGCGCGTCCTCGCGCTCGCGCTCGGCGTGCAGCACCGCCCCTTCGGTGGGGTCATCGCCGGTCGCAGTGTCGTCGAACCAGGTGATGTCGTCGGTAGGGACGATCCTGGCGTTCGCCCGGATGTTCTGAAGGCATTCGCGCCTGGCGGCGGTCGCGAGCCAGGCACCGACACGGTCGGGATTGTTGATCTTGCCGATGTGCTCGGCCAGGCGCAGCCAGGTTGTCTGGGACACGTCCGCCGCGTCGGCCGCGCTCAGCCGGTAGGCGCGAGTGATCGACCATATGAGTCCGGCAAAGCGCCGGACAAGCGCCTGCCACGCGGCCTTGTCGCCGTCGGCCGCCGCCGTTACCAGCCAGCCGATGTCAGCGTCTTCCATCGCCCCTCCCGTCGCTAGCGGCGATGCGGCTGGCAGCCACAGTGCGCGCGCTCGGGCTCGGTCGCGGGGCACGGCAACACCGAGGTGACGGACAAAACGTGATGAGGTGTCGCGATCCCGGGGCCTAGCTCGCTGTCGATCGCGCACAGCGCATCGGGGGTATCGCTGGAGCCGTCTAGCCTCTCTCTGCCGTCAACGATATGCCCCACCTGGTCCAGGTAATTGTTCTGGACCAGAATCACTCCCTCCCGGTAAATGACACCCAGACCGCCATCGGGAAAGCGGGCGATCCCAATACCGGCCCCTTTCTGCTGGACGGCGCACCCGATGAGGTCAAGGTGAACGTCAAGCTTGCTGGCCCGGCACTCGGCTACGTTGCCCGCAGATTCCATCGTTACCTTCGAAAGTTGGTGGCCAGGCGGCGACATGTTCGCTCGCCGGTCGGTCATCATGTGTCGATAACTGTGACTTTGGGCACTCATTATGACAGTGGGCCAACCTCATGACCAGGCTTAACCTCAATCTTTCGCGATCTTGGGTGGGTGCCGCCGGACCGCGGCGCTACGCCTTCGCTGGCGGCCGGCAGCGTGTGGCCCGGTTGTCGCGCTGGCGCCGATCAGCTCGACGGCGGTGCCTGACGGACCGCAGGATGGCCGACGCACCCATGCGCTGAGCGGAGCCGAGCCGTCCCGCCCGTTAGCCTGAGACCGGCCGCGCATCGCCAGCCCGCCGGCCGGCTGGTGATGATCTCCTTCCGGGTTCGCGGTGCCGGCGGCTACGCGCAGCGCTGCCCAGCAATGTAAAGCCCGGGTAGGGAGAAGATGAAAAGAGCCCAGCGAAGGGCGGCCACACTTATGTGGCAATGCCCGATTCGGTCCAGTTTTTGGGACTAGGGGGCCGGCTAAGGTCCGAGGCACGATTAACGGCTGTCCATTCCGCAGCTCGTTTATGGCCATGGGCGATGGCACGCACAAGCTGCCGGTAAAGGCTGACATCCGTAAAGCGATCGGCAAGGAGGCGGGCGACTCCGTGACCGTCCTCGTGGCAGAGCGGATAGACGGCTAGAGCTGAGGCCAGCAAGTACTCGGCCTGCTTCAAGCGCAGGCTCGGCGATCCGGACCCGCTAACCCCGTCGATGCAGACGGCATGCATCGTGTGCTCGCCCGCGCCGTTCGGAAAAATCGCTCTTAACGCGGCGCGCGGCAGTCGTGTGCTCACAAGCCTGTCGCCTGGTCTGGTCCGAGGTCTGGCTGAGCGGCGGAGCAGGCGTTGGCGAGCTGTCGCAGCGCACGCTCGGGCATCGGCCGCATGGCGACGGGCGGGTCGGCGCCGAGCCAGCGCCTGAGGGGCGATGGACTCCAGGCGCGCGAGCTCACCGAGATTCTCGGTATCCTCAAGGCTGCGGAAGTTGACGGCGCGTTCGTGAGCTCATTCGTCGATCCGCAGTACCCGTTCAACGAGGAGCCGAGATACGACCTGGACATGTCTGCTCTCAGCCTGGTGAAGAGCTTCGCCGACAGGCACGGCGCGATATATCCCGACATGAGCCGGGAGCCGAAGGAGGCATTCCGGGCGATGCCGGATTGCTACGCCGGTCAGTCGACCGGCCCCTGAGCTGGAGGAGCCGATGTCCGGGACCGTGATATCCGACTTTGCCAAGGCGGACGGTGCCGACCTCTATTTCGAGCGCCGAGGTGATGGCCCGCCGCTCCTGATGATCACGGGCGGCGGCGGTGACTGCGGGTACTACTCCGATACTGCCGACATCCTGGCCGACGTCTATACCGTCATCACCTACGACCGGCGAGGCAACTCGCGCAGCAGGCTGCACGGCGGTCCGGTCAAGATCAGCCTGGCCGAGCAGAGCCAGGACGCGGTCGCCGTGCTGGCGGCCAACGGGTTCGGGTCGGCGCGGATCTTTGGGAACAGCGGCGGAGCTTCCATCGTGCTCGACCTCGCTGCCTACCATCCGCAGGTGATCGAGGCCGCTGTCGCCCACGAGCCCCCGGTGCCCAAGCTGCTCCCCGAAGCGGGCGATTACCTCGCCAACTTCGACGAAATCGATCGCGCCCTGGTGACCCAGGGCTGGCTTGCGGCCTTTACGCTCTTCCAAGTCAAGATCGGCCTGCTGCCTCCTGGCCGGTCTGAGGCGCTGACCGCCCTCCTGGAACCCGGGAAAGTCTTCTCGCCCGGGCGGCGTCGCGACCTGATGACCAGGATCAGCCGAAACTGGGCCTACATGATGACCTACGAAGTGCGGTCCTTCATCGACTACGAGCCCGATCTGGCCCGGATCGCTGACAACCGCGTGCGGATCGTCCTTGGCTGCGGCGCCAATACGCAGGATCAGATGGCGATCCGGATGAGCGTACGGACCGCCGAGCTGCTCGGCGTCGCGTGCGCCGAATTTTCCGGCGGCCACATGTCTCCGGTCGAGATACCCGTCACATTCGCCCGCGAGCTGCGCAGCCTTCTCGACCCGGCTTGACGGCTAGCCGGCGCCGCACCCGGCCGCTAGCCGCCACATTTCAGGCCCTGACACCGGCCGCCATCAGGACAGCGGCGCATGCGCGAACGCGGCGACAGCGCCGAGCGCACCGCAACCCACCAGCCCGGCAACCACTCCCTTGCGCCAGCCAATGAGCCATAGAGCAGCCAGCGCAGTGATCCCGATCTGCCACAGGTGCGCGACGCTGACCGCAAGCGGGATCGCCACGCCGCCGATCCCGCCGATGGCACAGGCGCCCGCCCCGGTAAGGAACGCCTGCGCGTGACCGCTGCGCCGGAGCCGATCAAAATGCGGGGCGCCCGCCAGCACGAATACGAACGACGGCGCGAAGGCTACGAACGAGGCAAGCAGGCCGCCCGCAAGCCCGCCGGCGGCGTAGCCCACGACCGCGACCGTCTGAACGATCGGCCCGGGCGTGACCTGCCCCAGTGCGACGGCGTTGAGGAACTGCGCGCTGGTCATCCAGTGATAGCTGATGACCGCGTCGTGCTGCATAAGAGGGATAATCACAAATCCCCCGCCGAACGAGAAGGCGCCAACCTTGAGCGCCACCCAGACGAGCGCACTCAGGCCCCCGGCAGCGGGTGCGGCAACGGCGAGAGGCAATCCCGCCAGGAGCCCGCCATGTCCCTCTGATAGCTCCGGGTGCTGTATTGCCGTCTCGATCAGCCCGCAGGCCAGCAAGACGAGGACGAGGTACTGGCCGGCTATCGCCCCGGACGCGACGCCGGCCAGCAGGTACCCGATCCAGCGTGCCTGGCGGACCTTCGCCCCGCTGGCCCGTCGCCAGCTGGCCGGAAGCAGCCCGATCGCGGCGCTGACCGCGACCGCCGGCACGCCGGCCCCGGCTCCGGCGGCGGCTCCCTGTATCCAGCGCGGGGCGTCATGCGCCAGGAACAGGGCGGACAGCCCGAGAATGATGACGAGACCAGGAAGGATGAAGCAAACCCCGCCCAGTACTGCGCCGCGCCAGCCGCGCAGCCGCCATGCGCAGAAGATCGCCAGTTGTGTCGACGTCGGTCCTGGCAGCAGGCTGGTCGCCGCGATGCCGTCCTCGAACTCGTCGGCCCGCAGCCATCGCCGCTTCTCGATGCAGAGCTTGCGCAGCAAGGCGATGTGCGCCGGCGGGCCGCCGAAGCCGGTCACGCCTATGCGGGACCATTCCCGTGCGATCGTGGACAAGGTCACACGAAGCTGTTGCGGCCCGCTCACCTGCGGATCCGCCGGGCGGCCTGGAGGTTGAGCCGGTGGCAGGCCCGCCGGGTCGTTCACTGAGATCCGAGCACCACGTCGAGCAGGCCGCTGTCACGAAGCGAGCCGAGACCGATGACTGCCGTGCGCACTCGCAGCGATTCGCTCATGATCCGCAGACCGCTGCCTCCCCGGCCGCGGACTTCATGGGTTTGCGTGCCACGAATGTCAGCGTGTAGTCGACGTCGATCGTGATCCGGCCGAACCCGAGAGTCTGTAGGCGGGTAAGGAAGGCAGCGGGCTCGACCGGGTTGTAGACGTCGTCGGCGTGGAAGTGGTGCAGGTCATTTCCGGCCAGGCTGTCAGAGCCGATCAGGACGCCGCCGGGACGCAGCACCCGCAGCACCTCGGCGAGGAGCCTGTCCTGCAAGGCGGCGGTCGGGACGTGGTGCAGCATCGTGAACGAGCCGACGGAGTCGAACGAGTCATCGGCGAAGGTCATCTCGGTGGCGTCGCCGGTCGCTATCTCGACGTTGGTCCCGCCGTATTTCGCCGCCAGCTGGCCGGCCGCCTTCTCGTCGGTCTCCAGGGCCACCAGGCGCTTCACCTTGTTCCGTAGCCACTCGGTCGCCGCCCCGGGGCCGGGGCCGACCTCGAGCATCTCGTCGCCGAGGTCGACTCCCCCGGCAAGCGACGGCAGGATCTCGGTCTGGAGCCAGGCGGCCCACTCTGGACTTGTGCACAATCTCGCATGATTTTCGTTCATGCAGCCAACGCTACGGAAGCGCCCCGCAGCGGCCTAGGGCGTAGCCTGCCATCCTGTGGCGCCAGACCGACATCCCTGGGAGAGCGACCGGGCCATGATCGTCGCGACGTTCGCCATGGCCGCAGGCGCCGCCTTCAGCTGGCACACCCACGACGACCATCAACTGGCCTGGGCCCCTAGCGGAGTGCTCACTGTCGTCACGGAGGCGGCCACCTGGGTGCTGCCGCCGACCCGGGCGCTGTGGATTCCCGCCGGGCTCCCGCACGAGACCCGGGCATCCGGTCCGGCCACCATGCGAACGCTCTACATCAGGCCGGACCTCTGCGCGATCAGCTGGGCTGACCCCACGCCGGTCGCTGCGAGACCGCTGCTCGCGGACCTCATTAGCTACCTTGACCGGGAGACCCTCGACCCGGCCCAGCGAGAACGGGCCGAGTCCGTGCTCACCGACCTGCTCGAACCCGTCGCTCGCAGCACGATCGAAGTGCGGATGCCCGCTGACGAGCGCGCCCGCGAGGTGGCCCAGGCGCTAGCCGGCAACCCGGCCGACAAGCGAACCCTGGACCAGTGGGGCCGCCAGATCGGCGCGAGCGAACGCACCCTCGCCCGCGCGTTCCTCGCTGACACCGGCGTCCCGTTCGGCCGGTGGCGAACCCTGCTGAGGCTCCAGGCCGCGCTACCCGCACTCGCCGACGGCCAGCCGGTGGGAAACGTCGCACGTCACGTCGGCTACGACAGCCCGAGCGCCTTCGTCGCCGCATTCCGTCACGAGACCGGCCTGACCCCCGCGGTGTACTTCCAGAACCTCGACGAACAGTGACCCCACACCGGCGAGGTCGCCTCAGGCTGCGAAGGGGAAGGATCCTGGTCGTCAGCGCGACCAGGATCCTTCCGCCTCAGCCTGACCGGAGCGCTGCGCCCCCCGGGCCCCGGGGCCCCCGGGCTGCTCCGAGGCCATGGATGTGGAATTACCCCCCACCTGAGGTAGGCCCTGCCACATCGATCTTGCTGACCGGATCGGAAAGCGATTCAGCCGAGCTCTCCTGCGCTCACCGGGCGTTATCCTGCGGCTCGCGGATGCCGCCGGCGGCGATGAGGCAGGCTGCCAGGCTATGTGCCGCGGTTTCGTCGAGCGGGGCATGACCGACGAGCAAGCGGTACCAGAGGACTCCGTAGGCCATGTCTACCAGCATGTCGAGATCCGCGTCTGGACTAAGTCCCCGCTGGTCGCGTCCGCGTTCGAGCAGGGCTCGTAGCGCGGCACGTCGCTGAGCGGTGAAATCCGCCAGCACTCCGGCCGCGTGCTCATCATGCTGGGCAGCCGACGCCAGTTGGCGCAGCGCTCGCACCGTGCGCGAGTCGTCAAGGCCGGTGAAGCTGTCCACCAGGAAGTCCGTGAGGTCGACAGCGAACACGCCGCTATCTCGTGGCGGGACGATCACGCGAGCCTGGCGCGCCATCGCGTCCGCGACCACGGCGCCTTTGGATGGCCACCAGCGATAAATGGTCTGGCGGCCCACTCCCGCCGCTTCGGCAATCGCATCTATGGTGAGGTCGCCGACGCTGCCCGTGTGCAGCAGGTCAAAGGTGACGTCGAGGATCGCGTCTCTCGCGGCTTCGTTCCGGCGACGCCCGGTGTGCGGTCGGCGCACGGCCTCGCTCGCGGCGCTGTTCCCTCCGGCGCGGTTCCCGTCTGCGAGGTGAGCTGTGCGGTCCCGGCCCGCGAGGTGAGCTGTGCGGTCCCGGCCCGCGAGGTCCGCGGCGCGGTTCCCGCCTACCCCGTCGGGGGTGTCCGGCGCTCCTGCGGTGCTCACGGCAGCCATCCTAGCGTTTGACGAGACTAAAAGTCTCGGTAAGATTTGTCGAGATGGATGGTCTCGGCAAGGCCGGGTCATCAGGCACCACACCCCTGGACTTTGGAGGAAAGATGTCGTTCGAGGATCAGAGCGTGGTCATCATGGGCGGAAGCAGCGGTATCGGCGAGGCGACGGCACGCGCGTTCGCGGCGGGGGGCGCGAACGTGCTCATCACCGGGCGTTCCAAGGAACGGCTGGACGCTGCCGCGCAGCGGATCGGTTATCCGGTGCAGACGCGTGAGCTGGACGCGACCGATGACGGCGACGTGGCGGCATTTTCCGATGCCATCGACCCTGTCCACCACCTTGTGCTGGCGCTGAGCGGCGGTGCGGTCGGCATCGGCCCGCTGGCCAGCCTGGACGAGCAGGCGTTGCGTGATGCGTTCGACGGCAAGCTGTTCGCCCACTTCAAGATCCTGAAGGCCGCCCTGCCGAAGCTGCGGGCCGGTGCTTCGGTGACCATCATCAGCGCGGCGTCCGCCCGGGCCGCCTTTCCGGGCACCGCCGGGCTTGCCGCCGTCAACGGGGCGCTGGAGGCGATGGTGCCACCGCTCGCGGCCGAACTGGCGCCTATCCGGGTCAACGCGGTGTCGCCAGGCGTCATCGACACGCCCTGGTGGCACGGCATGCCGGAGCAGCAGCGGGCCGCCTTCTTCGCGGGCGTGGCGGCCAGTGCGCCAGTCGGCCGGGTCGGCAAGCCAGAGGATGTCGCCAGCTCGGTGCTCTTCCTGGCAGGCAACACTTTCGTTACCGGCACCGTTATTGAGTGCACCGGTGGCGCGAACCTGGCAGCCGGCGGCTAATCGGGGCCCACCCCTGCCGGGGCCAATCCGCGCCCTAGATCATTCGCAGCCCGACGGTTATGATCCGAGCCATGCATAAGGGCGGACGTCTTTCGTGGGCTGTCACGATCGTGGTTGCGATCGCATTAATCGCTGCTGGCGCGCCTGCGCTGGGCGCGACAGGACCAGGCGGGTTCTCGTTGCAGCCCACCTACAGGGCGGATGACTACGCCGCAGGCCAGGCGATGTACATCCTTCCGGCCGGCGAGAACGGGCTGGTCAACGAGAAGCAGTTGCAGCGGTTCGTAAAGTCTGGCCAGCGCCCGCCGCACAGCCAGGACCAGCTCGCGCCCTATGAGAATCTGGAGTTCGGCTCCTCGTCGCTGACCGACTCCGCGCTCGGCAACTACTACCTCGACGAGTCGTTTGGCGTGCGGCCCGGCCAGGTCATCAGCACCGAGCACCCCTCACCGACGGTGCCGGTCGTCATCTACCGGGACGAAAGTGACATCCCTCATATCTACGGAGCAACGGACGCGGCGATGGCGTTCGGCGCAGGGTATGCCCAGGCCCAGGACCGGCTGTTCCTCATGGACGTGCTGCGGCACTACGGGGCGGGGACGCTCAGTTCGTTCCTCGGGGATTCCTGCGCCGATGAGCAGATGGACCACGACGAGATGCTGCTGGCGCCCTATACCACCGCCCAGGCGAACGCCCAGGTCAACAACCTGCCGGCCGAGTACGGCGGGCAAGGCAGGCTCGCCCAGTCCATGATCC
This sequence comes from Actinomycetota bacterium, assembly GCA_003168255.1. GTDB lineage: Bacteria > Actinomycetota > Actinomycetes > Streptosporangiales > Streptosporangiaceae > PALSA-505. Next base: position 10,338 of record PMSU01000082.1, read on the forward strand.
GCAACTATGTGCAGGGCATCAACGCGTACATCGCGAAGGCTGAGAAAAACCCGGCGCTCATGCCCATCGAGTACTCGGTGTTCGGCGCCCCGCAGCCCTGGACCCCGGCTAACGTCGTCGCCGTCAGTGGCCTCATCGGTGGCATCTTTGGGGATGGCGGAGGTAACGAGGTTCGCAACTCCGCCCTGCTTAAGTATCTCCAGGGCCAGCTCGGCACGTCGTCGGGAGCGACCGCCTTCACCGACTTCAAGGAGCAGAACGACCCGGCCGCCCCGGCAACCGTCGTCGACAAGTCCTTCCCCTACGAGATTCCGCGACACGTCAACCCGGCGACCATCGCCATCCCTGACGATCCCGGCGCCCCGCTGGTGGGCGGGCCCACCGACACCACCCCCGGCTGCACGTCCACGACTTTGCGGAACAAGCTTGGGCTGTCGGTCATCGAGGGGCTCCTGACGTTGCCCGCGCAGATGAGCAACGCCTTGGTTGTGGGGGCTAGCCACTCGGCTGACGGACATCCGATAGCGGTCTTTGGCCCCCAGGTGTCCTATTTCGCCCCCGAGATTCTCATGCAGGAGGACCTGCATTCGCCCGACTACGACGCCCAGGGAGCATCCTTTCCCGGCACTGGCCTCGTCGAACTGGGTCGCGGTGTCGACTACGCGTGGTCGGCCACATCGGCGGGAAGCGACCTCACCGACCAGCGTCTCGAGCTGATCTGCAACCCGAACGGCGGCACGGTGTCGCCGACGGGAACCTCCTACATGTACGACGGCAAGTGCATCCCCATGGTCAACGAGCAGTTCCAGGACGGGACCGGGCTCGACCACAAGATCCACCTGACCGTGCACGGCGTCGTCCAGGGCTGGACCACGGCTCTCGGCGGCAAGCCCGTGGCCGTGGTCAATCAGCGCTCCACCTACAACCATGACGTGGACTCGATTATCGGCTTCATGCGCTTCGGGGAGCCTGCCCTCACCTACAACGCCAAGTCGTGGATGGTGGGGGCAAGCGAGATCGACTTCACGTTCAACTGGTTCTACGTCGATGACCGGGACATCGCCTATTACGCCAGCGGCCTGGACCCGGTGCGCCCCTCGGACGTGGACCCCAACCTGCCGACGTGGGGCACCGGGGAGTCCGAGTGGCTCGGCTTCCTGCCCAGCTCGAAACATGTACACGAGATCAACCCGCCGCAGGGATTCTTCGACAGCTGGAACAACAAGCCGGCCCCTGGGTTCTCCGCTGCTGACGACCAGTACGGATACGGGCCGGTGTACCGGGTGCAGATGCTCACCGATCAGATCCAGCACCAGTTCGCCATCCACCACGGGAAGATCAGCCGAGCGAACCTGGTCCAGGCGATGGAGACCGCGGCGACCCAGGACCTGGACGGCATCACGATCCTGCCGGCGCTGCTCGACGCAGTCCGCGGGCGGCATGAGCCGGCTGGGGTCCGCCAGATGCTGGCGGCGCTGAAGGTCTGGTACGCGAGTGGCGCCCACCGGATCCTTTCGTCGGCGAGCGACAAGCAGTACGAGCAGGCCGCGGCCGTGGCCATCAACGACCAGCTCACGCCGGCCGTCATCAAGGCCATCTTCGACCCGCTGTTCGCGGCGGGCGGTACCAATTCGAACGGTTACAACGTCTTCCCGATGGGCTTCGTCAACGAGCCTTACAACGGTGGCTCCCATCTCGGCAGCGCCTACGACGGAGGCTGGGAGGGCTATACCGTCAAGGCCCTGGACCAGATGATGGGCAAGAGCGTCGCCCAGCCGTTCAGCTCCGCGGTGGCTGCCAGGCTCTGCGGCAGTGGCGGCCTGAGCGGCTGCGGCCCGGCACTGGACACGGCGCTGGCATCCGCCTACCAGGCCCTCGTCACGGCCAATAAGGGGTCGACCAACGTGGCCCTGTGGACGGCCGACGCCAACACCGTGGCCGCCGGGCTGACCATGCCGCAATACGACGCCATCGGCTTCGAGACGATCGGGCTTGTCAGCCAGCCCGACATTCCGTGGCAGAACCGGTCCACCTTCCAGCAGGTGGTGTCGTTCCCCACGCACCGTCCCCGCTGAACGCACCGTCCCCGCTGACCGGTCTCGCCGCCCGGTCTATGAACCGGGCGTGCTGAGCCGTGCTGCCTGCGACTGTAGGTAGCGCTGTTCGGGGAGGCTGGTGGTTCGCCGCGCGGCTTGCTGGAACCCGGCACGGGCGGCCGCGCGGTCGCCGGCCATGTCCAGCAGGTGAGCGCGGACGACCTGCATCCGGTGGTTGTCGGCCATCCTGCGGTCGCCCGCCAGCGCGGACAGCAAGTCAAGCCCGGCTCGCGGGCCGTCGACCATCGCGACGGCGACGGCGCGGTTGAGCGTCACCGCGGGCCCGGGCGTGAGGCGTTCCAGCAGCTCGTAGAGGGCGAGGATCTGGCGCCAGTCGGTGTCCTGCGCCCGCGCGGCCTCGTCATGGACCGCGGCGATGGCCGCCTGGACCTGGTACGGCCCGAGCGCCGCATCGGCGAGAGCCTGGCTGACCAGCGCGACGCCCTCCTTGATCGCCTCGGCGTCCCACCGCAGCCGATCCTGCTCGGCCAGCGGGACCAGGGTGCCATCGGGCCGGGTGCGGGCCGCCCGCCGGGCGTCGGTGAGCAACATGAGCGCCAGCAGCCCGGTCACCTCACCGTCATCAGGCAGCAGCTGACGAACGGCCCGGGTCAGCCTGATCGCCTCCGCGGTCAGCTCGGTGCGGTGCAGGCCCGGACCGGAACTGGTCGTGTAACCCTCGTTGAAGATGAGGTAGAGCACGTGCAGCACGACGGGCAGCGCGCCGGAGCGTTCCAGCGGCACCGGTTGCGGCGGCATGCTGAAACCGGTGCCGCTGGCCTTGATCCGCTGCTTGGCTCGGCTGATCCGCTGCGCCATGGTCGCTTCCGGGACAAGGAACGCCCGGGCGATCTGCGCTGTGGTCAGCCCGCCCACCGCGCGCAGGGTGAGCGCGACCTGGGACGGCGGCGGCAGCGCCGGGTGACAGCACAAGAAGAGCAGGGTCAGCGTGTCATCCTGCTCCGCAATGAGCCCGTCGCCGGCAGTGAGCCAGCCAGGATGCGCGGGAGGTTCCAGGGCAGCCACGGTGACTTCCCTGCGCCTGCGGGCGGACTCGCTGCGCCACTGGTCGGTCAGCCGCCGGGTGGCGACGGTGATCAGCCAGCCGCGCGGGTTTTGCGGCACCCCGTGCTCGGGCCACTGCACGCTGGCGTCGAGCAGCGCCTCCTGCACCGCATCCTCGCAGGCGTCGAACTGCCCGTAGCGGCGGACGAGCGCGCCGAGGACCTGCCTTGCCTGCTGGCGCAGCAGATCCTCGATGCCGTCGGTCATTACATCTCCACGACCGTGGTGTGCATGACCGGCCTGACTTCCATCGCGAAGTACTGGGCGTCCGGCCACCGGGCGGCGATCTCCACGGCGCGCTCCTGCGTCTCGCAGTCCACGGTGAGGTAGCCCGCGAACTGTTCCTTCGCCTCGGCGAACGGGCCGTCGGTGATGGCCGGCACGCCGTCGCGAACGCGGACGGTCTTGGTGTTCGACACGTCGGCCAGCGCCTCTCCGCCGACCAGTTCGCCGGACTCGCGCAGCTCGGCCATTATTTGATCGACCTGGCCGAACAGCGCCTCGCGCTCCTGCTGCGACCAGGCCTCGTACGTGCCGGGGTTGTTGTAGATCAGCAGCATGTATTTCACGTCGGTACCCCTTATCGTCCGCGGCGCCCAGCGGGCGCCTGTCATCAACCTGGTCGGAACATGCGGGGAGTTCTCGACAGCCGGGTAAGAATTCCTGCCGTCAGCCGTCAGCCGTCAGCCGTCAGCCGTCAGCCTGAAGCCAGTGCCTTGCGCACCGCAGCGGTCAGGCCGGGCTGGCCGAGCCAGCCGTCGTTGCGGAACATGATCTTCCCGCTGCTCGAGACCAGCTCGATCCAGGGCTGGTCCTGCACCCCGTAGCCGTCCGCAAGCTGTCCGTACCGGTCGATGACCACCGGATAGTCCAGGCTCCCGTGCAATCCTGCCAGCAACGACGGCAAGGCTGTGGGGGTCGTCTCGGTGCTCGCCTCATCGACCGCGACCACTGGCGGCCAACCACGGCCGGCCGCGGCCTGCTGGTAGGCGTTCAGCGCCTGTAGCTGGCGGCTGAGGTTGCTGTTCTCGTCTACCCAGGTGGCGAAGAAGACGACGAGGTGGGCGTGGCCGCGGCCGAACGTCACGGTCCGCCCGCTAGTGCGCCCGCCCGCCACCGGCAGCGCGACGTTAGCGGTCGGCGCGGTTCCCGGCAGATAGCGCAGGTTCACCGACTGAGCGGCATGCGGGTGTCCGGGCAGGACGCCTGCGGTCGCGTTCGCCAGCACCTGGGCCTGCTGGTCGGTTGCCGTGTACGCCATCTGGGTGAGGAAGATCGACTGCTCCCGGCCGTCAGGGCGGATCAGGTAGATGGCCGGCTCGTGGTCGATGTTTCCCTTGATCGCCTGGACGTAGACGTGGAAGTCCTTCCACACCTGCTTGAGCTGGTCGAGCGTGCCGGTGAGGAACTCCCAGCTGTGCATCATGGCGTGCGCCGCGGAGTAGGCGCGCACGTCGGAGACACCGGTGGCGTCCGGGTTGGCGTTGATCCCCACGAGTTGCACGTCCTTGCCCGCCGGGCCGAGCAGGTGCACGGCCGCCAGCATGCTGGCGGTGGTCAGCGGGCAGATCGTCGTGCAGTGCGAGTCGACGAAGGCGAGCAGGATGGCCTTGCCGCGGAACTGGGCGAGCGAGACGGTCCGGCCGAACTGGTCCTTGAGCCTGAACTCCGGGGCCGGCTTGCTGCCCAGCGGGCTGCCCGGGTCCACCGCGGGGTTGGCCGCCAGCGCGCTGGCGGACTGGCCCGGCTGCGCATGCTGCGTGCCGCACCCGGCGATGGCGACCGCCGCGCCCAGTGCCGCCAGGCCCAGGCGCAGCTGGATCAGCGCAAGCCGGGACCGTCTGGGGTGGCACCGTTCGGAAGGAAATTTCATGACTGGTTATCACCCGTCCGGGCGAGACGTCTCCCTTCCCCACCGTGCCTTGTGACAGCGGCAACTTCACCAAGACAATAGCCCCAGTGCCGGGAGCCATCGCGCGGCGCTAAACGACGACCGGCGGGAGTGGCAGACATGGCTGGTTCGGACTCCGCTTCCCCTGGTGCCGGGCCGCCGGCGACCGTCGAGGTGAGCGAGGGTGTCTACGCCTACATCCAGCCGGACGGGAGCTGGTATATCAACAACACCGGGTTCATCGTCGGCGGCGGGGGAGTCATCAGCATCGACACCTGCTCCACGGCGCTGCGGACCCGTGCCTACCTCGACGCCGTCGCGGCGGTGAGCGACCAGCCGATTCGCACCCTGGTCAACACCCACCACCATGGCGACCACACCTATGGCAACTGCCTGCTGCCGCAGGCCACCATCGTGGGCCACGAACGCTGCCGCGACGAGGTGCTGGCCAGCGGGCCGCCCGTCAACCTCGGCATCTGGACCGACGTCGAGTGGGGTGACCTGGAGCCGGCCCCGCCGTTCCTGACTTACGACTCCGGTGTGACGTTGTGGGCCGGTGAGCTGCGCTGCGCGGTGCGTTACGTCGGGACACCGGCGCACACCACGAACGACTCGATCGTGCACATCCCGGAGCGGTCGGTGCTGTTCGCGGGCGACCTGCTGTTCAGCGGATGCGCCCCGTTCCTGCTCATGGGCTCGATCGGCGGCGCGATCGAGGTGCTGGAGGACGTGCTGCGCCCGCTGCGCGCCCAGGTGATCGTCCCGGGTCACGGGCCTGTCCGCGGGCCGGAGCTGATTGACGAGGTCCTCGGCTACCTGCGTTTTGTCCAGGATGTCGCGCGTGATGGCAAGGACGCTGGCCTGTCTCCGCTGGATGCCGCACGAGAGGCTGACCTCGGTGACTACTCAGATTTGCTGGATTCCGAACGGATCGTGGGGAACCTTCACCGCGCCTACGCGGAACTGGGCGGTGCTGACCGCGGGGCGCCCATCGATCTCATCGCCGCATTGCAGGACATGATTACCTACAACGGAGGCCGGCCGCTCAGCTGCCACGCCTGACGTCCGGGTCAGCCCTTCGGGCTGTTGAATGTGTCCATCACGGTGTACTGGCAGCACGGCGTCCTAGTCGACCCTGTCCGCCCAGTCGTTACCTGGTAGGCCCATAGATGCGTGCCGGGACCCTGGTACAGCAGCCACGAGCCACTCGCCGACCAGCCCGTCCGCGCGAACAGGAACGCATCAGATGACGGGACTGCCGCGGCCCGCGGGCGCGAGCCGGCCAGCCGCAGCAGGTACAGCCGCGTCTGCCCCAGTCCCTGCGGTCCTCGCGCCGCGTAGGCGGCGATCATCCCGTCTCCGGGTGCGATCGCGCTGACGAGGCCAAAGCCGTTCGGTACCCAGCCGGCGGTACCCGGCGGCGCCTTGACCGAGACAAGCCTGCCGGTGACGACATTGAAGACGCGCAGCATCCCGCAGGCGGCATATCCCGAGTCCGGTTCGTAGTGCGCGTTCCCTGCCGTCTCCTCGTCCGCGCAGCTGGTGCCGTAGGCGACCAGCCGCGGGCTGGCGGCGAAGCCGTTGCTTGCCGAAGGCGAATACGGCAGCGTCCTGCCCGCAGCGCCGCGATTCCAGAGCTGAAGTTCCCCGTTCTTTCCGGTCAGCAGGAGGCCGGCGTCCGTTCCTTCGATCAGCGCGGCTCCGGTGGGCAGCGTGATCGCGGGGCCTGGCGGTCCACCCGTTACCGACACCGACCGCACCTTGTCCGGGCCGGCCCGCTGCGGTAGATACACGAGCCAGACACGATCCGGCGCGGCGGACGGAGCGAAGAATGACGTGTTCCCGAGTACCAGCGGCCTGCCTGTCAGGTCGTCGCGGATGGCCGTGGCCCCGTTGCCCACGTAGACCAGCCAGCGGCCGACGGTGATCAGGAGCGGCTGGTAGTCACCGGCGCTGATGGCTGGCTTCTGTAGCTGCGACAGGCGCCCGGTGCTCAGGTCGTCCAGGTAAGCCGGGGGTCCGCCAGCCGAGTCGAAGGCGGGATCGCCGACTGGCCACATCAGCACTGTCGTGTCCACGCTGCCCGGGATAGGGCCGGGTACCTGCGGCCGGGCGTCGTGGCGGGCCGCGGGCCGCGGCCGGCTTGCGGGCCTGCGCTGGCTGGCTCCGTGCAGATCCGCGAACCCGCCCAGCGCTCCGGCCAGTACGGTCAGCGCCGCCAGGCCGACAACGAGCTGGCGTCTGCGCTGGCGCCGCCGCGCCTCCTTGATGAGCGCCTCGGCCTCGACACCGGCACCGGGTGCGAGAGCGACGTTTGTGGTCTTCATGGCTCGCTCCTACGACACCTGCGCGATGATCTCCGCCAGCTCTTCTGGCCGGTATCCGTAACGTCGGGCCAGCGCGACCAGTTCGCGCGCCTTCGCCACCACGGCGCTTTGCTCGGGACCGATGCCGCTTACCGTCACGCCCCGGCCGCGGCGGAAGGTGACAAGGCCCTCGTCCCGCAGTGTCCGCAGCCCCCGCAGCACCGTGTTGGCGTTGACGCCAAGCACCGCGGCGAGATCCCTGGCCGGCGGGAGCCTGCCACCGGCAGATATCTCACCGTCCGCTATCGCCCGCCGGATCGCCGCCGCGACCTGTTCGTGCAGCTGTACCGGGCTCGAGTGGTCGATCGCCATCGTCGGTCTGGTGCTACTCACAGCAGCATCATACTGGAATGCCGGCCCCCCGGCGGCAACGCCCGACGTGCAGGCTTTGGGCCTGCTGCGGCAGGATGCTGGGATGCCCACCCACATCGCGTTGCTGCGCGGCATCAACGTCGGCGGCAACAAGAGGGTCGCCATGGCCGACCTGCGCGACGTCGCAACCTCGCTCGGCCACACCGACGTCGCGACCTATATCCAGAGCGGCAATGTCCTGTTCAGCTCGGACCAGGCTGACCCGGCGGCGCTCGCGGCCGGCCTGGAGCGGGCCATCGCCGAGACCCTGGGCGTCCAGGCCGGGGTGGTGGTGCTCACCCGCGATGAGCTGGCCCAGATGGCGCGCGATAACCCGTATACCAGCGAGCCGAACCCGAAGTTCGTCCACGTGATATTCCTGAGTGCGCAGCCTGAGCCGGGGATAGCGGCCGGCCTGGCGGAGGCTCAGGAGCAGGCCGCGCGCAACGGCAGCCGGGACACTGTCGAGCTGGTGGGACGCGCCGTCTTCCTGCATACGCCGGACGGCTTCGGGACCAGTGAGCTGGCCAAACTGCTCGGCCGGGCCGGCCGCCCGATGTCTGCCCGAGGGGCAGGCACGGCGCGCAACTGGTCAACGGTCACCAAGCTGCTGGCTCTTTGCGACGGCTGAGCCCGCGGCCCCCAGTGCCCGCTGGCCCGGCTCCGGTGTCGCGCGGGCCGGCCCCCGCTGTCCCGTCCCGACCCGCTGTCCCGGCCCGGTGCTCGCCGGCTAGTTGGCGACCGGTGCTAGTCGGTAGTGGTAGCGGTGCCGGTCGGTGAACCCGCAGCGGGCGTAGAGCGCCCTGGCGGCAGTGTTTTTCTCTTCGACCTGGAGGAAGATCTGTTCGGCCCCGCGGGCCGCGGCCTGCGCAGCCAGTCCCGCGCTGACGGCTGTCCCTAGGCCGGCCCGCCGCCAGGCGGGATCGACATCGATGGCGGTTATGCCGCCCCACCCGCCCGCCACGGACAGCCGTCCGGTAGCCACGGTGCGGCCGTCGCGCCGGACGCTCGCGAACATCTGGGCCGGCGCCGAAAGCAGCACGGACAGGGCATGCGGGGGCAACGGCTGTCCCCGGTAACGGTAAGTAGCCAGCCATTCCTCGTCGGGCTCGGCGGCGAAGGTCAGCCCGACGTCCCGCTGGTAGCCCGCGACGATCTCGGTGCGGGCGGTCATGACCACTACCGGGATCTGGGGCACCGTCCAACCGCACCGGACCAGCAGGTCGTCGAGGGAGCTGGTGCTGGTCCGGAGTCCCCTGACGATGACAATCGCGGGGGTCAGCCCGCGCTGGCGGTACCAGGCCTCGACCTCGGCGACTGCCCGTTCGGGAGGAATTCCTGGATCGCCAAGCGGCAACGCCGAGTTCGCTCGCCCGGTAAATCCGCCGGCCGCTCGTAGTAGCCAGTCCCCCAGGTGCGCCTGCTCGGTTCCCTGCCAGTGCTGAGCCGACATCCGCTCGAAGGCGGATATCACTGGATCCATCCCAGCCATTATCCGGGCTCGCGGTTCGCGCCACCCGAGCGGCCCGTTACCTGCGGTACACCGGGCCGTCGTCATGTATTGACAAAGCTGGCGTCAAGCGCGGTCTAGTGCGTCGGTGATACCGAAGTTACAGTGTGGACGACCGGTGACGTGGGTTACCGGCCAGGAGGGTCATCGTGCGAGGCATGTGGAGCCGGTTAGTAGCCATTCCGGCGATGATGGTGTTGCTGCTCGGCGGTCTGGCGCTGTCATCCGGATCGGTTGCCGCGGCATCAACCCGCCCTGGGCCCGCGCGGTCGCCAGCGCATGTCCAAGCCGGGGTGGCCGGACGGAGCCGCATCGCGCCCGAAGGGCTGCTGCACCATTCGACCAGGGTGGGCAAGCACGCCGCCGTCCGGCCTGCCGACGTCCCGCCGCCGGACGGGTCTGATCTGGGCGCTCCGCTGCCGCTGGACAGCCTTGCGCTCGGCACCTACGTGACCAACCAGTTCGCGAAGGACGGCATCATCTTCTCCGGGCAGTCGCCGTTCATCACCGATGACGGGTCTAGCGACGTCAACCCGACCATTTCCGGTTCCCCGCTCTTCCAGGGCACGGTCGTCGGCACGTTCGTCAAGCCCGGGACCCAGAAGCCGGCCACCGTCGACGACTTCTCCCTCTCGGTCGGCTACATCGACAACCCCGGCTCGACCCAGATGACCGTGTACAACCTCAAGGGCAAGCAGCTCGGTGTGCTGGTCGCCACCGATGAGGGCTTCAACACGCTGTTCAGCACGTTCCCTAACGCGGCCTCGTTCAGCGTGTCATCGGTGGCCGACGAGCCGGCTGGCTGGGAGATAAACACCATCCAGGTCGGCCAGATCAACACCAACTACATCGCCATGGGCGACTCGTACTCCTCTGGCGAGGGCACCTACGACTTCCCGTGGTCCCAGGCGCAGGGCACCCAGTGCGACACCGGCCCGGAGGCATGGCCGGTCCAGATGGCCGACGCCCAGAACAACAACTCGACCGGCGCCACCCTCACCATCGACCAGGACACGCTGGTCGCCTGCCAGGGCGAGCGGAGCTATCAGCTGGGCGAGGCGGTCAACGGCGAGGCGGAATCGGAACTCGACCAGGTCACCGACTTCGTCGATGACAACGGGCCGCCTGATCTCGTCACGATCACGATCGGCGGCAACGATCTCGGGTTCGCCGACGTACTCAAGAATTGCTTCCTCGGCGGGACCGAGGTGTGCATCCACGTCATCAACTCGCTCAACAGCAAGGTGACCACCGGCGCCGCCGGCCTGATCGCCACGCTGGCGGATACCTACTCGGAGGTGCAGTCGGCCGCCGACTCCGGGTCCGACGATGATGACGGCGACGGGCCGCAGGTAGTCGTGGTCGGCTACCCCGATCTGTTCCCCCAGCCGGGCGGGCTCGGCACCGCACTCAGCGTCACCTATCACTGCCCGTGGCTCCGCGACACCTTCTTCCCGCTGCTCGGCATAGTCTCGCCCTTCATCAACACCCTGCTCGGCAAGATCGCCAACGCCCAGGCCGCGCTCAACGATGACATGGCAGTGGCGGCCGCCGATGCGGGCGTCCAGTTCACCCCCATCCCGTACAGCCTCTCGGGTCACGAGCTGTGCACCGGAACGCCGTACATCAACCCGCTCTCCCTAGTCGGGGGGGTTACCGGTGACCGCAACCTGGGCCATCCCAACGTCGCCGGATCGGCCGCGGTCGCTAGCGCCGTCGGCTCGCAGCTCGGTCTCGCCACCGGCGGCCCCAATGACGGCGGCGGCGGCCCGCAGGTCGCGCTCCCGCCCGCCAGGACCCAGCACCGCGCTACCGGATCGCCCCACCGGGGGATCCGGCCGGGCGACACGGGACCGCTGAGCTTCTCCGGGGGCCAGCTACAGGACGGGACCGAAGGTGCGGACTACATCGACTACCTGGTGAGCACGGGAGGGAACGGCGCCGACACCTGGGCGGTAACCAGCGGCAGCCTGCCGCCTGGGCTCAGCCTCGACTCGAACGCCGGCACGATCACCGGCACGCCCACGGCGTCGGGCAGCTATACATTCACCGCGCAGGTATCCGACTCGTCCAGCCCGCCGGAAACCGCCAGCGCCCCGGTCACGATCGACGTCGACGCCGTCACCCCCCTGACGGTGGGCACGACCACGCCGTCGGACGCCACCGCTGGCCAGCCGTACACGTTCCAGCTGTCGGCCAGTGGCGGCCTCGGCTCCGTGAGCTGGACCATCGCATCTGGTGCTCTGCCTGCCGGGCTTCATCTCCAGGCCGCCACCGGGCAGCTGACCGGTACGCCGAGTGGCACTGCCGTCGGCACTTCCACCTTCACCGTGCAGGCGACGGACAGCTCGTCGCCTGCCCAGACGGCCACCGGCAGCGAGTCGATTGCCGTCCATCCCACGTCCGACCCGCTGACGGTCGCCGCCAGCTCGCTGCCGGAGATCGCCGCCGGCCAGGACTACGGCGCCCAGCTCACCTCCACCGGCGGGGTGGGCCCCGTGCAGTGGTCGGTCTCCGCGGGATCACTTCCGCCGGGGGTCTCGCTCGACCCGGCCAGCGGGCTGCTGAGCGGCACGCCCACCGAGTCCGGCACGTACGACTTCACCGCTCAGGTCACCGACGCCACAGCCCCGGCGTCGCAGACGGCGACCGCGCCGTTGTCGATCACGATCGACGCGGCGCCGGCGCTGAGCATCTCCACCACCGGCGCCTTCGACGGCACCGAGGGTTCGTACTACTCATCGACGTTCCAGGCGACCGGCGGGGTCGGCTCGTACCAGTGGTACATCAGCTCGGGCAGCCTGCCTGCCGGGCTTAGCCTCGATGGGTCCACCGGGCAGGTCACCGGCATCCCCAGCGGGACGGGGAGTTCCTCGTTCGGCGTGACGGTCTACGATGCCGCGGACAATACGGCCACGCAGGACTACTCAGTCAACATCGCCCAGATCCCGCTGACCGTCTCCTCGACGCTGGCCCCGGCCACGGTCGGCACCTACTACACCGGGAACGTGACCCCATCGGGCGGCCAGGCACCCTACGGGTGGAGCCTCGTCTCAGGAACACTGCCGACCGGGCTCGCCTTCGACCCCTCCACCGGAGCGATCACCGGGACGCCGCAGCAGAAGGGGTCCTTCCCGCTCCAGGTATCGGTGGTGGACAGCTCTACACCGACCCAGCAGGTCACCGCCAACGTCACGCTGACCGTGGCGGCGCAGCCAAAGCTGACGGTCTCCACCCGCGCGCCGGTCAAGGGTGCAGTCGGCCAGCCCTACACCACGGGGATCGGCTACTCCGGCGGCCAGGGCCCGTACACCTGGGCTGTCACGTCCGGGACGCTCCCACCCGGGCTGGCCCTGGACCAGGGCAGCGGCATGGTGACCGGAACGCCCACCGCCGCCGGCACGTACCCGGTGACCGTCCAGGTGACCGATTCGAGCAGTCCCACGCCCGAGGTGGCGTCGGCGTCGATCACCTTCACGGTGGATAACGCGGTCAAGCTGACCGTGACGCCAGGGGGGCTGCCGCAGGCCACCCAGGGGATGAGCTACGACGCCACGTTGCATGCCACCGGCGGGACCCCGCCCTACACGTGGAGCGTGTCGGGTGGCCTGCCCGCCGGGATGTTCCTCGACTCGTACGACGGGGAGATCTACGGGACGCCCACCGGTCATCCGGTCAAGGACTTCACCGTCAAGGTGACGGACTCGGCCGCTACCCCGGCGACCGCCAGTCGGTTCGTCAAGTTCACGGTCAATCAGGGCGCACCGCTGGGGATCACGACCACCAGCCTGGACGACGCCACCCAGGGCTCCTTCTACGACGAGACGGTCACTGCCGCCGGCGGGGCCGGTACCTACACCTGGAGCGTGGTCCAAGGCCATGGCACGCTGCCCGCGGGCCTGACGCTCTACTCGGGCGGCCAGATCGAGGGCACGCCGACCCACTTCGGCGTCTCCACGTTCACCATCAAGGCCACGGACCAGGCGACGCCGACGGCGCACGTGGCCACGCAGGTGCTGTCCATCAACGTCGAGGCGCTCCCGGTGGCCCCGCCGTCGTTCACCGAGGACAGCCCGTACTCGGCCGCGGTAGGTTCCTACTACAGCTATGAGTTCGAAGCCTCGGGCAACCCCGCTCCCACCTTCACCCGCACCTCCGGGCACCTGCCGTCAGGCCTGAAGCTGCACAAGGACGGCGAGCTCACGGGCACGGTGAAGAAGGCCGGAACGTACACCTTCGAGGTCACCGCCGCGAACGGCCGGACGCCGGCCGCGGTGACTCCGGAGCTCCAGATCACGGTGATCCCCCCGCCGGTCATCACCTCGTTCACGCCGGCTGACGGCGTGCCGGGCGCGAAGGTCGTGATCCATGGCACGCACTTCCAGGGCGCCTATTACGTCTACTTGGGCGGCAGCTACGCCAATATCACGTCAGACAAGAACGGCCAGATCGTGACGTCGGTTCCCGAATACGCCGCGACTGGGCCGATCTACGTCTACACGCCAGGCGGGACGGCGGTCTCCAGCACGTCGTTCACGGTCGATCCGCCGCCGGTTCCGGTGATCAAGTCCATCAGCCCGACCTCGGGCAGCGCCGGCAGCACGCTGACCATCACCGGGACCGGCCTGGAGTTCGGCTCCGAGGTGGAGTTTGGCGGTGGCGTCTACCAGCCCTACTACTACTTCTTCAGCGACACGGCCAAGACCATCACGCTGCCCGTACCGGACGGCATCTCCGCCGGGCCGGTGACCGTCTACACCAACGGCGGGTCGGCGACCAGCACGCAGACGTTTACCCCGACCGGATAGCGGACCTTATCGCTTGAGAGGCCGCCAGCGATGGATTACCAGCTCCGTGGCCGGGTTGCGCTGGTCAATGCCGCCAGCCGCGGAATAGGACGGGGGATCGCCGAAGCCCTTGCGGCGCAGGGTGCCCGCCTGGTCATTTCGTCCCGGGATCAGGCGGCCATCACCCAGACCGCACGGGAAATCTCCTTGGCGCACCAGGCCGAGGTCGTCGCGGTAGCGGCCGACGTCACCACGGCCGGTGCCGCCGAGCATCTGGTGTCTACCGCCGTACAACGCTTCGGCGGCTTGGACATCCTGGTCAACAACAGCGGTGGGCCGCCAATCGGGAAATTCACCGACTTCGATGACGCGGCCTGGCAGCAGGCCTTCGACCTGCTGCTGCTCAACGTGGTCCGGATGGTGCGAGCCGCGCTGCCGCACCTTCAGGCCAGCGGGAGCGGCCGCATCATTAACGTGGCATCGAGCTCGGTGAAAGAGCCGCTACCAGGGCTGGTTCTGTCCAACAGCCTCCGTGCGGGGGTCGCCGGACTTGCCAAGACCCTTGCCGACGAGCTGGCGGCCGACCAGATCACCGTGCATACCGTGCTGCCCAGCCGCATCCTGACCGATCGCCTGCGCGGCTGGTTCATCGAACCTGCCCGCACGGCCGGGATCGATGTCGATGACCTGGTCCGAGCCGAGCTGGCCAAACAGGTTCCGCTGGGGCGGATCGGGGAGCCCGCCGACATGGGGAACCTGGTCGCCTTCCTCTGCTCAGCGGCAGCCTCCTACCTGACCGGCCTCACCGTGGCAGTCGACGGCGGGAGCATGCGCGCGATCTTCTGATTGCCGGTCCCGGTAACTCGGCGCCGAAAAAGCCCCTCCATCTCATGCATGGAGGGGCCTTGCCCCATTGTGTCCGTCGGCGGCGCCGTCCCCCGGCAGCGACACGCGAGTGACAGCGCCGGTGCCTCCGGCGGTTTCGCGTGGTTCATCCGGGTGGAGACGCGGTTCCAGGCGGGCGGTCGTTCGTCCCGTATGAGACCGCTGTCACCTGCGCGGTGAAAGCGTCAAGTTCGGCCGTGCTGAGCAGGCGTGGTGATCCCAGACGGCTTGACCGGTAGTAGAGCTCAGCAAGCCACTCGAGCAGGCGGGCGCGCTCGTAGGCCTGCTCGACGCTCTGCCCGACGGCCACCGCCCCGTGGTTCTGCAGCAGGGCGCCATGCCTATCTGCCAGTGCCATCCGCAGCCCCTCCGCCAGCTCCCCGGTGCCGAACGTCGCATACGGGACCACCCGGATAGGCCCGCCGAGGAACCCGATCGTGTAGTGGATGGCCGGGAGCGCGCGGCAGCAGGTCGCGACCGCGGTCGCGAACATCGAGTGGGTATGGACCACCGCGCCGGCCGCCGTCTGCTGGTAGGCGGCCAGGTGCATAGGGAGTTCCGACGACGGCCGCAGTGGCAGATCGATCGGCCGGCCATCCACGCCGACCACGCAGAGTTCGGCTGGGCGAAGCTTGTCGTAGCCGCGTCCGCTCGGCGTGATGACGATCTCGTCGCCCGCGCGTGCGCTCACGTTGCCCGAAGTGCCGATAACAAGCCCGTCGGCAACCATGCGCTGGGCGCAATCGACGACCGCGGCCCGCAGCTCATCGCTAACACGCACCGCGCCATCTGCCGTCCCGCTCATCTGCCGCTCAACGCCCCTCACAACTTGAACGCGGGCTCAAAACGCTAGCCGGACACCGCTACAGGCCTCAAACCGGCCCCTGCCGCCTCGCCTGCCCGTCGGCGCCTGCCCGCCCCCCGCCGCCCCGCCCCCGCCGCCCCGCGTCCCGTCGTCCCGTCGCGCGCCTCTCCGCGTCCCTTCACGCTCCGCGTCCCTTCACGCTCCGCGTCCCGTCGCAGCCACGCCCTATAGCCTGCTGGCATATGGCGCGAAAGGTGCGGCAGCGGATCCCGCGGTGCGGCGGTCATGCGTAACGGCGACGTGTCCTACTGGTGGCACGCCGGTGGCGGCTTCGCACCGCGCAGGCCATCGCTGTCCGGGCCCGCGGAAGCGGACGTCTGCATCGTCGGGGCGGGCTTCACCGGCTTGTGGGCGGCCTGGTACCTGAAGCGCGCCGCACCTGGTCTCCGGATCATCGTGCTGGACGCGGCGTTCGCGGGGTTTGGCGCGTCCGGCCGGAACGGCGGCTGGCTGACCGCGGCCCTGCCCGGGTCGCGCGACCGCTACGCCCGCGGCCCGCGAGGCCGGGCAGGCGTCATCGACATGCAGCAGCAGCTCCAGCAGACGGTGGACGAGGTCGCCAACGTATGCGCCGCCGAAGGCATCGACGCTCACCTGGTCAAGGGCGGGAACCTCAGCGTGGCGTTCACCCCCGCCCAGCACGAGCGCCTCCGTGCGACACTGCGGACCGACCGCGCCTGGGGTCTGGGGGAGGCTGATGTCCGGTACCTCGACCACCGCGAGCTCGCCAGCCGAATTCTTCTTCCGAACGCACGCGCCGCCCTCTATACGCCGCACTGCGCCCGGGTGCAGCCGGCCATGCTGGTGGCCGGTCTCGCCGAGGCCGCCGAACGCGGCGGGGCGGAGATCTACGAGGCGACGCCGGTTATCCGCATCGAGCCGCATCGGGCGTGCACGCGGTTCGGCGATGTCACCGCCCGTTATGTGCTGCGCGCCACCGAAGGCTTCACGGCGCGACTGCCCGGGCAGCGCAGGGCACTGCTGCCGATGAACAGCTCGATGATCGTGACCGAGCCGCTAGGCGACGACGTGTGGCAGGAGATCGGCTGGTCCGGATGCGAGACGCTGGGCGACGAGGCACATGTCTACGTGTATGCGCAGCGGACCGCGGACGGGCGCATCGCGATCGGCGGCCGCGGCGTCCCCTACCGGTTCGCCTCGGCCATTGATCACCGGGGTGCGACCCAGGACAAGACGGTCGAGTCGCTCAGCCGCACCCTGCGTGCTCTGCTTCCGCAGCTCCGCCAGGCCCGCGTGGAGCATGCCTGGTGCGGGGTACTCGGTGTGCCGCGCGACTGGTGCGCGACTGTCTCGCTCGATGAAGCGACCGGCCTCGGCTGGGCGGGTGGCTACACCGGCCACGGGGTGGCGGCGGCCAATCTCGCGGGTCACACACTCGCCGACCTCGTACTCGGGCAGCGAACCCCGCGCACGGATCTGCCCTGGGTCAATCACAGGACACGCCGCTGGGAGCCGGAGCCCGCTCGCTGGCTCGGCGTCCGCGGACTGTACGCCTCCTACCGCCTCGCCGACCGGCTGGAGAACGGAGAGTCGGCGAAGACCTCGCTGATAGCACGCGCCGCCGATGTCATCGCGGGCACCCCGTGAATGAGGAATCGCATTCCCTGCCCCTGCCGACGGTGGCAGGGGGATGCCAGTACGCCCCTGTGCCGTACGATGCCCCAGTGCTGGATTTCCACGGGTCCACTGGGACGCCGCTTCGTCGCCACCCTTGCCTGCCGGATTCACCGGTAAATGTTGGGCCTACCGGGCCCTTGCCGTCACTGGCTGGGTTCACCGGCAGGCCGAGATGACCGGCTCCCGTCGGCTGCTCGCCGGTGTCGCGGTCCTATCGAGCATTCTGCTGGTCGGCGGCTGCGGGTCGTCGGGCCACACCGTCAGCGACTCAGCTGGCACGCCCTCGTCGACGACCATGCCGCCGCCGAGCCACACCGCCGTCCCGATCACCCCGCCCACCACCGTTCCGGCGGCCTCGACCTCGGCGGCGCCCTCGACCCCGGCGGCCTCGACCTCGGCGACTGCCGACGCTACGAGCGCCGTTGCCGGGAGCTGCGCCGCCCTAGCCACTCATACGTTTCTGCATATCACTGCGGTGCAGGCTGCGACCGATGGTTCACTCACCTTGACCGGCAACCCGGCCACCCTCGTCTGCGGCGGCCCCGATGACTCCCACTTCAACACCGCCACCAGCACCGTGACCGCCCACGTGATCCCGGGCGCGTCCATCATGGTCTTCCCCGTCTCCAAGATGCACCCTGAGCCCATCGCCGCTGACAAGCTGGCCGCCTACCTGGCCAGCGACTACGACACCCGCACATTTCTCGTGACCGGCTCGCTCAGCGCGATCAGCGGCCTCCAGGAGCAGTTCCACCCGTAACCGCCGACCCATCCCCGGACCGTCATGGGCAGTCGTGGCGACGCCACCAGCCTGCGGAGCAGTGGGGGGCCCGGGGCGGCACTCGATAAAAGCTGACAGCCGTCCGTTACGAAGTGTCGGGCGGGCTGGCGCGTTCGGCGACAGGTTTGCCGCGGCGGTAGATGGTGCCGGGGCGCCAGCCGGGTGGCGGGGGGTAGAGGGTGATGGTTCCGTCGCGTTGCCTCTTGACCCGCCAGCCGCCCTCATGGACGAGCCAATGGTGGTGGGAGCAAAAGGGCGCGCCGTTGATGATGCGGGTCAGGCCGCCGTGGATCCAGTGGACGATGTGGTGAATGACGTCGATCGGGCCAGTGCAGCGGGGGGTGCTGCAATGGCCGCCGTACTGGGCGTAGAGGGCGTCGCGCTGGCGTGGAGTCCAGCCGGGGCTTTTGCGGCCGATGTCGAGGACCGCGGAGGGGCCGCCGAGCGGTGGCGGCAGTTGCGCGATGGCTGCGGCTATCAGCTCGGTGAGCCGGGCGGTGGCGTCGCCCCGGCGACCGCCGTTCAGGGGATTGCCTGGGGCGGTGATGAGGCGGATGGTTTCCGCGTCGCAGGCTAGCCGCCGGGCGGCCTCGGCGGTCAGCGGGGTACCGGGGCCGAGGATGGCGCCGGGAGCCAGCGGCTGCCCGAGGAGGGTAGACAGCGGCACCGTAACGATGACACGAGGACGCCGGTAAGCGGCCGGGACGCGTCCGCCCGTGCTCTCGGCGCGGGAGTTTCCGCCGTGTCTTTCCCCGCTGAGGTCGTGCCCGGGGGAGTCGTGTCCTTCATCGCCATGGTCGTGCCCGGCGGGGGAGTCGTGTCCTTCACCGCCATGATCGTGTCCGGCGGGGGAGTCGTGTCCTTCACCGCCATGGTCGTGCCCGGTGTGGGGGTCTGCGTCGCAGGGCTGGTCGTCTTCGGGGTCGGTCGCTCTGGCTGTGGTGTCCGCCGGGCCGGAGGGTCCAGGCAGCAGGTCCGGGGTGGTCGCGGTGAGGCGGGCCAGCGCGTCAGCCCAACGCTGGGCCTTGGTCCGCTTGTCGTCCGGGCCGGTTTTGCCACCTAGTTCCTCGAACGCTGCGATGACCTGCTCGGCAGCCTCGGCGTGCAGCCGTCCGGTGATCTCCCCCGCGCCGGCCAGCGACCGGGAGATCCGCAGTCCGCGGTGGGCGTAGTCGTCGTAGTCCTGGTCGGCCCGCTCCTGGGTGTCGGCGGCCTCGCGCAGGTGCGCGCCCATCTGCCGCAGTTGCACGCCGTCCATGCCCGGCATGAATGTCGAGAACAGCTCGTCAGCGGCCGCGTGCACGTTCCCGGCACGCCACAGCCCGGCCCAGGCATCTCCTGCGGACTGCTCCCCTTCCTGGCCGGTGTCGCCGTCGTTGTCCGCGGCGGGGGCACCGGGTTCCGCGGGGGCGTCGATGTGGTCGGGGCTGTGCGGCAGGCCGGGCAGCTGGGAGATCTGCCAGCAGGCGGTGCCGGCCTGTGCCAGGCTCACCGTCCCGTCGGCCAGCAGGCCGGCGATCTTGGGCAGTTCCGGTGTCATCGCGGCGAGCCGGCAGATCTTCCACGCGTCGTCGGCCAGCCGCGGGTCGGCGCGCAGCCAGCTGGTCAGGTTCCGCACCCCCCGCAGGCCGCAGATCTCACGGTCCCGCACGGTCCGCGCCACCTCGACCCGCAGCCCGTCCAGCCGGGCGATCAGGGTGGTCAGCGAGCCCATCACCGCCGCAGCGTCACCGTCAGCCATCCAGGCCAGGTCCGCATCATCGGCCAGCTGACCGACCGCCGTGCCTGCCGCGTCCAGCAGCCCATCCAGCTCCCCGGCAGGCCGAGGAGGCCAGCCGACGTGACGGTCCGGCGCGACAGACATGGCGGCCTCCCTTCCGATTGCCGAGGTCCCCATAAGCCACATGATCGAACTGATACTCGAATCATATCGCAACCTAAGTCAATGATGCAAATCATATTCGATATGAGACGAGAGCATGCAGTGCAAGCCAATGGGCGTCACCATGCCGGAGTGCGTCTGCATCCCGCCTGCATGCGTGTCGCCGTGGTGTCAGCGCGCTGACAGCCGCCTGTCAGCCCCTGCGCCCACAGTGGCCTCATCAGGTAGCCATCGAAGACGTGAGGCCAGGATGACCACAGTGATCGAGGCCGAAGGGCTGACCAAGCGCTTCGGTTCTACCCAGGCGCTGGCGGGCGTCGATATCGGCGCGGACCGGGGTCAAGTGCTCGCCCTGCTCGGCCCGAACGGGGCCGGCAAGACAACGATCGTGCGCGTGCTAGCGACGCTGCTGAAACCGGACGGGGGAAATGCGCGCATCTGCGGCTACGACGTGGTCGCCGATGCCGTGCAGGCGCGCCAGCTGCTCGCTCTCACCGGCCAGTACGCGTCGGTGGACGATGAGCTGACCGGAACCGAGAACCTGATCATGATCTGCCGGCTGCTGGGCCTGCGCCGGGCGGTGGCTCGCGGCTGGGCGCGGGAGATGCTCGACCGCTTCGATCTCACTGACGCGGCCGGGCGGGCGGTGAAGACGTACTCGGGCGGCATGCGTCGTCGGCTTGATCTCGCGGCGAGCCTGCTGGGCGAGCCCGATGTCCTGTTCCTTGATGAGCCGACGACTGGGCTTGATCCGCGGGCGCGCAACCAGATGTGGGAGACGATCCGAAGTGTCGTCGCTGACGGGGCGACCGTCCTGCTTACCACCCAGTACCTGGAGGAGGCTGATGAGCTCGCCGACCAGATCGCGGTTATCGACCACGGCTTGGTAGTGGCGGCCGGCACACCGGCTGAGCTCAAGGCGAGAACAGGCAGTCAGACGCTCGTGGTGCGCGCCGTCGACCCGGCGCTCACCATGCAGGTCGCGGTCGCGGTGACCGAGGTCACGGGGGTCCGGCCGGAGGTCCGTCAGGACACCGGCCTGGTCACCGCTCCGGTGAGCGATCCGGCCATGGTGCCTGCGGTCCTGCGTCGGCTCGACGAGGCAGGCATCGTGGCGGCCGAGCTCGCGCTCCGGCTGCCCAGCCTGGACGAGGTGTTCCTGACCCTGACCGGGCATCACGCGCAGGAACATGGTGAGGCGGAGCCCGGCACCACTGATAGCGCGGGGATGGCGGCATGACCCCGCAGGTAGCTTCCGCTGCTGCTGCTGCCACCGCTGCCACCGCTGCCACCGCTGCTGCTGCCACTGCTGCTCCCGGTGCCACCGCTGCCACCGCTGACAAGCCGGCCGCGGCCGGGCCGACCGAGTCGGCCAGCCCGGCCGGACAGTCTCGCCGGATACTGCGCCGGCGGATCGGCGTACGCCAGGCGCTCGCCAACGGACTGACCCTGACCTGGCGCAACGTGATGCAGCTCAAGCACTCACCGGAGAAGCTGATGGACGTCACGCTGATGCCCATCGTCTTTCTCGTGCTGTTCCTGTATGTGTTCGGCGGTGTCGTGGCCGGCAGCACGCACGCCTACCTGGAGCAGCTGCTACCTGGCATGATCGCGCAGATGGCCATGTTCGCCACGATGGGCCTGGGCACGGCGCTGTGCGAGGACATACACAAGGGCGTGTTCGACCGGTTCCGCAGCCTGCCGATCGCACGCTCTGCTCCGCTGGTCGGCGCGGTACTCGGCGACACCGTTCGGTTCTGCGTCGTCATGGGAGTGCTCACCGGCTTTGGCTCGGCGCTCGGCTTCCGTTTCCACGCGGGGCCGCTGGCCATCGCCGCGGCCTATGGCCTCGCGTACCTGTTCTACCTCGCTGTGTGCTGGATCTCGGCGCTGATCGGGCTTGTGGCCCCGTCACGGAGACCGTGCAGGGCATCTCCTTCATCTGGACGATGCCGCTGGTGTTTGGCAGCAGCGTCCTGCTGGCCAATACCCGCACCATGCCGGGCTGGCTACAGGCCTGGGTCAAGGTCAACCCCGTCACCGACCTGGCCGACTCGGTCCGGGCGCTCACGATGGGCGGGTCGGCCGGCCCGCACGTGCTCTTCACACTGGCCTGGGCGGCCGGGATCACCATCGTGGCCTTCCCGCTGGCGATGCGGATGTACCGCAGACGCGTGTAAGACGTAACGCCGTGAGCCCGCGACCACCGTCGGCCGCGGGCTCACGGCGTCACCGCTAGCGCGTAAGACCGGTCAAGACCGCGGCCGCGAGCATAAGCAGCCTCAAAGGCGGCGTCGTGGACGGCTGCGGCTATCGCGGCCTTCGCCCGGATCACTTCCATGCTGGCAGCGTTGCTGAAGCCCTGCAGCATGTCCGCGAGGCCAAGCAACTCGGCGGCCCTGGCGTGCTCACCGCGGGCAGCGGAAAGCGCGGCGATCCCCTCCACCACGGTAGCCATCGTGGGGTTGCTGGGCAGCAGCGACACGGTGATTTCGGCCAGCGTGCCGATGGCGCGCGCGTGCCACCGCGCGGCTTCCGCCAGGTCGCCTTCCTGCTCGGCGATGCAGCCGAGCTTGCTGTACGTACTGGCCGCCACCGAGGCCATGTCCACCCGCTGCTGCCTGGGCTCGACGATCTCTCGGGCGCGCTCCAGCAGGCAGCGTGCCCCGGCCAGGTCCCCGTCGCGGCGGGCGATCTCACTGAGCTGCACGTACCCCGACGCCGCGTCGTCATGCTCGCCGATCCGCTCGGCGCTGCGCACGCCGCACTCGAGGTCCGTACGGGCGCCGTCGATGTCGCCTGACTGGGCGCGGGCCCGGCCCAGCGGTATGCGCATCGTCTCGCCCCAGTTGGCCGAAACGCCCTCGGCTGTATATCCGCGTGCTTCCTCCAGCGCGCGCACCGCGTCGGCCGGCCTGCCCCGGGCCATCGCGACCTCAGCCAGGCCGAGCAGGCACACGATCAATCCCCACCGGTCACCGCCGCCCTGCTGCCGACCGAAAGCAGCGCGAACCTGTCGTCGAGCCGGTCGGCGACCTGGGCAGGCGTCAGCGCGCGCGCCCGCGCGGCGGCGAGTTCGATGGCCAGCGGAATGCCGTCAAGTGCCCGGCAGATCCGCACGACCGGGCCTACTGTCTCCGCGTCCACCGCGAACCCTGGCCGCACGGCGGCCGCGCGGTCGGCGAACAGCCGGACCGCCGGGTAGCCGGCCGCCTCGTCGGCGTCGGCGTCCTGCGGCGGCAGCGGCAGTGAAGGGACCGGGCACAGGGTCTCGCCGGTCAAGCCCAGCGGCTCCCGGCTGGTCGCCAGGATGCGCACGCCGGCGGCGTCGGCCAGCACCCGCGCGGCCAGCCGGGCAACGGCGTCCAGCACGTGCTCACAGTTGTCGAGCACCAGCACAAGTCGCTGCGAGGCGACCACGTCGCTCAGCCGGTCCAGTGGCTCCATGGCGGCGAGCCGCGCGGCCTCTACCGGGTCGGTCGGCCACGCCAAGTCCTGCGCACCGATGGCCGCCAGCACTGCCTGCGGTACATCGAGCGCATCGCGTACCGGTGCCAGCGGCACGAACCAGACCCCGTCCGGTACCTGATCCGCGACACGGGCGGCGGCCTCGATCGACAGCCGGGTCTTCCCCGCCCCGCCCGGCCCGGTCAGCGTAATCAGCCGCGATTCGGCCAGCAGCTTGGCTACCCGGGCAAGCTCGTCGCCCCGGCCCACGAAGCTGGTCAGCTGGGCGGGCAGGCTGATGCGGCGCCGCTGGGCCGGCTTTGCCGCCGATGCACCGCCAGCAGCCGACCCCGGTGCCAGGCGACCAGGGGACAGCTCGCCGCGCAGGATGGCCAGGTGCACGGCGGCCAGCCCAGGCGACGGGTCAACACCGAGCCCGGTGCTAAGTGCCCGGCGGGTGTCCTCGTAGACGCCCAGCGCGTCTGCCTGCCGCCCCGACGCGTACAGCGCGCGCATGAGCTGCCCCCGAAGCCGCTCCCGCAACGGGTGCGCGGTCGCCAGCTCCTCGACCTCGGGAACCAGCCCGGCGCCGCGGCCGAGCGCCAGGTCGGCGTCGATCCGGTCCTCGATCGCCGCCAGCCTGAGCTCGGACAGGCGCGCGATCGTCGCGGTGGCGAAGGGCGCGTCCGCGACGTCCGCGAGGGCCGGGCCCCGCCACATGTCCAGTGCCTGACGCAGCGTGCGCGCTCCGGCGGCGTTGTCGCCGGCGGCCAGCGCGCCGCGCGCCACGACAACGAGCTGCTCGAACGCCCGGGCGTCGACCTCGCCGGGAGCAACGGCCAGCCGGTAGCCCGCCGGCCCGTGCTCGATTGTGTCCCGGCCGGCCGTGCTGCGCAGCCGGGACACCAGCGCCTGAACCGCGTTCGCGGCGTCAGCGGGGCCATCGTCCGCCCACAGATCCTCGGCCAGCCGGTCCACCGACACCGGCCGGCCGTCGCTGATGGCCAGCCGGATCAGGAAGCTGCGCAGCCGCGCGCCGCCGACCGGCAGGAGCTGCCCGGCGGTATCCCGCACCTCCAGCGGGCCGAGAACGCCGATGCGCACGCTCATCTCCCTGCCTGCATCAGAGCTGATCGGGACGAGTTCGCGTCGGATACGACGCCTGATCCTTCACGATAACCGCCGTCGCCGCTCATCGATCTTCGTCGCGGGCTGAACCGCGACGGCGATCCGTACGTCCGCTAACGTGAGGCACGACAGCCCGGGGCCGCGAACCAAGTTACCGCCCCGGCGGCGGCTGGCTTCACAACCATGATTAGTCCGAACGTCCAGAGGTCGGACGACAACCAGCGACAGCGTCGCCGCGGCGACGCCCAGCGATGCCTGGGCGGTCGGCTTCGCCGCTGTGGGCGGTCGGGCTGGGTAGCAGCAGGGGCCGCGATGCGCAAGGAGCACGCACCGCGATAATCGGCTGTGAATGTGATCCCATTGGAGAGGTATGTCAACCCCACCCGGACGGTCGTGCCCATCGTGAATAGACAGCTGCGGGGCGACGACGTGTCGCGCGCGGTATTCGCTGACCTGCCCGCCCGCTATGACCGGCTGGCATACCTGCTGTCGTTCGGCCAGGACCGGCGCTGGCGCGGTGCCGTGATTGACCGCGTCGCTGCCGCCAAGCCGCAGCGGGTACTCGACGTCGCCACCGGCCCGGCGGGCATCGCACTGGCCGTGGCCGCGCGCACCGGTGCCCAGGTGGTCGGCGTCGATCTGAACGAGCCCATGCTGCGGGCAGGCGTGGCGAACATGCGGCGCGTTGGCCGCCAAAAGCAGATGGGGCTGGCGGTCGCTCACGCAGACCAGCTCCCCTTCTCCGATGGCAGCTTCGACGCGGTGATCTTCTCCTACCTGCTGCGCTATGTGGACAACCCGGCCGCCACCGTGGCGGAGCTTGCCCGCTGCCTGCGGCCCGGCGGCACGCTGGCCAGCCTGGACTTCTATGTGCCGCCGCGTCCGGTGTGGCACGCCTCCTGGCAGCTCTACACCCGTGCGGCGCTGCCGCTGCTCGGCGGGCTGACCGGCGGCCCGGCCTGGCTGCGGGTCGGCCAGTTCCTCGGTCCCAGCATCTCCGTGCACTACCGGCTGCACCCGCTGGCGGATCATCTAGCGGCCTGGCGCGCCGCCGGAATGCAAGACGTCGATGTCCAGCTGATGAGCCTCGGCGGCGGGCTGGTCATGTCCGGCCGCAAGCGCATGTCCGCCAACCCGGGGGTACAAGGATGAAGGCGCCGCCCCGCCGCGCGGCGTTCTACGACGTGGGCAGCGGCACGGGCGGCCTGCGGGACTGGCTGACACTGCTGCACCCGCCTTACACCCTCTGGCATCTGTCCTACGTAGCGATCGGCGCGGCCGTCGTCCCGCACCTGGTGCTCTGGCGGCTGGGCGGCACGCTGCTCGCCTTCTTCCTCGCGGTGGGCGTCGGGGCGCATGCCCTCGACGAGCTGAACGGCCGGCCGCTCGGAACCGGCATCAGCAGCGCCGCGCTCAAGGTGGCCGCGGCGGTCAGCATCGGTGCCGCGATGGTGGCGGGCGTTGCCTTTGGCGGGCTGCGGCTGCTGCCCTTTGTCGTCGCCGGCGGCTTGTTCGTGTTCGGCTACAACCTCGAGCTACTCGGCGGCGTGCTGCACAACGACCTGGGATTCGCGGCCACCTGGGGGGCCTTCCCGGTGCTCGTCGGCGCATACGCCCAGCACTGGACCCTCCCGCCCGCCGCGTGGGTGGCGGCGGTAGCGGCCCTCCTGCTGTCGCTTGGCCAGCGGTCGCTCAGCACCCCGGCCCGGACGCTGCGGCGCAAAGTAGCGCTGGCGTCGGTCCGGATCACCTACTCCGATGACAGCCAGCGCGAGCTCGGCCGCGCGGATCTCCTCGCACCGCTGGAGCGGGCACTGCGCGCCTTCGCCTGGGCCGTCAGCGCGCTGGCCGTCGCGCTGGTACTCGCCCGGTGACCCCGGTCACCTGCTGGGACGTCGTGGTGGCAGGCGCGGGTCCAGCCGGAAGCATCGCCGCGCTGGTGCTGGCCAGGTCGGGCGCGCGCGTCGCCCTGGTGGACAAAGCCGCCTTCCCGCGCGACAAGGCGTGCGGTGACCTGATCGGGCCGCGCGGGGTACGGCTGCTCGAGGAACTCGCGGTGGCGGTGCCCGACGCGGGGACGGGGGCTGATCTGCTGGTGGCCGGGCCTTCGCGGCGGCGTGCCAGGCTGCCTGCGTTCGGCGGAAAAACCTATGCCGATCACGGAATGGTGGTGCCACGGCGGATCCTCGACGACTGTCTGCGCGCGGCGGCCATAGCGGCGGGCGCGACACCGGTCAGGGCCCGGATCAGCGCCGCCGACCTGGCATCCGGCGGCTCGGTCACGGCGCTGATCACCAGCGACGGCGGGCGGCTTGAGTCCGACATCGTGATCGGCGCGGACGGGGCGCTCAGCAAGGTGGCTCAGCTCGCCGGGATGCTCGACCCAGATAACGCGCTGTGGGGCTTCGCGATCCGCGGCTACATCCCGGCACAGGTGCCGCTGCCGCTGCTCATGCTGCTCGACGCGCAGCCGTGGCGCATCTACCCCGGCTATGGCTGGCTCTTCCCCGGCGCGGACGGGCGGGCCAACGTCGGCATCGGCGTAGGCATGGGCAGGCGGCGGACCCCGGCCCTGCTGCGGCCAGATCTTGACCGGCTGTGCGCCATCTTGCGGCGGGAGGGCGATATTAGCCCGGACGCACAACCGGGACCCATCGTGGGCGGCTGGCTCAGGATGGGCGGAACCGGAACCCCGCCAGCGGCAGGCAACGTCCTGCTGGTCGGCGACGCGGCTGGCCTGATCAACCCGTTGCAGGGCGAGGGAATCGCGCCCGGCATGGTCAGCGCGCGGGCCGCGGCGGAGGCGGTGACCGCCGGCCCGGCCCGCGCGGCCTGCGTGTACACCGAGGTAATCGGCGAGCTGATGCGTCCGTACATGACCGGTGCGGCGGCGCTACAGGAGGCGATGCTCGCCCGTCCCCGGCTCGCGTCGGCAGCCATGCGCATGCTCACGACCCCGCCGCTGCGCAGGCTGGTGGCAGGTACCTGGTCGCTGTACTGGAACGGACTGGCGGACGGCGCGGCGCCGCGGCCGTCCGCGCGCAGCGCTGCCCTCGTGCAGACGCTGGCGTGGCGGCTGGCAAACCGGCCCGAACGGCACGGGCGAGGCGGAACGCTACAGTCCGTCCAGGCCGTCCAGACGCGGAGATCACCGGAATGAGCCAGCCACCAACGCAGGACAGTGACAGCGCTCGCCCGTCCGGGCCGTCCGGGCCGCCGGGCCTGCCGACCGGGCCGACCAGCCCGTCCGGGCCGCCGGGCCTGCCGACCGGGCCGACCAGCCCGTCCGGGCCGCCGGGCCTGCTGACCGGGCCGCCGGGCCCGCTGTCCGGGCTGCTGGTCGCCGACTTCGCCCGGGTGCTGGCCGGCCCCTACGCCACGATGCTGCTGGCCGACCTCGGCGCCGATGTGATCAAGGTGGAGCGCCCTGACGGCGATGACACCCGGCACTGGATGCCGCCCACCAGGGACGGCGTGTCCACCTACTACCTGGCGATCAACCGCAACAAGCGCTCGGTCGTGCTCGACCTGCGCGACGAGACCGACCTGGCCGCGGCCAGGGAACTGGCCCGCCGCGCGGACATCTTCGTGGAGAACTTCAAGCCGGGCGGCCTAGACAAGTACGGGCTCGGCTACCAGGCGGTCAGCAAGCGCAATCCTTCGGTGATCTACGCCTCGATCAGCGGGTTCGGCACCGGCGAGGGCGCGGCGCTGCCCGGTTATGACCTCATCGTCCAGGCCATGTCCGGGCTGATGAGCCTGACCGGCGGCGCCGAAGGCCCGCCCTACCGAGCCGGCATCTCACTGTTCGACGTGATGGCCGGCCTGCACGCGACCATCGGCATCCTGGCGGCCCTGCACCACCGGGGCGCCACCGGTGACGGCCAGCGGATCGAGGTCAACCTGATGTCTTCGGCCATGTCCGGCCTGGTCAACCAGGCCAGCGCCTATGTGGCGGGCGGGGTCGTGCCGTTCCGGATGGGGAACTCGCACCCGAGCCTGTTCCCCTACGACGCGCTGCCCACCGGTGACGGCGACCTGATCGTCGCCGCCGGCAACGACTGGCAATTCGGCCGCCTCTGCGAGATTCTCGGCCTCCCCGAACTGGCCAGCGACCCGCGGTTCGCCCGCAACCCCGGCCGCACCGCCAACCGTGACCAGCTGCGGCCGCTGCTGATCGCCGAGCTGCGGCGGCACTCGGCGCAGCACTGGTTCCGCGAGCTGATGGCTGCCGGGGTGCCGTGCGGCCCGATCAACACGGTCGACGGCGGGGTCAGCCTCGCGACCGAACTCGGCCTGCGGCCGATCGTCAGCGCGGGCCAGGGCGAGCAGGCGATCCCCACGATCAGGAATCCGATCGGCTTTTCCGCTACCCCGCCCAGGTACGACCTGCCGCCGCCCGAGCTGGATGAGCACGGAGCCGACATACGCGCCTGGCTCGCCGGGCCGGCCGACGACGGGTAAGCCAGGCCAGGAAGATCACCCGACCGGGTCGCGCACCTGATCGCTATCGTGGCGAGCCTCTTTCCGCACCTCGCGCAGCCGGTGCCAGATGAAGGCGGCGATGGCGAGCACGACCAGGACCGCGATCGCGTAGCTGGCGATCGAGATGCCGTGGTAGACACTGGTCCACGCGCTGGCCACGCCGTAGCCGACCGAGGCGATCGCCGCCGAATAGATGGCCGTGCCCAGCAGGCTCAGCAACCCGAACCGCACCGGCGGAATCTCGATGAAGCCGGCCACCAGCGACATGAAGGTGCGCACGAACGGCAGCGCGCGTCCCACCGGGATCGCCCAGGAACCGCGCCCGGTCGCGAACCGCTCCGCCCGGTCGAGGTCGGCGCGCGTGATCAGGACATAGCGACCGAGCTTCTCGACCAGTGGCCGCCCGCCGATCCGCCCCACGGCGTAGGAGACGTAGGACCCGGCCAGCTCGGCCAGCGTTCCGATGATGATCACCAGGGCCAGGTTGAGGTGTCCCTGGTAGGCCAGCACGCCGGCGAAGCCGAAGGTGATCTCTGATGGGATGGGGATGCAGGCGGCCTCGATAAAGGCGAAAAGAATGAGTGCCCCGTAGCCTGCGTGGACGAGAAAGCTCTCCATGAACCACTGTTGTACCTCATGCCAGCCCCCGCGGCGGCCGGACAGCCGAGCTGACCACGGCGTGCTCTCGCGCCGCTGCGCTGCGCGGGCTTACACTCGCCCGGAGGTGATTCCATGGACGACTCCGCCGAACGGTTCCTCGAACTGATCCACCAGCTCGAGGAAATCGCGCACGCCACCACCCCGGAGCAGGCGCACGCACAGTTCGACGAGACAACGCTTCAGGTGTTCTGGAAGAGGTGGCCGGCCGTCTCCGGCTGGGCTGGCTCGCTGTGGCGGATGCTGTCCCAGGAACTTTCCGTGCCCGCCCAGCCGCACCGCGACCACGAGCTCGATGAGGTCGGGGAGAGTGGCTGAGAACGTGGCGCAGCGCGAGCAGGCCCCGGTCGCCGTGCTGCGGGATCTGATGCACGTGACCCTGCTGACCACCACGCCGGAGACATCACTGACCGAGGCCGCGGCCGGCATGGTGCGGGCCAGGGTTGGCTCCGCGGTCGTCATGCAGGGATCGTTCCTGGCCGGCATCCTGACCGAGCGGGACGTGCTGCGGGCCGCTGCCTCCGCGGAGGACCTGGCGCGATCCCCGGTGTCGGCCTGGATGACCCCCGACCCGCAATCGGCGAGCCCGGACACTCCAGCCGAGGATGCCGCCCAGATCATGCTGCTGAACGGCTTCCGGCACCTCCCCGTGGTCGACGGCCGTACCGTGCTCGGCGTGGTGAGCCTGCGAGACCTGTTCGGCTCCAGGATCCGCCGCCCGGCGGCGGGCTGAGAGACCCACGGGCGCGATGACGGCTGCCGCACAGCGGGTCGCGCTGTCCGGGTACACCACGCTTGGCCTCGGCGGTCCGGCGAGCAAGCTCGTGGCCGCCGATACCGAGCGCCAGCTCGTGGCGCAGGTGCGGTCCGCTGACCGGCGCGGCGAGCCGCTGCTCGTGCTCGGCGGCGGCAGCAACCTGGTGATCGCCGACGAGGGCTTCGACGGAACGGTCATCGCGGTGCTGACCCGTGGCGTCGTGATGGCTGCCGAAAGCGGGTCGGTGACCGTGACCGCGGCGGCCGGCCAGGACTGGGACGGGCTCACGCAGCGCTGCGTGGCCAGCGAACTGGCTGGCCTGGAGTGCCTGGCCGGCATTCCCGGCCTGGTGGGTGCCACGCCGATCCAGAACGTCGGCGCCTACGGTCAGGAGGTCGCCGAGACGATCACTGCGGTCCGCACCTACGACAGGGCGAGCCGCGAGGTCGTCGAACTGGCCGGGGCGGACTGCGGGTTTGGCTACCGGACGTCGGCGTTCAAGCGCAGCATCGGCTGGCAGCCCCAGCCCCAGCCCCAGTCCCGGCCCCGGCCCCGGCCCCGGCCCCAGCCCCAGCAGCAGCAGGGGCCGCCCCGCCCGCCCGCGCCGACCGGCAGGTTCGTGGTGCTGAGCGTCACCTTCAGGCTCGCCCGCGACGCGATGTCGCTGCCGATCAGGTACGCCGAGCTGGCCCGCCGTCTCGGCGTCGCCACCGGGGACCGCGTCCCGCTGGCCGACGCCCGCGCCGCCGTGCTCGAGCTGCGCCGCGGCAAGGGGATGGTGCTCGATCCGGACGACCCGGACACCAGGAGTGCCGGCTCGTTCTTCACCAACCCGGTGATCAGCCAGGCTCAGCTTGCCGCCCTGGAACGCGCGGTGCGGACCAGGTTCGGGCCGGACGCCGCGGTCCCGGCGTTCCCGGCCGAAGACGGCCAGGTAAAAGTGCCGGCGGCGTGGCTCATCGAGCGAGCAGGCTTTACCAAGGGTTTTCCGAACGGCGCTGCCATACGGATATCGGCGAAGCACACGCTGGCGCTGGTCAACGCGGGCGGGGGCAGCACGAAAGGCCTGCTGGCGCTGGCCGCGGAAATAAGAGACGGTGTGCACGGCTCGTTCGGTATCGAGCTAGTCCCCGAGCCCGTGCTCGTCGGCGTCTCGCTCTGACCACTGACCATCCAGCCAGGCGTCTATGCCTGTCAGCAGCCTGGTACGCACGTCGTCGGGCGCGACCGAGCCGCGCACCGACATCCGGGCCAGCTCGGCCAGCTCGCCGTCGCCGAGGCCGAGCGCGTTTCTCGCCAGGTCGTACTGTGCGGTGAGCCGGGAGCCGAACAGCAGCGGATCGTCGGCGCCCAGCGCGACCTGGATTCCCGCCTCGAGCAGCCGCGGCAGCGGGACATCAGCGGGCTTACCGAAGACGCCGAGCGCCACGTTGGACGACGGGCAGACCTCGAGGGTGACCGGGCCGGCCGCCAGCCGCCGCTCCAGCCCGGGATCTTCGGCCGCCGCGATGCCGTGCCCGACCCGGTCGGCGTGCAGTTCGTCGAGGCACGCCGCGACATTGGCCGGGCCGAGCAGTTCGCCGCCATGCGGAACCGACAGCAGCCCGGCCCGGGTCGCGATGCGGAAGGCCGGCCCGAAGTCGGCGGTGGAACCGCGCCGCTCGTCGTTGCTCAGCCCGAACCCGATCACGCCGCGCCCGGCGTACTGCGCGGCCAGCCGGGCGAGCGTGCGCGCCTCCAGCGGGTGCTTGGTCCGGTTGGCCGCGATGATGACGCCGATCCCGACCCCGGTCACGGCGGCAGCGTGGGCCGCCGCGTCGAGCACGAGCTCCACGGTCGCGGTGAGCCCGCCGAACCGCCCGGCGTAGCCCGACGGGTCCACCTGGATCTCCAGCCAGCCCGAGCCGTCGCCCGCCTCGTCCTCCGCGGTCTCCCGCAGCAGCCTGCGCACGTCGTCCTCGGTGCGCAGCACCGATCGCGCGATGTCGTAAAGCCGCTGAAAGCGGAACCAGCCACGCTCGTCGCTGGCCCCGGTCAGCCGCACCGGCCAGTCACCGCCGGCCAGCGCGGCGGGTAGCTGGACCCGGTGCGTGGCGGCCAGTTCCACCAGCGTGGCGTGTCGCATCGCGCCGGTCAGGTGCAGGTGCAGGTGCGCCTTGGGAAGCGAGCGGAGCGGCCGTCCCGTCGGCCCGGTGGTCGTCGGCCCGGTGGTCGTCGGTCCGGTGGTCATCGGACCGACGGTCGGTCCGGTGGTCGGTCCGGTGGTCGGTCCGGTCGTCGGTCCGGTCGTCGGTCCGGTGGTCGGTCCGGTCGTCGGTCCGGTGGTCGTCGGTCCGGTCGTCGGTCCGGTGGTCATCGGCCTAGTCTGCCGCGCCGGCCGGCCCGTTCGCTCGCTGTCTGGTTGCTTGGGCCGTGCCTAGCTGGCCTGGCCGATCAGCTTGGCCATCCTGGTCAGGCCCTCTTCCAGATCAGCGTCGCCGAGCGCGCAGGACAGCCTGAAATACCCGGGTGTGCCGAACGCCTCTCCCGGCACCACCGCGACCTCGGCCTCGTCAAGCAGCACCTCGGCCAGCTCCGCCGAGGTGGCCGCCCGGCGGCCGGCGATTTCCAGCCCGAGCAGGCCCTTCACCGAGGGATAGCAGTAGAAGGCGCCCTGCGGCTCCGGGCAGATCACCCCGGGAATCTCGTTCAGCATCCTGGTCATCGTGGTCTTGCGCCTGCCGAACGCCTCCCGCATCATGGCGACCGCCGCCAGATCCCCGCTCACCGCGGCGAGCGCGGCCTGCTGTGCCACGTTGCAGACGTTCGAGGTCGCGTGCGACTGGAGGTTCCCGGCGGCCTTGATCACGTCGGCCGGGCCGATCATCCAGCCCACCCGCCAGCCAGTCATCGCGTAGGTCTTGGCCACGCCGTTCAGCACCACGCAGCGGTCGGCGATCTCCGGTGTCACCACCGGCATGGAGACGAACCTGGCGTCGCCGTACACCAGGTGCTCGTAGATCTCGTCGGTAATCACCCACAGCCCGTTGGCGGCCGCCCACCTGCCGATCTCGGCGACCTGCTCGGGCGGGTACACCGCACCGGTCGGGTTGGACGGCGAGACGAACAGCAGCACCTTGGTGCGCTCGGTGCGGGCGGCCTCGAGGTCGGCCACCGAGACCAGGTAGCCGGATCGTTCGTCGGCCAGCACGGGAACCGGGATGCCGCCGGCCAGCGCGATGCACTCCGGGTACGTCGTCCAGTACGGCGCGGGCACCAGCACCTCGTCGCCCGGGTCGACCAGGGTGGCGAACGTCTGGTAGACGGCGTGCTTGGCGCCGTTGGTGACGAGCACCTGGCCCGGCTTTACCTGGTAACCCGAGTCGCGGGCGGTCTTCACCGAGATCGCCTCGCGCAGCTCGGGCAGCCCGCCGGTCGCGGTGTATTTGTGATTCTTCGGATCGAGGCAGGCTCTGGCAGCCGCCTCGGCGATGTATTCAGGGGTCGGGAAGTCGGGCTGGCCAGCGCCAAAGCCGATGACGGGCCTGCCTTCGGCCCGCAGCGCCTTGGCCTTGGCGTCCACGGCCAGCGTTGCCGATTCGTTGATCGCGCCGACGCGCGCGGAGATGCGAGGATGTGACATGGGCATGGCATCTATGGTGGCACCTCCAGGTGCCTGCCGCGGCCACGGTTCGACGGACGGCCTATGGGCAACGTAGACTTCAGGGCTGGTGGCGGTACAGCTGTGGTCGGCGCATGCCCACGCGGCACGCGTTCCTGCATCGGCTGGGACCTGTTCGCCATGATTACTCGACAGCTGGATATGCAGAGCAAGGCAAAGGGCAGTAGCTCAATTGGGAGAGTCCCGGTCTCCAAAACCGGTGGTTGGGGGTTCGAGTCCCTCCTGCCCTGCGAGTGCGGTCCGTCGCGACTGGCGGGGCGCACCAGCTGATCACCCGGTGAAACCTTCAGCGCAGTTCAGGTGAGGAAATGGCGACTCAGACCGACCAGGCCCCGGCAGAGAGGCCGGCCAAGCCAGGGCGTCCGGCCAAGAAAGAC
Source organism: Actinomycetota bacterium (assembly GCA_003168255.1). Lineage (GTDB taxonomy): Bacteria > Actinomycetota > Actinomycetes > Streptosporangiales > Streptosporangiaceae > PALSA-505. Next base: position 44,967 of record PMSU01000082.1, read on the forward strand.
AGGACGACGCCGGCCCTGTTCGTCCGGCAGGTGACCGGTGAACTGCGCAAAGTCATCTGGCCAACCCGCCATGAAATGGCCACCTACACCACAGTCGCGATGGTGTTCATCGTGGTCATGGTGGGGCTCGTGACCGGCCTCGACGCCCTGCTCGGCAAGATCGTGCTGGCAGTTTTCGGCTAGACCTGCTTCCGGCAGAATCGAGTCGGCCGTCCACCCGTCGTGGCAGCATGATCGAAGCAGCGTGACGGGGGGAGCCTGGTGGCCGCAGCTCGCGGTTACCAGGACAGATAAAGCGAAGAGGAAGAGTTACCGTGTCCGAACGAAGCGACGCCGATCCGGCGCAGGCCGATGAGGCGATCACGCCGCTGGCCGACCAGGCGGCCGAGCGAGAGCAGACCGAGCCCGAGCATGCGGCCGTGATCGCGGCCGACGAGGAGATCCTGCCATCAAATGGCCAGGCGCCCGAGCCCGAGCGTCAGCCCGAGCCTGAGTCCGCGGACACCACCGACGATGCCGTGGCGGCCGCACCCGATGACACCGATGACGATGACGCGGACGAGCCGGTGGCCGCAGCCGACGATGCGGCGGACGCCGCCGACGACGAGAACCTGGCTGACGGCGAGAGCCTGGCTGACGGCGAGAGCCTGGCCGACGCGGCGGACGCCGTCGACGACGAGGCCGAAGTCGAGGCCGAGGACCCGGCTGCCGAATTCGGCCGCCAGCTCAGGATGCTGCCCGGCGACTGGTATGTCGTGCACTCATACGCCGGATACGAGAACCGGGTCAAGGCGAACCTGGAGAGCCGCACCCAGTCGCTGAACATGGAGGACTTCATCTTCCAGATCGAGGTGCCAGTGCATCAGGTCACCGAGATCAAGGGCGGCAAGCGCCAGCAAGTCTCGGAGAAGGTGCTGCCCGGCTACATCCTCGTCCGGATGGAACTGACCGACCAGTCTTGGGCTGCGGTACGCAACACGCCGGGCGTGACCGGGTTCGTCGGGCTGTCCAGCAGGCCGTCGCCGCTCAGCCTGGACGAGGTAGCATCGCTGCTCGCACCTGAGCCGGAGGCTCACGCCAAGGCGGCGGAAGCCAAGCGCATCGTCGTGGAGTACGCGGCCGGCGATTCCGTCACGGTTATGGACGGGCCGTTCGCCACCCTGCCGGCCACGGTGAACGAGATCAACCCCGACACGCAGAAGCTCAAGGTTCTCGTGTCGATCTTCGGCCGGGAGACACCGGTCGAACTTTCCTTCGATCAGGTTGCGAAGATCTGACCGGTAGCCGGCAACCGAACACCCAGGTAAGGATCGCAGAACATGCCGCCCAGGAAGAAGAAAATCGCCGCGGTTGTGAAGGTGCAGCTGCCAGCAGGCGCGGCCACCCCGGCCCCGCCGGTCGGTACCGCGCTCGGACCGCACGGCGTCAACATCATGGACTTCTGCAAGCAGTACAACGCAGCGACCGAGTCCCAGCGCGGGAGCATTGTGCCCGCGGAGATCACGATTTTCGAGGACCGGTCGTTCACGTTCATCACCAAGACGCCGCCCGCGCCAGAGCTGATCAAGAAAGCGGCCGGCGTCGAGAAGGGCAGCGGCGAGCCGCACAAGACCAAGGTCGGCACCGTCTCGGCTGCGCAGGTACGGGAGATCGCGCAGATCAAGATGCCCGACCTGAACGCGAACACCATCGAGGCCGCCGCGAAGATCATCGCGGGCACCGCACGCTCGATGGGCATCCTGGTACAAGGCTGATCAAGAGTCTCGTGGCAGGGCCGGGCGCGGCCCGCTGACCACGGCCTCCGCGACAAAGGAGAACGCAATGCAGCGCAGTAAGAGTTATCGGCAGGCAGCCGAGCAGATCGACATCAACCGGCTATACAGCCCGATCGAGGCGGTCGCGCTGGCCAGGAAGACCTCGGTCACGAAGTTCGATTCCACGGTCGAGGTTGCCCTCCGGCTCGGCGTCGACCCGCGCAAAGCCGACCAGATGGTCCGTGGCACGGTGAACCTTCCGAACGGCACGGGCAAGACGGCCCGGGTCCTTGTCTTCGCCACCGGTGATCGTGCCGAGGAGGCCCGCGCTGCCGGCGCCGACTACATCGGTTCCGACGACCTGATCGAGCGGATCCAGGGCGGTTTCCTCGACTTCGACGCAGTGGTTGCGACCCCCGACCTGATGGGCAAGGTGGGTCGTCTCGGCCGGGTACTCGGCCCGCGCGGCCTGATGCCCAACCCCAAGACCGGCACGGTCACGCCCGACGTCGCCAAGGCGGTAACCGAGATCAAGGGTGGCAAGATCGAGTTCCGGGTGGACAGGAACGGGAACCTGCACTTCGTGATCGGCAAGGTGTCCTTCACCGAACGGGCGCTCGCGGAGAACTACGCGGCCGCGCTCGACGAGGTGATGAGGCTAAAGCCCGCCGCGGCAAAGGGCCGCTACCTGCGGCGGGTCACGGTGACCACCTCGATGGGCCCAGGCATCCCGGTGGACCCGAACAAGACCCATGGCGTCCTCGAAGAGCTGGCAGAGGCGCAAGCCGCGAGTTGACGCCGCCCGTCGTCAGCTGACCCGTTCCCGGGACAGGACCAACCCGGCCCGCGCCGTACCAACCCTGCCTGGCGTCGCCCCGGCCCGCGCCCGCGCTGACCCGGCCCGCGCCGTACCAACCCTGCCTGGCGTCGCCCCGGCCCGCGCCCGCGCTGACCCGGGCCGCGCCGTGATCGCGAAGACTCTGGGCTGTCCCAGCATTCCTAGGACACGTCGTGGCATAAACCGTCGTTTCCTGATCCCGGGCGATCGTGCGGTGCCCGCGGACCCGGCCGACCGGATCACTCCCGTCACACCGGCACCACCGACCCCGTGAGCCACGTTTTCCGTAGCGCCGCCGAAGATCGATGTGGCGTTACCTACCACCGGTGGGGGGCTCTGCCACATCGATCAAGCTGTATGGCATGCGTGGAGTGGCAGAGTCTCGTCCATGGCGTGACGGAGGCGCTTGGTGTGGCTGACGAGGCCTCTGAGGTCAT
>PMSU01000068.1 GCA_003168255.1 Actinomycetota bacterium
GGTCGGCTGGCCCGGCCGGGATCGCGGGCGGGCGGATCTGCGGCGTTGGCGGGTCGGCGCACGTGCGGCGATCGGATCTGCGGCGTTGGCGGGGTCGGCCCACGTGCGGCGATCGGATCTGCGGCGTTAGCGGGTCGGCTGGTCTGCCGCGCAGTCGCAGGCGGCCGGATCCGCGGCGGTATCCACCGCCGATCCCGCGCCGGCGTCGCGGAACAGGCCCGAGCCGCCGGTCGCGCCGCAAAGCGCGTCCGCGGCCAGGATCATCGCCGCCGCCGTCCAGCTGCTTCGCTCGGCAGGGAAGTGAGCCTGGTTGGCGAACTGCCAGCCGGTCCAGTACGCGCCATCGCCGTCTCGCAGGTGCTGGACCGCCGCGTACTGCTCAACGGCGGCAGACCGGTCGCCGATCGCGTCGAGGGCGAGCACGAGCTCGCAGGTCTCCGCCCCGGTGACCCACGGCTGGTCGCTGACGCAGCGCACGCCCGCGCCAGGCTGGACGAACTCGTCCCAGCGCGCGGCGAGCATGGCTGTGGCGGCGGCTCCCCGCACCGCGCCGCCGAGGACCGGGTAGTACCAGTCCATCGAGAACCTGCTCTTGTCCGCGAACGCGTCGGGATGGGACGCGATCACGTGGGCCAGCTGATCGGCGGCGAGTTCCCACTCGGGCTGCTGATCGCCCATCTTCTCGGCGATGGCCAGCGCGCAGCGCAGGCTCTGGTGGATGCTCGAGCAGCCGGTAAGCAGGGCGTACTTTGCCGGCTTGCCATCCGCGCCGCGCTCCCAGATGATCTCGCCGCGAGGGGTGCGCAGGTCAAGCACGAACTCGATCGCCTTTCGGACCACCGGCCACATCGCGGCCGCGAACGCCTCGTCTCCGGTGACCTGTAGCTCGTGCCAGACGCCGACCGCGACATAGGCCACCTGATTGCTCTCCGCGGCGGCGTCGGTGATCACCTGCCCGGACGTCTTCTTCGGCCATGAGCCGTCGGCGCGCTGTGTGGAAGCCAGCCACTGATAGGCGCGCCGCGCCGGCTTGGCCAGCCCGCAGGCGGACAGCGCCATCGCGCACTCCACGTGATTCCACGCGTCGGCGTGCCCGTCCGGCCAGCCGATGGCGCCGGTTGGCTGCTGCATAGCCGCCACGCTGTGCCCGGTGGCCAGTATCTGGTCGGCGGTGAGGACGCCGGGTACCTCGGGGATGCCAGCGTGGCGAAGCCCGTACCCGAGGCCATCACGCGGTGGCATGCGCACGCTCCCGCTTGATGGGCACACCACCGCCGTTCGGCATAATCTTTGCCGCGTAAACCACGAGGCTCTTGCCGATCAGCGGGTTCAGCGCACGCTCGGCGAGCCTGGTGGCGGCCGGCCGCTTCATGATGTCCCAGACGAGCAGCCGGTGGTAGGCGCGGGCAAGCCGATGGTCGTCATCGTGCACACCGACGGCGCATTTCAGCCACCAGTATGGCGAGTGCAGCCCGTGCGCGTGATGATGCGGTCCGACGGACAGGCCGGCCCGGCCAAGCTTTGCCTCGAGTTCCGGCCTGGTGTAAATGCGGACGTGGCCGCCGGGGACATTGTGGTAGTCATCAGACAGCGCCCAGCAGATCCGCTCCGGCAGCCAGCTTGGCACCGTCACCGCGGCGATGCCGCCCGGCCGCAGGACACGGGCGATCTCGTTCATCGCCTGCTGATCGCCCGGGATGTGCTCGAGAACCTCTGCCGCGATCACACGGTCGAAGCTGGCATCCGGAAATGGCATCGCCGTGGCGTCACCGGTCACGGTCCGCGCGGACGCCGCTGGCGGTGCCTCGCCGGCCTCGCGCATCGCCGCGAACATGGCGGTCACCTGGTCAAGCTCGTCCCGGTCACTGTCCAGCGCAACCACGTGCGCGCCGCGCCGCAGCGCCTCGAACGCGTGCCTGCCCGCGCCGCAGCCTAGGTCGAGCACGCGCGTTCCCTCGCTGACGGCAAGACGGCCGAAGTCCACGGTCAGCAGGGCCCGGCCCCCTTAGGCGCACCGATCGTCGCGCGGTACTGCGCGACCGTGGCGCGGGCGACCGCGGGCCAGGCGAATTGTTCCTGGACCCGTCGCAGCGCGGCGGCACCGAGCCTTTCCCTCTCCTGCGGCTGGTCGAGCAGCCAGGCCAGGACGGCGGCGAGCTCGTCTGGATCGCCCGGCTCGACGAGCGTGGCCGCGTCCCCGGTCACCTCGGGCAGGGCACCGGTCCGCGAAGCCACCAGCGGTGTTCCCGAGGCCATGTGCTCTACGGCCGGAAGCGAGAACCCCTCGTACAGCGAGGGCACGACCGCGATCTGCGCGCTGGCGAGCAGCTCGGCCAGCTCGACGTTGCCCATCCCGTGCATGAACCGCACCCGCTCGCCGAGCCCGAGTTCGCCCACCAGGCGATCGGTCGGGCCGCCCGGGGTGGGCTTGCTGACCACGATCAGCTGGTCGTCCGCGTTTTCGCGCTTGTCGGCGAGCGAGCGGAAGGCGCGCAGCAGCGTGGTCACGCCCTTCATCGGCGAGTCCGCGCTCGCCACCGCCACGATCCGGCCCGGCACCCGCGGCGAACTGCGCGGATGGAACAGCCGGGTGTCCACGCCGAGCGGGATCACGCGCACGTCGCCGGGGTCGGTGCCGAAGTCGCGGCAGATGTCCCGGCGGGAGGATTCGGAGACGGTCAGGATCGGGCCGGCCCGAGAGACCCGGCGGGCGACGCGTCCCTGCATTCGGACGAATCCGTACCAGCGGCGCTTGGACAGCCGGGAGAGGCCGCGGGCCGCCTGTAGCTCGATCCGCCGGTCCACGCTGACCGGGTGGTGGATGCTGGTGACCAGCGGCAGCCCGAGCCTGCCGATGCCGAGCAAGCCGTAGCCGAGCACCTGATTGTCATGCACGACGTCGAAGTCGTCGCGGCGCTCGCGAAGCGAGCGGAGCACCCGCAGGCTGAAGGTAAGCGGCTCGGGGAACGCGCCGGTCTTCATCGTCGCGACCTCGACCACGTCGATCCAGTCGCGGTACTCGCCGAGCCGTGGCAGCCGGAACGGGTCCTCGTCGCGGTACAGGTCCAGGCTCGGAATCTCGCGCAGAACGGGGCCGGGCTCAAGTTCTGGGTAAGGCTGGCCGGAGAACACCTCGACGCTGTGGCCGAGCGCCGCGAGCTCGCGGCTGAGGTGCCTGACGTAGATACCCTGGCCGCCGCAGTGCGGCTTGCTCCGGTACGACAGCATCGCGATGCGGAGCGGGCTGTCCGCCACCGGTGTGCTTGTGCGTGGCGATGCAGCGCTCTGCGGCCCCCGGGCTCGCACGGTGGTCACGCAGGTTTCGCCTTTCCTGGTCAGAAGCCGGATGTGCTGATCGAGGCCTGCCTGCGTGACCTCCCAGGCAGCGAACATTACCACCGAGTATTACTCGGTCCCCTGGCGTCCCGCCCGACTGCCTGGTTCGGGCTGAGTAGGCTACCGCGACGTGGGTTGATTCCGACGACTTGCGGAGGTTCCGCTGACCAGGCGTGCGCTGATCACCGGTATCACCGGGCAGGACGGCTCCTACCTTGCCGAGCACCTGCTCGGGCTTGGGCATGAAGTCTGGGGCCTGGTCCGGGGCCAATCGAACCCGCGGGTGTCGAAGGTGCGGCAGCAGCTTTCCGACGTTCGGCTGGTCCGCGGCGACCTTCTCGACCAGGGCAGCCTCATCTCCGCCGTCGAGCGGGTGCAGCCAGACGAGGTATACAACCTGGCCGCCATCTCCTACGTACCGATGTCCTGGTCGCAGGCGGAGCTCACCGGCGAGGTCACCGGCCTTGGCGTGCTCCGGGTGCTCGAGGCGATCCGGGTGTGCAGCGGGATCAGCGCGTCCAGGACGCCGGGGCGCGGGCAGATCAGGTTCTATCAGGCGTCCTCGTCGGAGATGTTCGGCCAGGTACGCGAATCACCGCAGACCGAAGGCACTGCGTTCCACCCGCGCAGCCCGTATGGCGTCGCCAAGGTCTACGGGCATTTCCTCACGCAGAATTACCGCGAGTCCTACGGCATGTACGCGGTGTCAGGGATCTTGTTCAACCACGAGTCGCCACGCCGGGGTGCGGAGTTCGTCAGCCGCAAGGTGTCCCTGGCCGCGGCCAAGATCAAGCTTGGCCTGGATCGCCAGCTGCGCCTTGGCAACCTGTCGGCCAGTCGCGACTGGGGGTTCGCGGGCGACTATGTGCGCGCCATGCAGCTGATGCTGGTCCAGGAACAGCCCGAGGACTATGTGATCGGCACCGGCGTCACCCATACGGTGCAGTCGCTGGTCGAGCGGGCGTTCGAGGTGGCCGGGCTGAATTGGCGTGATCATGTGGTGTGCGACGCAGCGTTCATCCGGCCGGCCGAAGTCGATCAGCTGTGCGCCGATGCCTCGAAGGCGCGGCAGCGCCTTGGCTGGGAGCCCGCGACCAAGTTCGAGGATCTGGTCACGATGATGGTCGAGTCTGACCTGGAGCTGCTGTCAGCGCCGGGCGGTCTTGCGGATGATTCGTTCGGCCATGACGTGTGGTGACGACTGCCCGGGTTAGCTCACCGTGCTGCCGGCGCCGCCCGGTCAGCCCATTGCGCCGCCGACGAGATGCCCGATCCCGAACGTGATCGCGGCAGCGACGGCGCCCAGTATCAGCTGGCGTGCCGCACCCTGGACGAACGGCCGCCCGGTCAGCCTGGACACGGCGCCGCCGCCGATGATGGCGGCAAGCGCGGCCAGGCCAAGCGCCAGGACCAGGTAAGAGGCGCCCACCAGGTAGGGAAACAGCGGAACGAGTGCGCCGATGGAGAACGAGACGAGCGAGGCCCCGGCCGCGGTCACCGGGGAGGGCAGGTCCTGCGGGTCCACCCCGAGTTCCTCGCGTACGTGCACGGACAGCGCGTGATCCGGGTTCCTGGAGATCTGTGCCGCGACCTCCCTGGCCACGGCGGCGTCAACGCCGCGGGCGCGGAACGTCGCCGCGAGTTCCCGCTGCTCCGCATCGGGGTTGTTCTCCAGTTCCAGCTTCTCTTTGTAGACCTCGGAGCCAACCAGTTCGTTCTGTGAGGAGACCGAGACGTACTCCCCGGCCGCCATGGAGCAGGCACCGGCCGCGAGGCCGGCCAGGCCGGTGAGGATGACGAAGTGTGGCTGGGCGCCGCCGCCGCCCACCCCGGAGATCAGGGATACGTTGGTGACCAGGCCGTCCATGGCGCCGAAGACGGCGGGCCTGAGCCAGCCGCCCGATACGTCCCGGTGGTGGTGTCCGCGCACCTCGTGCTGGTGTCCGTGCGCCTCGGGCTTGGAGTTGCGTGCGGCGGTCACTGTGGATTCCTGGTCAACTCGGTCCTGGTCCTGGCCACGCGAATTGCCGGCGCACCGCCCCGTGCCCAGCTCACCTGGCAACGGTGCAGCCTAGCGCGCTATTCCCGATCCCCGGCGTAGCCCCAGGTCAGACGGCCAGACATCCAGTTCGCGGTCGTCGGCCCAGCGCCCGCCACCGCCCAGCCCCATGTCTGCGGTGATCGAAGTGAATCTACCCCCCACCGGTGGGGGGTAGATTCACTTCGATCTTGAACGCATGCCGGGCAGGTGCGGTGTTTCCGGCTCGCGCCGCATCGCGGCCCGGCATTCACCACCGCAACGCCCCGGCCGCCCGCGATCACGCCCGCGATCACGCACGGGCCGCGACCTGCGTAACGAGTTCGCAACCACCCGTAGGCGTAACCTTGACACCCTCTCCATACTTCAAGAGCATGATGCGGATCATGGATGACGCCTGGGCAGAAGGCGGGTTGCCCGCGAGCGCGACGCGGGCGCCCTTGACGCAGCCCGTGAAATCAGGCTTCACCGCGGACATCCAGGGAACACACGAGTCGGACACCGGCGTTAAGTCCCGATTGTCGGCCGCAAAAGACGAGAAGACCAGAGAGGCCGCGCCTTGATCACCTTCGAGAGCGTGACGAAGCGGTACCCCGGGGGCACGGTCGCGGTGGACGAACTCGACCTGGAGGTCCCCGCCGGGCAGACCATGGTGCTCGTGGGTCCCAGCGGGTGCGGCAAGACCACGTCGCTCCGCATGATCAACAGGATGGTCGACCCATCCAGCGGCCGGATCCTGATCGACGGCAAGGACATCCAGCAGTCCAACCCGGCCATCCTGCGCCGTGGCATCGGCTACGTGATCCAGCAGGCGGGCCTGTTCCCGCACCGGACCATCGTGGACAACATCGCCACGGTGCCGCTGCTCACCGGGTGGACGAAGCAGAAGGCACGCGAACGCGCCCGCGAGCTGATGGACCTGGTGGGGCTGGACGCGCAAATGGCGCGCCGGTATCCGCACCAGCTATCCGGCGGCCAGCAGCAGCGGGTCGGCGTGGCGCGGGCGCTCGCCGCTGACCCGCCGGTGCTGCTGATGGACGAGCCGTTCAGCGCCGTCGACCCGATTGTCAGAGCCTCCCTGCAAGATGAGCTACTACGGCTACAGGCGGAGCTGCACAAGACCGTGGTCCTGGTCACCCACGACATCGAGGAGGCGATCAAGGTGGGCGACCAGGTGGCGATCTTCCGGCCCGGCGGCAAGCTGGTGCAGGTGGACACCCCGCAACGGCTGCTTGCCGCGCCCATCGACAGCTACGTCGAGGACTTCCTCGGCTTCGATCGCGGCATCCGCAGGCTGTCCTTCCTCGCCGCGGACACCCTTGATCTTGACGTGGACGCGATCGTCGGCCAGGACGCCACGGCCGCGGCCGCGCTGGCTAAGGCACGGAAGGCCGGCGCGCACTGGCTCCTTGTTATTGATTCCGAACGGCTGCCGCTCGGCTGGATCGCTGCCGGCGAACTTGACTCCACGCCGGCCGATACGAGGCTTGCCGATGTGCCGCTCACCAGCGATCACGGCCATACCTTCCGGGCGGACACTGATTCGCTGCGGGCCGCGCTGGACGCCACCGTCTTGTCCACCACCGGCCAGGCCGTCAGCGTGGACGATCACGGCCGCGTGGTCGGCGTGACCTCCTATGACAGGCTGCGGGCGGCGATCCAGAAGGCGGACGACGCGGCCCGGCAGGCCGCGGCTGCCGCGGCCGGGGGTGTACCGGCGGCATGAGCTGGGTCTTCGCCAACATCAGCATGCTGGCGCATCTAACCGGCCAGAACGCTTATCTCGCCCTGGTGCCGGTCCTGATCGGCCTGGTCATCTCGGTGCCGCTCGGGATCGTGTGCGCCCGCTGGAGCTGGCTGTACTCACCGGTACTCAGCATCACGAGCGTGCTGTACGCGCTTCCCGCGCTCGCGCTCTTCGTCGTCCTGATCGCTTACACCGGCCTGACCGATACGACGGTGATGATCCCGCTGACTGTCTACACGCTTGCCGTGCTCTTCCCGAGCGTGGTGGACGGGCTCCGGTCGGTTCCGGAGCCGGTCAGGCAGGCCGCGGTGGCGATGGGATTCGGTACCTGGCGGCGGCTGGCCTTTGTCGAGCTGCCGATCGCCACCCCGGTCGTGATCGCCGGCCTGCGGATCGCGACCGTGTCGAGTATCAGCCTGGTCAGCGTCGGTGAACTGATCGGCATTGGCGGCCTGGGATACCTGTTTGAGGACGGGCAGCAGCGTGATTTCACCACCGAGATCGTCACCGGCATCGTCCTCATCATCGTCCTGGCGCTCGTCGCTGACACGGTGCTCGTACTTGCCCGCAGGTGGCTTACGCCCTGGCAGCGCGGTGCCGGCGGGGATAGCCGGCTGCCCATCCTGCGCGCCACCCTGCGCGGGCGCCCCGGGGCAGGCTTGACATGAGCTTCTTCACGTTCGCCTGGCAATGGCTGACCCTGGCCAGTCACTGGCATGGCTCAGCGGGGGTCCCGGCCAGGCTCATCGAGCACATCGAGTACACCGCCATCGCGATGGTGATCGCCGCGGTGATCGCGCTGCCGGCCGGCGTAGCGATCGGTCACACCAGCCGGGGCGGGTTCGCGATCATCAGCCTGGCCAACATCGGGCGCTCGCTGCCCACTCTGGGCCTGCTGATCCTGGTTTTCGTCCTGACCAGCGGGGCATCCTGGGCATGGCTTATCCCGCTGGTCGCGCTCGCGATTCCGCCGATCCTGGTCAATTCATACGAGGGTGTCCTCGGCGTCGATGCGGACCTCAAGGACGCGGCCGCCGGAATGGGGATGACGTCGCGGCAGGTTCTGTTCAGGGTGGAGGTTCCCGTCGCCCTACCGTTGATCTTGCTTGGCCTGCGGACGGCCACGATCCAGGTGGTCGCGACCGCGACCATCGCCGCTTACATCGGCATCGGCGGTCTCGGCCGCTACATCATTGACGGCCTGGCCGTTAACAACTACGGCGAGGTCGCGGGTGGAGCGGTGCTCGTCGTCCTGCTCGCCCTCCTCGTCCAGTTCGCCTTCGTCGGCCTGGCCCGTCTCGTCGTCCCGGCCGGACTCCGTAAGCAGGCACAGCAGTCTTGATTGCTCTCGTCATGGAAGGAAAGTGCGCAATGCGCCGGATAACAGTGCACAAGATCACCTTGCACAGGATCACCCAGCTCGGCATGAAGCCCGCAACCAAGACGCCGTCCCGATTGCGGGTCTACGCGGCCGTCGGCATGGCGGCCGCCGTCGGCCTTACCCTCTCCGCCTGCGGCAGCAGCAGCCCAAAGTCCAACCCGCTCTCGTCGGGTGGTTCCAAGGGCTCTGTGATCATCGGAGCGGCCAACTTCTATGAGAGCGATGTCCTCGCAGACATCTATCAGCAGGCCCTGGAGGCCAAGGGGATCAAGGTCACGGTCAAGTCCAACATCGGTGCTCGTGAGGTCTACTACCCGGAGATCGAGAAGGGCGCGCTCACGATCATTCCCGAGTACAACGGCGCGCTGCTGACCACCTCGGTCGACACGACGAGCACGGCGGCTACGACCGCGCAGGTCGATGCGGCGCTGACCGCCGACCTGCCGAAGAGCCTGGAGATCCTCAACCCGTCTCCCGCGCAGGACGCGGACTCGGTCACCGTGACGGCCGCGACCGCCGCGAAGGATCACCTGACATCGATAGCGGATCTTGCGCCCTTCGCGAAGAACATGGTCTTCGGCGGCCCGTCCGAGTTCAATACCCGCTCAGACGGGATCCCGGGGCTGCGGAAGAACTACGGGCTTGTCTTCAACCACTTCCACACGACCGACGAGTCATCCACGATCACCTTCACTGACCTGATGAACGGCGTGGTGCAGGCCGCGGACGTGTTCACCACGTCACCGCAGATCATTACCGACCACCTCAAGGTGCTCGCCGACCCCAAGAACAACTTCGCCGCGCAGAACGTCCTCCCGCTGGTCTACAAGCCGGACGTCAACCCGACGATCGTGAGCACGCTGAACGCTATCTCCGCGAAGCTGACCACTGCCGGGCTGCTGGCCATGGACAAGGCGCTGGTCATCAACCACGCCGGCTACTCGTCGGTCGCAGCGGGCTGGCTCAAGGCAGTCGGCCTCGGCTGACCGGTGACCGGTACGGCTAGCTGGTGGGTCTGCCCGCGATCGCGGGCAGCCCCTGCCGGAGCCACCATGACCGCGGCTAACCCGTCTGCATCGGCCCAGGCCGGCGGCCTCGTCCCGTTTCCAGGCAAGGTCAACTTCGCGTTCGACTCGCTGCCGTCCGATCCGTCGCAGGCGGCGGTTGTCAGCCGGGACCGCGACTTCCTCCTCGCCTACTACTACGCCATCTACACCCGCGGCAAGGACACGAGCTACACGTCCTACATCGACAACAGCGGCGTCATGCGCACCGTGCAGTCGTCCGTCGCCGAGCACGTGGACGCCCATCAGGGTTTCACGGGGGTGGACAGGCACTTCGACACCACGGTGACGCCGACCCAGTACTACCCGGGCGAGCAGAACGTGAACTACTGCGTTGACGAGGCGGGCCTTCAGTACACCGACATCACGACCGGGCGGGTGCTCGGCAACAGCTCCACGCCCGGTGAGCTGTATTACCTGGAGAGCGACACGTTCGCCAAGGACAGCGGTGGCACCTGGCGGCTGGTCGGCATCCTTACCACCCCCTACCCCAAGGGCCAGGCCCGGGAGTGCAAGCCATGAGGCATCGTCCCGCTGTCCGCCTTGTCGGCGCGCTGGCCGCGGCCGTGGTCGGCCTGCTCGCCTCGCTGCTGGCGGCGGGGCCTGCCCTGGCCGGCTCTGGTCCTGGCGGCGGCGCGGGTCCCGGCGGGAGCTACGGGGGCGGCGGCAGCACCAGCTGCGCAGGTCAGAGCTGCTACGCCAACGTCTGGCAGTTCGTTCACCTCAGCGGCTCGCCTACGTCCCGGCGTTCAAGGCTCATCAAAATGACAACGGCGGGTACTGGTATGGCCAGGTGGACAACCTGACCGCTCCCGGGAGCTGTAGCCTTCCGCTGCTTGCCTGGGTGACGAACGGCGCGCCGCCGCCGCTGCCGCACGTGCCTGCGATCGACCTGGCTGACTTCGCCTACGACCACATGACCCTTCCGTCACCCACCCTGATCGTCAACCCGGCGGCCCGCAGCTACGTGAACCTGCCCACTACGTCTGGGCGACGCTCAACGGCGGGACCAACCAGCACACCACGGCCGCCCTCGGCGGCGAGGCGGCGACCGTGACAGCGACCGCCGGCAAGCTGTATCTCAGCATCAACGCACCGGGCACCGCGTTCTCGCCCTGTGCGCCGACCGGATCGAGCTCACCGGTGGGGGATCCGCCGAAAGACTCCGGCCCGGGAACCACGCCCGACTGCGGTGTCGTCTTCTCTGGGGCGAGCCAAGCGGCTACGATCAGCGCGAAGCTGTCCTGGGGGATTACCTCGACCTACGGCGGATTTAACCCGATCCCAGTGACCGGGGCCAAGACGGTCAGCGTTGCCGAGATCCAGGGCCTGAACGGCTAAGGAACCCGTCCTGTCACGCACAATTCGCGCTCCTCGCGGCTCCGCCCTTACCTGTAAGGGCTGGTCGCAGGAAGCCGCTATGCGGATGCTGATGAACAACCTCGACCCCGAGGTTGCCGAACACCCGGACCAGCTGATCGTGTACGGCGGGTCGGGTCGCGCCGCGCGCAGCTGGGAGGCCTACGACGCCATCGTCGCGTCGCTGACCGACCTTGCCGACGACGAGACCCTGCTGGTGCAGTCGGGCAAGCCGGTCGGGGTGGTCCGGACGCACGAGTGGGCGCCGCGGGTGCTGATCGCCAACTCGCTGCTCGTGCCGCAGTGGGCCACCTGGGAGGAGTTCAGGCGGCTCGAGGGGCTCGGGCTGACCATGTTTGGCCAGATGACGGCCGGCTCGTGGATTTACATCGGCACCCAGGGCATCCTCCAGGGCACCTACGAGACGTTCGCGGCGGTCGCGGCGAAGCGGTTCGGCGGCACGCTGGCAGGCACGATCACGCTGACCGCTGGCCTGGGCGGCATGGGCGGCGCCCAGCCGCTGGCGGTGACCATGAACGGCGGCGTGGCGATCTGCGTGGACTGCGACCCGTCCCGGATCGCGCGGCGGATCGAACACGGCTATCTCGACGAGGCCGCCGACGGGATCGATGACGCGATACGCCGCGCGGTCGCTGCCCGCGATGCCAGTCTCCCGCTGTCGATCGGCCTGCTCGGCAACGCCGCGGACGTGCTTCCTGCCATGCTCACGATGGGCGCCCCCGTCGACGTCGTCACCGACCAGACCTCGGCCCATGATCCGCTGACCTACCTGCCCAGCGGGGTCGCCTTCGAGGACATGGCCGCGCTGCGCGCCGAGGACCCGGCCGGATTCACCCGCCGCGCTCGCGATTCGATGGCGGCGCACGTCGAGGCGATGGTCGGCTTCGCCGACGCCGGCGCCGAGGTGTTCGACTACGGCAACTCGATCCGCGGCGAGGCCGAGCTGGCCGGTTATGCTCGCGCGTTCGCGTTTCCCGGTTTCGTCCCCGCCTACATCAGGCCGCTGTTCTGTGAGGGCAGGGGCCCCTTCCGCTGGGCAGCGCTGTCCGGCGACCCCAAGGACATCGCGGTCACCGACGCGGCCGTACTCAAGCTGTTCCCCGACAACGAGCCGCTGGCCCGGTGGATCAGGCTGGCCGGCCAGAAGGTGCGCTTCCAGGGACTTCCTGCCCGGATCTGCTGGCTGGGTTATGGCGAACGGGATCGGGCCGGCCTGGCATTCAACGACCTGGTCGCCCGCGGCGAGGTCGGCGCGCCGATCGTGATCGGCCGGGATCACCTGGACTGCGGTTCGGTCGCATCCCCCTACCGCGAGACCGAGGCGATGGCGGACGGCTCGGACGCGATCGCGGACTGGCCCATCCTCAATGCGCTCGTCAACGTCTCGTCGGGCGCGTCCTGGGTGAGCGTGCATCACGGCGGCGGCGTCGGTATCGGCAGGTCGATCCACGCCGGTCAGGTGTGCGTCGCGGACGGTACCGAGCTTGCCGCCCGCAAGCTCGAGCGGGTGCTGACCAACGATCCGGGGACAGGCGTGATGAGGCACGCGGATGCGGGCTACGAGCGCGCGTCCGAGGTGGCCGTCCAGCGCGGGGTGAACATCCCGATGGGTCCGTCTGGCACATGAGCTTCGCCCGGCTGTGGGAGTCGCTGCTGCCGATCGGGCGCAACGAGCAGACCGGCGGATACCGGCGGTTCTCCTGGACACCGGCGGACACCGAATGCCGCGCCTGGTTCTGCGCCGCCGCCGCCGAGCGAGAGCTAGCCGTCACACCGGACAACAACGGCAACCTATGGGCCTGGTGGGACCCGCCAGCTATGACCGGCGCCCAGCAACCCGAGGTCAGCGTCCAGCAGCCCGCCCCGTCCGGCGGCCCGCCGCCCGTGGCCGGGGCTAGCGCTACCAGGCTGCCCCGCAGCGGAGCCATCGTGACCGGGAGCCACCTGGACTCGGTACCAAACGGCGGCGCGTTCGACGGCCCGCTCGGCGTGGTCTCGGGGTTCGCCGCGATCGACCTGCTGCGCGCCCGCGGCTGCGTTCCGGTCCGCCCGATCGCGGTTGCCGCGTTCTGCGAGGAGGAGGGCGCCAGGTTTGGCGTCGCCTGCCTGGGCAGCCGGCTGCTGACCGGCGTGGTGACGGCCGACGCGGCGCGGGCGCTGCGGGACGGCGACGGGGTAACCCTGGCCGACGCCATGGCCGCGGCCGGCCGCGATCCAGCCCAGCTGGGCCCCGATGAGGATCTGCTGGCCAGCCTCGGCGCGTTCGTCGAGCTGCACATCGAGCAGGGTCGCGCCCTAGCCCAGCCGCTGGGAGCAGCGATCGGCATCGCCCAGGGCATCTGGCCGCACGGCCGCTGGCGGTTCGACTTCGCCGGCCACGCCGATCACGCGGGGACGGCCCGGCTGTCGGACCGGCGGGACCCGATGCTGCCCTTCGCGGCCACCGTGCTCGCCGCGCGCGAGTGCGCGGACCGGCTGGGGACGCTCGCGACGTTCGGCAAGATCGCGGCCGAGCCCGGCGGAGTCAACGCGGTCAGCTCTTCGGTCCGGGCGTGGCTGGACGCACGGGCGCCCGATCAGGACGGCCTCACCCGGACGGTCACGCAGATCCGTTCGGCCGCCCGAGAGGCTGCCGATGCGCACGGAGTCGAGTTGACCGTGGCGGCGGAGTCGGCCTCCCCGGCGGTTGGCTTCGATCCCGGCCTGCGCGCCCGGGTCGCCGCGGTGCTCACCGCGGCCGGGATCGACGCGCCCGTGCTCCCTACCGGCGCAGGCCACGACGCGGGCGTCCTGGCTGCCCGGGTGCCGACGGCCATGCTGTTCGTGCGCAACCCAACCGGCATCTCGCACGCGCCAGCCGAGCACGCCGACGCCGCGGACTGTGAGCTGGGCGTGATCGCGCTAGCCGCCGTACTCGAGGACCTGGCCTGCCAGTGAACCGCCGGTGGCATGCCGAGCTTGGCTGGCTTCCCGGCCAGGGTGTCCAGCGCGATGTGCTGATTGAGGCGGAGGGCGACAGGTTCTCCGCGGTCAACGTCGGCGCACTATGGGCGGACTCGCCGCCTGGCACCGTTCGGCTAAAGGGGCTTACCCTGCCCGGGCTGGCCAATGCTCATTCGCACGCGTTTCACCGTGCGCTGCGCGGGATCACCCAGGCGGGCAGCGGCACGTTCTGGACCTGGCGGGAGCGGATGTACCAGGTCGCGGGCCGTCTCGAGCCGGACAGCTACCTGGCGCTCGCGCGCGCTGCCTATGCCGAGATGAGCCTGGCCGGGATCACCTGCGTGGGCGAGTTCCATTACCTGCACCACGGGCCCGATGGCGTGCCGTACGCCGACCCGAACGCGATGGGCAGGGCGGTGCTGACGGCCGCGGCCGAGGCGGGCATCCGGATCACGCTGCTGGACACCTGCTACCTGGCGGGCGGGCTGTCCGCCGGCGGGCGGTCCGAGCCGCTGTCCGGCCCGCAACTGCGGTTTGGCGACGGCGACGCGGACCGGTGGGCGGCCAGGGTAGAGGCCCTCGGACCCGATTCCGGTGGGTTGCTTGGCCGGTATGCGAGGGCCGGAGCGGCGATTCATTCGGTCCGCGCGGTGCCGCCCGGGCAGATGCATCCGGTGGTCGCCTGGACGCATCGCTACGGCGCGCCACTGCATGCCCACCTGTCCGAGCAGCGCGCGGAAAACCAGGCGTGCCGCGCCGCCTACGGGGCAAGCCCGGCCAAGGTGCTCGACCGGGCCGGCGCACTCGGCCCGGGTAGCACCGTCGTGCACGCTACTCACCTGACGGAGCGCGACGTGCAATTGCTGGGCGGCAGCAGGACGTGCGCCTGCTTCTGCCCCACCACGGAGGCGGATCTGGCCGACGGGATCGGCCCGGCCCGCGCGCTGGCGACCGCGGGCAGCCCGCTGTCGGTCGGCAGCGACAGCAATGCGGTGGTGGATCTGTTCGAGGAGGCGCGCGGGATCGAGCTGACCCAGCGGCTCGCCACCGGGCAGCGCGGCCACTTCAGCGCCGACGAGCTGGCTCGGGCAGCCACCGTTGCCGGGCACGCGTGCCTGGGCTGGCCCGATGCGGGCGAGATCGCGGCAGGCGGGCTGGCCGACCTGGTGACGGTCGCGCTTGATACCCCGCGGCTGGCCGGCACGGCCGCCGCCACGGCGCTGGAGAGCGTCGTCTTCGCGGCGACCGCCGCGGACGTTCGCAACGTGGTGTCCGGCGGGCGGGACGTGGTCCGCGACGGGCGGCACCTGCTCGTGCCGGACGTTCCCGCGGCGCTGTCCGCCGCGATCCGCGCGGTGCTCGACTGAGGCTCCAGCCTTGCCCGGATCGATGTCGTCCGCTGCGGTGAGCCTAGGTTAGCTGGCGGTTAGGGAGATCTGCTGGACCGGCGGTGGTACTGATCTGCCCGATGGACTCACCACTTTCGTTGGTGAACCATATCGCCCCGTCCGGGCCAGAAGTGATCCCCGAGGGACCAAGGATGTCCAGGTTCTTGTAGACGGTGACTGCGCCGGAGGTAGTGATGCGCCCGATCTCGAAACTGCCCTCGCTGAACCACAGTGCCCCGTCTGACCCGGCCGCGATCACACCCGGATACATGAGGCGCTTGCTCTTGAAGTCCCGGACGGCTCCTGAGGTGGTGATCCGGCCGATCGAGGCCACGGAGCCGTTGATCCCCTCTGCATTGGTGAACCACAGCGCCCCGTCTGGCCCGGCCGTTATCCCGGCTGGGTACCCAATGCGCTTGCCGTTGAAGTTGGAGACCGCTCCCGAGGTCGTGATCCGGCCTATTGAGGTGAGGTTGGTGAACCAGAGTGCCCCGTCCGGCCCGGCCGTGATCCCCTCCGGGCAGCGGATGTCGCTGCTGGTGTAGTTGGTGACGGTTCCTGAGGTGGTGATCCGCCCGATCGAGTTGTTGCTCTCGTTGGCGAACCACAAGGCGCCATCCGGCCCGGCCGTGATTCCGGACGGGGCGCCGATGCCAGAGTAGAAGGTTACCTGGCCCGCCGTCTGAGCGGCGGCCACGCCAGGCGCCAGGCCAGCCACCAGGAGCAGCGCGGACGCGCAGACGGCAGCCGCACCCGACATCAACCTGCTCAGCGGCCGGCACCAGCCCTTCCCGGCTCAGTCCAGACCAGACAGCCTCACCATAGCAATCGTGTTCCACCACGGCAATCGTGTACCAACCGCGCCGCCGGGACTCGAGGCAGCGACACGGGGAGGCAGGCTGGCGTGACACGCGGCTGAACCGAAATGATCTAAGGGTGTACCGGCGACAGCGAGCATTACCGGTGGCAGCCGAGGGCGCCACCGCCGATATCCAACTCGGCGAGCGGGCTGGGATAACCGGGGTGGCCGTACCGACCGGGATGAGGGTGGCCGTATCGGCCAGGATGCCGTCATGAGCACGCTGATCACGAACATCGGCGAGCTTGTCACCAACGATCTCCAGCAGGCCGATGATGCCGGCTCGCGGGACGGCCGCGACGCCGCGGCCCTAAGCGGTCAGGGCCCCGGGCCGTTCGCGGCCATCAAAGATGCGGCGCTCGTCATGGAGGCGGGCCTGGTGGCCTGGACCGGGCAAGCATCGCGGGCGCCCGCCGCCGATGAGATCGTCGATGCGCGTGGCCGCGCGGTCCTGCCCGGATTCGTGGACTCCCATGCTCACCTGGTCTTCGCCGGCGAACGGGGCGCCGAATTCGCGGCCAGGATGGCCGGCGCACCCTACGAGGCCGGCGGTATCGCGTCAACCGTGGCAGCGACCCGCCGCGCCACCGACCCCGAGCTGCGCGCTGGGCTCCGTCGCCTCGTCGCCGAGATGCTCAGGCAGGGCATCACCACGTTCGAGTGCAAGTCCGGCTACGGGCTCACCGTGGCGGACGAGGCGCGCTGCCTTAGCCTCGCGGCCGAGGTCACCCCCGAGGTCACCTACCTGGGCGCGCACATCGTGCCGCCCGAGTTTGACGGCGACGCGGCCGGCTATGTCGATCTGGTCTGCGGCCAGATGCTCGACGCCTGTGCACCGTTCGCCAGGTGGGTGGATGTGTTCTGCGAGTCGGGCGCGTTCGGCGCGGACGAGGCAACCGCCGTGCTCGACGCCGGCCGCGCCGTGGGGCTGATCCCGCGGGTGCACGCCAACCAGCTCGGTCCGGGGCCAGGGGTCCGCGTCGCCGTAGCGGCCGGTGCCGCATCCGCCGATCACTGTACCTACCTGACCAGCGCCGACGTGGAAGCGCTCGCCTCCTCGGCAACCGTCGCCACGCTGCTGCCCGGTGTCGAGTTCTCCACCAGGCAGCCGTACCCGGACGCCCGGCGGCTGCTCGGCGCGGGCGTCACGGTGGCGCTCGCCACCGACTGCAACCCGGGTTCCTGCTTTACCTCCAGCATGTCGCTGTGCATCGCGCTCGCGGTCGTCGCGATGCGGCTGACAACCCGGGAGGCGGTATGGGCGGCCACGGCGGGCGGGGCACGCGCGCTGCGCCGGACCGACGTCGGCCACCTGGGCGCGGGCGCACGCGCCGACCTGGTGCTGCTGGACGCGCCGTCACATGCGTACCTGGCGTACCGGCCTGGCGTCCCGCTGGTGGCCGCCGTATGGCGCGCGGGCGAGCTGGCCGCGGGCTCAGCGGAGTGACTACCCGCACCGGCTCACCGGCGCAGCAGCTACGAGGCCGAGCCCTGCTCCAGCGCGGACGACGGGCCGCCCGCGACGCCGCCTGTCATGTCAGCCGGGTGGTCGAGCTCCTCGTGCGCGCGAACTACCTGCTCGGCGACCTCGGTGAGGTCTACAAAGGTCCGCCGCTCGTAGCCGCCGGCCGCCGCCGTCCATGAGATGGTGCCGTTGCGGCACCACACGGTGAGATCACGGCGAACGGACAGCACCGCGATGTCCGCGACTGATTCCTCGCTGCGCACCAGGCGTTGCCCGATCCCGCGCTCGACGAGCAGTCCCTCGAGTTCCTTGGCGGCCTGGCAGGAGCTGAGCTGGGGACTGCCGAGGCGGGCAGCTCCGCGTGCCGCCGATAGCGGGAGAGCGAACCAGACGGCCTTGCCCTGTACCTTCCACCGGCCCAGGCGGGCGCGGGTCAGGTGATGACCCCACCGGCCATCCGACATCTCGGACACGACCCGCAGGCCGCGGCCGTTGATCGATTCCAGCGTCACCCTGGCGGGATCCGGCGGAGCACCGGACTTCCATCCCCGCTGGGAGTCGAAGACCTTGCAGACCAGCTCGTAGCCGGTCGGGCAACTGCGGACATATGACCACAGCTCGGGAGAGCCGGTAATCGGCCGCTGCCGACTGCCATCGAACTCGACGTTGCCCTGCGCGTGCAGGGTGTTGGCGGCGAGTTCGCTGACCATCGTCACGCCGTCGTGAATCGTGTCCCCGCCCAGGCCCAGGTCAGCCACCGTCTCACGGAACATCCGCCGGGCCACGCCCGCGCAGGTTCCATCCAGGGGCAGCGGCCAGGCCTGACAGCTTCCGGTCCTCGCGCTTCCCGGCCCGCTAGTCGCGGCGGCCCCTGCAAGGATCGCTGACATCACTTCGCCGCCTGGCGGACGACGACGGTCAACGCAAACATGATGCTCAGCCTTCACGAGTCACTGATCTGTGAAACACAGATTATGAGTCTTGCGCCCTTCTGCGCAATGGCATCCGCTGAAATCCCACGAGCGCCGTAGCAGTCGCCCCCTCGGCTCACAGGTGACAGGGATGTAACCGTGAGGTAGCGGGCGACCCATCTGGCCAGGGACGCAAGCGTGTGTAAAGTGACATATGCGGCGGAAACCGGACGGTGACCGCCGGGCCTTGAGACAGGCATTGCTAGCGAAGGATCCCCCAGGGATGCAGCCCGGGGGATCCTTCTGCTGAGCACTACTCGATCCACCTAGATGTCGTAGCGGCCAGCCTTCACGTCCGCGAGGAACGCAGTGAATACCGCGCGCTCGACGACGTGGGCCCCCCCTTCGGGCCGCTTGCTGTCCCGGACCGCGATCACTTCCGGGAGGTTGGCTGCGATCTCGACGCAGCCGCCGTTGTTGGGTGCGCTTCGGCTGGCCTTACGCCAGGCAGCCTGAGACAGGTCAGTCATGGTTCTACTCCAGTTGTTCAGCCAGTTGGCTGAGGTAGAGGGTGGTATCACCGGGTTCCAGCGATGCAGCGCTGGCACGGCCATAGGTTTCGATGTAGCTGTTTGCCTGCTCCGTGTTGCCCACCTCCTCAATCGCGAAATCTGTCTCTAGGAAGACGATGCTTGGTTCACCTGGGAAGTCGAAGATGTTGACCATGGAGTGCATGCCGGTCGGCGGCCCGTCCGCGAAGCGCTGGATGCGCAGTTCCACGTTGGGACGGCGGCTCAACTCGACGAGATGCTCGATCTGCTCCCGGCGATCTACCCGCGTTCCCCACTTGTACATCAGCGAGGCCTCGGTGATCACGGCCAGGAACTTGGGCGCGGTGCCATCGGCTCGGTCCAGGATCTCCTGCCGCCGCAGCCGGGTCTCGAGCGCCTTTTCCCGCCAGACCGGCGGCCGCGCGCCGATCCGCATGAACGATTCCATGTAGTCCGTCGTCTGTAGCAGCGCGGGCAAGACCAGCGGCATGAAGGCGCGGATCTGCGTGGCGTCGTTCTCGAACCCAGCGAACTCGTTCTCGAAGATCTGCGGGAAGTCGCGCCACCAGGGCCGGACGCGGGCCCGCACGGCGATCTCCTCGATCTCCTCCTTCTCCGCCCCCTCGACGCCGTAGATGCGAAGCAGGTCGCGGATGTCGCTCATTTCCGGGCGCTTCCACTGATTGGCCTCGAACCGCCCGACCTTGCCCCGCCCCCAGTCCAGGATGTCGCAGACGTGGTTGGCCGTGTGCCCGCTTCTCTTGCGGAGCACCGCGAGGTGATGTGACAGCCGGCGCTTCGCCAGCGTGGCGCCGTAGCCATCGTCACTCATCGCACTCCTCCTTGACAGGGGCTGGGTTTCAGCATACCGCTACCTAAGTTGTGAATCACAAAGTTTGTAGTTGTTCGCTATGAAGTAACCGGCATAATCCTTGTGGGCGTTTTGAGAGACTGCCATGTGGGCAAAGCGGTCGCTAAGTGGCCAGCTCAGGGCGGGTCGTGGGCCGTTATGCAATCATTTCTCAGCCTGCACGGCACCGTTACTGCGGAGCGTCTACCAGGACGTTCGGATGAATTGCCGTGTTACTCGGTCGCATCGTCGAACTCGCCGTTCTTCACGCCGTGCAGGAAGCAGTCCCACTCGTTACGGTCGTACACGAGCACCCGCTGAGCCGGGTCGTCGGCCACCCGCATGAGCACCCACTCGCCGTCGCCCGCGGCTTGACCCCCGTAGCCCGCTGCCGGACCCGGGCCGACCGGACCCGCGCCGCCCACGGCCGGGATCCCGACAAAAGCGATCTCAATAGAGCCGGCGTCGCCCCCCGAACGCTGCCATGCCTGCGCCAGGACGTCGATGCCGAGCTCTTCCACGGTGGGTTTGGCAGTCACGGTGTACCCCTCATCGCGCGATCCACGGGCCTACGGGCGCTTGCCGACGCCGCAGTAGAGCACTCGTGATCCCTCGCTGTCGGCCGCCTCCGGGTCATCAGCCCCCCACACGCCCACGTACGTGACGCACGGAGCAGCGTCGGGATATGGCGGGACGAACTCCAGCCCGTCGAAGAACCGCCGCACGTCGGCCCGCGACCGCAGGTAGATGCGCGTCGGGGTGTTCTCGTAGGTGGCGTACATCGCCTGCACCGAACGCGGCGGCAGCTTGTCGGCGGTCGCGTGCGAAAGTGCCACGTAGCTGCCTGGCGCCAGGGCATCGGCGTACCGCGTCACCAGCGCCCACGGATCCGATCCGTCGCCGATGAAGTGCAGGACCGCCGTCATGAGCAGCCCGACTGGCTGGGTGAAGTCGATCAGCGCCCGCAGATCAGGGTGACTCAGCACCTCGTCGGGATCCCGCATGTCCGCGATGATGACGCTGGTGCGCCCGTCGTCAGCGAGCAGTTCCCCGGACATGGCGGCCACCATCGGGTCGACGTCCACGTACACGACCCGCGCGTCTGGGATCACCTGCCGGACCGACAGGTGCGTGTTGCCCTGCGTCGGCAGCCCGGACCCGAGGTCGATGAACTGGCGGATGCCCTGCTCGCTGGCCATCCAGCGAGCCGCCCGCTGATGGAACCCGCGATTCGCCCACGCCGCGTCGTAGAGATCGGGCAGCGCGTCGCGCAGCCGGTCACCGGCAATCCGGTCCACCTGGAAATTGGTGGTGCCGCCGAGGTAGTAGTCGTACAGCCGCGCAGGGCTCGGCGTGGACGGGTCCACGCCGGGGGGAGCCTGCTCCGCCTCGGTCATTCTCGCCCTCCATCGATGCTTCAGGTCACAGTCTTGCACGCCATGAGTGACGCACAAAACGCGACGAGTGACCGGAATCCGTCCGTGCAATCGCACGTGAGGTTAGCTTAAGACACGCAGGAGAACGGTCCGTATTGGTACGGTTGCCCAGAATTTCTGGCTGCCCGGTAGCTGCCCTGCCGGGTACCGCCGAGTGCCTGCTGGTCAGGGGCGCAGCGCGGGGTATCTGCCGCGGAACCTGATCAGCGGCTCCGCCAGATCCGATGCATAAGGGACACCCATCACCCGGCCGATGACTACCAGGTGGTCTCCCGCCGGGATCAGGCTGGCGGTCTCGCAGTCGAGCGCGGCAAGGCCGCCCTCGGGGATCAGCGCCCCCGACCGGATGCCCCGGATCTGCGGCACGCCGTCGAGCAGCAGCCGCGCCCCAGGCCGCCCGGCGGCCGCGAACCTGCCCGCCAGCATCCGCTGATCCGCGGCCAGCAGGGTGACCGCGAACCCGCGAGGCCCGTCCGCGCGGGCGAGCACCTCGGCCGGGTAGGACTCCGCCATCAGCGCCACCAGCACGAGCGGCGGATCCTGCGACACCGGGCAGAAGGCGCTGACGGTCGTCCCGATGTCGTCGCGGCCGTCGGCGATCGCCACCAGGGTGACGCCGCAGGCAAACCCCGCGAGTGCCTCGCTCAGATCCAGGGCGCTGGCACCTGCCCGTTCGGTCACTCGATCTTCCAGCTTCCCGGCAGCAGCAGCGGTCCGTACGGCGCCAAGCCCGCCCGGGCGGCGATCGCCGACACGGGGCCCCAGGCCTGCGCCAGCAGCCGCGGCGACGAGGCGGACACGTACTCGCTCGAGCCAGGCGAGCGTACCCGGTCCAGCGGGCTGACCCGCGGATAGAGCCGCAGCGGGGTGCTGGCGGGCAGGCCGGCCCGGCTGCGGGCATGCGCGGCCGCCACATCCAGCCCGCCGAGCTCGTCGACGAGGCCGCGGTCCAGGGCATCGGCGCCGGTCCAGACCCGGCCGCGGGCAACCTCCTCCACCTGGGCAGCGGTCAGCCTGCGGCCGGCCGCGACCTTGCCGGTGAAATCCGCGTAGATCCGGTCCAGCCAGGTGTTGACCCGGTCCCATTCGTCCTCGCTGAACGGCCGGGTCGGGGCGAACATCGTCGCGTGCGCCCCCTCCGATACCGAATCTGTGGTTATCCCCACCCGGCCAAGCAGCTCACTGACCACGGGCTTGGCCACGAACACGCCGATCGAGCCGGTCAGCGTGCCCGGCTGGGCGACGATGACGTCGGCCGCCATCGAGATGAAGTAGCCGCCGGATGCGGCCACCTCACCCATCGACACCACCACCGGCTTGCCGGCGCCGCGGACGCGGACGACCTCGCGCCAGATGGCGTCCGAGGCCACGTAGGAACCGCCGGGACTGTTCACCCGGAGCAGGATCGCCTTGGCCCGCTCGTCGCTGGCCGCTGCCCGCAGCGCGGCCGTCACGGTATCAGAGCCCATCGCCCCCGAAAGCGGGCCGTGGCCGCTGCGCCCGCTCCTGATCGGTCCCGAGGCGTGGATGAGCGCGACGAACCGCCGCTCCCTGGGGTTTGGCAGCGTGCGCACCCGCCGGGCCAGCGCGTGCGACCGCCGGTAGCGGCCGACATACGCCAGGATGGCGTCCTGCCCGGCCCGCTTGCGGACCCAGGCGTACACCTCGTCCCGGTAGCCCAGCGAGTCCACCAGCCCCAGCTTGAGCGCCTCGTCGGCCAGGAAGGGACCGCGGTCGATCAGCCCCCTGGCCGCTGCCGCGCTGATGCCCAGCCGTTGTGTGATCGCCGCCGTGAGCTGCCCGGCGATCGAGGCGGCGAGCCGCTCGTTGGCCTCCCTGGCCGGGCCGGTGAAGCCGTGCTCGGTGAACGAGTCAGGCGCGGACTTGTACTCGCGCCGCTTGCCGACCTGGTAGTCCACGCCGAGCCTGTCCATCGCCGAGCGCAGGAACACATGCTCGACCGCGACGCCGGTCAGGCCCAGGTCGCCGGAGGGCTGTAGCACGATCCGGTCGAACGCGGTGGCGAGGTAGTACGGTAGGTTGCCCGCCGAGAAGTCGCCGAACGTCTCGGTCCAGGCGACTGTGAGCTTGCCGTTCTTGGCGAACTCCGCGACGCCGTCCCGCAGTTCCTGAAGCAGGCCGAGCCCGATCTTGCGTCCGCCGATCTTGACGACGAGCGCGCGCACCCGGTCGTCGGTGCGGGCCCGGCGCAGGCCGTCGAGCACCTCGGCCAGCCGGGTCCGGCGCATGGTCAGCAGCGCGGAGACTGGGTCGGCGGGCGGCTCGTCGGTCAGCCCTTCGGTCAGGTCGAGCTCCAGGATCAGCGGTGCCGTCCACCGCCGGGGAAGATTGCCGATCCGGCCGGTGATGCTGGCCAGGCCGGTCATGTCGGCCAGTCTCGCGTCGGGCATGCGCACAGCTTACGGCGGCCGGTCACGGCCCCGGCCCCCGTCAGCGCGTCCGCTATCGTCGCTGGTGTGGCCGAGCTGGACGGAGATAGCTGGGCGCGCTGCGACCGCGGCCACCTGCACTGGGGGCGGTTCGGCGCGGTCGGCCTGCTGCCCTACAGCGGGCCAGGCGGCGGCCCCGGCGGCGGGTCTGGCGGCGTCCGCGTGCTGCTCGTCCGCCGTAACGAGTGGGGCCAGCATGGCGGCACCTGGGGTCCGCCCGGCGGTGCCAGGGACAGTGACGAGCCCCCGATGGCGGCCGCGCTGCGCGAGGCGGCGGAGGAATGCGGCCTGCCACCCGGCGGGGTGAACATCGGCGGCGTGCTGCGTGACGATCACGGCGGCTGGTCTTACCAGACGTTCGTCGCCGCGGCCGACGCGCTGTTCCCTGTATACGCGGCCAGCTCGGAGATCACCGATGCCGCCTGGGTGGATGTCGGCGAGGTGGCGTCGCTGCCGCTGCATCCTGGATTCGGCGAGCACTGGCCCGTCCTGTCCGAGGCACTCGTCCCGGTGACGATCATCGTGGATGTGGCGAACGTGATGGGCTCGCGGGCGGATGGCTGGTGGCGGGATCGCGCCGCTGCCGCGCTGCGGCTTCATGACCAGCTAACACCCTTTGCCGAACGTGGAGTTGCCGGCCTGCCGGCAGCGCTAGCCCTGCCGCCACTGGACCGGTGGTTCCCCGATGTCGTGCTCGTCGTCGAGGGCGCCGCGCGGGGCGCCGCCTTCGACTCGCCGGGGCACCTGCGGGTCGTGTCGGCGCCAGGGTCGGGTGACGATGCCATCGTCGGCGAGGCCAGGGCCCTACCGGGCCGCAGGCTCGTGGTCACCGCGGACAGGGAACTGCGCCGCCGGTGCGAGTCCGCCGGGGCGTCGGTCACCGGACCCCGCTGGCTGCTCGGCCTGCTCTAGCCGCTTTGGCCTGCGGACAGCTGGGCGCGGACCTGATCGGCCTCAGGGGAGCCGGGGTCGGCGTAGAGGATGAGGGCCTGCTGCCAGTGGCGGCGGGCCTGGCCGGGGTTGCCGGCGGCGTGGCAGGCGCGGCCGAGACCGTCGTAGGCGCGGGCCTGCTGGTACTTGTCGCCGGTCTGCCTGGCGAGGCCGAGCGCGGCAGTGTGCTGGGTGGCCGGCGGGGGGATGCGGGGCCGGCGGTGCTGTTCGGCGGGGTACAGGGTGTCCATCGCGGCGGCGGCGGTGTGCAGGTAGTGGTCGAACAGCTGGGTCAGCGCCGCCTGCTCCTCGTCCGGTCCGTCCTGGTCAGCGGCCTGCTCGGCTGCGTAGGCGCGCAGCAGGTCGTGCATGCCGTGCCGGCCTGGTCCGGTGGGCTGGATCAGGTGCGCGCGGGCCAGCACGTCCAGCAGCTGGCGGGCCTGATTCAGGGTGGTGGCGGTGAGCGCGGCGGCGGCGTAGGCGTCAAGGTCGGGGCCGGGGTGCAGGCCGGCCAGCTGCACCGCCAGCGCGGTCTTGCCCACTCCCGCGGTCCCGCCGATCGCCGACACCACCACAGTGCCCGGCAGGCCGCCGTCTGCGTCCAGTAGCCGGTCCAGGGCTTCCAGCTCCGCGGACCGGCCGGTGAAGTCCGCAGCTGCGGCGGGCAACTGCCGGGGCACAGGCATGACCGGCGCCGTGCCCGGGTCGCCGGGCGCCGGTCGGCGGGCGCGGGCAAACTCGTAACGGCCGGCGTCCGTCAGTCGCAGCGCGGCGGCTAGTCGGCCGACCGAGCTGGGATAGGGCCGGGCGGTGCTTCCCCGCTCCAGGTTCCTGATCGTCCGCACGCTCAGCCCGCACTGGTCCGCGAGCTCTTCCTGGGTCATCCCGGCCGTAAGCCGCCGCCGGCGCAGCAGCCCGCCAAAATCATTTGGTGCGTCCGTGACCCCGCCCAACTGGCCATCCGCATCCCCGGTCTTACCCTTAAAGTATGCCGCGCTGGGCCTGGTGACGCTTGCACGCCTCCGGGCCGTCGCTCAGCCCGAGCACGCTAACGCTGCTGGCTCGCGATGTGTCACGCTCGGTCCTGCCGTGGGCCAGCATCGGCAACCTGACGCGAGAGGCGGGCGGAGATGTCAACGATCCTGGTGACCGGCGGGACCGGCGCGCTCGGCCGTGAGGTGGTGCCGCGACTACTCGCCGCTGGCTGCCAGGTGCGCGTGCTCAGCCGTCGGCCGCGGCGGGACGACGATCCGGCCGGCACGCAATGGATGGTCGGCGACCTGCGCACCGGTGCCGGGCTGGACACGGCCGTGCGCGACGCCGCAGTCGTCGTGCACTGCGCGTCCGACCCCCGACGGCCGCGCAGTGACCTCGGCGCGGCCCGCAACCTGATCGATGCCGCCCGGGCGAACGGAAATCCGCATCTTGTCTACGTCTCGATCGTGGGCGTGGACCGCGTGCCGCTCGGCTACTACCGGATCAAGCTGACGGTCGAGCAACTCGTCGAGAACTCGGGGCTGCCATGGACGATCCTGCGCGCCACCCAGTTCCATGACCTGATCTGCTACCTGTTCCAGTTGCTGGCCAGGCTGCCGGTGCTGATGATCCCGGCCGGCGTCAGCTTCCAGCCGGTGGACACCGGTGACGTCGCGGCCAGGCTCACGGCGCTCGCACTCGGCGATCCGGCCGGGCGGGCGGCCGACTTCGGCGGCCCGCGCGTACAGTCCACGGCCGAGCTTGCCCGCGCCTGGCTGCGGGCGACCGGGCGCCGCCGCCGGTTGCTGAACGTACGGCTACCAGGAAAGGCGTTTCGCGGATACCGCGACGGCGGCAACGTGGCGCCGTCACACGCCGACGGCAAGGTCGGATTCGAGGAGTTCCTGCGCGAGCACGTGAGCCCGTCGGCCCGTTCCGCAGCCTACGGCCGGCTGCGAGCGGGTCGCGGTCCCCGATAGGCGCCGGTGAGCCGGTAACCGGGATGCCACCTCGGCCCGCGCCGCTACCATCTCGGTCGGCTCCGGGGCGGCCAGGTTCGTGATCCGGCGGAGCGCGATGATGGTCACGACGATGCCGGCCGCGGCCAGCGCGATCGTGACGGTCAGGCCCGCGTGGTACCCGTCCAGGAACGCCTGGCCCGGGGTCGCACCGTGCCGCAGCGCGACGCCCTGCCGGGACCTGAGCACGGCGCCGATCACGGTGATGCCCAGCAGGCCGGCCACCTCGCGGGAGGCGTTCAGCAGCGCCGACGCGACGCCGGACCGGTCGGTCGGCATCGAATTAAGCACCGAGTTGGTCAGCGGCGCGTTCATCAGACCCGATCCCGCGCCAAACATCAGGAATCCAGGCATCAGGCCGGCATAGGTCGCGTGCAGCCCTTGCAGCGCGAACAGGTACAGCCCGCCCGTCATGATCGCCAGCCCGAGCGCGATCGTCCAGCGCGCGCTGATCCGGGCGGCGACGGGCCCGGAGATTCCAGCGAAGATCGCCACGAACAGCGCCATCGGCACGAAAGCGAGTCCGGCCTTGACCGGCGAGAAGCCCAGGACGCCCTGTAGGTAAAGCGAGGTGAAGAAATAAATGCCGAAGATTCCGAACGCCCACATCATCATCACCAGCGTCCCGCCGCTGAACACCCGAGACCGGAACAGCGATACCTCGACCATCGGGTGCACCGACCGCGCCTCGATCAAGACGAAGACGACGGCCGCTACGGCGGCGAGCGCGAACGAGCCGAGGATCGGGGCGGACGTCCAGCCCTTGTCGTGTCCCTCGATGAGTCCGTAGGTCAGCGCGAACAGCGCGACCGCGGACGAGGCCAGGCCGGGAATGTCGAGGCGCCGGGAGGCCGACTGGCCGCGCGACTCGGCCATCCAGACGGCGGCGATGACGAAGGTGACGATGCCGACCGGCACGTTGATGAAGAAGATCCAGCCCCAGCGGAAGTTCTGGCTGATGTAGCCGCCGATGAGCGGGCCGAACGCGAGGGCCAGCGCGCCGATCGCCGTCCACAGGCCGATCGCCCGGATGCGCTCTTTGACGTCGTCAAAGGTAGCCATGATGATCGCGAGCGTGGTCGGCACCACCAGCGCCGCGCCGAGTCCCTGTAGTGCCCGCATGGCGATCAGCGTGCCGCCGCTTCCGGCCAGGCCAGCCGCGAGCGATGCGAGCGTGAACACCGACAAGCCGGTCAGGAACAGGCGGCGCCTGCCGTAGACGTCCGCCAGCCTGCCGCCGACGAGCATCAGCCCGGCGAACACCAGGACATAGCTGCTGACCACCCACTCCAGGCCGGCCACCGACAGGTGCAGGTTGCGCTGGATCGTCGGGATCGCGACGTTCGTCACATTGTTGTCGAGGTAGGTCATAAAGGTGGCGAGGCTCACGGCCACCAACGTCCACCACCGTCTTGGCATCTCTTTCTCCATCCTGGGGAGCTAGACCTGTACGTTGTACTTATACGTTGTACATGTACGTGGTACAGCCTGCCTTGTACGGCGTATAGTTGTCAACTGATATGGCACGCACACAGGTACCGGACCCAGAGCGAACCCGGCTCAGCCAGCAATCCGTGGTCGACCGGGGGCTTGCCCTCGCCGACGCCAACGGCCTAGACGGGCTGACCATCCGTCGCCTTGCCCAGGAACTTGGCGTCACCCCGATGGCGCTGTACTGGCATTTCCGCAGCAAGGAAGAGCTGCTTATCGGCCTCGCCGACCGAGTCTGGGGTGAGATCGACATCGAGGTCGACCCGTCGCAGCCGTGGTCACGGCAACTCCAGGGCTTGCTGGAGTCCCTGCTCCGGGTGCTGCGCTCCCATCCGTCCGCCTCGCAGCTGCTGCTGGAGAACGAGAAGCAGAGCGAGGCCGCGCTGCGGGCAACTGAGGTCACGCTCGAGGTGCTGCGCGGCGCCGGGTTCGATCCGCTGCACGCCAGCGAGATCGCCCGCAGCACCCTGTGGGCCGGGCTGATGCTGGTGATGAGCGAGCCGGGGGCAAAGCCAGGAATGGGCGACGAAGACCTCGCGGAGCACCAGCGCAGCAGCCAGGTGCGGATGGCGACGCTGCCGGTGGCCCGCTACCCGCGCGTCGTCGAGTGCGCGGTGCCGCTCAGCGCCGGCGACGACCCGGAGTTCCACTACCGGTTGGGGATCGAACTGTTCATCGCCGGCGTCGACGCGATCGCGGCCCGGCTGGGGCACTGACTGCCTAGCGGGCCCGCGCGATCAGCCTGTCCGCATCGGCCCGGTTCGCGATCCGGATGAACGTCAGGTGCGCGTTCGCCGGATCGAGCGCCGCCGCCTGGTATTGCTGCCGGTAGACGGCGTGCTTTGTCCAGGCCCAGGCGATCACCGACTGCTGGGGATTCAGGCTGAAGAAGTTGCGCCAGCGCTCCCTGTTCCCATTCCACAACTCGGCCCTGCTCGAGATGCGCCGGAGCGTTCGCACGATGATCTGCCGCATGACGGTCCGACGGGGGAGATCGAACCAGACCACGGTGTCCGCGCGCCGCCACACCAGCGGGCCCGCGCTGCTGCTGTAGTTGCCGTCGATCACCCAGCCGTCCCCGGCGGCGACCGCCTCGACCCGGGCGCGGAACTCCTGTCTCGGCAGCGGGACCCAGCCGGGCTGATGGAAGATCGCATCAAGCTCGATGCAGGGCACGGCCAGGACCTCGGCCAGTTCCCGCGCCAGCCGTGACTTGCCGGACCCCGATGTCCCGACCACCGAGATCCGCCGCACGACCGGTGACCCTACCAGCGGTGCTGTCCTACGCCGCCCGGACCGGTGCTGCCTGGCCGCCGCGCGGCGCCAGCAGCTTGACCGTGAAGATGACCAGGCCCAGCGCGGTTGCCGCGGCGCCGAGGCCGAGCGCCGCCGGATACCCCGCCTGGCTGGCGACCAGGCCGCCGAGCACCGCGCCGGCGAACCCGGCGAGCCCGCTGGCCGCGCTGAGCACGCCCTGGGCCTCGCCTTCGGCCTGCGGGACGAGCTGTCCGGTCAGGCCGGGCGACGCCACGCTCAGGAAGGACCAGGCAAAAAGAATTCCGCCGAACGCTGCGAGCGGCACCACAGCCGGCACCGAGCCGGTCGCGGCCAGGACCGCGAGAACCGCCAGCAGTAGCACCCGGGAGGCGAAGCCGCCCGCCATCACCGCCCGCGGCCCGCGCCGCTGGCTGACCCGGCCTGCCACAATGAACAGCGGCAGGCTGACGAACACGATCAAGGCGAAGGCCAGCGAGGACGTCTGCGGCGCCACCTTGAACGCGTGCTGGAAGAGCACCGGGTACAGCGAGAAGACGATCGCCGAGCCCGCGTAGGCGGGAATCCAGGCGGCGAGCATCCAGCCAAAGCCGCCGTGCAGCAGACCCGCCGCCCGCTTGAGCGTGGCCAGCGAGAAGCGGTCGCCGTGCACATGCGGAACGCTGGACGGGCTGACCGGACCCCACTCGCCCGTATGCCCCGCGTTGGCAAGCCGATGGCCCCTGGCCGCGCTCGGTCGGGGCTTCCCCGTCCGCCCCATTCGCGGCAGCAGCAGGAAGGACAGCGGAACCGCGGCCGCCGGGACCAGCGCGGCGATGCCAAGACCGGTGCGCTCGCTCAGCCCGCTCAGCCAGGCGGCGAGGACGAGCGCGCCGCCCTGGCCGATACTCAGCGCCGTCTCCAGCCAGCCGAGCCGCTGGTTCCACTCAGCCTCGGGCCTGAGCTCCACGATCAGCAGGTTGGCGATGGTGACCGCGCCGGCGAAACCAGCGCCGTTGACCAGCGCGAGCAGCAACTGGACCGGCGAGTTGGCCAGCGGGAAGAGCCACAGAGTGACCGCGGACAGGGCGGCGCACACCGTGGCGATAAGCCGGTGACAGCGAAATCTGTCGGCCAGCCCGCCGGCCACCGGCGCGGCGAAGGCGCCGAGGTTGAAGGCGCCCATGACGAGCCCGACATGGCCGGCCCCCTGCTTGGCCGCCACCAGCGGCAGCAGTATCGGCGTGATGCCGACCGCCGCCCCGTTGACGAGCGCGAACGGCGTGAACCAGGGCTCGAGGAGGTGCGAGGTTCGCCCCGGTGTCTGTGCCTTCACCGGGCGGCTGCGGCCAGGCCGCGGTTCGGATTCGGCGGCATGGCGAGATCGTAGTCTCCTGGCCAGCCGCGGCCACGCGGGTTGGCGGGACTTTGACGTCTATCCTCCGTTGTCGGCGGCGAGCCAGGCAGGATGGCGTTGTGAGAGTCGTGGTGCTGGCCGACACACATGCGCCGCGCCGGTGGAAGTCGTGCCCGCCGCAGGTCGCGTCGCACCTGCGGCGGGCCGACGTCATCCTGCACGCCGGCGACGTATGCACGTCCGCGGTCCTGGACGAGATCGCGCAGTACGCGCCGGTGCATGCGGTCCGCGGCAACAACGACGGCCCGGATGTGGCCGCGTGGGGGGCGCCCGACGTGGCGGAGCTTGACCTGGGCGGTGTCCGGGTGGCGATGCTGCACGACAGCGGCCAGGCGGCGGGCCGGCTGCGCCGGATGGGTAGCAGGTTCCCCGATGCCGATCTCGTGGTGTTTGGCCACTCGCACATCCCGCTTGACCAGTCGGCCGGCGGCGTGCGCGTGTTCAACCCGGGATCGCCCACCGACCGGCGGCGCCAGCCGCGCGGCACGCTCGGCGTGCTGCGGATTGAGGAAGCCCGCCTAGTGCAGGCCAGCATCGTCGCGGTGACCTGAGCTCCTCGCAGCCAAATCCTCTAATCGCCGGCGTGTCGGCGCCGCTTCGCCTTTTCTCGTGCGATATAGTGTTCGAAGAACATCTCAAGCCCTGCCACTCCAATTTCTTCCGAACGGGGGTGAGTTGATGACCGCGGCATCCGAGCCCGCCCGCCAGGAGGCGTTGCACGCGGCGGAACTCGCCGCTGATGACAGCCGGGACATCCCACCGGATGACGAAGCGTGGGGCTGGCCGGATCCGGACTGCGGCCCGCCGGCGGAGCTGGCCGGAATGCCGGATGAGGAGCTGGACAAGCTGCTGGCGGCGGTCCCGGCCCCGCCTTCCGAGCCGGTGTGGCCGGTGGGATCTTCGGCGGGGGACTGGCCCAGCCGACGGGCCCAGCGGGCTGGTGAGGTGTGGCCGGCCGGGTTCTATCCGCGGGACGGGTCGGGCGGCGGGTGCGGGTTCGCTGATGGCGGGACGCTGGACGTGCTGGCTGCGGGGATAGTGCTGGCCGGGTTCGCCGATGGCGCGCACGCCGGGCTTCCCGGCCTGGACGACGATGTGCTGATCGGGGTGCTGCGAGCCTGGCGGCGATTGTCGTCGTGGGCTACCGCGCGGGAACTGGACGCGGTCGCGGAGCTGGCCCGCCGCCGTCCCGCCGACCGGACCCCGCCCGCGATGGCCGGGAAGTTTCCACAGGTACTGAGCGAGTTCATCGCCGATGAGGTCGCCGTCGCCCTGACGCTGACCCGCAAGTCAGCCGAGACGGAGGTGGGCCTGGCGCTGGACCTGGCCACCCGGCTGACCGGGACCGCCGCCGCACTGGCCGCCGGCCAGCTCGACCTGCGCCGGGTCGAGGTCATCACCCGCGGCACCGCCGGCCTGACCGATGCGCATGCCGCCGCGGTCGAGGCCATGGTGCTGCCGGATGCGCCGCAGATGACGACCGGGCAGCTGTTCCGCGCGGTACGCAACGCGGTCCAGGCGGCCGACCCGGAAGCGGTGCGAAAGCAGCGGGAAGAAGCCCTGAAAGACGCGCGGGTGGAGTCGTGGATCGACCCGGTCGGCACCGCGAACCTGGCCGGCCGCAACCTGCCCGCCGCCAGCGTGCTGGCCGCCGATAAGCGGCTGTGCCAGATCGCCGCGGCGTGGAAGAAGCAGGGTGCGGACTTCGGGATGGACCAGTTGCGAGCGCGGGCTTACCTCGCCCTGCTGCTCGGCCTGGACACCGCCACCCCGCCCGCCGACCTGCTCCCAGCAACAGACGTGCCCGGCCCTGGCAGCAGCGCCGGACAGGCGCGGGATGGTGAGCAGGTTCCGGCTGGCTTGCGGCGTCCGGAGCCGGGTGGCGACGTGCCGCCGCTGGCCGGGTCGGTGCATGTGACTGTTCCGCTGGCCACTTTGATGCAACTGTCCGAAGCGCCCGGTGAGGCGGCCGGTTACGGGCCGATCGACCCCGACACCGCCCGGGCCCTGGCCTGCGCCGCAGCCGGCCACCCGGCCACCCGCTGGCACATCATCGTTACCGGCCCGAGCGGGCAGGCTGTCGGCTATGGCTGCGCCAGCGGCCGCGGGAATACCGTTGGTGATGATGGCGAGTGGGCGGTGAGTGTGACCGCCGAGCCGGTCGCGGCCGGCGACTGTGATCACCACAACGCCGAGCCCAGGTACCGGCCCAGTCCCGCTTTGCAGCGGCTGATCCGGGCCCGCAGTAACAAGTGCACGTATCCCGGCTGCACTCTGCCGGCGGCGAGATGCGATCTGGATCATACGATTCCGTACGATAAAGATGGCATGACTTGCGAATGCAATTTGGCGCCTTTGTGCCGACGTCATCATAGGTTGAAACAAGCTGAAGATTGGAAACTAGAGCAAACCAGCCCGGGCGTCATGGCCTGGATTACGCCCGCCGGACGCCGATATATCAGCGTTCCCAGCAAGCATCCCACTTAATGGTCCGGGACCCGACGTAATGTCCCGAGTTGTTAATTCGCCAGCAGTATGCAGCCAGGGTTTCGAGGATCTCGTCGGCGGTCTTGGTCCACACGAACGGCCTGGGGCAATGCCACGTAGCTTAAGTTG